>DAOUMD010000119.1:0-55102 GCA_034412795.1 Anaerolineae bacterium
CATTCCTTGGACGCACGCCCGCATATTTCAACTTTACACCACTGCGGGCCAGTTGTCCAGTGGCCGCGCCGCGCGTCCATTATCAATCGTGAAAATCAGTCGACTTTATTATACAAGGTTGGGTTGAACGAGCGTGAGACCCAACACGAATTAGGGCTTGCACCTCTTGACCAATGTGTTGAGAAAAAGTAAGCCTTCCACCGGTGCCCCAATCAGCGGGATAGCCTCTCGCCTCAACATACCGTCGAAAGCTGGAAGGTTCCCAACAGCGATATCATCAGGTATCCTTATAGCAAGGGGCGACACACCTACCGCACCACTGCCGGGATGACAAACTCCTCTAGGAGACGCCACCGATCTCGCCACTTGCTACCCAGCTTGGATGCGACTACGACGACAAGGTCTTTTTGAGGTAAACAAAAGATATGCTGTCCCCCCTGACCGACAGCGGAGAAAACAAAGACGCCGTTCACGTCTCGCAGCCACCACTGATAGCCGTAGCCTGGTGTGTGTGGCGAGATAGAGTCCTCAACCCACTTCTTTGAGATGACCTGTTCGCCATCCCACTGACCGCTGTTGAGATACAGGTATCCAAACCGCGCCATATCCCTGGGCTTGAGGACCAGTCCCCATCCCCCAATGCTGTTCCCCTGGGGATCCTTGGGCCACCCCCCGGCTGTGTTTCTGAACACCTCCTCCTGGCTGTAGGTGTGTCTCATGTTGGGGGCAGGTTGGTCAAATCCAATGGGTTCAAACAGGTGTTCGGCGGCGAACTCCTGGGCGCACTTCCCCGTGCTGCGTGTGATGATGGCTGAGAGCAAATGAGAAGCGGCGCTGTTGTATTGAAACGTACCAAACGATCGCTCTCGAAGGGGCAAGTCCAGGATGAAGGCTATCCAGTCCTTACTCCGCCGTAGCCTGTTGATGTATAGCTCGTGGTTCCGCGCGCCGGTACGCCACTGGAATCCGGCTGTCATTGTAAGCAGGTGTTTGATCGTCAGTTGTCGCTTCAGGTGGTCGCGCGCGCCAGGCACAAACTCGGGGAAAAAGCCCAGGACGCTTTGGTGGACTCCCTCGATAAACCCCTGATCAATGGCAATACCGATCAAGGCGGAGATAAAGCTCTTGGTCACCGAAGCCACCAGGTGTTTATCGTCTCGACCGAATCCACCGAAATATCTCTCAAGAATAAGATAGCCTCTTCTTACAACCAGAAAAGCGTTGATGCTGCGAAAGCGGGCTTTGATTTCCCGTTCAAGGTTCGATAGGGCCTCTGCGCGCATCCCCGCAGATTCGGGGTCTGCCCCGCGCCAATCCTGTGTGGGCCAATAGTCTCTGTTCAAAGTGATCTTGTCTCCAGGAAGCGGCCTGTCTGCGAATGTGGGTTACCCTTCAGGTCAAACGGCGAACCCTGGGCAATGATCTCGCCCCCCTCAACCCCGCCGCCAGGACCCAACTCGATCAGCCAGTCGCAGTAGGACAACACCGTCGGATCGTGCTCGATCACGATGACCGAGTTTCCTTTTTTCACCAACGTATCCAGGAGTGCGAGGAGATTGGCAGTATCGTACAGACTCAACCCCGTGGTCGGTTCATCTAAGACGTAAAGGATGTTGCCTTTGCGACGTCGGCCGATTTCCTTTGCCAACTTGATACGCTGTGCCTCGCCGCCGCTCAATGTCGCCGTGGGCTGTCCCAGCCTGATGTACCCCATCCCAGTCTGCTCCAGCACGCTCAGCATGGCGTGGATAGACGGCGTATCCCTAAAGAGTGTCCCAGCATCTGTAACGCTCATATTGAGGACGTTTACGATATTCGCACCCTGGTACGTGACATCCAGGATTTCATCCAGGTATCGCTTTCCATGGCACTGGGTACACAAGCTGGTCACAAAAGAGTTGCCTCCCAGCCAGAACCTTTCGCTTCCCTTGCCATTGCATTCAGGACAGGCTCCCTTGGCATTGAAAGAAAAGTGGCCGGGTGTGTATTGGCGCTGTTCGGCCAGTGGCTGCTGAGCGAACAGCTTTCTGATTTTGCTCCAGATGTTGACGTAGGACGCAGGGTGAGAGATGCTCCGCCTGCCAATAGGTGCTTGAGAGACCTGGGAATAACCGGCAATGTGCGCCATCCCGTCAAGTTTTTCGGCGACGGGACTGGGCATCACGAATTCGATCTCCTCGTCTGCGCTAAAGTCACTGTGTTTTCTTCCTCGCAGATCCGCAAAGTGACGTTCCAGCAACGGGATCAGGGTATCTGACACCAGAGAGCTTTTCCCACTTCCCGAAACACCGGCCACGCCAACGAGAACGCCCAGAGGAAAGCTTACGGTCACGTCCTTGAGGTTGTTCGTCTGGGCGTGGTACAGTGTCAGCCGCGCGGTTGCATCGGTGATCGTGGCGTACTCGTGCGGAGCCTTACGGGGCACTGCGCGCCGGCCCGAAAGGTATTGACCAGTAATCGAACTCTCCGACTTGAGCAGTCCGGCATAGTCTCCCTCATAGACAATTTCACCGCCATCGGTACCTGCCAGGGGACCAAAGTCGATCACATGCTGTGCCCGTTCGATGGTGTTTTTGTCATGCTCTACAACGATGACCGTGTTCCCCAGGGATCTCAAAGCCGTTATCTGTTCGAGCAAGTCCCCCTTTTCAATCTCGTGCAGTCCGACCGTCGGCTCGTCGAGCACATAGATAAGCGAGTCCATCTTGGAATCCAGATGAGAGGTCAGAAAGATGCGTTGAATCTCTCCGCCACTGAGGGTCGGCATCTGGCGATACGGCGTCAAGTGTCCCAGTCCGGCCTGGAGGAGATAGTGCGTTTTTTGAAGTACCTCTCTGATCAGATTGTGTCCAAAGGAAGAAAGTGGTTCACCCGTGGGCAAGGCTTGCAGAAAGGCCTGAAGCTCCAGGATGGTCATATGTCCAATTTGACCGATGTGCTTACCCCCAAGTGTAACCCTACGCGCTTCCTCTCCGACCCGGTACCCTTGACACTGGGGGCAGGGCATCATTACCATCGTGCCACCGACATCCTCTCCCCTGGACAGGAGAAACCGCAGTCGAGTAAACAGGCAGAGACTGCGACGCCGATAAGGGTGTTGAACCTCCACACCATACAGGATGTGTTCTCTGGCCTCGTCGGGCATCTGAGAGAAAGGGGTATCTGCATACGGTTTGAGACGTCCTTTTAGCAAGTACCGGAAGCTGGAAAGCACCCCTGCGTTCGCCAGCATTTGACGCAGCGTGATATTGGCATCCGGGATTAGCTTCTCCATCACCAACTCAAAGTGGACACCCCGTCCCTCGCACTGTAGGCACATTCCGGTCGGGGAGTTGGCGGAAAAGTAGTTGGCTTCCAATCTCTCTTCTACGTTCCCACACCGTTCACATACCAGGTCGCCGCCGACGCTTGCTCCGCAGATGGAGCAAGCCATGTGCCCTTCACGCGCATAGAGCATGCCCAAGTAGCTTAGTATCTTTGTCTTGGTGCCCACCACTGACCGCGGGTTGCTCTGGCGGATAATGGCTTGTTGTACCGCTACCGTTGGACCAATACCGGCGATCTGATCGAATTTGTCTTCTTCGGTGATGCCGGGGATCATTCCGATGGACTGTAGGTATTGCCTTTTGCCCTCTTCAAAGATGATGTCAAACACCAAACTCGATTTCCCGGAACCGCTGACGCCAGTGACGACAACCAGTTTGTCCTTTGGAATCCTGACGTTGATATTCTTCAGATTATGGATGCGTGCGTTGCTGATTACGATGTACTTCATTGAGTTCCTCGGCATGGTTCATTTTGCCAAGAAAAATGGTAAACAATTTGGCCTACTTTGCCAGACACGTTCGTAAAACGTAAGGCGTGAAGCGTAATGATTCTGGGCGAATGCGCCTTGCAAATGTGCCTTTACGTTTCACGTTTCACGTTTTACGAAGTTGCTTTGCTTGATTTGACCGGTAAGAAGTGTCAACCAAATAGTAAACCATCCCAGTTCCTCAAATATAATTTATAGTGGGTGCAGATATAACATTGAGCGTTCGCCGGAGAATGATGCATTAAGTGGTGGTTCACATTAACGACACCTTCCGCAACCGCTGGTGGGGACTGTTCACTTACTATGATGTCAAAGATCTGCCGCGTATCAACAACGATTTGGAAAGGTGTATGCGGCGCATCAAGATCGGTGAGGCGTATGGGGTATGCGGAGGCGAGTCGGCTGCACGCGCGGGTTGGGCCGCGCTATGATTGCAGAACGAAAAACCTACAACAGTTCCGGTGCTAACAAAACGATGTTGCCGATGACCTGGCCGCTTTCCAGCAGTTCATTGGCTTGGGCTGCTTCCAGAAGGGGAAACTTTTGCGCAATGATCGGTTTGATTTTGCCTTCTTCCAGTAGCTTGAAGAGCGTGGCCCAGTCTTCCAGATAAGAGCGTCTGCCAAATTTGGAAGTCGTCGTTCCATAGAGCTTGAGTGATTTACCATTCGGCAGCACATTGAACAGGATGAGCTTGGCCAAAAGACGCAACAAGCCTGAAAAACTCAGGGGGTTGCCGTACTGCACCCACGTGCCACCACGCCCCAACAGCGAAAAACCACGATCGAGGTAACCCCAGACCATTCCATCGAATATCGCATCGAGTCCGTTGGGTTCCGCCTGGCGGATCACCTCGACGAAATCTTGCGTGTGATAATCAATCGGCGTCGCCCCATATTTGGCCAATACGCTGTGTTTGCTTTTGGACGCGATTCCATACATGGTGAGCTTGGCCAGTTTGCCAAGCTGTAATAAAGCTGTGCCAACACCACCGCTCGCGCCGATGATGAATACCCTATCGCCGGCCTTGACCTTTGCTGACCGGTGGAGTGTTTGGTAAGCAACGATGTAATTCAGGATCAGCGTGACCGCTTCCGCTGGGTCCAGGGTGGTGGGAACAGGAATAAGCTGTTCTTCACCCAGGAAAATGTACTCGGCATAGCCTCCAGACACCGTCAAAGCCGCCACTCTGTCACCTACAACAACGTTGGTGATACCCTCGCCGAGCGCATCCACGTCACCGATGATAGCATATCCCGGTACAAATGGCACCCTGGGCGCAATCGGTGTCTGACCATAGCGGGCCTGAACGTCGGGTAGGCAAACGCAGGTGGCGAGGGTTTTGATGCGGGTCTCACCGGCTGATGGTGGGCGCAGGTCATTCTCAATGACTTGGAGAACTTCCGGGCTGCCTCTTTTGGTTACGATAACACTTTTGTATTTCACGGCTTTATTCTTATCTCCTGGATACCAGCCCATAGGTTGGGTTGAACGAACGTGAAACCCAACACGAATTAGGACTTGCACCTCTTGACTAATGTGTTGAGAAAAAGTAAGCCTTCCGCCGGTGCCCTAATCAACAGGATAGTCTCCCGCCTCAACATACCGTCGACACCGTTTCCTCGGTTCTTCACTGCCCCAACTCTATTTGGATTGGCTCGTACCCGCCGAGAATGACGAGCGGCTCGTAGGTCACTACGAATCCTCTGGCTGTGTCCCTGACCTCAAAGGCGACAAATCCTCGAACTCTATCGCCTCTCGCGAGGCTGACACTCTTGAGGCTGGGGTCAGGCGCGACAGCGGCCGTGTTGTATTCGAAACCATCGGAGTCCTTTACTGTGAAGTAGAGTGGGT
The DNA here is from genome assembly GCA_034412795.1 of Anaerolineae bacterium. Lineage (GTDB taxonomy): Bacteria > Chloroflexota > Anaerolineae > 4572-78 > NAK82 > JAUVPY01. Next base: position 5,669 of record DAOUMD010000119.1, read on the forward strand.
TGTAGGGCGCTTCGTCTCGGCTGGCGTTTTCAATGACTACCTCAAGCACCAGGTAGATGCTCCCCGCGTTAGGCTCCACGAATTCCCCTATTTGCCTGGTTTTGGAAACGCCAAGAACTGTTAGTGCAATCCCTCCCGACTCAACCCGTTCGCCAACTCTGCCCGTTTTGGAGCTAGAGGTATTTCTCGCGGTGGTCGGTAATTATCACTCTTTTTCTGTTTTGCCACTGGATGTTGGTAAGCCTCGTGACTTAATGGCGGTAGTTTCACCTGGCTTCTGCAAGTGAGTATAAACTGCATAGTCTATGTGATCTTGGCTAATATCTTCAATGAAGGCGAATAGCTTATTTATACTGACCCAATAAAGAAATTTGTCTCTGGTACGGTCAGAATTGAAAAATATGCCACCAAGCTCGCCTGTGAACTCATCTACCTCCGGACAGAATACAAAGCTGTGGATGAGCAAGTTGCATAAGGTATGGGGCGATAGCACTATTTCTTCTGGCGAGTCCAGGTTGTAGAAATCTTCGAATCTATGCCAATTTAGAAAATTTATGACAATTTCACGGTCAATCCTTGGGAATCTTCTAACAGGTAAGTGAGTTGATAGAATCTCGTCTGAGAGCTTATGTGCTTCTAAGAGTTTGCGAATAATGAATGCACTTGTGAAAGCGAATTTTTCGATGGCTACTAAAGCTTGGTCATATGCTGCCGCGAGATTCGCAGGGGCAATTTGTTGCCTTACCGCTTGAAGGTCTCTCGCCAGCTCTACTTTCCAGATGTCTGATTCCCAGATCATAGGTCTACTTGTTTATGATGTGCGATTCTTGGTGATGTTCCTACGTGGCCCTCTGTATCGCCGCTTTTGTCAAGTTCCTGGTGTATTGACGCACGGGCACGACTGACCCGTGCGGGTTCGAAACCGCAGAGTATGTTCACTTTAAGGGCTATTCTTGGTTGTAACCAATCGATAATCGAGGACTGACTCTTGATCGTTGAGTTCGACCTGAACCGCTAGCCATATTTGATCAATATTCATGGGTACCGTGATACCTTGAATTATCTGACTCAGCATTTCAGTAGAGACATTCAGAACATCCGTATAGGGCTCCACAATTAGGACTCTGAGGCAGTCGACAAAGCTGTCGAATTTTGGAGCTGAACCTGCAATGAGTTCAGAGAGCGCGGCCTTGATTTCGGTCTGTGCTGTTGTCATTTGTCCTTCGTCATAATATTGAAACGGACGCATGAGCCGCAAGACGATACCAGATTCTCCAGAGTAATCTCCTCGGTCCATTTCTGACAATCGATGGAATTTCCACTCAATGGGCTCGTTTACACAGACAATGCCGCCTGTACCCTGTATCAAACTTACGTGTTCCAGAATACGTTCAGTCACGTCATTTACCAGTTCGGTTATTTTGCGTTTGCTACCTGGTATGTCCGAATCAGCAATCTCGAATGCGTAGACGTCATCCACAAATTCGTCGGACATCTTAGCAAAGAATCTCTTATTGAACTCATGCCAGAGTTGATGGCGTCTGACAAAGTTCGGGGGCCAAGCAAAAACTTTACGTTCGATGACCATCATCGCTTCACCGTCACGAAGCAAGACTTCCGGCTGTGGGTTAGAGCGATCTTCGTTCTCGGGAAAAGCTTCCAAACTGTAGTTCGTACCGTACGTAGCGTTATAAATGTCCACAAAACGACTCAAATTCAGCCACTCATTGTCGCTGCTCGGCGGTAGACATCCGAATGCAAATGATATATCTATTGCGTCCATTACTTACCCTATGACTTGCGGACTTCTGCCCACGGTAGAAGCAGCCCAACGCCCCCTTTAACCCGATTGCGGGCCAGCAAGACTACTTTGAAGCCAAAACAACACCACAGGCGCAATCAACTTCAAAAAACGGAAGGGTAGCAATTCGGGTTGAAGGGGCTTGTTAGGCCTTTTTGGACTGATGGAAAAGCTTTGATGTTACTTCATGCAATAATGAAATGCAAAAGGACACGGAGGCGTAACTGGCATATGAACGGTAGGTGTCGTCTTTATTCCGGTCTGCATAGTCTGCGACAGCCTTAATTATCAAGACACCGGGATGTGCGTATGAATGTTTTGCGGCTCTCATTATTGCGTAACCCTCCATATCGATTGCGACGACTTTTCTATCGAGTGAAATAGCTGTGCCGAGAGCAATTGAATCCTTTACCACAAGATCAGCAGAAGCCATGGGTGCAATATAAAGAGCAGACAAGGTTGATGGATATCGCTTATGGGGAGCAACAGAGCGAAAAGATTGGTGAATCTGTCTCCTAACTTCCTTATTTCGTTCTTCTGAGAGTGTTTCAATAAAACCCAGAAGACGGTCATCAAGATAACTAACCCGAAGCTCGCTATCGATTTGGCCATCTCTAAAAGCACCATACTGATAATGAAATACCTTATTGGGCAAAACTATGTCGCCTATCTTGACCTTTCCTTTTCGGCCACCACATGTACCGATCACAATAATCAACTTGGGTTGGAATCCTTCAATAGAACGTGTTGTAATAATTGCGGCCTCAGTGAGGCCGCTCTTTGACATTGACGTGGCTATGATGTTGGCCGAGTTAAGGGTGTTTGTGTAATAGCGATGTTCATTTCCGTCTACTATTTCGCCCCACTCTTTCGAGAAAAATCTTGATTGCATGAGGTAATTAATATCTTGGCTTTGCGCGGATAGGATTAGTATTTTGCTGTCAGCAGAAATATGGGTAATCGGGTTGCTTACACTAAACTCCAAAACGGACGCATCCCGTGTTTTATTGAACTCCAGTAGTAACTTGATCAGAAATGATGAGCTGGTGAACTTTGCGTAAGCCCTGAATCGATCACTTTTCTCACTATCTGCATAATCAGAAACAGATTTGATAATCATTGCGCCATAAGGTACTTTAAGTGTATTGGCAGCACGAACCACCGCATAGCTTTCCATGTCTAGGGCAATAACATCTTGGTCTTGGAATCTGGTTTCATCGAGTTTCGTTGTGTCTTTTACAACCCAGTCCGCGGAGGCCATCGGATAACAGAGACATTTTAAATTTCCTTCTGTAGGTTTATCTCCTACAAAATTTGTGTCAATGTCATCTAGGATATCCGTGTTGGCTAAACTCAATGCGAGACTATACAATTCTTGATTTGTTTCTTCGGTGAGAGGCTTTTGGTTTATCTTGTTTCTTTCGAATGTCCCAAACTGATAATGGATGATCTTGTATGGAATGACAATATCTCCGATACGAACCTGCCTACCTGTCCTGCCTGCACATATGCCAATCATAATAATTAGGATGGGATTAAATTTGGTAATCAACTTGGTGGCGACAATTGCAGTTGTCGTCAACCCCATTTCTAAGGCGGACGCCGCTATGATAGTAATGTCGGTATTCTTGAGAAGCCCTTCGTAGTACCAAACACCGGAATCATTCTCTTGAGCATCTTTCCAATTGATAGATGCATCACTCAGCAGGTAGCCCAGCTCTTCTCGTAGCGCAGAGATAACAACCACATATTTCTTTATTGAACTCATGTCTGTGATCCTCAGTCATTGTAAAGTCTTGGGGCCTAACGATTGTAGGCCGAAATAATTCGGCATAACACTCCAGACAGTTGCACCATACGGAATTTGAGCCAAAGTGCCTCTGGCCCGGACTCGCTTATGCCCCAGGCCAACCCGGGCTATGCATCCCCCCTGAGGAGGCAGGCCGGCTTGTTACTGAGTCTCTTAACTATAGTGAATATTACCACATTTTTCCCCTTTTTTCAATCAACTCATGCGGGGGCGTTCGATTTTCGGGGGGATTTCGAAAGTAGGGGATCGGGGAATCAGGGATCAGGGACTCAGGGAATCGGGGAATCAGGACTCAGGTCAGAAGCAACTTGCCTTCCCGATTCCCTGAGTCCTGACTCCTATCCCCTCCCATCAAGATGGACGTCCATCTGCGGATATGGAATCGAGATCCCATTTGCATCAAATTCCGCTTTGATCTTCTCTGTCACATCATACTTCACGCCCAGGTAATCTTTGGTCTTCACCCAGGGTTGAACGTAGAAGTTGACACTGCTGTCCCCCAGTTCGCCAACTGCGATGATGGGGTCGGGTTGTTTGAGCACTCGCTCATCGGTTTCAAGTACTTCCTGGATGATGTGTCGCGCTTTACGGATATCATCCTCATAGGCAATACCAAACACCATATCAACTCGCCGTGTGGCGTAAGCCGAATAGTTGGTGATGACTCCGCTGTAGATTTCACCGTTGGGTACGATCACCTTGCGGTTGTCAGGGGTGTGCAGGATTGACGTGAACAAACTGACCTCTTCTACTAGGCCTGTTGCCCCGGCTGCCTCGACCAAGTCACCTATGGTGAACGGCCGTTGGAGCATCAGCATCACCCCCGATGCGAAGTTCTTCAACGAGTCCTGCAAAGCAAGCCCAACCGCCAGTCCGGCCGCGCCGATGAGAGCGACCAGCGACGTGGTGTTGATTCCCAGCGAACTGAGCGCAGCGATGACGACTATCAGCAACAGGACCACGTTCGCGACGGTCGTGGCAAATCTGACCAACAGCTCGTCGGTTCTGGCCTTGGTCAAATAGCGTTTCATGCCTTTCACGATCAACTTGGTGATGGCCCAACCGACGATCAGAATCCCTATCGCTATGGCGACGTTTAACAACAATGGTAGTAGAACCAGGGAGGCGAAATTTTCGCCCATAAGTGATACAAACATAGCAATACCTCCGTTTTTGAACGAACCCAGTAACTGCTCAGCTCACCGCTCGCGAGGGCCCTCGGCTCACGAGAGATGACAATCCCGAGCTTGGTCACTTACAAGGACTTGGGTAGAGCCTCTGGACTGTCGTCCATCGGGAGCGGGTAGTTACTGAACCTAAAGTGAATTTGGCCCGACTGGGTACTACGCGGATGAGATTATAACACAGCGTGATCGAGCTGCAACAGGCAATCTGGGCCACTGGTGACTTATGGGTGATATTCTATCCTTGCCTGATATGATACAATGCAAGGGAACCATTGCCTGGCCTTTGGCGTCTTTAGGGTGGAGGGAGCACCATTCTCCAATCTTTAGACCCCGACTCAGAAGGGAGAAACCTTATGGACACCCAGTCTCTTGCTACCAAACCATCCATTCTTGCCGGGAAGCCCTGGCTGGCTACCGCGCTCCACCTGCTGATTATCCTGGTAGCGGTAATCGGCTTTTTTGCGTTGTGGCGGGTTACCACCCTGCCGGATCGGGTGGACGACCAGCAGACGATCGTGATAGGGCCAAATCGTTTCGCGCCGGATAGCGACGCCTCGGTACGGGTGGTGGTCCAGGACTTCACTGCCGGCCAACCCGTCGCCGGCGCCCAGGTGAAGGTCAGCCTCCAGGCGGACCAGGGTCCGGCCGTAGCCCTCTTTGAGGGTCAGACCGACGAAACCGGCAGCCTGCCGGTTCAATTCCACGTGCCGGCCGATGCCCCTTCCGAGACGCAGCTCGTCGTGGAGACCGAGTCGGCCGTGGGGAAGGACCGGGTGGAACAGCCGGTGACCATCCAGCGTGACTACCGGCTGCTGCTCACCAGCGACAAGCCTCTCTACCAGCCGGGCCAGTCTATCCACATGCGGGCGCTGGCCCTCAGCACCCTCGACCTCACCCCGGCCCGCGGCGCGACAATTGACTTCCTGGTCGAGGATCCCAAGGGCAACAAGGTCTTCCGCCAGAGCGTGACGGCTTCGGATTTTGGGATAGCCGCTGCCGATTTCACGCTGGCCGACCTGGTCAACCAGGGGGACTATAAGCTCAGTGTTTCCATTGCCGACACCCGTTCTGAGAAGACGGTCGAGGTGCGTCCCTACGTGTTGCCCAAGTTCGGCGTAACCCTCTCCACCGATCGCAGCTTCTACCTGCCTGGACAGCGCGTGGAAGGTGTGGTGCAGGCCGATTACTTTTTCGGCAAACCGGTGGCATTGAGCGAGGTCCAGGTTGTCGGCAGTGTATGGGATATAGAACGCACCGTAGTGGTCGATCTGCAGGGCCAGACGGATGAGAACGGGACGTATGAATTCAGCTTTGATCTGCCTGACTACTTCGCCGGCTCGGGCTTGGAGTCGGGCCAGGCTCAATTCGCGTTGGAAGTGACCGTCGTCGATCAGACCGATCACCCCGAGCAGACCAGCCAGGTGTTGCCCATCGCCGCCCAGCCGCTGGTCATTGAGGCGGTGGCTGAGAGCGGCACCCTCAAGCCGGGTATGGAGAACATCGTCTATATCCTGACCTCCTATCCCGACGGTCGCCCCGCGCCGACCCGGCTGACCGTCAGCGTGGACGGGGGAGCCCCGACCGAAGTCAGCAGCGGGGAATTCGGTCTGACTGAGTTCACCTTCACGCCGCAGGGCCATCACGTCCTCGACATCTTTGCCCAGGATGAGATGGGATCGTCGGCCAGTCGTCAGGTCGACTTTGAGGCCGAGTACGGGAGCGATAGCGTGCTGCTACGCGCCGACCGGGCCGCCTACGTGGTAGGGGAGACGATGAAACTGGTGGCTTTCACGTCGGTCGCGTCCGGCGATATTTATCTGGATATTGTGAAAGCTGGACAGACCCTGTCCACTCGCTCGGAACGAGTCGTCAACGGCCAGGCGGAATTCGCCGTAGACGTAAGCCCCGAAATGTATGGCACACTCGAATTACACGCCTATAGGGTGTTGCTGGATGGCGGCATCGTGCGCGACACCCGGCTGGCCGTGGTGGATGCGCCCAATGATTTGTCTATAACAGTCAGCGCTGATAAGGACACCTACTTGCCGGGCGAGACGGCCAGCGTCAGCTTCCAGACAGATGAACCCGGGGAGCAGGGGAGCGGAGGTGCGGGGGTGCAGACCGCGTTGGGGGTAGCGATTGTGGATGAGTCGGTCTTTGCCCTGCAACGTCAGGACCCTGGTTTTGCCAAGCTCTACTTCTTACTGGAGCAGGAGTTGCTCGAGCCTTTCTACCAGGTGCAGGGCTTTGAACTGCCGGCGGCTATCTCCCCGGACCAACAACAGATTCGGCAGGCCCAGGATCAGGCGGCCAAGGCGGCCTGGACCGGAGTCCCGGTTGCCGGTGCTGCGTCGCCCGTCAACTCGCGCCAGGATAAGATGGACCAGGTCCGTTCAGCGCAGCAAGACGGGTTTGAACGCATCGCCGTAGCAACGGCGCTGGGGCTGGTTCTCGTTCCCGTGGCTCTGGCGATCGTGGTCTTGATCGCCCTGATCCGGGCGCGGGTGCTGAAGCGTGTCTTGGTGCGGGTGGCCATCGCCTCTGTGGCCCTCCTGTTGCTGGCTGGGTGTCTGGCCGGCTGGCTGGTAGCCACCTCGGAGCTCTTCTTCTACGCCGACCCGGAGCAGCTCCTCATCGCGCTGGCGGTGATATTTGGCCTGGGTGCGTTGATCTTCATCGGCTACGCCTGGCTGAGACGCGACCCGACGGCCAAACTCCTGGTCTTGCTGACTTTGGCCTGGGGTGTGCTTATCTTCCTCTTGATCAGAGCCACCAATCGTGGGCCTGAACCGCCCGACGCCCTGGCGGTCGCCGCGCTGCTGGCCTACCTGCTTATCCCCGGCGCCTATCTGTTCTTTGGACAGGGCCTGTGGCTCCAGGCGCGACGCTTTGCCGGAGCCATCTCCACCGGGCTGGGTGCCATCTCGGCGCTGCCGGCGGCCGTAATCCTGCCTGTCGCTTTCCTCTTCAACTTTTCGGGGGGGATGCCGCTAGGCGCTATGGCTCCTCCTATGCCGCAAGCGCAACTGGAGATGCGGGGGGAGATGCTTGACTTCGCTGCCGGGGCCCCAAACATGGTGGTGGAGGAGGTTGCGGTAGAGAAGGAGGCGGGGCTGGCCCCGTCTGCGCCAGACGAACAGGGGACAGGAGAGGCGCCTCGCCTGCGCCAATATTTCCCCGAGACCCTTTACTGGGCGCCCGAAGTGGTCACTGATGAAAATGGCTCTGTCTCGCTCGAAATCCCTATGGCCGACAGCATCACTACCTGGCGACTGACGGCGCTGGCCTCGTCCCAGGACGGGCGGCTGGGCTTCACCACCCACGGCATACGCGTCTTCCAGGATTTCTTCGTGGACGTCGACCTGCCTGTTTCGCTGACCCAGGGGGACGAGATCAGCATCCCGGTCGGTGTTTTCAATTACCTGCCCCAGACCCAGGAGGTGCGGCTGGTAGTGGAACAGGAGCCCTGGTTCGAACTGCTGGGTGAAGGCGAGCAGACGTTGACTATCGCCTCCAACGACATCGAGGTGGTCTACTTCCCCATCCGTGTTCTCAAGTTTGGGCGGCGTGGCTTCCAGGTGACCGCCTGGGGCCAAACTATGAGCGACGCCGTCCGTCGCGAAGTCAGTGTAGTGCCTGATGGCAAAGAGATGCGCCTGACCGAGAGCGATTGGCTGCGCGAGAGCCGCGAGGTGGCCATCGAAGTCCCACCCGAGGCCGTGCCGGAAACACCCTACGTCGAGGTCAAAATCTACCCGGGGGTGATGGCCCAGGTGGTTGAGGGGCTGGAGAAGATCTTACGCTTGCCCCACGGCTGATTTGAGCAAAGTACGTCGGCGACGTACCCGAATGTTCTGATCCTGGACTACATGCAATCAACCGGCCAGGCCAGCCCCGAGGTGCAGATGACGGCCGAGAAGTACGTGGGCACCGGTTACCAACGCCTGCTGACCTTCGAGGTGCCGGGCGGCGGCTTCTCCCTCTTTGGAAACCCGCCAGCGGAGGTTTTCCTGACCGCTTATGGACTGATGGAATTCAACGACATGGCCAAAGTCTACCCCGTGGACCCGGCTCTCATCCAGCGCACCGCCCAATGGCTGCTCGACCAGCAAGGAGCGGACGGTACTTGGAGCGACCGTGGCTACTCGGAGCATTGGCAGATTGACTCGAAGGCTCCTACTACCGCCTTTATTACCTGGTCGCTGATCGAGGCCGGCTATGAAGACACACCACAGGTAGGCCAGGCGATTAGCTATCTGCGCGAGTTTGGTCTCCAGCAGGAGGATGCTTACGGACTGGCGTTGGTCGCCAACGCGCTGGCTGCCTACGACCCTGACCACTCCATGACGCGAGCCGTGGTGGACCGGCTGTACGGGATGCGTGTCGAGGAGGGCGATGTCGTCTATTGGGCGGCGGATCTCCCCTCGTTTATGGGTGCCACCGGTGACAGCGGAAGCATGGAGGCCACCGCGCTGGCTACCATCGCGCTGATGCGCGCCAACGCCCATGCCGATGCTGTGAGCGGCGCGTTGGCTTATCTCATCCAGGGCAAGGATAGTTGGGGCACCTGGAGCACCACCCAGGCCACCATCCTCTCCCTCAAAGCTATGTTGCTGGCCAACCAGCAGACCGGACAGGCCGAGGGCCCGGCCACGGTACGCGTCAGCCTCAACAAAGAGCAGACCCAGGAGATCGTCATCGACGACACCAATTCTGACGTGGTGCACCTGGTCACCTTCGAGCGCGGCTTCTCGCCCTTAGGCGCTAACCGGGTGCAGATCGAGTTGGAAGGGGGCGGTAACCTGATGTACCAGGTCGCCACCCGCTATTACCTGCCCTGGGACCAGGTCCCCATGGTGGAGATGATGGGTGAGCTGATGACCATCGACGTGGACTACGACCGCACCGCGCTGGCCGTCAACGACACGTTGTCCGTGGATGTGGGGGTGAAGCTAAACCAACCAGGTATAGTCAAGATGGCCCTCATCGACCTGGGGGTGCCGCCCGGCTTCACAGTGCTGACCGAAGACCTGGGCCGCCTGGTCGAGCAAGGCGTCATCGCCCGTTACGAGTTGACCGGGCGCCAGATCATCATCTACCTGGAGGACTTCTCATCTGAGAGCCCGCTGCGCTTCAGCTATCGGATGCGGGCCCGCTTCCCCATGCGTGCCCAGACGCCCCCTTCCAGCGTGTATGATTACTACAACCCGGCCGACTTGACGCTGCGTGCGCCGCTGGAGATGGTGGTAAGCGAGTAGTTTGACAGGGACGGGGCATTTACGCTATGCCGTTGGCGGCGTCAGAGGCACGGTCGTAAACCATTGATGAAGCTTAGGAGTTTACATAACAACCATCTTTACTTATTGCTCGGCTTGGATTTGGCAACACCTGTACTGCGTGCGACACAAGTGTCCAAGCCGAGCAAGATTAGTATTGCCGCCTAAAGCACGTGCAACTCACACACCTTGCGAAAATGATGCCCGTAGATGGCCAGGGTCACGGCCAGGGGTAAGAGGGCCGGACGGCGGAACAACGTCCAGAACAAGAGGTTCCAATACTGGGAACGTTCCTTCCCCAGGATGCCCAGGTGCAAGACGGAACGGGGGAAGGCCAGGATATGCTGTAGGTCCAATCGGGTCTTGATCTTTGGCGACCTATACTCGCGCAGGAAGGTTTTGACGCGCTGATAGTAGGCCTCCGGGGAGTAAATGTTCTGGAGCAGTGTTTTGTACCCCTCGCGCAGCGTCTCCAGGTTCATCGTCGGGACGATGTTGGTGGTGCCGTCGGCGTTGTCGCCGGTCAGCTTTTCGAGCAGGCGTCCTTCCTGCTTGAGTCGTTCGTAAAGCCGGGTGCCGGGTGGCGCTTGAAGCAGGCCCACCATGGCGGTTACAATCCCACTGCTCTGAATGAAATCGATCTGGCGCTGGAAGATGGAGGGCGTATCATTGTCAAACCCGACGATGAACCCGCCTTGTACCTGCATGCCGGCTCGCTGAATGCGCTTGACGTCCCCGACCATGTCTCGCTTGGTGTTCTGCCGCTTGCTGCACTCATACAGACTGTCCTCGTCGGGCGTCTCGATACCGATGAAGACTGTGTTAAACCCCGCCTCAACCATCATCTCCAGCAATTCCTCGTCGTCAGCCAGGTTGATGGAGACTTCTGTGTTAAACGGTAATTTCCCTTTGGGTTTCTGCCACTCGATCAGCGCGGGCAGCAATTCGGTCTTGAGATGCTTCTTATTTCCGATCAGGTTGTCGTCCACGAAGAAGACATCGCTACGCCAACCCAGGTCATACAGGCCGTCCAGCTCGGCGATAATCTGTTGGGGGGTCTTGGTCCGAGGCCGGTGGCCAAACAAGGCGGTCACGTTGCAAAAGTCGCAATTGTAGGGGCAGCCGCGGGAGTACTGGATGCTCATGGTAGCGTAGCGATTCAGTTCAGCCAGATCCCACAGCGGGACTGGGGTGTCGTGGATGTCCGAGTGCTCGGGTGTGGTGTACACCCGCCGGGGATATCCCCGTTCCAGGTCAGCCAAAAAACGGGGCAGGGTTAGCTCGGCTTCGTTCAGTATGAGGTGATCTACATCTTCAAAATCCTCATGCTCACTGGTGAAGAGCGGCCCGCCGGCGACGGTTTTGACCCCCGCTTGTCTACAGGCGGCAATGATCTGGCGGGCGGACTCCCTTTGCACGGTCATACCGCTGATGAATGCGTAGTCAGCCCAGGCCAGGTCTTCTTCTTTGAGCTTGGTGACGTTGACATCGACCAAGCGTTTCTCCCAATCTGCCGGCAGCATGGCGGCTACTGTCAGCAGGCCCAGCGGTGGTGAAGACGCCTTCTTGCGGATGAACCTCAGCGCGTGCTTAAAGCTCCAGAATGTATCCGGGAATTCGGGATATACTAACAAAATATTCACGTAACTTCTCTCCTATGTAAAAAGTCTTATCCTGGTGTAACCACAGCCAGCAACAGGGACATCAAAACGATGATCACCGTCCACGTAAGGGACATAAAGCCTAAAACCAACCCCAGCAGGCGGCACATGCGTTGGGCATCATCCCGGCGCGCCAGCCAAATGGTGGCAACGACCGATCCGGCAATCAGAAGCACCAGGAATGACCACAAAAAGACCCATTGCTCCCAGTTGCGGGTGATGGTCGAATACGAAAAGAGGATCCCGAGACTCAAACTGATGCCGACCGGGGTCAACAGCCAGTTGCGCTCCGTGGCGAACATGATCACGCACAGTCCCAGGGCTATCAGGGAGAACTCCACCGGCCAGCCAAATTCAAAGAGCTGCCACTGGCCGGTCAGGCCGGCGGCCCACACCGCCACGATGTTACCGACGGCCATGATCCCGATTGCGATCAAGATGGCTGGCATTAACTCAATCTGTAGCTGGTCGTCATCTGCGAGCTCGGCCACTCTGCGAAAGGCGCTTTGTATGTTTTGGCCGGTGACATTTCTATCGCTTCCCTCTTTTCTCTCCTCACGCGTCGTCCCTGGCGAAACCTCCACCAGGGGGTCCGTCGCTGCACTCGCTACGCTCGCAGCCAGTGCAGCACGTTCTGCCTCCAGCCGCCGGCCCAGTGTCGGGTCGGTATCCCCGTCGGCAAATCGAACTTCCAAGATCCTTTTGCGCGCTGTGCCGGATAGGACGGCCACGGACTCGGATGGGGCTTCCTCGGTGGCAAACGAAAGCGGTTTTGAGATGCGTTCCGGCATCTCAATGCCGCTTGCTTCAACCTCTGTACGCAGCGCCTGGGCCATCTCCTCAGCGCTTTGGTAACGATCCTCTGGCCCTTTGGCCAGCGCTTTGAGTACCACTCGTTCTAATGGCTCCGGGATGTCCGGGTTAACCTGGCGCGGCAGAGGGAGTGGGTCCCGAAGATGCTTCATCAAGATGGCCAGCGGCGTATCGGCGTCAAAGGGCGTACGTTGGGTCAGCATCTCGTAGAGCACAATGCCCAGCGAGTAGATGTCGCTGCGGGCGTCGCTTTGTCCTTCCAGCCCTTGCTCGGGTGCGATGTAGTTCAACGTGCCCATCAGAGCACCGGCGGCGGTGTGCTGGGTGGCGCCCACGATCTGCGCGATGCCAAAATCGGTGATCACGGCCTCGCCGCGCCCGGTCAACAGAATGTTGGCCGGCTTGACGTCGCGGTGAGTCATGCCTTCGCTGTGTGCATAGGCCAGCCCAGCCAGCACATCGAGGATGATGCGCACTATATCACCCCAGGGCATACCCTCGTCGTGCACGCGATAGTCGTTCAGGCGCGCCTTGAGGGTGTCACCTTCCAGGAGTTCCATCACCATGTAGTAGGTGCCGTCCTGCACATCAAAATCATAGACCTGGACGATGTTAGGGTGACGCAACGCGGCGACCGCCTGCGCCTCGCGCCGGAAGCGGGCCAGGAATTCTTCGTCGTCCACCAGATCGGAGCGCAGCACTTTGACGGCCACGTAGCGGTCGAGCTGTGGGTGGTAGGCCCGGTAGACGCGAGCCATGCCGCCGCGCCCCAGTGGTTCCAGCACGCGATATTTGCCCAGCGTCTGCCCTTTTAGAGAAGTAGGTAACATTCCGTCTCCTATCACTTGCCAAGCCGCCCCCGGGGGCTTAAATCCCCCGGGGGCTGTTAAATTAATCCCCGATGCGCTCCACGTCACCCGAGCCGGTGGCGGTCTTATCGACGGTGGGGCTACCGGCGTATCGTACGTCGCCGCTACCGGTAATACTGGCGTTGAGATGCTCTTCTACCTGGATGGTCGCTGAGCCACTGCCGGTGAGTCTAACATCAGCCTCGACACTTTCCAGGCCCCTGGCCCGGTAGCTCCCGGACCCGGTGATGGTGACATCCTGTCTCTCGACCTCACCGCCGTCGATGTCCAAGCTCCCCGAACCGGTCATACCTACCTCAAGTGTGTTGGCACTCAAATCGTCCATAGCCGTATCGCCAGAGCCGCTGAGCCTCACGTCAAGCGTGTCGGCATCCAGATTCCCCATCCGAAGGTCGCCGGAGCCGGTGAGCCTCGCGCTGACCCTGCCGGCTTCCAGGTCTTCCATCCGAAGGTCGCCGGAGCCGGTGACCGTTATGGAGAACCGTTCAGCCTCCAGGTCGGGGGCTCTGGCGTCTCCGCTGCCGGAGATTTCAATCGACTCGAGTTCTTTTTCTTTGACGGTCAGGTAGAAGTTGACCGGTTTATAGGAGACGATCCTGACGTTCTGCCGTTGCTTGATTACCAAGGTCCCGTTGCGCATCTCGGTCTCGAAGTAAGGGATCAGGTTTTCCTCGGCCTGGATGCGTAGTTCTTCTTCGTCGCCGACCTCGATGATCAGGTCGCCAAAGGTGGCAAGTTCGACGCCGGTGATCCCACTGACCGGACGTTCTTCCTCAGCCACCCGGCCCGAGCCACGGACCTTCCCCGGCCAGCCGAAGCGGGCCGTTCCAAAGTTGATTGGGCCACATACACAACTCAGGGTGCTGAGCGCTATCACCAGGACTACCAGTCCCAAGTAACCACGCTGTTTCATCTTGTACCTCCCTCCAAAGTTCATCTGGCACGATGAGTTCAATATATGGAAGGCTGGAAGATATGCTCATTTTTTCAACCTCCCAGATTGACATTGCTCTCGTTAACTCTTCAATCCGGGAGTATCATATCACACTTCCAACTGCATAACCTATCCGGTAGCTAACAGGTTGCTATCGAATTCTTATTAAACGTACTGCGTAAAGCGTACTGCGTACTGCGTGATGCGTGACATTTGCGCCGCACGCCCGTGCTGACAGCAGGACAGTGCAGTGCGGATATCATGGATCACGGATCACGGATCACGCCTTACGTTTTACGCAGTACGTTTTACGCAGTACGCTTCACGAGCTTGTAGCCTAGCCCACGCACGGTGAGCAACAGTTGGGGATTGGCGGGGTCGGGTTCGAGTTTGGAGCGCAGGCGGCGTACCAGGTTCTCGACCTGATAGTCGTAGACACCGTCGTGGTACTCGGGCCAGACGGCCTCTCCGATGTCGTCCTTGGAGCAGACCTGACCGGCGCGCTCCCAAAGGTAGGCAAGCAAGGCGAACTCCTTGGGCGCGAGCCCTACCAGGTGCCGGTCGACGCGTACCGAACCGGCCGCCACATCCACCTCTAACTCCGGGAAGGGGGTATCGCGGTAGGTGATATCTGGGTCGTGGAAGGTCAGAACCACATCGCCGATCGTAATGCGATCCCCATCGTGTAGCTCCAGCGAAGCCAGAACTCGTTCGTCGTTCAGAAAGGTGCCGTTGGTGCTGCCCAGGTCGTCCAAGATGACGCGCCAGCCCTCGCGCCGAATACGGGCGTGCTCGCGCGAAACGCGCTTGCTGGTGATGACGATGTCATTTTCTAGCGCGCGGCCGATGGTGATCGCCTCACCGGTCATGGGGTGCTCTCGACCCGTGGGGTCAGTGAAGCATGGAACTTCTTCGGCTGCATTCATCGGGCACCTCTCCTCCCCGAGTCTACCCCGTCCGCGCAGCTCTGTCAAGTCAGGACTTGACAAGTCTCAAAAGCCGTGATATAATATCAGCATATTAGCAAGTACTTATATAAGCTGGGCGATAGTAATGGACGAAGTCGAGGAACTGGCTGAGGTATTTAAGGCATTATCAGACCCTACGCGATTGAGGTTGGTGAAGTTGCTGAGCAAGCACGACGGAGCATTGTGCGTGAACGCCCTGGCTCACAAGCTGGGAGTGACCCAATCGGCGGTGTCGCAGCACTTGCGCGTTCTGCGACAAGCAGGGTTGGTCCATGGTGAGCGACGTGGCCCTTTTGTACATTACTCGCTTGATCAAGGTGGGTTGGAGGACTATCGGGCCAGGCTTCAGGAGACGCTGGGTGATAACTTCGTTTCTGGATGAGCTGCGATTATTTTTGGCTTCAAGTATTAGTACTTGCGCATATCTTAATAGGAAAGGAGGTGAGAATATGTGCTGCGGTACCAAAAGTCATCACGCTAGCTGGGGCCATCATCACGCCGGCTCCTGTGGCTGCGGCGGGCCCGTAGGCCTGGGGATGTGCTTCTCGACCAGGGAGGAAAAGACCACCTGGCTGGAGGAGTACCTGGAGAGCCTACGCGAGGAAGTAGCCGCCGTTGAAGAGCGCCTGACCAAGCTGAAGGCAGAGGCGTAAGTGCTTTTCCAAGAATCGGGGAGGGGCAATAGGCTCCTCCCCGCCCTATCGTAAGTGAAAATGCTTTTACGAGGGAGGATAAAACATATGTGCTGGCTCGACCAATGGCGTCTGTTGTTAACAGGCGTCAATGGAGGCACTTTTTCATGATAATTGCCAAGGCGGCCCCGTCCTCAACGACCTCGTAATTTGAAAAGCTCGTTTGAGCTAGCAGCTTCAGGATTTCTTGACGTGTATAAGCCTCGCTAAAAGAGTGCTTCAGCCCCCAGCGCATAAACCAGGAGTCAATGTCGGCCGCCAGTTCATTCCTCAGTTCTTCAGGTGCATCGCGGCGCAGGTCGCCGATGAGGGTCTCACCTCCGTTTTTCAGCACACGGTAGACTTCATCGAAGATCCTGATTGGCTCCTTCCAATGGTGCAAGGAGCCGTTGCTGACCACGAAATCAAAGCTTTCAGGCCCAAACGGCATCTGGGCGGCATTCCCCAGTCGAAAGCTGACTCGTTCCGCCACTCCCGCCTTCCGTGCGTTGGCGGTGGCGATACCTACCATAGTGTGCGAGACGTCGAGACCGATGACTTCAGCGTGGGGAATAAGCTTGGCGATTTCAACGGCGATATAGCCCGGCCCTGGGCCTATCTCCAAGATCGTTCCCAGTTCGACCCGGCGGGCGACTTCTTCTGCGATCCTGCGGTAGTGGTCCATCATTGATGGGCTGCGAGCAAACGTGTCGTACTGGTGGGCGAAAAGGCCCTCGATTCCCTCTGATCTGAGCTGCCTTAGCGTTTCAGCTATCTTCATGCTGAGTCTCCTTCCTGGTCCTCGTCCACGTCCGGCGCTGACCGGAACATTTCCAGCATGTCGGCCATTATCCCAGTCAGCACCGAGGCTTTGGCCAGGGCGATGCCCTTTTCCAGGTCGCCCAGCACCAGCAGCTTGTCGCCTACCTCGATGCCAAAATCTCTCCTGGCCTCGGCGGGGATGCCCCCTCACGCCAACAGCGTGGTATGGATGCTGTCCAGGGTGGCGCGCGCTTCGGGCACAAGGCCGAAGAATCCCCCTAGCTTTTCGCAGGCATAGTCTGGGCAGTGAGCGCAGTTGGCTACGCCCCGCGCCACGCCACAGGCGCGGATCTCGCATTCGAAACAGTGGCTACAATACCGCCCGTCACTTCCCAGGCAGCCATCGCAGATGATGGAGTCGACGGTGATGTCAGGCGCGTTGTACTCCTCTCGCCATTGCGCAGCCACCTGCTCCAGCGCGGCGCGGTCGTCTGCCTGGGTGGCGATGTAGGCCGGGCAGTCGGTGCATACCAATCCACAGTAAGCGATCATATTGTCCATATTTGGATCTTCCATCTCAACCTCCTTGAATCATCTTGAGCATACGCACAGCGCGCAGTGTAACCCACTTGCTGGGCTTGCCTTTGTTCTCAATGTCGGCCCACATCTTGCCCTTGTAGCTGTATTCGAGCTTCCAGCGCCCATAATCGTCTTGCTTGGAGAGGACCAGGTCGACTGCCTCATCCAATCGCGGATCGCCTCCGCAGCCTGCCTCGGCTAACGCCTCCAAGTTGAGTAGCACATCGGTGACGTAGCCCAGCGGGTAGCCGAACTTGAACCAACTGGAGTTGATACGTTCCTGGTAGGGATAATCGGCGCGGGCGACGTCGTAGCTGAGCAAGAAGTCGACATTGGCCTGGATGGCGGACTCGACGGCGGGGGTACGGCCCTGGGTGGGCACCCGGTTGAGCGCCCACAGGGCGCGCACCGCCCCCCAGCCGCAAGGCAGCCCGTAGTTGGCAGAGCAGACGAAACCGGGTCTCTGCACGCCCCCTTTGCGGTACCACTCGTACCCGTCGCCGGTAATGGAGCGGGCCAGGGCGTCAACCGCGCGCTCCAGCCGCTCGTCTCCCCAGAAGCCCAGATCGAGGAGCGCGCGGACCATGTTGCCCCACAAGCAGTGGATGGAGGTGCTGGGGCGGCCGTTGCAGGCGAAGGCGTTGTTTTGGGCCTGGGCGTGAGTGAAGGCGTAATCGATACCACGCTGCACCCGTTCGTCGCGCCCATCGGCGCCCAGTTGGGCCAGGAAGAGGATTGACCAGAGGGTGCCCCGGTACTTGGGCGCATAACCTGGGCCGGGCTTGACCCAGTAGCCCTCTGGAGACTGGGCATCCAGGATGGCGGGCATAGGTCCAGTGCGCATCACGTCCGCTTGGGCGGCGACGAGCTCGGGGTCATTGGCCGGGCGGTCGAGTAGATCACGCAGGGCGAAGTAACGGACGCCCGGGTTGGCCTCGTCCACCTCCAGCAGCCAGGGAAGTGGGTCGGCCTTTAGTCGCTGTTTCCAATCGTTCATGTCACAACACTCCTACCTTTTGTTCTCTACGTAGTAATGCCAGCATCCGGTCACGATCACAGTGAGGCAGGCATAAAGCCGCACGTTCCGGCCGTCCTCGCCGGATGTAGGCCAGGGTGTCCTCCTCCAGCCAGGAGACACGCACAGGTGTACCGTCCAGATCCACCACAGTTTCGGTGACGGCCGCGGTGGCTACCCAGTCACCGGCCTCGCGCCGGTGCAGGTCCCCCATCACATCAACGCTCACGCCGTCGAAATCGAAGCGTCCCAGGTGCGAGCGGTAGATCTCGCTCTCGCGCAGGGACACTGGCTCCACGACGTGGTCCGGGAAGAGGGCCTGGAAGCGATACGCGCCCTCAGCGTCGGTCTCCAGGTCCAGATCTTTGACCGGCACTGAGACACCGTGCAGCGCGGCCCCAGTTCCGCCCACGACCTTGTACATCACGCTGGCCTCGTTCAGCCGCTGGGCGATCCGGCGCAGCACCGTTCGCCAGCGAGGCTTCGCGGCAATGACCAGCAGGTGGGCGGTACAGCCGTGAATGGAGGGATCTGGTGCCACCCGGTAGTTCAGGTCCACCCAGGCATCCCACGCCTCGCCGGACAGAGCGTTCACCTCACTCTCGATCCGATCCACCAGTCCCTCGACGCCCAGGATGGTGAGGACTTCAAACCCTGCGCTCTGGCACAGCGGGCCGACCTCGCCCGGATGGTCAAAGTGGGCGGTGAATTCCAACTCGTCCTTGTGGCGAGGGGGTAGCGTTCCGGTGGCCAGGAGTATCTCCAAACGTTCCTTCTGCTCGTGGGGCCAGGTGGGTTCGTGGACCGCAACGTAGCGAGGAACCGCGTAGCGGGAGATGAAAGCGGCGAAGAGGAACCCACCTGGCTTGAGTACCCGGTGGACTTCGGCCAGCGCCTGGCGCCGGTCTTCTTCCCCCAGCAGGTGGTAGAGCGGCCCCAGAAGCAGGATGGCGTCGAAAGCCCCGTCGGAGAAGTGGGACAGGTCGGTGGCCGTGCCCTGTTCGTAACCTGCCAAGGCCACGCCCACCTCAGCGGCCTTTTTCTCCGCCAATCGCAGACATTCGGGTGACAGGTCGAAGAGGGTCACTTCGTATCCCCGGCGGGCCAGTTCGATGGCATACCGGCCCGGCCCGCCGCCACAGTCCAACACCCGAGCCGGTGCTGGTGGCAGATGTTCGACCAGTGCCCGCACGGTTACCGCGAACTCGGTGCGATGTCGTTCCAACCGCTCCCACTCTTCCTCGGCTTGGTGGTCGTAGTAATAGGCGATCTCTCCTGAAAGTGAATTCGCCAATCTTCAACCCTCCCCCCTATGTATCTATTTCTTGCAGCCACCTGGCGATCTCGGCGGCCAGGCTCTTGCCAATGCCGGGCAATTCGCGTAGCCCTCCTTCACCGCGGGCCTGGTAAATGTCGGCGATGTTCTCCGGCCACTCATCTACCGTCCAGGCCGCCTTGCGGTAGGCCCAGATGCGATAATCTTTTGCCTCCTCCAATTCCAGGTCGTAGGTCTTGAGGAAGAGGCGCTCGGCAACCTGCTTGTTGACGGCAGTCGGTCCGGGGGCTATGTGGCGCGGTATACGGTCTAGCAGACCGTGCCGGCTGCAAAGCTCGCGGACCAGCAGGCCGAGCCGGGCATTGTAGGCTCTCGGCGGGCCGTAGGTTGGCTTCCCGTCCGGCTCCCAGTGGTACAATTCCCGCCAGCGGGTCTCGATCGCCGGGTCCAAACGCCGGGCGGCGACCAGCGTCCAATCAGCCTGGACGCCGTCCATGGTCAGTCCACCGGCCAGCACACACGTCCCTCCGTGATCCTTGGTGGCGCGTACCAGGTCATCCAGGTGACGCTCGTCGTCGCCCACGCAGGGAATGATGGGCATCATTGACGTGCCGACCAGGATGCCGGCATCCGCCAGCTTGCCCATAGCCTCCAGGCGACGTTTCACCCCGGGGCTGCGTGGCTCGAAGGCACCTTTCAGGGTCGAGTCCAGGTTGCTGATGCTGAAGAGCACTCCCACCCAGGTCCGCCGGTTGATTTCAGTCAGCAGATCCAGATCTCGCGTCAGCAGTGGCGAACGTTCGATGATGAACAGTGGGAACCCTTGATCACAGACTACCTCCAGCATACCGCGCGACAGCCGGTAGCGGTCCTCGGCGGGCTGCTGCCAATCCCCAACCGAGATCACCTCGTGTGCCAGGCGGGGAAGTTCCTTCCGCAACAGCTCCACGGTGTTGATCTTGACCTGGATCAGGGTGTCGAACGTCTGCGGATCACGCCGGCCCAGGTAACGGCCCCCTCGCAGATAACAAAAGTCGCAGCCGCTGCGGCAGCCCACGTACGGGTGTGCGGTGTACTTGCCCCAGAACCAGGGGCCGTCCACGTGTTTGTGGACGTTGACAATTTTGCGGGCGCGATATTCCTGGAATTCTAGGTTCATCGTCTCTCAGACCTGGCGGGTTTCCCAAACTCGTCAGGTCTCTACTTCTCCTGTGGCGCGGGCGCGCTGCTCATCCGAGAGGTAGGTGAGAGCCTTGCGCATCATCAGCGCACGATGGCGACGGGTGACTTGCCCCGGCAGCCAGTCCGCTACCAGGTCGGGATAGTACTTTCCTAACGTTTTCAATCCCCAGCCCACGCCCTTGACGGCGCTCATATCCCATTCTTCAAACATCGGCTCCAGGAAAGCCAGCAGCGCCTGTGCCTGTGGTGCTTGTTCCGTCGCGCCGCGGGAACGCTTGGCCCAGAAGTGGATGGCAACGCCGACGGCCCGCCGCACCCAGGAGTTGGCGTCCTCGCGCCAGGGGGTGAGCAATTCCAACGCCGGCTGGAAGGCATCTACCAACGCCTGGCCGGGCACCCGTTCCCCTATAATGTCCGCCGCATACCAGGCGTCGCCGGCCACGATGAAGTCGTGACAGCGGGCAAAAGTGCCCTCCAGGTCGCGGTCCAACTGTGCCCCTAACGCGGCGCCAATGACGACCCAGCCACCTTCGGTCTCGTCAGTCGCGATGAGGTCTAAGAAATCATTTACCAGGTCCAGCGGACCGGCGCCGACGATCTCGCCGATGCGCCCCAGCTTGTCAAACGGCGTGCGCTCGGCGAGAACCGGGAATAGCAGATCGTAGGCTTGAACAATCTCCCCGGCTCGAACCCGTGCAGCAATGCGCTCACCCAGTGCCCGGGCTTCTTGAGTCTTCATAACGGCTTTAGCCTCAGGGCTCCTCAGCGTCGTAGGCCGCAACCGCCGCCGGTAAGACCTGGGTAACGACGTGGCCTGCGGCGGGCAAACCAACTAGGATAGCGCTGATTACCTCCTCACGTGAGGCGCCGGCCTGCTTGGCCGATTGAACGTGAAACGGAACCCCGCTTTCGATGCGCAGGGCGGCCAGAACCGCCAGATATGCCAATTCCCTTGTCTTGTCGTCCAACGCAGTTGCGTTAGCCAGACCTTGAACCATCTTCCCCCACGCCTGTGCGTGTTGGGGTGCTTCACTCATAAAGGTCTGAAATGCGTTGCTGATTAGTGAACCCTGGTTGCTCATTTTATCTCTCCTTCAAGGTTTACTCAACTCGGTCAAGCCACTCGTTAATGAGTGCGATGTAATCGAGTTGACACTCCATTTTATGCTCCCTTCTGGCCCGCTTGGCTCAAGTGCCCTGTCGAGGCTAAACTGACAGGGCACCGGTTGTGATCCTGTCAGTCCAGTTCAGCCAGGAACTGGCTGACGATAACCGAGAATTCCTCGGGCTGCCCAATAAAGGGGAAGTGCCCGGCGTGCTGAACGACCTGAAACTCGGCATTGGGGAAGGCGTCGACATAGACGCGGCTGGCATCTTCCGTCTGGAGGTCGTCCTCTCCGTGTATGACAAGGACGGGCACCCTCACGTCTTTGAGGGCATCACGGTAATCGTGCTGTTTTCCCATACTCACGAACATGGCAAATGCCATCCATCCGCCAGGTTTGCCTTGTTCCGGTATTGGAGTATCCATCACAGCCTCGTAGTATTTGGCGAATTCCTTATTCAGTGCCACCAAGTCATCCTCCGACTTGGAGAACAGATTCTTGAAGTCCAGATAGTCGCTCAGAAAAGCTACATACTCTTCTTGCAAGTCTTCCGGCAGACGTTCTCTAACGGCTTCGTAGAACCCGCCCTCTTTTTGAGGCATCACCAGCACATCCGCAGGGGCGATCAAAATCAGCGCTTCAACATTATCGGGGAATTCGGCGGCGTACAACGAGGCCAGGAAACTCCCGAAGGAATGGCCGATGATGATGAGCTTGTCGTCACCCAGAATCTGGCGTATCCTTTCGATATCGGCCAATTGAGCGCCGATGCCGAGCGTCTCATCTAGCGCCATCATATTCTTGTAGAAGTTTGATGAAGAGAACGTATCGATGGGCCGGGTTGAACCCCCGGATCCCCGTTGGTCGTAATAGTGGAACTTGTAGGCGCCTGTGAGCGGCTCTAGCCCTGACCAAGGTTCGGAGTACGGATAGCCGGGTCCTCCGTGAACGATAAGCACGTTTCTCCCGTCTCCGAGAGAGAAGTGGTGGAGTTGAATATCTTCTTCGACAGTCCAAAAGTGTTCATCATCTGCTTGTTTGGGGGGCGCCAGGGGCGCCCGAAGGTTTTTGCCAGCGTGCACCATTCCTGGTTTATACAGGGGTTGTCTGAGCGTATACCACAGGAAAGCGCCGGCGATGAGGATCAGCACCAGCAGGACCAGGACCCCAATGATGATTGCCGTCTTCATAGTCTATCTCCCTTCCCGTGTTTGGAGCCTGTCCGAGGTTCTTGGAAACGAGCGAGCAGCATTCTGAACGGGTCGAAGGACGCTCGCGGAGGCTCCTTCGACACGCTTAGGATGCCTCCGCTCGCTTAGGTGAGAAAGTATCCGCTAGTGAAATGGAAGCAAGATGGCTGCTCCCAGGCTCCCGGCTTCAACGTGACACCGGGAGCCTGAGACCGTGCTGTTATACTTTCTCAACGGGGATCTGTATTTCTGTTATGTTGGTAGATGGATCGCCGTCAGGTTTAGTCCACTGCACGTAAACCTCGCGAATTGGCCCGGCCATACGGTAGCCATTGGCCTCGATCCAGGCCATCAATTGGCCGTAAGTTCCAGCCAGGGTATCAAAAGTGCCCTCGTGGACGATACATGCCACTTCGTTGACGGCTGGCAGTTCTCGATACCTCACCCGTTCCCCGCTGGGCAACGGCTCAGCCGCTGGCACGGCTGCCTCGATGTCCACGGCTTCTTCGCGGAACTCCTCGTCATAATAGATACCCATCGTGGGGCCAGTTGGGTTGACCTTGTGCTGGCCGAGATAGGTAAATACCTCACCGAAGAGCTGGCTGATACCGGTGGTGGGAACGACGTCCCGCACCGAAACGACTTGAATGGGCGGGACCTTCTTGAGCACAACTTCCTGAGTAGGCATAGTTTCCTCCTGTTCGATTTGCTTCAGCCGCCACTCGACCCGGGCCAGCCGCGTCTGCTCTTGCTGCACCTGCTGTTGAATCTCGACTTGCTTGAGCCGCAATATACCTCGGATTTGGTCTGGGGTCATGTCTTCTTCCAGCAGTTGGGTGATCTGGCCCAGAGAGAGTCCCAGGTCCTTCAAAGCCAAGATGCGGTTGATGCGGGGCAACTGGCACGCCGAGTAGTAGCGGTAGCCGGTGAAGTCGTCTACCTCTGCTGGCTTGAGAAGACCAATCTGGTCGTAGTAGCGTAACGTCTTCACCGACACCTGGCTGAACCTTGAGAATTCACCGATTTTGAACATTCTTGGTTTCCGTGCACGTTTTGAACTGAAGGCCTTCTATGCCAAGTATACACCCTCCCGCAAGGGGAGAGTCAAGACCCAATCGCGGAGGATCGCCTGTTGGAAAAGAGGAACATGTGTTCTACGTTAGATTATATCAGAAGGCACGTTGGCTGTCAATGCAGAACATTTGACCCTTCAAGCAGATCAATGTAAGCCACCTCTATCAGATCAGACTCTTCAATCTCGAGTTGCGCCATCAGCTCAGCCGCAATTGTTGCGCCTTTTCCTTCACTTTGACCGGGGCTGAGTACCACTTCAATCTCCAGGAATGACCCAAGACCTTCGACCTCATCCAGGTGAATCCGCGTCTGACCCACGTGGTAGAGCGAACGCTGCTTGCGTACCACACCTCGAACACCCAGAGGGGCGGAAAGGGTTGCCTTCAAAGAGTTCGGTTCGTTGGTGGTGTAAACCAGGTAGTTCGAGCGCTTCGGCCCCGACGTATCTTCGCGTTCATAATAGATGAGTTCTCCGTGATCGGGGGAAAAGATTCTGAGTTTGAGCCTGCCTCTCGGCGTATGAAAGAACGTGTCTTCTTGGGTGATTCTGGTCTCAGGCGCTTCACTAAGTTCCTCGATGAGCGCTCTCAGCTTCTTAGTGTCCTTTACACTGGCTTTGATCTCGATGTTGGTAGGCATCTAAACCCTCAAATTTGTGTAGGTCTGTCTCTTGAGTCCAAAAAAAGCCCTCGCATAAGCAGGGCTTTTTCGTTTTGCTAACTGATTGTCATCTTGACCGCGTACGGGGCGTTGGACTCAGTGATCGTGTCCCACGGTATGCACGTGGCTATGCGCCAGTTCTTCGTCGTCAAGATGCAATGTGTGTGTAATTGAGGCTGACCACCAGGTCGTCTACAACCGCGAACCTGGTATCTGTCATTGGATTATCCGGCGCACATTGGCGGCGGCTGGCCCTTTCCGTCCTTCCTCAACCGAAAACTCGACGCGGTCACCTTCGTCCAGGCTTCGGAACCCTTGCCCTTCAATGGCAGAGTAGTGGACAAAGACATCCCCCCCACTGTCGCGGGTGATGAAGCCGTAGCCCTTCTGGCCGTTGAACCACTTGACGGTTCCAGTTTCACGCTGTTCCATTTTTGAAGAATTCTCCTTTTCCCTGAACGGGAGTCCAGCAGCATTCGCTGAATGCAGGTTTACGACGCGGGGTTTGTTACAAGTGCATAAAACGAGCCGTCCAAACTGATAAATCTGGACGGCATTTAAAGTTACCTGAACAGAGTTTACCACGTCTGACCAGGGCTATTATACTCCACAGCTTCGATCACGTCAAAATGGATTATGGAATGCTCACGTAACTGGTTACAAACTCTATTTGTCCGCTTTGTGGGCAATGGCTTGCCGCGCCGTAGCCGCGATGTCCTCCACCGATATACCATAGCGATCCATCTTTCGGCGTTTCCCCCGCTGGTTTTCCCGGCGAGGGTTCTACCATCCCTCACCCTCGAATAACACATATGTATCGGGACTCGTTGGCGGAGAGAATATTGAACAGGTTCGCAATGGTGTGGTCCCCGTATTTCGGACCATGTGTTTGGAATTGGCCGGGAATAGGACAGCGTCACCTGCTTTGAACTTGCCTACCTCGCCGTCGACCCAGGCTTCGCCTTCGCCTTCGAGGATATAAAGAATCTCTTCGATATCGCGATGGGCGTGCAGTGGCCTCACAGTTGAACCGGCCGGGCAATCCATCACCGCCATCGAGATTTTTTCGGCACCGATCGTTTCAGGAGTCACCAACCACTGCAATTTCCGTCCTGGTAGCTGTTGACGTGGCACATCACTCAATGAGACGATGCGTACTGGCATGATTAATACCTCCGTATGTCTATGAGTTCTCTCGGAAAATACCGCTCGCACGTGGGCGTGCTCACTCCGCTCTGCGTAATGAGGAGCCAGGCATCCCTGGATGCCGAAGCAGTTGCCCCGTTTGGTAGCCTTTCCGAGAAATCTCTTATCAATCAACAGGTTTGTAATGGCGCGATCTAAAGCCAGCCGTCCACCAGTGATTTCAGAGGAATTACACGTTCGCTTGAGTGCGTACTTGAGCTTTCGGCACGTTTTTCGCCACGCCTACTCGTTTCAACTTGAGTGGGACAAAATGCGAGACTTGGTCCTATAAATTGAACCCGTAAATGGCAACACAAACAATATATGTTACCATTTTGTATGGTGGTGACAATCCAGAAACAGATGTAGATTCTAGTTTTTAGGTCAATCAACGCCTTTTAGCCCAGCCCGATAAGCCGAACGGGCGTGGACTGGCAAGCCACCTAAGACGTAGTCAGATCCAGGACTCCAATCACACTCAGAGTCCTACCACAGATCAACCACACAACATCATTTCAATGGCTTCAGGGCTTAGCGCCTCTAGCAGGTCTTCAAGCAGTTGAGGATAAGGGCTGTCACCGATGATCTCCAGCCCATCATCGGTGACCTCCAAGCGAAAGCGCAGCAGCTTTCGCCGATGAGCTACCTCGTAGTCGTCCCACGTCATCAAGTCCGGGATATGATCAACGAAGTTTATGGTTGTCCCTTCTGACACTACGCAACCTCCAATTCTATGGGTGTGGGCGCAGGCATCCAACGCCCATCCAAACCAATGCCAGCAACCGGTTGATCACACGTTGGACAGCGCCCGTCACGCAAGTTGTTGCTCACCAGGCGGTATCCCTGACGCTCGATGACAACGGTGCCGCACTTCGGACAGAGGGTATGCAGTAGGCGACCTTCTGATAAGTCTCTGGTGTAAATGTAACGCAGTCCGGCACGCTGGCCAATGTCGGAAGCCTGCTGCAACTGGATCTGCGACGTGACCGGCTGATCGAGCAAGCGATAGCCAGGATAAAAGCGCAACAAGTGCCAGGGCGTATCCGGACCCAGTTCGGTGGCGATGAAGTGGGCGATGTTCTCCAGGTCGGACGAATGGTCACTGAAACCGGGCACGATGAGGGTGCTGACTTCCAGCCACAGCCCCAGGCGTCTTGCTAACTTCAAGCTTTCCAGAACGGGCTCCAGTGTACCTCCGACTATTCTGGCATACGCCTTGCTGTGCCAACCCTTGAGGTCGATGTTAATGGCGTCCAACCAGCGAGCCAGGCATTCTAGGACGGCTGGAGCCATATATCCATTGCTCTTAGCCACCACCATCAACCCTGCTTGCCGCGCCCTTCGGCCTATGTCCAAAGCGTATTCGAGAAAGATAGCCGGTTCGGTGTAGGTAAAGGCAATGCAATCAACATGCTGGGCCAATGCGTTGTCTATGACCTCCGCTGGTGAGACCTCAGATTTACCGTCATCGAAGCCGTTCTGTGAAACCCGCCAGTTGATGCAGTATTGGCATCTCAAATTGCAGCCCGGCGTACCCAGTGAAAGCGTTTGAGCCCCAGGATATACGTGAAATAGGTACTTCTTTTCTATGGGCTCAACGGCCATCGCCACCGGGTGACCGTAAGATGATGTGAGGAGCTGACCAGCTACGTTGTGACGCACGTGACAAAGGCCGGTTTGGCCCGGCTTGAGCTGGCAGTAATGGGGACAGAGACGGCATTCAATCTGTCCGTTATCCAGGGTTTTGGAAAACATAGCCTGGCGCATAGGTCTATTCTCTCGCCCCAGTTTTCGCTGTAGACAAAGCCGCTGCCCGCCGGTAACATCGGGCGCTGTTACTCGCGTCGTTTAGGAGGCTATAGCACAGTGCGGCGGCCAAAAAGTCATCCGCTTCTTCGTAGGCCCTGGCCTGACCCCGCAAATGAGAAGATATGTCTAGCTGGGCGTCCTGTGCAACCGGTGCTTCGTACGGTGGAGCAATCTCTCCAGGTTCTTTGTCTGTCGAGCCTCTGGGCAACTCTTTTTCCTCCACCGGCGGGGCGGGCGGAGATGTCCAGACTGGGTCCGGAATACTGTCGATGAGGCGCAAGTCAAAGTCGATGCGGGGGTGATGGGGATCGGCAACCAGCGCGCGAGAGAGCGGAGCAAAGTCAGCTACTGGCAAATCCAGCCGGTAATCTTGCGTGAGAAAGGTATAGACGTCGTCCTGAAGGCCTAACGCCTGGCGCAGAATGCCCCACGGCAAATCAGGCACCAGGCGGCTGCGCAGAGGGATGAAGAGCCCGGCATCGCTCAGGCGACGCAAGGGAAGCCCAAAGGGCAGCCCCTCTATCGGCAGCGTGCCGCCCAGCAGAACCGTGCGATCCTGGCCCAGGCACACAGAATAAGCGCCAAAGGCGTCGCCCGGCAGCCGGTATAGGAGTTGGCGTATCCACTCCATTTCCTGGGCGCTCAGAATCAACGCGGCGATGGGCGGCGTGGGACCCTGGTCAGCGCGCAATAGGACCGGCAATAATAACTTGGGGGACTCGTCGGCTGGCTGCGGCGTGAGGCCCGAGGTGACCGGTTGGGGTACGTGCACGTCTATCAACTGATCACCGTCAAAGAATTGAGGTGCTGGATTGACGCGCTGGTTGAGATAAGGGTCCGCGACCAACAAAACCATATCATCGGGCGCGAAGGCGCCGGCTATGTGCGAAAGATTGAGGGGAAAACGATGCCGCCATTGTAGCAGAAATCGCCGATTATCGACCTGATGCACTTGGGTCAGCAACGCGACGCGCGGGAGTCGCGCCAGATAGTCGAGGACGAAGGACGGCACGGCGTCGCCGGCGGGCGCGTCGGGACGGGGGCTGATTTCAAAAAGGATCAATTCGCCCTCGGGGGCCTGTAACCGGGTCAGCCCGTAGCGCAGGTGATGGGCGCGAAAGTAGCGGGCCAGGATAAGGTAAAGGGGCGGCGGGGCCAGGGCATAGACCTGTTCCGGTGACGGGCCGGAGACGTCCGGCAGAGGGGCGACTTGCAGACAAAAACCAGCCAGGGGGACTTCGTCGAAGTCGGTTGGCGTCAAAAGGCGACTGCCCCAACGCGCCACCAACAGCAGTCGTTCTTTGTCCTCAGGCGGCTCGAAATCGGGCACGTCGTAGCCGCGTGGGGCCCGGTCGTCGCGGTATTGCACAAAGACGTTATCCTGCCCGATGTAGAGCCGGCCGTCCACCAGCCGTGCGGCGGTAGAGGCCGCGTCGTACACCGTGGACAGCCCGCTCTCTCCATCCTGAGCGGGCGAGAGGATGATGATCGCGTCGCCGGCCTCACTCTGGCGCAGCAAGTTGACCTGTCCGGTCACGTCTAATGTCTGGCTGAGGAAACCCATCACGCGGACCAGTCGGTTGAACTGCTCGCGCGGCGTGCTTTCCTGCCCGGCGGGCAGCCAGATGACGCCCTGCGGCGCGACCAGGATATTGCGATCGTCGGTGTGAAGGCCGGGGAAGACCGGCTCCTGCCCGGCCGGGCTGGGCGCGGCCCGCCACTCCGGCGCGGCCGGCCCTTCTGGCCCGGCCGAATCGGGTGCGGCCGTCGGTTCGGGCGGCGGTGCCGTGTCGGCCGGCTTGCCAACGGGTCGAAAGGTGATGCGCCCGTGGGTCTTGCAGTAGCGCGTACCCGGCACGGCCTGGTTGCTGCATCGCTCGTCGCCTTCGAGGATTCTCTCGCATTGTGCCATAAGTCAACCTCGGTCTCTACAAAAGTGGATCGTGATCCAAGCTAGTGTTCTGGTCCCACGCCCAATACAGAGATATCCCAAAGCTCGATGACGTTGAGACTTTCCGGTGAGTAGGTCGCCAGGAGCCGTCCGTCCGGACTGATAGCCAGAGCACGGGTAGGTCGGGTTAAGTTGGTGAGTTGAGGGAGGCTTGAGACTTTCTGCTTACTCTCTGAATGCCACAAGCAGATAGCATCTTCAGCTTCTTCCCCCAGCATTGCCAGCATAGTGCTGTCGGGACTCCAAACTACCGCATTCACATCGTCGCTATGCTGAAAAATGTGTTCTACATGGCCTTTCTCAACTGCCCACAGCCGCATAGTATCGTCATACGAGCCAGAAGCCAACCAGTATCCGTCTGGTGAGAAAGCCACACAGCACACCACTTGGGTGTGTCCTTCGAGTATTTGCAGTTCGCGCTTCGTCTCAACCTCCCACAGTCGTATGGTGTAATCATTCGAAACTGAGGCCAGCAACTCACCGCTGGGAGAGAAGGCTACGGCCATTGTGGGACTGGTATGACCTCTCAATGTTTGCACTTCACGTCCCATTTTAACGTCCCATAGTCTTACAGTTGTATCCTCCGAGCATGAGGCCAGCAAGTGCTCGTCAGGTGAGAAATCGACACCCCATATCCAATCTATATGCCCTTCGAGTACGCGCAGTTCCACGCTGTTCTCGACATCCCACAGCCTCACGGTGTTATCATCTGAGCCAGATGCCAGAAGTTGTCTGTCTGGCGAAAAGGCTACGCTGTGCACATCACCTGTATGCCCTTGGAGGACGTGCATCGCCTGCCTGCTGTCGACACCCCACAGCCGCACGGTATTATCATCTGAGCCAGAGGCCAGCAGCCGCCCGTCCGGCGAAAAGGCCACGCTGTTCACAGGCCCATTATGCCCTTCCAGCGTTCATAGCGGACGGATGTGCTGGCTGCGGGCCACCAACTCCTCGTAGGAAGGGGGCTGGTACGCCTCGCCTGCCACATCCAGCTCTCCCCACTCGGCCAGTCGTTCACCCAGCGCCCGGGCCAGCAACTGGTCGTCCTGCGCGCGCAGAGCTTTCAGATAGGCCTGCCCGACCGCAAGCTTGTCTCGATCCGCCACCGTCGCCGCCTCGAGGCGCTCCAGCGCCCCTTCGTAGCCCATCTGGACCAGGTCGTGGCGTCCCAGTCTGGCCCCGTACCCGCCCAATGCGGCCCAGCAACGCCCCACGTCCAGGGGATGCCCCTCATCCTGGGCCTCGATCAAGGCCAACGCCTGGCGGTACGCCTCGCGCCCGGCCTGTGTCGAGAGCGCGTCATCGGGCCGGGATTGCCGGGCTCCCAGGTGGTGGCAGGCGGCCTGCCCCAACAGGGCCTGGACCCGGTTGACGATGTCGCCCTCTGCCAGGCTGGCCTCCCAGCGTCTATACAGCTCCAGCGCCTGGGCATAATGGCCGGCACCCAGCAAGGCTGACGCGGCCGCCCCCAAATCCTCTCCCCGCGCATACAGCTCCCCCGCGCGGGCGTGCTCGCCCAGTGCGGCCCAGCACTCGGCGGCGTCCCGCCACAGCTCAGCTTGCTCAAAGCCCAGCGCCGCCCGGCGCATCAACTCACCCCGCAGCCAAGCTTCTTCCTCAGCCGTCATCCAGGGAAAGTGTTCACGTAGCATTGTCATCTACCCTGGTTTGAGAGAAGAGAAGAACGTCCCGGGCCGGGCGGCGGCGCTTGCCCTTCCCACATCAGCCCTGTCTCGACTATCTGCCAGCACTCAAAGAAGCGGGCCGCGGCTGGGGGCTGCCGGCGTCCGTTGCCATCCTTGCCCGTCTTGCCCACGCGGACGAACCAGGCCTGCTGCCCACCCTCGGCCCGCAGGGCGTGGTAGAGCGCTTGGTGCTCCTCCCACCAGTCGGCGTCAAAGAACTCGCTCAACACCCACAGCACCTGCCGCCCCCGGTAGCCGTCCCGCCAGCCCTGCAGGTGCCTGAGCACCCCCTTCAGCACCACCTCCTCGTCCACCCGGGCCGCTTCACGCTGGTACAGCAAACGCGCCACCTGGCTCGGTTTGTCCAAAGGGCCCGGCTCGCTCAACCCCGTCCCGGCCAGGCTGTAGAGCACCTCGTAGTCCCGCTGGCGCATGGCCTGGGCCAGCGCCAGCGTCAGCGCCCGGGCCAGCACCTCGCCGTCGCCGCCCAGGCCCCAGCCGGTCTGAGTGACGATGTAGGCCAGCTCCCGCCGCCGCTCGCGCGGGCGCTCCCGGCCGTAGTACAACGCCTCGTGGTTGAAGAAGCGGTGCAGAAAGACGTCTTCGGGGTAGGCCAGCTCGGTCAGCAGCAGGCTGTCCAGGCTGCCCTTGCGGGCTAATCCCTCGTAGCCGCCCTCAGGGTAGGTCTGCACCCCGCCCACCGTGCGGGCCGCGCTGACGCGGGGTAATAGCTTCAGTGTCTGGCTGAGGGCCAGGCGGGCCATCTCGGGCAGGCCGGTGAGGGACAGCATATCCAGCAGGTCGCGCGGGTCGGGGCTGCCGGACAGGGGCGGGCCGTAGCGGGCCAGGAAGCGCAGCTCCTCGCGGTCGAGGCCTTGCAGGTTGCGCTCGATGCGGGCCAGCGCCTGGGGCGGCAGGAGCTCCTCCCAGTGGGGCCGGGCCTCGGGCGGCGTATCGCGCCAGATCTGAGCTGGATCGGCGCTTTCCAGTTCGGCGGCCAGGGCGCGGGTGAAGACCACGCCCGCCGGGCCGGTGGGGGGGCGGTAGACCTCGGGTAAATCCAGGCCTTCCACCAGGCGGGCCAGGACGACGGCCAGCACGGTGTCGGAGAGGGGCGGCTGCCAGGCGGGCAGTTCGCGGGCCAGGGGGTGGGCGGCGACGCGCTGCAGGAAGGCAAGGTAGGCGGAGGTGTCCTCGTCGTAGGGCAGGTGGGCAGGTTTGTCGATGGTGAGTTGGTCCCCGGGTTGGCTGAGCAGCAGGCCCAGGTCGCGGGCCAGGGCCAGGGGCAACGACCAGCTGGCCGCCGCCGCCCCACGCAGCCAGGCCGCCGGGCGATCGGTGGTGACGTGGGGTGAGGCGACGTGGCCCAGGGGCAAGCTGCGCAGGTGCGTGCGCAGCACCCCCTCTGGGGGAGGAGAGGTAATGTCGATGGTATCCATCTCTTTCGGCCCCACGCCCAGGGCAGAGACGTCCCACAGACGCACGGTGTTATCGTAAGAACCAAACGCCAGTAGCTGACCATCCGGCGAGAAGGCTATCTCCATTATCTCATTAGCATGCTCTGTTAGTATGCATAACTCACGTCCAGTTTCCACCTCCCACAATCGCACCGTTCTGTCGCCTGACCCAGAAACTAACAACCGCCCATCGGGGGAGAAGGCCACCCGTACCCAACTGGTGTGTCCGGAAAGAGTGCACCACTCGCGTCCAGTTTCCACCTCCCACAGCCGCACCGTATTGTCATTAAGAGATGAGCCGGCCGCCAGCAGCCGCCCATCGGGCGAGAAGGTCACGTTCGCTCCCGTGTCAGCATACCCTTCGAGCAAGTGCAGTGCCCGCCCGCTGGCCACTTCCCATAGCCGCACGGTGTTATTCTTTGAGCCAGACGCCAGCAGTCGCCCATCGGGTGAGAAGACCACACTACGTACCGCTTGATGCCCTTCGAGGATACGCACGACTCGCCTGGTTTTTACCTCCCACAGCCGCACGGTGTTATCTGCGGAGCCGGACGCCACAAGCTGCCCGTCGGGCGAAAAGGCCACGCACCATACTGGGCTGGTATGCCCTTCGAGGATGCGCACGACTCGTCCGATTTCTACATCCCACAACCACGCGGTCTCACCTTGCAAACCAGATACCAGCAACTGTCCATCCGGCGAGAAAGCCACGCCTCTTACACCTTCGGTATGCTCGAGTATATGTACCGTCCGTCCGCTGGTCACCTCCCACAGCCGCGCGGTCTTGTCGGGTGAGCCAGACGCCAGCAACTGTCCATCCGGCGAGAAGGCTACGTTCTCTACAGTTCTGGTATGTCCTTGCAGGACCCTCAACTCGTGGGCATTTTGACTACGGGCAACCCAATCTTCGTAGGAATGAGACACTCAACAACTCCAGATCGTTAACTCAGTCGGTTAGGGTATCCTTCTCAGGTTCCTTTTCCTTCTTCTCGTGAGCCTCGATGAGCGCCTGCCATTCCTGGTCCAGGCGGTGGCGGATGGCGCCGGCATCCTCAATGTCCGGGTTACGCGCCAGGTAGCTGGCAATGGCTTCGGCCACCTGATCGTGATAGGCATCGGAACGGTCGGGAGAATCATCGTCAATGATCAGTTCCAGGTCGCCGGTGTCGACGTTGAAGCGGAACCGGACGCGAATCGGGGGGCGTTTGGGTTCGTCAGCCATCAGAACAACTCCAATTCGAGGTTGATGACCGAGCCGCTGCGCTCGTCGGTCAGCACGCGGCCGCCGTTCTGCTGCACCAGCTCGATCAGCGTGCGGCGGTAGGCCTCGCCCACCAGCCGGTTCATCACGTGGTACACCCGGTCCTCGGCCTCGGCCAGGATGACTTGCAGTTGCTGGCGCAGGGCCTGGCGGGTCTCGGTGCGCAGGCGCTCCAGTTCGGCCGCTGCCTCGGCCTCGGCCTGGGCGCGGGCTTCGGCCTCGGCCTGCTCTAGCTCGGCGGCGTGCTG
The DNA here is from genome assembly GCA_034412795.1 of Anaerolineae bacterium. Classification (GTDB taxonomy): domain Bacteria; phylum Chloroflexota; class Anaerolineae; order 4572-78; family NAK82; genus JAUVPY01. The sequence goes on from DAOUMD010000119.1 coordinate 40,099, forward strand.
CTGGCGGTGGAGGGCCTCGATGGCCTCCTGCAGTTTGCGCTCGGCCTGGGCTTCCGCTTCTGCGATGGCTCGCTCCTCGGTGCGCCCGCCCCAGCCGTCATCATAGTAACGGCCTATGGCCTCCACGGCCACCTCGCCCGCGGTAAAACCGCTTGCCTCGGCGCTGGCGCGGACCTCAGCGCTGATGGTTTCAGTCAGCGCCGCTTCGACGACCAGTTGGTGGCCCCCCGGCTGGTAAACCAAGATCACCTCGCCCAGGTCGTGGCGGTAGTTGCCCTCGTCGTCGCGCTCCCAGGGCTCGTATTCCTCAAATTCACCCTGCAGGATGCGCTCCAGCATGTGCAGCGCCCGCTCGCCCATCTCGGCGTCGAGCGGGATGTCGGCCGTGATGCGCGCCAGTTCGCCCACCTCGCCCTCGGCAGTAGCAGCCTGTTCTACAGTCGCCCGCCAGGCTTCTTCAATCGCCTGAGCGAGATGGATCATCACACGGCGTGGGTTACACATAGTTACCTCCTCTTGAACCGTGATTCGTGAAACGTCAAACGTCCATGGTGCTCGTCATAAGCCTGCGTCCAGTAGCTTGATCAGGCCATCGATCTGGGTGGTGATGCGCTCCATCAACGTCTGGTGCTGGGCCTGATCCTCGGCAGGCGCTTTTTCCACGCCCGCGCTGTGGTGCAACAGCTCACGCCGCAGCCCTTCCAATTGCTGCAAAAAGTCGGCATAGTCGGTGTCGGTCCTCAGGTCTCCCCTGCGAGCGTCGAGCAGATCGATATCGTCCTCGATATTGGCCAGGGATCGCTCGGCCCTGACGTCGCCCTCAAAGGCTTCCACATACGGGTTGACGATGGTTTGCAGGTTGGGGATCTGCTCGGGATCGTTCCACGCGTGGCGCAGCACCCAGAAATCGCTGGGATTGGCGGCATCGCGCTTGCGGCGCAGTGCCGAGGCGGCGATGAGCTTGAGCAGCTTGATCACGCGCCGGTCGCTGAGCTGGATGCCCTCAGCGCGGATCTGGCGCACGACTGCGCGGTAAGGCTGGTCCACCGGGCTGAGGTCTATCCCCTCGAGCGCTCGGTAGAGGGCGCGCAGGTCGTCGGTCGTGGTGATGTTTGCCAGGTGGAAGTCATAGCCGCCCGCGATGCGATCACGCTCCAACTTCCAGCCACGCTGAAACAGCTCGGTGAAGCGGGACTCCTCGACGTTGTCGGTCCACACGCGCATCAGGAAGCGGTCGTACAGCGCCGCCAGCTCGGGTTCGTCGGGCACAGTGTTGGTAGCGCCGATGCCGGTGATGAGCGGAACCTGATCCCGGTCGCCACCGTTGTAAAAGATCCGCTCGTTGAGGATGGTCAGCAGGGCGTTGAGGATGGCGCTGTTGGCCTTGAATACCTCGTCCAGAAAGGCGATCTCAGCCCGCGGCAGCATGTTGACCGTGTCGCGCCGAACCTCCTTCCCCTCTTTAAAGGCAGCGATGTTTATCGGACCAAAGATCTCGTTGGGCTCGGTAAAGCGAGTCAGCAGATATTCAAAGTAGCTGATGCGCTCGGCCCCGGCCGCTGCCCCGTCGGTGCTGCACAGCAGGGCGAAGCGCTTGATCAATTCCGATTTGGCTGTGCCCGGGGGGCCAACGATGAGCAGGTGCTCCTGGGCGATAGCACAGGTCACCAGCAGCTCGATCAATTCGTCCTTGGCCACAAAGGTGTGCTTGAGCAGGTTGGCCACCTGTTCTACTTCATCCAAAATGTCGAGAGTGTCTTGCTCCATAACATCATCTCCTGATAGATTGTCGGGTTAGCGCAGGCCGCGCTCGCGCGAGAGGTGACTGACCTCCCGCTCGTCGCGGCGGTTCTTGATCAGGCCGATCTTCGTCCCCAAGTAGCGGGGCGTGACCAATTGGCCTTCCAGGTGGTGTTCGAGGCTGGCCTCCTGGAAAATTGCCCGGATTTCGTCGTTGTTGAACCCGTCGGTGTACTCGGCGACGAGGTCAATGATGCTGCTGAGGAAGGTCTCACGGGTAAAGCCTTTCTCCTTGAGACCCTGCTGTTCCAACAACTCGAACAGCTCGCGAATATCGGACTGCATAGGCTGGAGCCAGGCGGCCGCCTGGTCGGCCGCGTCCGGGCGGGTGAGATCCAGCCCATAGTCGCGGGCCATTTGCAGCAGTCGCTCTTCCATTTGCAAGACCAGCGGGTTCTCCTCTCCGGCGGAGCGCCCGTCACCGGCCTGCGCCTGTTGAACCAGCTCGAAGAAGGCTTGTAGGCCCCGCGTAAAGCCTTCACGCTGGGCCTCCGCCTGGTAGCGTATTTTGTGGTTAGGGTGCTGGGCGAAGAGGGCTTTCAGAAAAGCGTCCGGGATCCCCCCCTTCTTTTCCCAGGCAGGCAGGTGTGCAAGTGCCAGTTCGCAGAGGTCGGTCAGTAGCGTGTCAACGCCAAAACTCCGGGCGTGGATGCGGGCCACTTCCCGCCGGGCGCCGTAATCGGGCAGGCCGATCTCGATGGGCCGCAGCCGCGAGGGCCGCAACAAGGCTTCGTCCACGATGTCGAGGCGGTTGGTGGTGCCGATCAACAGCACCGCCTGCCCTGGACGGAAACCGTCGAGTTCGGTCAGAAGCTGGGCCACGACAGCGTTGTTGGCCCGCGCGCCGCCGTCGGAATAGTTGCTACGCTGGCTGGCGATGCTGTCGAACTCGTCAAAAAAGATGACCGAGGGGGCATTGCGCCGGGCAGTGGCAAAGATCTGGCGCAGGTTGCTCTCGCTCTGGCCCACGTACTTGTCCATAACCTCCGGTCCAGAGATCATCTGGATGGTGGCGTTCATCTCGTTGGCGATGGCCTTGGCAAAGAGGGTTTTGCCGGTGCCGGGTGGGCCGTGGAACACAAAGCCACGCGGAATCAGCTTTTCCCGTTCCCGTTCGTCTATACCCTCCACGCGCCCGGCTACCAGGGCAACGATGCGTTGCAGTTCTCGCTTGACCCCCTCGTAGCCGCCGATGTGATCAAAGGTGGTATCCGGGATTTCGATCTCGTCCGTGGAGGAGGTTTTGAACTGGCGAATGACCTGATAAATGTGGCGCGAGTCGCTGCCAGGGGCGACGGTGGCGCCGACGTAGCGCATCGCGTTGCGGAATTGGATGGCGTTGAGACCAGAAACGTTCTTGTAGAGCCCCTCGGGATCCAGTTCCTGGAATCTCTTGCGTTCCTTGGCGGTGATGAGACAGGTGACGGTATGCACGGGTGGTTTTTTGGGGTCAGGCTGGATGTAGCGCGGCAGGCCCATGATCGACGCGTGGATGACAAATCGGTCACTGAGCACTTTGTTGACCTCCAGCGAAGGATCGAGAAAGCCGAGCAATTGTGGCTTCTTGCCGCCACTGGCCCCCTGGTAGAGCACCTCGATCAGCGAGGGCGTATCCAGGATGTCCACACTGCGCAGCACCAGCACCTGCTTCGCCTTGAGGTTACGGATCAGCAGCGGCAGGTTGGCTTCGATGCCGCCACCGCCTTGCGCAGCTCGGTCCAAGCCGTCGCGCGCGCTCCCGTCCCTCTCCTCCGGCAAGGCGTCGTCCAGGACCGGTGTCTTGCCCCCGCGCTTGCAGACGTATTCATAGATGTGCTCGGTCAGCATCTTATCGCACAGGATGAGCACCGAGAGGTCGTTTCTCAAAAAGCGGGCGATAGCCTGCAGTTCGTGGCGGTAGGCGATCTGGACCGCCTCGTTATCGCTGATGGTCTCCGGGTAGGTCTCCGGTTCGGCGGTGTAGGCCACGTCCTCCTCGTACAGTTCATCGAGCCTGTCCCTCAGTTCGCCGACCGGGCGGTCATCCTCTGGATCGCCTGGCGACAGCTCAATCCCTTGGCCTGGCTTTAGCCTTACCGGCGTAATCAAAAAGTGCTTGAGCGGCTGGTCCAGGTGACCCTCGGGCAAGGCTTCGCGCGTGCGCGCTGGATACACGCGCAGGAAATCGCCCAAAGTCACTTCTGAGTTGTGCTTGGCGTAGCGCAGGGCCTCGCGCTTGGCCTGGCCCAGGTCTAGTTCAAGTTGAATGGGTGCTACTTGACTCATTGCATACTCCTAATCAGTGAAGTGCAATCTGATAGCCAACGCCTATCTTTCAAAACTAAGAACCTGTTTGAAAATTATTGGCCCGTTGTCCCCTACATATTGGGGGGCGCTGACCGATACGCCCACATGTAGGTTCAAACCGTTCCAAAACGCGCTAAGAGCCTGTTTGAAAATTGGCTCTAAGCGGGGAAAACGTGTGTGGTACGACGCAGCGAAATCCTAAGTTACCACGAGTCCTCCACCCTGGACTATTCCAATCACGATATTCGTAACGCGAAAAATTCTGTGTGCTTCCGCCGCCTCGCACTCGTCTCCTTTCGGAACCTTCTTCCTCTTCACGCCCATCTTCGGGCGTATATGGGTAAGGTCGTTCCTTACTACTACACCAATTATACAGACCGACCATATCGCCGACACCATAGTTATTGAACTTACCTGATGAGACGTTTCCTACTTCTGGCCAATTACCTTCGTCATAAATACGCTTTGTTTCGTCCCACTCATTTCCCCAAGGATACTTGCGCTTCCGCTTGGCTACTGGATCCCAACTCGCCGCTTTCTCCCACTCCGCCTCGCTGGGCAGCTTTTTTCCTCCCCAGTTGGAATAGGCGACAGCTTCATACCAACTCACGCCTACCACCGGCCGCTGCTCTCCCTCAAACACATCACGTCCCCAAAAACTCGGTGCCGACCAGTTTCCTTTCACCTTCTCTGCCCAACCTGCCTCCGTCCAGAATTCCTGCCGCTCATAGCCATCCGCATTGATGAACTCCTCATACTGTGCGTTTGTCACAGGAAAGCGGTCTATGTAATAGCCCCGCAGCCATACTTCGTGTTGTGGCTTTTCGTTGGCTCGGGCATCGGGATCATCGTCGGAACTCCCCATTAGGAAGGAACCGGAAGGGATATAGACCATCCCCGGTGGTGCCAGAGTACGCATATAGTCGTCCACCTCTGGGTTATCTTCCAGCTGAGCCAGTTTCTGCCAGGCAACCCTTTGCTGCTCCTCAGTGAAATGCAGCACGTCGTGCACCCCGTCACCGAAAGGGTGCTCCTCGATGATCTCGCGCTGCAGCTGCCAGTTGGTCGCCGCCGTCCATCCTCCCCAATTAGCCAGTCGCTCCTCCAAGGACTGAGCCAGCACGCGGTCCCCCTGGACGCGAACAGCGTCCAGGTAGGCCTGAGTCGCTTCGATTTTCTCACGGGTGCCTTCAAAGTGAACCAAAGCCCGCTCATAACCTTGTTGTGCCAGGTCGAAACGGTTCAGTCGAGCCCCGTACTCACCCAATGCCGCGTAGCAGCGGGCGGCGGTCCAACCCTCCCTTTGGGCCTCGGTTGCCATCAAGGCCCGCGCCCGACGATAGGCTTGTTGTCCAGCCGGTCGTGACAACTCGTCGGCAGTCTGCCCTTGGCTTGTTCCCAACAGGTGACAGGCAGCCTGTCCTAACAGGGCCTGGACCCGGTTGACGACGTCGCCCTCCGGCAGGCTGGCCTCCCAGCGCTGATACAGCGCGAGCGCCTCGGCGTAGCGACCGGGAGTCAACAAGGCCGATGCAGCCGCCCCCAGGTCCTCACCCCGCGCATACAACTCCCCGGCGCGGCCGTGCTCGCCCAGGGCGGCCCAGCACTCGGCCGCGTCGCGCCACAATTCCGCCTGCTCAAAACCCAGCGCCGCCCGGCGCATCAACTCGTCCCGCAGCCAGGCTTCTTCCTCAGTCGTCATCCAAGGAAAGTGTGCACGCAGCATGGTCACTTTTCCTCAGCCTGGGAAGGGAAACGTCCCAGGCCAGGTGGTTGCGCTTGCGCTTCCCACATCAGCCCCGTCTCCAGCACCTGCCAGCTCTCAAAGAAGCGGGCCGCGGGTGGGGTCCGCCGGCGTCCGTTGCCATCCTTGCCCGTCTTGCCCACGCGGACGAACCAGGCCTGCTGCCCACCCTCGACCCGCAGGGTGTGGTACAGCACCTCATGCTCTTCCCAACAATCGGCGTCAAAGAACTCGCTCAGCACCCACAACACCTGCCGCCCCCGGTAGGCGTCCCGCCAGCCCCGCAAGTGCTCGAGCACGCCCTTCAACACCACCTCCTCGTCCACCCGGGCCTGCTCCCGCTGGTACAGCATGCGCGCCACCTGGCCCGGCTTGTCCAGGGGGCCCGGCTCGCTCAATCCCGTCCCGGCCAGGCTGTACAGCACCTCGTAGTCCCGCTGGCGCATGGCCTGGGCCAACGCCAGCGTCAGCGCCCGGGCCAGCACCTCGCCGTCGCCGCCCAGGCCCCAGCCGGTCTGGGTCACGATGTAGGCCAGCTCCCGCCGCCGCTCGCGCGGGCGCTCCCGGCCGTAGTACAACGCCTCGTGGTTGAAGAAGCGGTGCAGAAAGACCTCCTCCGGGTAGGCCAGCTCGGTCAGCAGCAGGCTGTCCAGGCTGCCCTTGCGGGCCAGGCCCTCGTAGCCGCCCTCGGGATAGGTCTGCACCCCGCCCACGGTCCGGGCGGCGCTGACGCGGGGTAATAACTTGAGCGTCTGGCTCAGGGCCAGGCGGGCCACTTCGGGCAGGCCGGTGAGGGACAGCATATCCAGCAGGTCGCGCGGGTCGGGGCTGCCGGTCAGGGGCGGGCCGTAGCGGGCCAGGAAGCGCAGTTCCTCCCGGTCCAGGCCTTGCAGGTTGGCCTCGATGCGGGCCAGGGCCGGGGGCGGCAGCAGCTCCTCCCAGTGGGGCCGGGCTTCGGGCGGCGTGTCGCGCCAGATCTGAGCTGGATCGGCCGTCTCCAATTCGGCGGCCAGGGCCCGGGTGAAGACCACGCCCGCCGGGCCGGTGGGTGGCCGGTAGACGTTGGGCAGATCCAGCCCCTCCACCAGGCGGGCCAGGACGACGGCCAGGACGGCGTCGGAGAGGGGCGGCTGCCAAGCGGGCAGCTCGCGGGCCAGAGGATGGGCGGCCACCCGGCCCAGGAAGGCCAGGTAGGCGGAGGTATCCTCGTCGTAGGGCAGGTGGGGTGGTTTGGCGAGGGTTAGTTGGTCCCCGGCTTGGCTGAGCAGCAGGCCCAGGTCACGGGCCAGGGCCAGGGGTAGCGGCCAGCCTGCCGCCGCCCCGCCACGCAGCCAGGCCGCCGGGCGGTCGGGGGGGACGTGGGACGCGGCGACGTGGGCCAGGGACCAGGTGCGCAGGTGGGTGCGCAGCGGCGCGTGAAGGTCGGTGCTGAAGTTGGGCTGCGGTTTAGGCTTTGGTCCTACGCCCAGAGCGGAGATATCCCAAAGTTGGATCGCATTGATGGTGTGGGAAGGATAAGTTGTTAAGTAACGCCCATCACAGCTTATAGCAAGAGCACTGACGATGCCGAGAGGGCCAGTTGGAGCAGGCGAATCCAGTGCATCCATCTTGGGAAGGACATTGATAGCTTGTCCGCTAATAATGTGCCACAGGTGGGCGCTATCAATGGCACAGTTTGGGTGAGTAATCAACAAAGTACTATCAGGACTCCAGACTAGGTCAATCACTCGAGCAGGATGTCTAGCTAAGAGTATTTGATGGTCTGTTTTGGTATCCAACAACCGAACAGTGCCGTCTGCTGAGCTTGATGCTAGCCAGTGCCCATTTGGTGAGAAGATTACACGGGTCACCCCACGTGTGTGGCTGGTCAGTGTTTTGACTTGCCGCATCGTCTCAATTTCCCACATCCGCACGGAGTGGTCCTCTGAACCGGAAGCCAGCCATCGCCCGTCAGATGAGAAGCCTACGCTGTTCACCCAATCGGTATGCCCAGTCAGGATATGAATCTCGTTTCCGCTGTTCACGTCCCATAGCCGAATAGCATTATCAGCAGAGCCGGAAGCCAGCCATCGTCCGTCAGGAGAGAAATCCACACTCAACACCAAACCCTCATGGGCCAGCGATCTTGCTTGGCGCTCAGTCGCTACATGCCACAATCGTACATTGTTGTCACGGTGTCCCGCAGCGGAAGCCAGCCATTGCCCATCAGGTGAGAAGGTCACGCTGTGTATGTAGGCGAACGCGGAATGCCCCTCCAATGTTTGCAATTGACGGCCTGTCTGAACTTCCCAAAGTCGTATTAAAGAATCCGTTGAGGTAGAGGCGAGCCACTGCCCATCAGGTGAGAAAGCAACATCGAGTACCCAGTCGTTGTAGTTAGCTATAGTGTGCAAACGACGGATCTGTTGGCTGCGAACCTTGAGTTCCTCAAAGGAGTAGCTCATTCCTCTCCCTCGCCGGTATATTCGATGGCCTCCAGGTTCGGGCGTGGGCCCACCCCCTCAGTCGTGAAATCCAGCAGGGGGCGCAGGGCGGGGATCCAGCCTGGGTGCAGGTGGTTGTAATCGGTCGGCACGCGGCCCTCCTCGGCGATGATCTGAATTAGCGCGTGGAATTTGAGCAAGTACTCGTTGCCCCGCCGGTTGAGGCGGATAGCGGCTTCCAGGCTCTCCTCGCTACCGCCGCTGGCGTGTAGCAGGCGCTCGACCCGGTCGAGAATGGGCCAGCAGCGGTAGGGCCTGCCGCGCCGATTTTCGCGCGTCTCGCCGTGGAGGTAGTCGTAGGCCTCGTAAAAGTCCAGGATAAAGGCGCGCTGGTTCCCCCGGCGGCGCAGCGCCTCCAGCAGCAGGCCCAGGTTGCGGCAGGCGGGGCGCGTCTCGGGCAAGGCCAGCCAGCGACGCCGCAGGTAGACGGCAATGGCCGGTTGGGCCAACAGCGGCTCCAGGGCGTCGAGCCAGTCTTCAGTCCCGCTCCAGGGCGCGGGATCGGCCACGCGGCGCCGCCAGTGCCGTAGCAAGTCGGCGGCCAGCCGGGTCAGGGGGGGTGGGGTGGGGTAGTGCAGGTGGTAGACGGCGCTGAGCGGGCTGCGGTTGAGTAGGCCGTGCATGATGACGGCCCGCTCTGTGGGCAGGTGCGGCAGCGCCTCCGCCGCCTGGTGCAGCAGGGCATGATAGGCCAGGGCGTCAGTCAGGTTCCGGGCCGGGGGCAGCGTGTCGAGCAGGGCCGCCGTGAACTCGGTTAGCGGGTCGGTCGCCCCGTCGCCGGAAGGTGAGGCCGGCAGGAAGCAGTTGTAGGTCGCAAGCGCCACTCCCCAGATGGCGGGCGAGAGGGTGAACTCGCCCCAACAGGCGGGGTCGGGGTCAAGTTCGACCAGGAAACCGTACAGACACTGGTGTAGCGCCTCGGTCAGGTCAGGGTGAGGCTCAGCGTACAGCGCGCGCAACACCGCCGGCTCGAGCAGGAGCGGCCAGGCGGCCTGCGGGCGACCCTGGCGCAGCGAGCGCAGGAAGTAAAAAAGATGTTCCTCGGCTTGAGCTTTTTCAGCCGGGGCGATCCACACCCCTGGTTGGGGCTCTGGGCTGGGACTCTCCCGTTTTACCCTCCGGAACTTCATTTTGAGTTCACCCTTTCAGTTACGGATTGCGGCCTGGTGTTTCGAAAACCTCGAACGGTGTTTCCACCAGGTCTCCCTGCGGTCCCCTCTGGTAGCAGCGCACGCTGCGGTCGGCGTCGTTTTCCAGGTTGAGCAGGATGGCTACCTGCCAGGGTTTGGGCAGGTAACAGCCGTGCATGTCCTGGTCCAGGCCGGACAGGCCAAAGGTATCGCTGGCGGGGAAGGTGTGGGTGTGAAACCAGCCCACCAGCTTGCGGTCGGGATGGTTGCGGGCGATTTGGCCGATTTGCTGCCGCACTTTGCTCCAGGAGTCACCGGTAAAGAGGAGCAAGATCGGGCTGCCCACCGTGCCCTCGGCCATCAGCAGGTCGGTCACCTCGACCAGCCAGCGAAAGTCAGGGTCGTCTTCCTTTTCCGGGCTGCCGGGCAGGCGGTAGACGTTGCCCAGGATATAGCCCCCCTCTTCGTTTTCACGGCCAAGGATCAAATTGTGGCACAAGTCTTCGTAGAGCTGGGATGGGATAAGCACACGGCCTGCCTGGGGCTCACCCTTGCCGATGGAGCGAACCGGTTCAAAGGTGGCCGGGTCGCGTTCCGCGAGCGGCGCTTCGGGGACGCGCCGGAACTGGATGCGCGGCTTGTCCTTAACCTGGGGAGGGAGGCGAAACACACCTTCGACCTCATAGGCACCCTCTGGCAACAGATCCTCGGGGATCGTATAAATCGCTCGCGCGCTGGGCACAATCGCGTAATGATAAGGCCCCCTGTCGCCGGGCAGTTCCCCTCTTTGGATGCGATGATGTAGCAGATAATGGACCCCGTGCAGGAAAATGTCGTCCACGCTATATACCCCTCGATACAACTCCTGGTCATAGTCAAGCAACCGCACGACAAAGTAACGCACCAGCGCGTCGGGGTGCAGACGGATGATCGGAGGAGACAGTTCGGCTGGATCGTAACGCTCACCGTAGGTAGAGGTAGGGCCAGGTGGCAGAGGAGACCGTCGAAAGTGCCGGTCGGTGCGATGGGCAAGTTCATACCACGGTTCGCGCACCGTCAGGTCCCGGACCTGTGGTACTTCCCTGAAAAGGCGATTGGCAAACGGAGCGGCCACCGAGACAGCGACCCGGTAGCGGGCCAATTTCACATAGGCGCTGTCATAGATCACAAAGAGAAAGCTTCGGACGCTGTGCAGTTCCTGTGTCAACATCTTGTCTCCCTGCTCAACGAGCCGACGACAACGGCCTAAAGACGATGGGAGGCCGCTGGCCGCGCTCAAGCTCCTTGAGCAACTGATCAATCGGCCCCTGAAAGGGATGACCGCCGATCTCCTGGATGTACGGCCAGTGCTCGGGATTGGCGGCCCATTCGGCGGCCGTGCGGTTGAAAGGGTGGAAGGCGTCAAAGTTGCGCCACTGTACCATCTCGGCCAGCATACGCACCAGGCGGGCCAGCCCCAGCCCAGGCAGGTAGCGCTCCCGGAGCACACCCAGACAGACCAAGCCCTCGGGTTGCTGAATATTGGGGTGGAAAACAGGCGTCAGCCAACGGACTAGGGGTGCCCGGCGGGGATAGTCAGCGCCCGAAGTGACCTCAACACGGTGGACATCCGCCGTCCGTGGCTCGCGCTCACCAGGGGACAGCTCGACGAAAGAGGTATAATGAAAGGTGACCTCATAGCGATCGGGAGCGTGCGAACGATTGGCCGTGAACGTGATCCTGGGATTGCGCTCTGCCAGGGCCTTCATATCGTTGTGATCGGCGATCAGGGCATTGGTGCGCGCCCGCTCATCCACCCGGCCGGCGATCGACTCGGGAAAAATCCGCAGCACGACGCCGTCCTCTTGAATAGCGTCACAGATATCATCGTCCCCGTTCAAGCGCTTTGCATCGTCGGGGTCGTCAGGATTGACCAGCTCGACGACGGCGCGGTGACCACGCCCACGGCCATCTTGGGTCGGCCAGCCCTGCGCCTCGAAAAAGTCGGCAGCCAAACGACTGACGGGCGTGCCGCAGGGGACATCGGCTTCAAAGCGCTCACCAGAGGGGGCCTCGACACGAATCGTACGGAATTCTTCTTCTGACATAGTTCGTTCCTTTCCGGGTCACTTCATTCGGCGAAAGTGAATACGGTCAGATTCATCACTTAGTCCAATCTCGAAAGCCTCAACCTGGGCCTTTTTTCGCTCAAGCTCGGCTTCGACCCGCGACAATTCTTCCCGCCGTCTCTCCAGAGCCTTCAGCCTGGCCTCTTTTTCCTCAAGTTCATCCTTGATGTGAGCTAGCTTTCCCAGACGCTCCTCCACGAATCTTAGGCGATCTTCGTATTCAATCACTTTGGGCTCAGCATCGACTTCCTTTAGGTATTCTTGGATTGGATTGTCAGGACTGTCACTCTGGCCCGTCTGAATCTCTTCAACAACCCTTTTGAACCTCTCGACGAAATCCAATGCGTCCTGTCTGGAGTACCGGAGCATATGATGCCTTCGAAGACTATCGGGGAGATGATCTGTAGATGTGGTATCAACTACCAGGATCGTTCGATTGCCCAGCGAATGGCTCACGGCCATGCAATAGTACAAGAAGGGGGACAGAGTATAGGGTCTTGTAGTTTCGTAGCAATTGGCGTCAACCACTACGATGTCGGCCTCGCAGATCTGCCGAATTAGTTCCCTCGAGATGTCTGTTACAAAGACACCATCCGGGTTACCTAAAGGGTTTAATCTGGCTTCCTTGATCGCTGGACTGATGACCTTCTGGATGACTTCTTGTTGGTTCCTGAACTGCTGGTCGCCTGGCATAGGTTTGATTAACAGGCAGTTGTTCTTGGACATAGCTTCACTCCCAGACTGACTACTCATAGCGGTAAATGCGCAGTTTAGCATAGTCGTGAACGCCTTCTTCATAGAGCGATCTGTTCAGATCCAGCCGGCGGGTAGTCTCTGCACCAGGTAGACCGCCGACCAGTTCGACGACGATAGTGCCCTTGCCTGGCGTCGCTTCGTTAGAGGCGAAGAAGGCTTTTGCCAGGTGGTTAATGGAAGTGCTGAGTAACACAGCCGTAGTGTAGCGCTGCCCCTGAGCATCTTCGATGACCAAGCCCACAGGCGAGTCGGAGGTCAAATGTCCCGAGACAAGTCCCAGGTTTGGCCTTTCGCCTATGCCCGCCTCCAAAAGCGTTTCGGAGACGTTCAGCTCAGGGCTATCTGGGCTGTCTAAGCGAAAAGCGTAGCGGCGAGAGCCCTCTTCGTTTGCCGGTGGCTGCCATTGGTTCAAGAAGCCCTGCAACAGCTCATTGACCAATATGTGAGATGAGACATCTGCCTCATAGAGACCTCCATCGGGGGTCTTGATTTGCACCCTGACATTCTCTATCACCGGATCCTCCTCAAATGGTTGAGATTTCATCCAAAGCAGCGTTCCACCGAAGTCGCGGCTGGCATAGTCTTCAGATGATTGATCATTCAGCATACCCAAGACAGAGCGCGCGACTTGCGCGGCCACATCCAACTCATCCCCGGCGATGAGTCGAGTGTAGAGTTCTTCAGCAAACCTCCACGCACCTTCGTTGGTAATGGCGTAATGCATAGCGATTACGGTCGGAACATAACGGTTCATCAGCCTAGCCGCCCCCGGAGCCTCTTTCGTAAACGAATGGAGGTCCGACCTGCGCCCACCTTCACAGGCCTGCAACAGCGCTAACCAAGGCTGGTGGACTTGAAATAGGTCGGCCAAAGAGCGGTCCCGGTACTGCCGAATACTCTGTCCGGAGTCATCGACAAAGGCAAACGAGGTGCCTCGATCTTGAAAATAACCATGAGCCGCTAGATGAAAGATATGTGGCTTGAATTCACACAACTCCCGCTTGATGTCCAGGGGACTCTGGTTCTCCAGAACAAGAGGAGGAAGTATTCGCGATTCATTTTCCTTTGCCAGGTCCCGAAGCACATTCCGGATGCGGGTTAGCGCCACCGAATTGACGCCCCTGGGCTGCAGACGTACCAGCAATACCCTCAGCGGTTCATTTCCTGAAGGCAAAAGGGGTGGAGATTCCCAGTCCACGGGACGCCGGGAAAACGCGACCCTCCAGTCGGCGGCAAGAAACGTATCAATCGTCGGGTCATGTTCGCGAGGGCAGTACAGGAACTCCCAAGGCAGGGATGCAACGTCGGCTCGTAACCCCTCCTGGAGTGTCAACGACAGAGCCAGGCGGTAGCGTTCGCGGTCTTTGTCGACTTTGCGCCAAGCCTGTTCTTCAAAATGGCCTGAGATGGGTGGTGGTAAGAGCATCTGGTAGAGCCGCGTGCCAAAGCGCACCAGGAGGTCACGCGATTGCATACGATCCTTCTCCAGAATCGGAAGGTAATCCTGTACGACCTCGAGATTGCCGGCCAAGGCAAGCTGACCTCTGGCTCGTGTCTTTTCCTTGCCAGTGTCGAGCTCCGCGTAAACGACCTGATCGCTCTGCACGGTAAGGTGATACTCAAGACGCTGCAAGGTCGGACCTCCTATTTGGCAGTGATATTCTCCCAGGTGGCGGTCTTTTCAAACGGGATGCCTTTGCTGAAAAAGGACTGCAGCTTATCTCGGAATTTTCCTTTCCAGTCAGCGAGATGAGCGCCCCAGAAATCAAAGTCGTGATAAGCAATGAGTGCGCCTTGGGCGTTGACAACCTCGGTCTTTTCGGGCACGCGCAGCACTACGGCCATGTAGGGCTCTTCCCTCTGCACGTGCTCGTGGCCGTCGAGTTGCCAAAAGACCTCGGAGTTCTCTAGACCGGTGCTCAGCACCTCTGCGCGCTGCACGCCGTATTCAAAGGGACCGACCACAAGTTTAGCCCCACCCTCGGCAACGAGCCCCACCCTGGCCTGTACCTGGCCGCTCAGGTTCTGAAAAGCAGCCTCGATTTGCTCTAGCCCAGCCCAGAACTTGAGACCCTCGTCGAGGCCCAAGTTCAGGTTGGTCTGCAGCTTGAGGATTTCGGTCCAGGCGTTTTCGGGGTAGATGTCGTGCGCCTTAGGCGAGGCCGCGTCATCAACCGTCTCAAATCCAACCCAGCACCGGAGACGGATGAAATTCCAGCCCGGGGCCGGCATCAGCGTGACCGGCACCTGGGCTAAGTAGAAACGGTGATCGTCCATCCATTTCTCGACCTCGGGCGAAGGCTTCAAACCGCGTACCTTAAAATCGCGTTTTCGGAGACGTTGGACCGTGAGCGCCGGGGCAAAAAACGCTTGCGCTTCCTTGACCTTGTGCAGCGGGTCGAGTACTGCCTCTAGCTCCGGATCCGATTTTTGTTCTTTCGGGCCAAGCTTGACGTTGGCGTCACGAATGGTCTCGATGGCTTCGTCCAATAAGGCTTGGTAATCAAAGTGCTCCTGTGCGGCAAATGACTCAATGGTTTCCACAAGTATCCTCCCTCATAAACGATCTTGGCTCATGTCTAGAACAAGTGCTGAGAGAGTGATATAATCCTCAGCATGGACTTTCCAATCGTAGAGCTATTTGACGACGATCTAAGCGCGGCCTGGCTATTGAAGTACTTTCACCAGAACGAGTTG
>DAOUMD010000120.1:0-68287 GCA_034412795.1 Anaerolineae bacterium
CAATGCGATGCGGCCCGTAGAGCATAATGCTGTCACTCTGCACAGCATTCAGAATACGTCTCATCTCTGCCTCGCGTCCAAAGAAGAGATCAGGCTCTGTAATCGGGCGCCCAACGACATACGCCGAACGGCTCATCTCCCGTCTGCTTTGACGTTCGTGATTGACCAACTCGAGCCAGCGTGTAGCGGTCACCCTGATAGCGACGGCCTCAGGTTCAGACGAGCGATCTGCCTGTTGTGTGGCCTGCTCCAGCATGGTCGAGGCTCGGCCTAGAACATCCAGAGCCTCTCGGGGCTTGGTTTCGCCAGTGTATTCTTGCAGTGCTTTGGCAGTTCTGCCCAGGGTCACGAGCGAACTTAAGGCGTTGGGAGGCAGTAGCGTGGCGTCCAGGTTCAAATCCTCACCCTGGTATGCCAGCACTATGTCTCCATCCGGCCTTCTTACTTCGAAGTTGGCCTGCTGGATCGCGGCCAGAGAGGGTGCTCTGAGAGAGCCGAGTGTTTCTTGGAAAGCCAACAATGTCCTTCCCAAATCGGAGGGGCGGGCCGCCTCCCGTTGGCGTAACGCTCTTATCCAATTCTCCAAGGCTTGTTCCTGCTCTTCCATTTGGCTTTGGCGCAGCGCCAGGAAGGCCTGGATGACTTCGTTGGCAGTGCTGTCCACAGGCTCCAGCGGCCCAGTCAGAGCATTGAACAGACTCTTCCTAAGTACCCGGTACTTCTTCCTGTAGAGCAGTCTGTACACCGCCTCCGGAGATGCCGCTAGCTCAGATAGCATCTTGATAACTTGCCAAGGCTGCCACAAACTGAAACCGAATAGAAGTAGAACCAAGCCAACAATTGGAATTCCTATGATTAACAGTGGCAGTCGGTAGTCGATTTTGTTGCCTGAGTCAGCTCCGAGCGGATCAACTTCAGAAGTAATCGAGGACGGTTCTATCTCTACGCCATCAATGTAGACCCACGTGTTGTACCAAGCTTTGTCGTAACCTGGATCTCGACTAAAGTTGTTGAAATACAACGCTATCTCCTTGCCACGCAGATCGTGTAATTCAGTAGGGTTATTGAACTCAGCTACCGAACTCAAGTGCCACGCCTCTTGTATCCAACCGCTATCATACGGGGCCAAATCGCAACCATATGGCTCATTACTCCCGTCCCTAAGTACCAGGAAGGGTGGGGCATCATCGGACAGGTCATCGATAAGCACATCAAAGGTATCATACAGTTTCGTGAATTCCTCACTATGCTGATCAAAGCTGAAGATTCGATAGGAAAAGGATAGATATGGCTCGCCGTCAGCAGGCACCAGGATTCTTTGTTGCATCCAAGCTGCGCCTACAGGTAGCCCACCTCTACACTTGGCAGGGTCTGGATCACCTAGCAATGCAGAGAAGGCTCCCTCAAATGTGACGTCTGATTGGACAGAATGAGGCATTTCACCACCAGTCGTCCAATAGGCAAAGTTCCCCGTTTCGAAATTCCCATTTGGGCAGTTTTCACTTAGTGTCTCGTCAACAGTTGGTTGAATCTGAGTTGTCGTCAACTCGTGAGTGTTGTCTAGACTGGGCGTGGACAGCCCCATGCCTTCGGTACGTAAGGGCGGAGCGTGCTCAATGTCGACGCTGTAACTGTTGAAAAAGACTACGTCATTGGCGCCTTGATCCTCACCGGTAACAGTGGTTGTAATCACCAATAGATTAGGATCGCTGGTTTGAATAGTGTAACTAGCAGTGTAGACCCAAGTTTCGCTCGCATCCAGTTTGCTGTTGGCGTTGGTATCGCCGCTGATCTGTTGGGCTATGCCAGCGATGTTATCACTGACCACAATGTTGCTAACTGGTGAGCCATCACTCGTTACATCGTGGCTGACTGTGAAGGTATAGACAACTGTGTCATCTACCATAGCCGTAGGTGGACCATCTGTCTCAATGTCCAAGATTGGCATGGGTTTGATAGTGCTGGTTGGTTTTTCAATGACGTCTTCAGGAACTGTTTCATCGGCCGTGGGTGTCCCCTCCACATTGATACCTACTGGCACCAAGGTTAGAGTGATGCTAGTCTCCGCTCCCACTGTGACACTCCCCGCTAGCATCCCGTCGAAGGAAGCGGCTCGCAGCGTGTCGCCTTCTGTGGCGCCAAGAATATCCAGCCGTCCGTTGCTATCAGTGGAACCCTGGTCGATATGCCGCCCATCCTTCTTGTAAAGGGTTACGAGGGCTCCTTGGTAGGGACCCTCCGAGTCATAGACAGTTAACTGCCAGGGTGGACGTGATGTTCCCATTTGATGGATTTCAACCAGCGGCCAATCCGGCAAAGCAGTTGGTAGACCCTCTGCTGGCCCGGCCATTACACATCCCCGATCAATAGGAGTAGTCAATTGCCAGCGGGGAGGGCTGGCCGTGTCGGCATACTTCCGAGCTATCGTCTCCCAAGCTGACTCCTGGTTGATCTGCCATTGCGCAGTCTGTTCGCACAAAGGAGACCAGAGGCCCGGAACACCACGTGCGCTTAACTCACTGGCAGTGTACTGGAAATCCATCGCGCTAGCATTGGTAGCGTCGGTGGCTGGGTCACGATTCTCAGGCCCTGTGCAATAGGCAGGTATCTCGTCCACCGGCTCCCCGTTCTGATCAAAAACGTATGCGAGGTACTCATCGTAGAGGTAGAGGGCATAGTGACAAAATTGGTGAATCAGTGTCCGATAGCCCTCTGGTTCGTCCCAAGGCCTTTGATAGGCACTGTCACCGTCCCAGTACTGACGACCCACGCGGATGCCCCGGAATTCATCTGTGGTAGTGATGCCACCGATGTATGCGTGAGGGCGGACAACGTTTCTCAAGCTGATTTGAATGTCAGCATCACCCCAATATTCGCCATTATCGTAGATAGCTACCTGGCCGAAGGCCATTTGACCATCGGTAAGATCGAGCAGGTAATCTGAAGCTCTATGTACAGCACGAGATATTTGCTGCATATAAGCCTCATCGGCATCCCATTCGATAGAGGCAACAAGGTTGAAGACAATCAGCGGGCTATTTCGCCGGACAACAATATGCTGCTCTCCCGTTTGGCTTACAGTGAAGGCTTGAGCCTCATTACTGTCAGGATCCCAAATCAGGTTAGTTATGTAGGTACGGTAGGCCCAACCATCGTGGGCTTTGCGCATAGTGGGTTGTTCTGCTTGCGGTACCAAGGCAACCAAGGAATCGCCTACTTCGAGCGAACCAGGGTCAAGTAGACCATCTTCATTGGTGGCGCCAAGGGACTGGCCGTTGGCACAGACATTAGCACCAGCGATGGGCTTGTCATCCTCGTCAACTACCTTGATTGGCCAAGATACTTCCACATTAGGGGGCAGGCTTGGAGCTCTGGGGCGAACAAGCCCTGAAATAGTGAGTTTAGGAATCTCAGCTCCCTGACGGAAAACACTGGGACCAGGGAGAATCAATATCGAGCCACAGAACACCGCCATAGCCACTGCGTACTTCGTCAAAGCTAGAGGCAGGGTCACCAGTGTCTTCGTTTCTGATAACGAAGGCTCTTTGGCAAGGCAAAGATGGCCAGTTAGGTCCCATCTTATCCTATTCTGGAGGCTCTTCATCAAACTGATCTCAATTCTCAACAACGATCAGCCCTCTCTTCCCGGCGTGGACAGTTAGGCTCTACGGTTTTGCTGCACTCAGCTAGCCTCTGACGCTCACAACCCTTAAGAAGTCTACTCTAATGTTTGTTCTACCGCGTTCAACTCAGTCTCGACTTGGGCTCGTTCGGCTTGCAACTTCTCCAGGCGACGGTGGAGTGGAAGTCTGCGCTCGTCGTCGGCATCTAACCTAAGATCGTTCTGGACGGCAGTGCTATGGTCAGTGAGGTCGTCCCAGCGGGACGGCGATCCGTCACTACGACTAGCAAGATAGGCGTGCTCTGGTTCTTGATAACATCTAATCGATAGCCAGCTTGCTAGATTTTATCCCCTGGCTAACGCATTTTGCCAGGTTTCAACCACTGGATGGATAACCTCTCTTTCTGGCCATGGACAATCAATATCCAAACTCCTGTTGAGGGCTGCTGCCTCATCAGATACCAAGTCCAGTGTAACATATCTGCCCGACGAATCTGATCCCATACCTTTGTCCACTCTCTGGGCGATAGTTCTTAGCTGCTGTAATGTTTGGACTGTGCCCTGGCGAATTGAAGGTGCTGGCAAGGAATCGAGTCTTAACAACACTTCAACCAGTTCAGCCGCCTTTGCCTGTAGCGAAAGCTCAGGTACGGACAGGGTTTCTACTAGTCTTTGAAAGCGGGAGAGCAACACAGTGGTTTGGTATACCTGCTCCCCCGAAGGCAAAGCTCGGATACGTTCGAAACATCGGATTGCCACATCGGGCCGTCCCTTTGCTAATGCTAAGAACCCAGCCCGAGCGGCGTCCGCGTATGATTGAACTCGCAGCCATTCGATATCGTATCGCCCTACCATGATAACATACACATCCAGATCTTGGGACACATCCCCTCCAGCAGTGCCCGGGCTTGAGCTGGCAACCACTTCCTTCTTTGAGAATACCACTACCTTCTCGTCTTGTTCCAGTGCCTTAACTCTGTCTTCCTTGATGTCATCCTCAACGACGAAGATATCACCCAAAGTTAGGTAAGTCATAGCATTCCTTGATCGAAGTAACTCATCGATACAATTCAGCAAGTCCCTCGGTGGAATCGTCGGAAGAAAATCCCTCATCCATTTGGTTACTGTCAGGAATTGGGCTGTGCAAGATACTAGTTCATCTGCAAGGAGCAATCTATCACGGGAAGCCTTGGGGGAGTCTCCAGGATATTTTGTGAGAAGTGATAGGAGACCCGGTAGTGGAATCCAAATAGCGGTGTCCCCAAAAAATAGAGAGACCTTGCTTTCGCTAGTTTCGGAGGGCTGGGCTCCAGTCTGGAGCGCGATTAAGATACTTATTGCTAAGAAATCTACAATGCGGAGAGAAAAGAGAGGGACTACTAGCTGGCATAGCTCGGGGACAAACAACCCTACAACAAGGCCGAGTGTTGCTCCTCCGATAAGTCCCTCCTTTACCCTCTGGGTCACGGAATCGCAGTAGCGAGGATCTGATGCATCTCTCAAGTAGAATTGGAAGCTTAGTACTCCAATTAACAGTGCGAACCCAAGTGCTGCCCTAAGTGCGTCAAAGCCGCTTGAGATACCAGTCAATATTATAATACCTGAGAAGATCCCGGTCGGCACACCTATGAAGAGATAGTAGGATACGATTTTGTCAGGCGACATACGAGAATCAAGATACATCCCTATTAAGTGGATTATCAGAGCCAATATCGCGATCCATGCCATTCCCAATGGAATTAGATGCCAATCTGCAACTCTTCCGAGGGCGATGCCAGCAACTCCGATAAAACAGAAAATCACCTCACTTCCAACCAGACTTTGTATAAGCAAATTACGCCAATGTATCTGGTCCAAGGGTAGCCTTTCTGCGTTTGGACCTTGCACATTCTGTCCGTTACTTACACCTAAACGGTCTACGTGCTCAAATAGCTGGTGGGGGTTGAAGAATATCCAATAGAAGAGTATCAGATAGTCGCCTGGATTCCACAGTGACAGAGAGTGGCCTATCCTATGACCATAAGGGCCGCGTGAACAAGTGCATCTTCTTGAGATCCTGGTGGTTGCTGTTTCCCATTCGTTTGCAGTGAAACTTACATCGTCAAACAGCGGTGAAGGCTTGGCCTTTAGCAATTCTTCAATCTGTTGAATCTCGGGATCCAGTCTGTCCCGCTCGGCTTCCAATTCCTCCCGGCGCTTATTGAGCACCAGCTTCTGCTCGGCGTCTATGGTCACGCCCAGTTGTTGGACGTTAGCCGCGATGCGGTCGGATAGGTCTTGCCACTGCGTTCGTAGCTCTTCAAGCCTCTGGTGTTGGCGGTCTTGACGGTTCACTGGCTACTCCGGCTATCGTTCTATCGCGTCTAAATCGGCCCCGACCTGGTCTCGTTCGGTTTGCAGCTTCTCCAGACGACGGTGGAGTGTAAGTCTGCGCTCTTCGTCGGTTTCCGCCCCCAGGTCACGCTGGACGGCGGTGATCCGGGCGGTGAGGTCGTCCCAGCGGGTTTGGAGTTCCTGGCGCTGCTGGGCTGAGCGCTCATCTTGGGCAGTAACCGTTTTCTCCGGTTTGGAGGCAGACAACGACTCGACTTCCGCCAGGGCCCGCTCGTAGATGCGATTGCGGATCTGGCATCGGCCATCGGGTCCCGCCTTTATCACGCCGACAATGTGTGCCAGACGAAAGTGTTTGTCGTTCAAGCCAGGGCTGAAGCGAGCGCAAGGCTCGTTAGTGATACGCCGGGTATAGGCCAGTAAGTCCTGCTCGGCGGCCAAGTCTTTGATCCGTGATAGATGATAGGTGTCGTCATAGAAGAAACGCTCGACCGCATTATCTACCACGCTACTGCTATTAGACATGGTAATCAATTCTGTACGCTCCGCTAAGTTAAGACACAACCGCTGACTCAGATAGGGCTGGCCGTCAGTCCAATAATGCACCCGTTCGGCCACTTCCTCAGTCATTTTGCCCGACAGGCCAAGGCAGGTCACAAGTTGCTTCACTTGTGCCGGGGAGAAGTCATTCAAAGAGATACGTTGGTCCACGTTAAAATTCGAGACGGTGTCATCCTGGATCAACGCTTTGGGGTTGAACGCTCCAGCGATGACAAAGGTCAAGTGCCGCCAGAAGGGAAGGCTCTGGCGCGAGGTATACACGCTGCGGATGACGGAGAAGAAATCGGTGGCCCAATCCTGAGGCATAGCGCCGATTTCATCCAGCGCAATGATCACTTTCTGTTCGGCCGCTTCGGCGCTTTCGGCTACATCGGCCAGGAAATCCTCCCACGAGGTACTGTCGTGCGGAGGCTCGGGCCGTTGGTTCCTGGGGATAAAGGATAATTGGCGCAGCAACCATTTCCCTAGCGAGGCGTACCATTCGGATGGGGAGGCGACACTGGATTTGGCAGCCATCAGGTCACGATAGGCAAAAGCATACCCGCGAGGTGAGAATTGACCATCAAGCCGGTTGATGAGGCTGGTCTTGCCGTGCTGGCGCGGCTCTACTAGGGTGATGTACTCCATTCGCCGCAAGTGAGCGGCCGCCTTTTCGTCAGCCTCACGTGAGATGTAGACTGGCGAATCGGCCAGAAGAGGCCCACCAGCCTGGAAGGGGAAATCGCTCATGCTGGTGCCTCCGTTTGTTGGTATTGCTCGACGAGGACTTCGAGCAGGTCTTCGACGGTGGTGGTATTGGCCAGGACTGAGGGAAACGCTTCCACAGCGAATGCATAGCCGGCTTGAGATCGCTTGAGGATGGAGCGCAGGTCTACCAGCCGATCCAGAGCATCTTTCGCCGCCGTCGCGCTGGGCTGGATGTGGGCCTGTTCAGCTAACAAATGATGAACTTCCTTCAGGCGATAGGTTTTAGCTTCCTGCGATAGCACCAGGGTGATGATCTTCTCAAGAGGTGTAGCGGCTTCCCAGTAGGTTTGCAGGAAGTCAACCTCCTGAAACTGAGGATCTTCAATCACTGCATTTACATCTTCTAGCGTAATGCGCCGAGTCTCCCGCTTGTTGAGCTGCTCGATCAAGTGGCTGCATAGGCGCTGGACGACGTTGGGATGGCCTGACGTAAAGTCGTAGATGCGGCATACCATCGCCTCTCTATCCACTAATTCGATCTCCAATTGCTGCATCGGTTGAGTGACCAG
Source organism: Anaerolineae bacterium (assembly GCA_034412795.1). Classification (GTDB taxonomy): domain Bacteria; phylum Chloroflexota; class Anaerolineae; order 4572-78; family NAK82; genus JAUVPY01. Next base: position 7,771 of record DAOUMD010000120.1, read on the forward strand.
ATCTTTGACGGCCTGGAAGTTCAGAGGACCAAGCAACATCTCGTTCGCGAAATTGAACAAGGGACTAGCGGAGTCTCGCAAGGCCCCACGGAGTGTGCGTTCGCCGCTGAGGACGACACTAAGTTGACCGGCATTGGCTAAGGCTCGCAGCTTGTTGAATAGCCGCCAGCCCTCGGCGCGGTCGGCGGGGACAAGTTTGTCAGCCTCGTCCAGTAGCAAGACAACAGGTCTATCAGTGGGTGGGGCATCGAGCAGGTCTCCAAAGGTTCCGGGCGCATCGGGTGGTGGTTCTAACCGCCAATCGTGGATGATCGCTGCGAGGAAGGTAGCGTAAGTGGGAGTAGTAGAGCAATCATGGTAGAGAGTACGAAAGCCAGCAACGGGTAGATGGGTGCGGTGCAGACGGCCGAGGAGGGATGATTTTCCAATGCGGCGGCCACCGATGATGGCATATGAGAAATGATCTATTCTCCCCGTCACCTCTTGCAGTTCCTGCTCACGCCCAAAGAACACTCTGTCGGATGTAGGACCCACTGTGACAAATGGAGAGATAGTCAGAAGGTCAACTTGCGCTGGTACGTCACGCAGAACGACTATTGTGCCAAGTTCTTCACCTTCGGGCGTCCCTACCGGTGATGCCCATGCACTCAGCACACGATTGCCCACCCGGTAGCGTCGGGGCTGCTGCAACATAGCTAGTGTCAACGACGGGTCCATTTCAGGGTCACCTTCGTTGCCGGTGAATAGGACGGGGAGCAATTCGCGCGGCGGGCCTGAGGGAAACTCACTTGACACGTCCGCCAAGACCCGCTGGGCTGCCGGGTTGGAAGTGATGGCCTTACCTTCGGCGTCGAGTACAACAACACCGTCAGTGATGCTAGTGAGGATAGCCTCCAACTTACCGGCCTGCTCAGCCAACGCTCGGTTGCGCTCCTCCAGGCGCTCGATCATCGCATCAAAGGAATAGGCCAGGCTGCCAATTTCATCAGTACGCTGGATGCCAGTGCGCTGTTCTAGGTCTCCCGCTGCCACAGCAATAGAGATATCTACAAGACGGTTGAGGGGATGGATGGTACGTTGCGCGATGACAAATCCCGTGGTGATCACAGCTACCGTTGCCAATGAAAAGATCAGGCTTAAAAGGTTGCGACTGGCTGCTAATTTGGCCACGATGAAGTTGCTGGGCAAAGCCACGCTAAAGAATCCGAAGGACTGATCCCGCAGCCGCCAGTCCCCGAAGGCCAGCACGTATGATTGGCCCAGGATGTCCAGCTGCCTTAGGAAGACTTGATCTTCTGTCTCGGCTACCACTGCCTGGTAACGATTGGGTGACTCTTGTAATAACGTAGTAACCACATTGTACTGCTCTGGCGTTTCCTGCAGGGCTTGAGTAAAATCTTCCTGCCCACCTGCCACGGTGGTGTCAATGACGACCCCATTCCGGTCATAGAGTGTCACTTTGGCCACGGCGACTTCGGTCAGTTCAACCACCATCTCGCGTATGTAGGTGCCGACCATTGCTGCTCCCACCTGTTCTCCCTCTCGATAGACGGGGCCTACGGTAAAGATCATCAACCCATAAGGCGTCTCGTTCAGCAAAACGCGCTTCTCGCCAAACTCATCCACGTGACCGTCCAGCACGAGACGCACATCTTCCAGTTCGGAGAAGTCGGCGCCAGATCGTTCTTCGGCATCTCCCTCGCCCTGGCCCGGTGGGCGCTGCCAGCCATAAACCTCCACACCCTTGACATCCAGCAACTCCACAGCATCGCTCTTACTGTTGGCGAGGATTTGTGGTAACAGATTGGCCAGCGCCTCCCTATTGGCAGTTGCCAGACTTTCGGGCACCCCCTGCGTGCCGGCCACAGCACGTAATACCGCCAGCCGATCTTCCTCGTACATGACCATGTTCTCAGAGACAATCCGGCCTGCATCGAAGAGTTGGTTGTTGAACCGCTCGCGCATCGAACCGGTGACCAGGCCAACGACCACAAAGTAACCTATGCCCCCTACCGCCAGCGCCACCAATAAATATGGTAGGAAAATTTTGGTTCGAATGCTGACAACCAATCTGTTTAGTGTGCCGCGCCATCCTGGAGGACGTCCTGGCAGTGTCTTCTGGCCCATAAATTTGCCCCTACAACACTAATTCAGGCGGAAAAAGAGAAGAATCCATCTACCGGTTCTCTATTTGTCTTCACGGTTCCCAGTCGCAATGGGTTGAAGTAAAGCCTCCACATCTTCACGCTTGATGCGGATGGTCGGCTGTCCAGCCACACGATAGGCTGGCAGACGCTGCTGCTCGATGTAACGGCGGATGGTGCGCGTGGAGACGGAGATCAGGTCGGCCGCTTGGCGGACCGAGAGGTAAACTGGCTGATCGGTCATAGGCCTCAACCTCCTGCACCAATTTAAAAGGAGCTTTGTTTACATACTATCGCATTTGTCAGCGGATGTCAATAGGATTTCAGAAGGTTGGGGCAGCAGACAAGCTTTATCTGTCACAGTCCTATTCCAGCTCTTCTTCAATTGATTCCAAGTCAGTTTCCACCCGGGCACGTCGAGCCTCTAGCTCTTCCAGGCGGCGCTGCAGCACCAGTTCACGCTCGGCGTCCATTTCCAGGCCCAGGTCCCTCCGCACGGCTTCAATGCGAGTGGTCAGATCACTCCAATCCGTCTGGAGTTCACGGCGGCGTTGTTCCAGGCGCTCGCGGCGGTTGGAAGCAAGCGGGGCCTCATCCCCCCCAGCTTGATCGGGGGGTACAGCTCTTGGCTGGCTAGGCTGTACCACCAGCGCCCCATCGCCGATGGCCAGGCCCTGGGCGTGCTGGATGTGGATATCATAGGTCGCACGGTCCGGCGGCGAGGACGCCGTGACCAGAGGCGTTGTCCCCTGGGGCTGGCCACCCTGCCTGGCAAAACGAGCCGAAATTTCAGCGATGTCGGCAGGCCAGGACTCGCCAGCTAGGCGGCGGTATTCGGCTAGGTAGCCCTCGATCAGCGACCACTGTTCCTCAATGGTGCGCCGCGAGCGGGCTTTTTCCTTTGGCTCCGACGAGGCCTGGATGATATCCTCGTATTCGCGAATGAGGTTGTAAGATTCGCGGATGTGTTGCTCAAGATCAGCTTTGCGGGACACGCTCCCCTCCTACTCATTACTCTTCAGCATCTAAATTACTCGAATCGAACCGATTCTTTCTCCCAATCCGATAACGGTGTCAATACGATTGGCATACCAAGCACACAATCTATCACGCTCGTATGCATTGAGCGCATATTCGGGTTCTCCCCCCATGCCCTCGTGTACATACAACAAATCGTAAAGAATGGCCCGATAGGTTTGTTCGGTCAAGCCACAATGCTCGGTGTCGGTAGGTAATATACCTGGGTGTCTCCGTCGCAGATGAGCGCCGGCAAGGCACCCGATCCCCCCATCTTACTGCTCATGATTAAGAAATCTGCGGGGGAAACCGGTTCTCCATAGAGGTATTCGATCGACTCTTCGATGGTGGGCGGGCGCTGGTGTGTTTGATGGAAACGTGCAGTGGCGGCCGCATCATGCCCCACTCGCGACTCACCCCCAATCCCCAGGAACAGGGTATGGGTTGTGTGAGCCGTGGTGATGCGCTGAGTATGTTCAATCCATTCCAGGGCTATTGCGCAGTCCCGCTCAGCCAGAACCGAGGGGTCGCCATACACTCGATGGTCGATGTCCAGCTCATCACCGAAACGGAGTAACGCCGCCAGCAGGCGTAGGCGCAGTGTCTCCCCACCGTGGACGAACGAATCGTAATCATCCGCATCTAAATTTACCCGGCGATGGCCCCGGGCGACTAGGGCTACCGCTTCGACGATAGCCGGGTCGCGGGCCAGGGGGGTGGGAAAGGCCTCGGCCGGGGCCTCGAAGACGGCGTAGATCATCTCGGCCGTCTGCTGGTGGTGCTCGCGAATCTCGACTAAATCACCGCTGGCAAACTTCTCGTTCTGCATGCCAATGTCGTGCAGGTAGGTGGCTGCCAGCAGCACAAAGACCTCGGTCGGGGTGAGGCGTTTGTCGGTCTGCATCATCCCGGCTGCCAGACCATCCAACAGGGCGATGATACGCTGGCTGTGCTCCAGCGTATGGTTGGTGAAATAGCGGTGCAGCGGGCGCGCCCAGATGCGTGCCGCCGCTTTGCGCACGTTTTCCAGCGCGCGTTGTTGATCGGTATCTAGAGTTTCTATCAATTGCTCATCCATACTCGCCTGTTCCTGTTTTCTCGCCATGCGCTAAAGGCGAATTGCAGTTTGCTGACTCGCTGATTTGCCTTCCTCCCATACATTTCATAGATGTTGGGAGGCTACGCACGGATAGACTCTATAGGGCGAAACCCGAAGATAGAGTGCTGGGAGTTCGGGAGATCCCAGATGCGATAAGCGCAACGCGCGTGGTGGCTGTAGTGGTAGAAAGACCCTCCACGTAGGATCCGGCGAATGTCATCTCCTGCTTCCAAATTCCCCCAGTCATCGCGTGGTCGGTATGGATGCCTAACTTCGTGGCCTAACCAATCTCTTTCCCAAAGGCTAGTCGTCCATTCCCAAACATTGCCAACCATATCCAGACAGCCATATGGGCTGGCTCCCTCTGGAAAGACCCCTACTGGTGTGGTGCCGCCAAGGCCCAGTTCGTGGGTGTTACACTTGGTCTCATCCCACTCGTCACCCCAGGGGTACACCCGTCGAGGGTTTTCATTCGGTTGAAGGATTGGACCGCTTTTCGCTCCTACAGAGGGAATCTCCAGTCCACCCCGTGCTGCTTTCTCCCATTGCGCTTCGCTCGGTAACGTGATTGACTTGCCGGTTACTTCTGATAACCATCGGCAGTAAGCTATCACATCATGCCAACTCACGAAGACCACCGGGTGGCTCTCCAATGCGCGCGGCGGCCGCCCGTCCTCCCAGTTACGTGGGGAGGCGCGCTCCGTAGCTTCAACGAAGATATGGTATTGGGCGTTTGTGACCGGTGCAAGAGTGATCTGGAATGACTCTAGATGAATGTGGTTGTCGCGCTTGCTGTTATGTCCTCCCTTTTCACCCATACAGAACTCGCCAGCTGGCACATCTACCCATACCGGTTCGCCGTAGGGCAGTTGCCAGAAGGTCAGCTTTTTGCCTCCCGGCCCCTTGCTCTCAATGCGGGCCAGCGCTTCGGCGGCGGCTACGCGGCGGCTAACGGCTTCGCTTTGGGTGGGCTTATGTCCCAATACCTGCCGGACTTGGCTCATCACCGACCGGTGCAGCGGGCGTTCGAATTCATCGCGAATTCGCCGTTGTAACTCGATCCACAGGTCGCCTTCCACGCGGGCCAGACCTACATCGTGCAAGCAATCGGCGGCCAGCACCAGGTTGTGGTAAGGCTCCGGCTCTTCTTTATGATCGACAACAGCTTGGATCAGGGCCGTAACGCGCCGCTTGCCCTGCGTGCTCAGGTAGCCGGCCTCCAACAGGATCACCTCCCGCCACCAACTGTCGCCCAGTCGAGCCAGGGTGTATGGGATGTAATCGGATCGGTCGGCTATGGCTCGCGCCGCCAGGTGCTCCTGGAAGTTCAGGTGACTGAAAGCGTATAGCCCCTGTCCCCGCTCTGTCAACAAGCCGCTGCGTTCGTTGATGAGTCGCAAGAAGTCATCCACTGCCTTGCTGGCCTGTTGCGCATCCCCCACCATTTCTAGAAACCGTCCCTCCAGTTGCTGCCGCAACTCGTCGACCTCAATCTCGCGGGCGTGCTGCTCCATCATCCATAGGGCGATTGGTTCCAGCAGACCACGCCGGTCCCCGGCGTCCAGCTCGCGCCCAGCCAGCGTGGAACTATCCTCTAATCCTTTGGCCTCGTCCCACTTGCCCAGCAGTACCTCGATCGCCTCTTCGTACAACTCGGTGCGGCGTTCGGGCAACTGCGCTCGGTAGCGCTGTACTAAGGCGATAACGGTGAGCAGCAAAGGATTGATGGCTAGCTCGCGCACCCTCTTATTGGTTTGGATGGCATTCAGCAACGCCTTGGTCTGGCGACGTGCCTCTCTCAATGCGAAAAGCGTCTCGCTACCGGCCAAAGCTACTTCCACGATGCGGCTCCAATGGGTCACGAAACGCTCGATGTCGGCCTGAGTGAAGTCGCACACCGTGGTAACGGCGTAGCCCTCGCCCAGTCGGGCAGCCCTGGTATACCCCATCACGCGGCTGGTGACTACGTAGCGGTTACCGGGATAGGTCAGCGTGAAACGTTCGACAAGGCGCGCCACGCGTTGTCGAGTAACGAAATTGGCAACTTCGTCCACGCCGTCCAGCAGCACCGCGCACCCGCCATGTTCCAGGTAATCGCCAAAGAAACGTTCTGGCAAGGGGATGCCCTGGTTGGTGAAGTAAGTGCATATATAGTCCAACAGCAGTACCGGTCCGTCCATGCTGGGGTCTGGATGATGGGCTTCCAAGTAGCGGGCGAAGTCGCGCAGCAGGAGAAGGATGGGCAGTCGCTGTTCTTGGAGCCCTAATCGGTCCTTCACCAGTCCCGTTTCGCTGAGCAAGTCACGAGCAAAGGTGAGGGCCAGATAGCGCAGCAGTGTCGTCTTACCGCAGCCGGGATCGCCCAGCACCACCAGGCGTGGGTGGGCGGCCAGCACCTCTTGCACTTTGACCTTGACCTGAGTCACCGTCTCGCGCGTATTGCCTGCCAGCTGCGCAGCATCCTCGGCTTCGTCTAGTGTCAGGCCACCCATCGCTTCAATCCAGGCCTGTTCTTCAGCGACGGTGCGCCGCTCGGTAGCGGTCAGGGTGACGTAAATTTCTTCCAGGTCGATACTCACCAGTTGGCCGGCAGAGCGGATGCCCTGTAGTTGCAGGTGGCGATTGGCCTCGACTACATGACGCAAGTAGTGGGTCAGGGCTGTCTCGTCGTCCAGCACTGCTGCTACTTGGGATTCGCGGCTCTCTACCCGCGACCCGTCACCGATGGCCACACCCTGGCCATGCTCGATGCGGATGTGGTAGATGCCGGCCGCTGGCGCGGACGGGGGCGCTTGGTCCTTGGCAGCTTGGGCGGGTGGCTCGGCTTCCAGCCGCTCAAGCACGGCCTCCGGGTCCAGGCCCAGGTCAGCCAAGGCCTGGCGATAGGCTTTCTCAGAGAGATTACCCTGTTGATACGGGCGTTTCAGCAGGGCCAGTTGGGCTTCTAAGCCTTGGTCTGCTTCTGGCATAGATTGTCTCCAGCTTGCTCATACTTACTTTTACGCAAGAAGATGGTCTCGTCTCCCTCCCAACCTCCCCCCGCCGGGGGAGGTTTTCGGCTTCCCTCGATGGTTAATCATCTCTCTCTTTCCTTACCTAAACAGTTACAGTAGGCGCAACCCGCCTTCCTTCGGCTTCGCTCAGGATAGTCGACGGGATTCAGGAGGGCTTTCATGACAACCGCCCTTTCTCATGGTCCTCCAGATTTCCTGAGCGCAGAGTAACGGAGTGCAAATTAGGGAGAGAGGGGGGAGACCATTAATCGAAAGCCGAGGTTGAGCCATTGATCGTTCGGATTGACCCTGAGCCGGGACGCGCAGCGGGAGGAGTTTCGATTGTAGTACCACGACCCGCCACGAACCACCCGAGAATTCTCCATCTCACTGGCCGTCCACTCCTAAACGTTGCCGGCCGCATCCTGCAGACCGTAGGGGCCATCTCCTCCCGGCGAAAATTGCCCCACCGGCGACGTCTTGCCTATCCCCGACTCATCAGTGTTGCACCTGTCCCCCATCCACTCACCCCACGGGTACTCACGCCGCCCGTCGTAGCCGCGTGCTGCCTTCTCCCATTCTTGCTCGGTCGGTAGCCGGTAAGGCTTGTTTGTCCTGGCCGCCAACCAGTTGCAGTAGGCCACCGCCTCGTACTATGAAACACCTACCACCGGCTGGCGAGGGCCGTTGAATGTCTCGTCGTCCCAGTAACGAGGTTGGGTCCACTTCTCCTTTTGCTTGATCTGCCACCCGCCCTCAGTCTAGGGCAAACGCATTTATCCAATCTGGACCGCGAGAAAGTAGTATCTGTCCCATTCAGCCCCATTGCGTCTGGCCTACACGCTGCATTTGGCCGTGTTTTCGTATCTCAACAGGGTAGTATGGAGGAATGACGCCCACTTCTGGCACCAATTGCCCGATTTCAGAACGTTAGAACATAAATGCGTTTGCCCTAGTGTGCTTCGAGGGTCTGGCTGACCCTGATGGCCAAATCCAGGGTCGACTCTGGGTTCACGCGATCTGTCATGAGGTTCCTCCTATCGGCACCAACTCAAGCTGTGCGTGCATTCATACCTGCCGTTTCGAGCTCCGGTGATGTGTCTACGACATCCCACAACGACAACTGCACTCCGACCCTGCCCAAACCGGGGGATATCTGCTGCACGGAAGCCAGGCGTCCCTCGTGGGCCTCGAAGGCGGCCCTGGCCGCCGCCGCGAGCCGTCTTCGTTGGACCTCGGTGACGCGAGAGGCATGCAGGTCCAGGACCGAGACCAGCGCTTCGTGCACAATCTCCATCTCGCTACACATGGCCTGGTTCAGGTCGGCGCCCGTCGGCCCATCCAGCCACCAGGTGGCCCCATACTCGACAGATTGCCGGTCGCCGCCGAATTGATCCAGGAACGCATACAGCTTCTCCGGCCCCGAATCAAAGTAGTGGGACCAGAACCCGTAGCGATTGTAGTGTGCGATGAACGAGCAATGGAGGTGCAAATGCTCGTACAGCGCCCTGCTGAATTGGGGATAGCGGAACCCACCTCGGATAAAACGCCTCCACGCGTTGAGTACCCGCCATTTCTCGGTGACCGTCATAAATCGCTCGTCGCCGAAGACGTACAGTCTGGTCCAGTGGGTAGCCTGTTCGCTCATAGGTAGTCTCCTGTTCGTGTTTCTGTGTCCACCCATCCCCGCCTCCGGACGAAGCCGCAGAGGACCGGCGCTTCGTACGCTCCCCGGTGATAGACCTGGTAGGCCGGCCAGAGCGGCAGAGTGATCCACAGGGGGGCCGTGCACACGCACCCCAGGCCGTACGTGACCAGGCTGACGAGGAGGCTGACGATGGCCAGCACGAGACACAGGGTCAGGGCCTGGACGGCGTGGAACTTCAAGAAGGGTCGTGCCCTTTTTTCCTCTGAAACCAAAACGAAGAGGGCGAGGATGGGCAAGGGGTATGATAGGGCTGCCAAAACCCTATCGTCGTCGGTGTAGTGATTCATGGGTCATTCTCCTTTCGCTTGCTCTATCCCTGAATAGCGCACCTCGATCAACTCCCCTGCCGGTTCCTCCGGCTGACCGGATGGGGCGCAGTCCCGGCAGTAGGCCACGTCGTCGATCACGTACCACGTGCCGGGCCTGTCCTGAGGCGACGAGCCACAACCTGCACACGTCTTTCCGGACAGCGGGGATGGAACTGACTGATCGACCTGACCAGCGTCACCCGCGCCCCAATCGAAGAGGTCGAGCTGCACCATCCCCATGACTTTCTCCGGCGTGGCGTCTTGCATAACCACGACGCTGTCCCTGGCTCGCCCCGGGGCATCCGTGAGGCGGTATCGATCACGCAGGACCTCCGGGTCGGCCTGAGCCAACGCCTCGGCGTAGCGCAAACCAGTGCCATTAAGTCCATAAAGCGCCACATTTATTCTGGCGAGCCTGACCATTAACCCATCGACGTCGGCCCCAAGAAATCTAACTAATCCTAAGTGAATCATCCAATCGGGATACATACCCGCCGCAGCGAGCAGCATTCGGCCTGAACCGACACAGGGATCACAGACCGTCACCGGTTGGTAATGGGGAAGGCAAGCGGGGATAACACGGTTGATGAACCACTCGAAGGCCTGATCCTCCTCGCCTTCCTTGAACATCAGCCCGGCCAACAAGGTGGCCTGGGCCAGCGGGGACTGGTCGATGGCCTGCTTGAGCCGCTCGTGAACCTCCCGTTCGCCGTTTTGGATGGTCATCGCTGACATGGCGAGGCAAACGTTCCATGGCGTCATGTGTTGTCCAAGCCTTGGGTTGGGGTGGGTGAAGTTCATGAACACTTCTCCCAACACGTCCATGTAACCGTGCTCGGTGCTGTCCAGCAACAAGGCAAAAGCCTTGGAGAACGCCTCGAAATACTCGGGGCGATGGTACCTGGCCCGCATCTCATCGAACAGCCGCTTGACTTCGGGGGTGTCTTCGGCCAGCCGCCCGTGCTGCGCGGCGCTGGCCAGGTGCGCGGGCAACATGTCCAGCGATGTCTCGACCAGGCGCGTCCAGTCATCGTAGACGAGGTAGCTACTACTCCCGGAGGCACAGACTTCCTCCAGTAGCTTGATGATCCGTCCGGCGTACTCTTTCTGAGTCTGGGTGTTGTCGAAGAGGCTCAAGATCCGTCGGGGCAGCCCGGATGGTTGTTGTTCAACTTCATTTTGAAGTTGCCGGTCCATATGGGGCACATCAGGCGAAATGCCGACAGGGCCCATCACGGACGGCGTGGCTGAAGGGCTCTCCGTCTGATCCCACAAAGAGAGCTGAGAGACGACCCGGTCCGGCTTCTTGTGACCGCTCATCCCACCCCACCTCCCTCCGTATAGGCGGTGAGAGCCAGGGCATGCTCACGCAAGAGATGGTCCACGGGCACGTGGCCGGTCAGGATGCCCTGCACCAGGCCGTGCACCTCACCCAGGGCCTCTTCGCTCATCCCTGCGTCGAAGTCGACCAGGTCTCCGGCTTCCACCAGGGCATCGTCGATCACGTCCAGCCAGGTGAGATCATCACCCGGTTGGACGCGAGCCCTTAGAGCCTCCAGCGACTCGTGATCATTGAGGATGGCCCCCACGAGGCAGCGGGCCGCCTCTGTCCCCTCCGGCCCCCACCCCAACCCAACCAGCGTCTCCAGGACGCGGTCGATCAGCGCCAGCCAGGTGTCGGGGTGACGGTTTGCGTGGTTGGCGTCGACGACGATCACCTGCGCCCGCCAATCGTTCAAGTGGCGACACGCAACGTCCACCCGCATCGGGGACGATTGGCGGCCGCTTTCGTCCTCGGCAAACCACCACAACTCCGCCCCATCGCGGCACGTGACCTGCAGTCGGGTGCCGGGCGCAACCTGGTGCGCCTCACGGGTCACCACCACCACGAAATCACTGAGGGTGCTGGCCAGGTGATATGGTCGCCAGGCCTCCCGGGCCGCTTGTCCCTCGACGTCGTCGGCGCCCACGGCCTCCCGGATCACCGCCAGCAGGTTGCGGGTGGCGCGCAGCGCTTGCATCCGGGCGTCGTCGCCGCCCACGTCAGCGACGTGTTCCTGGATCAAGGCCTCGATGCACATTTGCATATCTGACAACGCGCCCGCCACGCCGGGCTGCGATGGATGGTAGGCGCCCGCCAGGGCATCACCCAACGTCTGGGGGTCTATCAGAATGTGAGACGGTACGTTTAGCATACTTGGTGCTCCTTTCGTGAGTTCTCACGCCGATCGCACGGCGACTTCACACCTGCGCAGGAACAGAATTGTGAGAAAAACGAAATGCGCCGGGATTTGTCCGGCGCATTTCGTCCGGCCGTCCCTTCGACGGCCGTCGTATTCAGTCACAGGTGTGGATGCTCGGTTGAGGCAGAAGGGAGGGGAATAGGGAAGGTCATAAGGGGATATCACCACGGCCGACACACGGGGTCTACATAGCCTGGTCTTCTTCGGGCTCGGCCTGATCCTCATCCGTGTGGTGGTCGGCCCAGAACCTGAGCCGCGCCAGCCAGCCGCCCGGCACCCGGGTCTCACCTCCGGCAGCCTGCGGATCACCGGACTGCTCCGCCTGGTTCCCGGGAGCCTGGCGGGACAGGAGCATACCGACGACAACGCCAGCGGCGGCGCCGGCCAGCGTCCCACCCGCCAGGGTCAGCGGCCGGGAGTCCTGCATCACCCCTTTTGCCGCTTCCGCCGCCCTGCCGACCGCGCCGACCACGCCGTCCGTCGTCTTGATGACCAGCGGCTCCACGGCCACCCCGGAAAGCGTGGTCAGGGTCGCGCCCGTGGTGGCACCCACCGCCACGCCGGCGCCCAGGGTTGCCCTGGGGTGATCGGCGGACCACTTCAGCACGGTGTCCCTGGTCTTGACACCGGCGGCAGTGACCGCCAACGCGGCGCCTGTGGCCAGCACTTCTACTTTGTGCCTGGCCAGCCAGCCAGGTCCGGCGGGCAGATTGCCCTCGGTTCCCGGTGCTGCGGCCGAGCCTACCTGGTCTGTGCCCGGCTTGGTAATAGGAATAGTGCGTGTGCTTGTGTCTGACATCGTTCAAGTCCTTTCTTCTTATGTTATGGGATTAATTGGGTTAATGGGGATTGATGTGAGCAGTTGTCGGTGTCGGCCGTCTGCTCGTCCCCTCCTCGACCTCCGGCCTTCGCCTCACGGTGGCCAAACGAAAAACGCCGGGGCGCTTTGCCTCGGCGTGCCAGCGTGGCTGGCTGGATGAGTGTGGCTTGTGGGGCACTTCACTTACGGTGGCATCTCAAGCCAATGACCCGGGATCGCACGACTGGCTAGTGTGTCGTGAAGATATCGAAACGAGGGTTGAAAAGTGGAACAATTCCGGCGTAAGATGTCGGGACATACGAGAGATGTCTTGGCTAAATGGGGATCAACTAAGTGAGGGTAGAGGCAAAGGGGGTATCGAAGCCTCTATAAATATTATATCACATTTATTTAATAATGTCAATACTATGTTTAACTATATTAACACCACATTTAACTATATTAATGTGGTCGCTGGAAGCAAGTGGCTCGTAATACGTTGAGGAAGCGTATCGTATCAATCACTCCAGGCCACCGCCTCCACCGCCGCCGACAGGTCGGACTGGGAGGGTGTGGTGTAGATCGCGGTGGTGTTCAGGTTCTCGTGCCCCAGCAGCATGGCCACCCGGTCCAGCGAGACGCCGGCATCTACCAAATTCTTGCCGAGGCTGTGGCGTAAGACATGGGGTGTCACCTCTTCCAGTTCGGCCAGGCGCGCCAGCCGGGTGATGATGGACTGCACGCTCCGGCTGGACAGGCGGCTCCCCTTTTGCCCCACCAACAGCGCGTCTATTCCATCTAGCGGCGGATGCACCTTCAACCACTCGGCCAGGGCCTGGCGCGCGTCCAGGTTGAGGGCCACTTCCCGGTACTTGCCTCCCTTGCCTGAGCGGACCACGACTTTGCCGCTGCGCTCGCCCAGCTCTACGTCGTCCAGATCTAACGCACAGGCTTCACCCACCCGCAGGCCGGCGTGAAGCAAGAGCGCCACCACGACCTCGTCCCGGCGCGCCCGCCAGCGGCCGGCCTCCAGTCCCTTGGCGTCCGCCAGTTGGGTCTGTTCCTGCGCCGTGCGCAGCAGCTTGTACTGCGCGGGCCGGTCGAGCCATTGGGGGGCGCGCCGGGCCTGGGGCACGTCGTGGATGTCTTCGACCGGGTTATCAGGCACGTGACCTGCCCGGGTTGCCCAACCGAAGAAAGCGCGCAGCGCAGCCAGCTTGCGGTTGATGGTGCTCGGCTTCTGTTTCTTGACTGCCCGCAGGTGCTGGCGATATTCGCGCACGTCCAAGGGCGTGACAGTGGGGGGGGCCGGTTTGCCGTTAGTGTGCTCAAACCACCTGGCGAACAGGCGCACGTCGCGGGCGTAGCCTTGAGCCGTGCGGGGGCTGAGGTCCTGGCCGGTCAGGTGGGCAGTGAACTCGTCGATCAACTCCAGCATGCCATCCTCACCTATAGCCAGTCGACGTTTCCCGAGATGTTGATAACGGTGAGATGCACGGCGGTCTGGCTGCCGTGCCTCAAGGGGATATCTGCCAGTTGGGGGACGATCACCAGGGAGGAGCCCTCGATCTCGGCCGTCTCCCTGGCCCGGGCCACGGCCTTGACCGCCTGGTTGACCGCGCCGGCGCCGACCGTCTCCAGCGTCACGTAGCCCGACTGGCGGACCTGGTCGAGGATGCGGCTTGCCAGGGCCGAGACTTTGGTGTTCTTGCCGACGCGTATGAGGCTGCTGTCTTTGCCCATGAGGTGTCTCTCCCTGGGGTATTATACCTTATGCGAGATTTTTTACAAGGCTTAGAAGCCTCAAAATACCCCATTTCGCGTTGTTTTTTGGCTAAAAACTGCGCACAATCCCCATTGTGCGATATTCTCTGCCGATTGCGAAGGGTTAGAACAGACCTTGATTATCCAGCCCATGTGTGCTAAACTATATATAGTTTATATAGAGTATACATTTTTTGGTACTTCAGGAGGATGTTATGGCAACCGTAGTAACGGCGACTGACCTAAGAACGAAAATCCGTGAGGTTATCCAACGTGCCCAGTTCCAAAGTGATCACGTCATCGTAACGGTGTTCGATAAACCGGCCGTCGCGATCATTGGCATTGAAGACTACCGTGATTATCTGGCTCACAGGGAACAACAGCAGCAGCATAATGAGAAGCGATGGGAAAGACTACGTGCGATGGTTGAACAAGACACTGTCCTCAATGAGCTAACAGATGAGGAACTCCAGACGCTCATCGACAGAGTACGGGCTGCTGGCCGAGCCAATCACCGTGCGAGTGCGGCAGGTGAGGGTGAGTAGTCGCCAGTGTATAAGCTCAACTGGCAATCCCATCTCGTAGATCACTATTCGTGAGGCAAGTAACGGACATACAGCCTTTGGAGACGACCCGATGACACTAGCCTATGATATCTTAACCAATCTGGCTGTCAATCTGGTGGCTGACCTCGGCACCCTAGCTCAGGCCCTGTTTGACGCCTTGGTGCAGGTGGCTGGCTTTCCGGGATGATGGGATACATAGTTCTCGCACGGGCGGCGAAAACGCGCTGGAAAAATGGCATTTGTGAGCTTGGGGATGGTGCTGAATGACCAACACTGAGACTTCCATCCAGACATGGAAATACGACGCCGGGAGCGGTGTGGCTGCTGTAGCTCTCTCCGGTGATGGGGAGACGGTGGTCGCTGTCACACTGGGAAAAAAGGTCCTCTGCCTGGACGGAAACGGGCGTCAACGCTGGGGCGCCAAGGTCGGCAACCAGGCCTGGTGTGTTGGTCTTAGTGCTGATGGGCAGACGACTGTGGTCGGAACAGGCAGCACACGCCCCTGGGATATGGGCGGGCGGGGGCTATTTTGCTTTGCCAATGATGGGTCCTTACTCTGGCAGGTGGATCTGAAGGCCTCAGTCTGGGGGCTGGCCCTATCGGCCGATGCTGAGACCATCGCCGTTGGCACCGACGCAAAACAACTGATCCTCTTCGACGGTCATGGGAGCCGATTATGGCATCAAGATGTACGTGGCTTGGGTTGGTACGCCTGGGTATGGAGCGCTGCCGTCTCCGCTGACGGCGGGATCATTGTGGCCGGCGCAGCCGACAAGCGGGTGCGTCTGTTCGAGCGGAGTGGTGTACTATTGGGCGAGCACCAGGCTCGAGCTGACGTCTTCACGGTGGCAGTTTCGGCCGAGGGCGAAGCAGTCGCTGCCGGTGACACCGAAGGCTATGTGTATTGGCTGAACCAGCAGGGGCATCTGCTATGGGAAGAGAAGCTCGCTGATAAGGTATGGGCAGTGATCTTAAGTGCGGATAGCGAGCGATTGCTGGTTGGAGCCGGCGAGAAGGAGTCTCATTTGCGGGCTTATGATCAGGCTGGCCACCTGCTGTGGCGGCGTCACGTAGAGGGTAGCGTCAGCAGCTTAGCTCTCGGTGCTGGCGGCCAGCGGGCGGCCGCTGGGACACGGGATGGGGCTATCCATGTCTTTGATGCCGAGGGAGATGTGCTGCACGAAGCTCAGGCCAACAAACTTGTACGTCAGGTGACCATTTCGGCCACTGGCGAGCATGTGGTGGCCGGGTCTGAAGATGGCTACGTCTACGGCTTCCAGTTGCCAACTCCGCCTTCCGCTAGTACGCCCGTGGCACAAGAGGAGAGGCGACCAGAAGCGGCTGGTAGCGTCTACTCGGTTTACATTGAGCAAGCCACAGGCCTGGCCATTGGCGACCGGGCTCAGGTGGTGCAAGCCGGGGGTGAGAAAGACGAGGCTGATGATGGAGTTGAGGGAAAAGTCAGATTGACGGCCGACCGCCAACAGCGCTGTGACGACCTGGCCGAAAATATCCGCGAGACGTTGGAGCTTATTAAGGGTTACGAAGATCAGCGCCGACTGGCCGAAGATCTCAAGGCCAAGCGGCGAGCGGAGCGAGAAATCGCTGATTTGCGAAGGCAATTGGTAAAGTATGAAGCTGAAGCGCGCCAATTGGGATGTGATGCCTCGCCTTATACCGAAAAGACATTGCTCCTCCTTACTGATTCTAGTGAGAAAATCCCTGATGCAGATAACCGGACCGAGCGTTTGCTGCGGCGACTACCCGTACCGACTTACTCTCGCTTGTTCGGAATCGAATCTCAAGTTGACAAGTTGCTCCGATTTCTTCGTGACCAGCAAGAACACTATATTATCAGCATCCAAGGCATTGGGGGCATCGGTAAGACAGCAGTCGCAGATCATACTGCGCGTCGATTCATACCGCAAGCCGACACACTTGCTGACCTGATTTGGATAAGCGCCAAACAGGAGTATCTGACAGAATCAGGTATTGTGCAAGGTAAAAGCCAGGCCAATTTAGAGGGCCTCTTCGATGGTCTAGGTCAAAAATTGGGGTTGACGACTGTGCTGCGTTTGCCTCTATCTCAAAAGGTCGAGAGCTTGGCTCCGTTGTTACGTGCTGAACCTTATCTGGTAATAATAGATAACCTGGAGACCGTGCAAGATTTTGAGAGACTTGTGCCTTGGTTGGAAGAACTGGCTGCCCCCACCAAATTTCTATTAACCAGCCGAGAGGATATTCCATCGCTTACTACCGTGACCCGCGTTCGCTTGAAGGAGCTAGATAAGGACGCCAGCTTGGCCTTGATCCACCATGCCGCTCAAGAAAAACAGGTTGATGACCTTGATGTGCAAAGCATCTACAATCTAGTTGGCGGAAATCCACTGGCCATCATTTTGATAGTCAGTCAGATGCGATATTTGCCGCCAGCCACGGTACTTGAAAGTGTTAGACTAGGTACGGCGGACGAGATATATAGATATGTTTACTGGAAATCTTGGTCGGCCTTGACTAATGAGGCACGAGAGATCCTGTTTACGATTCAACGAGCCGGAGATCAAGCGGATTGGCATTGGCTGACAACGATGATCGGTCAATCTCCCAGGGGCTTGCACGAGGGGCTCCAACGCCTAATTGATCTATCACTGGTACAGCTACAGCGTAGTCCTGACGGTGAACGTCACTATACCATTCATCGGTTAACATCAACCTTCCTTCGTATCGAGGTATTAGGGTGGAAGTAGACTGGGGCAAACATCAGTTGGAACACTATAGTTCCGATGGCGAGCGCGCACTGCAGGGGTTAATGGAAGGTGAAGTGAGCGATTTCTTCCTCGAATGCTCGTTCAATCTACTTACTTCATACCTGGGTATATCGAGGCATAGTGCGATCAATCATCGCTCAACTGAGATCATAACGAGGCTTGCTCAAGCTCTTTACCCTCACATGCAGCCCCGTGGTTATTGGAGTGAGATTTCCTTCTGGTGGCCCAAAGTAGCAATGATTGCCGAGCAACTTCCTGATGCAACAGTTAAGGCCCAAGTTGTTAAGCAACTAGCTATTACAAAAAACGATCAAGGGGAAGCAGAAGAAGCACAACATCTTTATGAGCAACTAATAGCTTGGCTAGAATTTGACCTTCTTTCCCATTATTTACAAGCTGACATTCTTCACCAAGTCGGGGTCTGTTACCTTCGCCAGGGAAGCTACACGCGGGCGAAAGAAGCTCTTACTCGTTGCTTGGCTGTCTCAGATGAACATAACCATCAGGAGTTAAAGGCTTATGCCCTAAACCAACTTGGCAACATCTTTATGCTCCAAGGTAGTTTTGAAAAAGCACGTCGCTGTTATGAAGAAAGTCTAACTACTTTTGAGACCGACGGTGAGAGTGACAATTTAGCTTGTGTGGCCTATCAAAGTCTGGGACGTTTGTTTACCCTCCAAGGGCACTTCCCGGAGGCAATTCTGCTTCTAGAAAGAGGTCTTGCCATTCGTCGTCGTAGACAGGAACAGGGTGGTATCGCCAATAACGCCATACATCTTGCAACAGCCTATCTGGGATGTGGTAGGTTAGATGATGCCGAGTCTTTGTTAAATGAAGCGTTGCAGACTTGCGGAGATTTGAATGACCGACGAGGCACAGCACTTTGCCATTTGGCCTTTGGTCGTCTTGAAACTAAGCGAGGAGAGAACAACGCTGCTCTTGCTCAATGGCAGCAAGCCTTGGACGTGCTAAGCATCGTCCCTATGCCATCGATTGAGCTTGAAGTGTTAGCGGTATTACTGCCGCAATTGCTACGCGCCGGTCGGATACGTGGAACCCTTCCAGCCCTGGCCCGTCTTCTTAGCAATCTGCGTCAACAGAGATTAGGTCCGATTGCAGTTGGGCGACTTGTCATAATGAATGTACATCAGATGATGGAGGAACTGCTGGCTCGATTGAAAGAACGCGACCTGGTTCGGAACAGTCGGTCCGAGCAGAATTGAGGAACTTATAAGAATGGGCGAAACGTCTTCTGGATCCAACAAATATCGTATCCATATTGGCCAAGCCCAAGGTCCTGTCATCGGTGACAATGCTCACGTGGAGCAGCACTTTCACGCTGCTCCACCCCCACCACCGCCGGCCTCACGTGACGAACTGCTTGCTGCGGTCCATCAGGCCAGTGCCGAACTGCGCGCCTGGCCCAACGAGATTGTCGGTATCCACCTCCAACGGGTAGAAGTAGCTCAAATTGTTGAATGGGCGTTGAATGCCGATCCCAAAGAGCGGTTAGGGATGTTGTTGGACCAACCCGGCGGCGGCAAAACGGTGGTTATGGGTGATGTGCTCGAACAACTGGAAGCCACTGGAGTCCCTACCTTGGCCATCAAAGCCGATACGCTCTCCGGCGTGAAGAGCCGATCCGACCTGGCCGACCGACTGGGATTACCGGCATCGGTGGAGGAATGTGACCAACATCTGGCGACTGAGGGCGCAGTCGTCGTATTGCTGGACCAACTCGATGCTTTGTCGCTGACCCTGTCGCGTGACCAGGCAACGCTCGACGTGATGCTGAGTACGTTAGCCCACTTAAGGGACCTGGAAAATGTGCGCATCATCGCTTCATGCCGCACCTTTGACCTGAACAACGACCCCCGTTTGTCCACCATCCAAGTGGATCACAAGTTCCAGTTGCAACCCCTAACTCAGGACCAAGTCAACAAAGTCCTGCAGGCCATCGGTATAGATCCTGATCATCTGTTGCCCGCACACCGAGCATTGCTTGCTGTGCCGTTGCATCTTGATATTTATGCGCGAGTGGTAGGTGGTACCCAGTCCACTGGTGTTCCTGAAAGCTATCGCACCTTACAGGAACTCTACGGGGCCTTATGGCGAAAACAGATTGAAGTTGTTCCTCCCGACATCCCACCCCCGACTGAGCGCATCGCCGCCGTTTACCGGCTGGTTGAAGCGATGCAAAGCAACCGGCGAACGACCGCTCCAGAAGCAGCACTTGATGACCATCCTGAGGCAGCCACCTATCTGGAGCGAGTCGGCTTCGTGCGGCGAGAAAAGAGCAACTGGCTCTTTCTGCACCAAACTCTGTACGACTACTGCTACGCCCGGCGCTTCGTTGCCCAGGGTCACTCCTTGAGCCAGGAGATTCTCAACGGTCCCCAAGGCCTCTTCGAGCGCTCGCAAATGGTGCAGGTGTTGGCCTATCTGCGCGGGGCTGACGCAGCCGCCTACCGGCGCGAATTGACCACCCTGTTCTTTGCCGATAACCTGCGCCTTCATTTGCGCTTGCTGCTTATTGGCTGGTTTGGCTCATTACCGACCCCGACCGATGATGAACTACGGATTGCCCGTCGTTTATTGAAGGACGCCAATGCTCGAGCGCGCTTCTTTCAAGCTATCTGGGAGAATGGAGACTGGTTTGACCGGCTGAATGATGACGTGTTGCTTACCCTGCTGCGCACTGATGATGAGAAGCTGATTGAATTGACTATCACTTACCTGTGGAGAATAATCCAACACCGCCCCGATGCTGTCCTGGCCCGTTTGGAATCTTACTTAGGCAAAGATGAAACCTGGGATGACCGGATTGCTTTTTGCCTGACAGGCTTAAGAGATTGGCGGAGTGAGAAGGCGCTGGATATTCTCTGTGATTTGCTGAAGCGAGGCAAAGCCAGTAAACAAGTAAGCCATTACCTCTACAGTCTGTCCCAATCAAATTCAGCCGGTGGTTGCCGGGTGCTCAGTGTCTATCTAGATCGTTGTTTGGATGACTTGCCTGCAAAAGAGCGAGCAGAAGAGCGATCTACTGCACCTGAAACCGACCCCAATGATGCCATCCATACCGACTTGCCAGATCGCTTTACCTGGAAGCAGCAACTGCTTGACGAACACGGTATTGACAAGATCATGGAGCAAGCCGTCCGGGTTTGCCCAGAGGCGATAGCCGAGCATCTGTTACCCTGGTTTGTGCGGGCAGCCCTGGCTTTGACCGAGACGGACCCCGGAGATGATGACTACCCCTCAGACTCAGTTTTTGCCTGGGGCTGGTATGGGGAGCATATCTCAGAAGGCCCGCTGTTTGCGATACGGATTAGTGAAGCTCTAAGTCACCTGGCTAAAACGAATCCTAAGAACTTTCGGCAAGAGGCCGAAAAATTAACTAATATCGAAACATTGGCTGTCCAGCGAGTTCTTGTCGAAGCCTATCTTTCTAATCCCGAAGAGTACGCCAATGACATTTTCGAATACTTGATTGCTGACCCACGACGGTTGGACATCGGTGAGAGTCTGGAGAGCCCGCACTATGACTCATGCCGCCTCTATGGCGCTGCCTTTCGACACGTAGATGAGCGATGCCGGGCCGCCTTGGAGCAATTGATTCTGAATTTGCAGTCCAGATGGGAGCAACGCAGTCTTAAACATCGGGGTATTACTCAACTACGTTTCCTTAAAAGCGTTGAAGAGCCTGAATTACTGAGCGAAACAGCCCGTCGCAGATTACAGGAGTTAGAGCGGAAGTTTCCTGGTTTTGAATTGCGCCCGCCTGAAGGTGTGATTTTGGGTTGGGTTGGTCCTCCGATTGAACAGGTTGCCCAGGCCAAGATGTCCAACGAAGCCTGGCTAGGCGCCATGCGCAAATATGATGAATCAACTGCCTGGGGCGGTCCACGTGAACATTTATTTGATGGTGGAGCGATTGAACTCTCCCGCACCTTTGCCGAGCAGGTGCAAAAAGACCCCGAGCGATTTTATCGCTTGGCCCAACGTTTTGACGAAACTATCTCGCTCCATTACGTTACCGCCGCCATTTCCGGTCTGGCCGACTCTGAAGCTCCGGCCGAATGGGTTTTTGACTTGGTTCGTCAGTTTACACCGCGGCTCGAAAGTGAATTTCGGCGCAGCATCTGTTGGTCGCTGGAAAAACGGGCTGAAGCAGGTGTACCGGATGACCTTCTCGATCTAATGGCTGATTGGGCCCTCAATGATCCCGACCCAAGTGAAGAGCTTTGGCGGGTTCCGGCTGGAGGCAGCGGGCAGCCTTATTACGGGGGTGATCCGCATCATCACGGCATCAACTCAAACCGAGGGGCGGCCGTTAACATTGCCTGTCGTTGTGCTCTGAAACGTGAACCGCCCCAGGTTGAGCGTGCTTTCCAGTTGCTGGAAAAAGCTGCGCATGATCTCTCCACCGCTGTTCGCACCTGTGTCATCAAGAGCCTGGGACCGTTGTTGAATGAGGACGATACTCGTGCGCTCACGATTTTTGTACAGACGTTAGACGGTCATCCCCGTTTGCTGCAAAGCCCGCTCGTTCATCGCCTTTTATATTGGACCTACTCTCGCCACTTTCCCACAATTCGCCCATTTATCGAAGCCCTGCTGGCTGATGCTGACGATACTACCCGTCAGGCAGGAGCTCGTCTAGTCTGTCTGGCAGCTTTCCGATACGAGGAAGCAAAAGATTTAGAGGCGCGAGTAATGACCGGTGATGTAGCTATGCGCCGAGGGGCGGCTCAGGTCTATGCCCGTAACTTGGCGCAGGCTGAGGTGGGAGGTACCTGTCGAGAACATCTGCTTGAGCTAATGCATGACCCCGACCAGCAGGTGCGTGCTGAAATAGGTAGATGCTTTGAGTATCTGGGTCCCGAACAATTAGAAGGGCTATGGGGTTTTATCCAAGAGTTCATGGACTCGCCATCATTCTTACCTGGTGCGGAGCATCTGCTCAAATGCCTGGCTCCTTTAGCCGCTGACGAGCATGATTTGGCGTTAAATGTGACGACTTGTATCTTGGCAGAGGTGGGTGCTGAGGTTGTGGATATGCGTACCTCGTGGGCAATCCTAGAGCGAGACTTAGTTCGCTTACCGCTAGCCGTCTACACTCATACTGATGACCCGGCCGTGAAGTTGCGGGCGATGAAACTCTTTGAGGACATGTTGTTGTTGGGAAGCCGGTCTGCACATCAGGCGCTGAGTGATTGGGATCGTCGGTGAATTCCGAATGACCATGAGAAGGAGGGCGAAACTTTGAAAGACAGTGTGCGAGTTTTCATAAGTTCAACCTGGGAAGACCTACAACCAGAGCGTGAAGCAGTGGAAAAAGCGTTACATCGTATGCAAGAAGCCGAATTCTCCGGCATGGAGTACTTCGGCAGCCGCCCCGAGACGTCTAAGGAAGCGAGCCTGGCCGAGGTAGATCGCAGCCATATCTACGTCGGTATTTTCGCCCATCGTTACGGCTCCGGTATCACCGAGGCCGAGTATCACCGTGCACGGGAGCTAGGGCTTCCGTGTCTCATCTACCTCAAGGATGACAAAGTGCCGGTGCTACCGGCCCACATCGAGAGCGATCCACAGAAAGCCGCCAAGTTGGAGGCACTGAAAGGCGAGCTAAAAGAGTGGCATATCGTCTCGTTCTTTACTACCCCCGACCAATTGGCCACTCAGGTCGTGACCGATTTGCACAACTTCCTGGGGAGAGAAAAGCCCTCTGAGCGGGCAGCACCTTCAGGCTCAACATACCAGATCAGTATTGGTACTGCTCGAGGTATTGCCATTGGTGACGGAGCCACAGTCATGCAACAAGGACCTGCCAGGGAAGAGACGTCCCCGGTAACCCCGTCTCAATCTGCTCAGACTGCTTCTGATCAACGCTGTGCCGACTTGGCGGAAAACATCCGGGAAACGTGGAGTCTTATCAAGCTGTACGAGGAGCAGCGCCGTCTGGCTAGCGATCCCAAGGAAAAACTCCGCGCCAAGCGCGAGATTGAAGACTTGCGGCGACAGTTGGGGGAGTACGAGGCGGAGGCTCGAAAGTTGGGGTGCGAGGAGGTCTGATTTAGACCAAGGCACGCGTTGCTAACGGTTCTACATGTATGGCTGGGAGGAAAGACGCATGGGGCGCAAAGAAGATCTGGAGCAAAACATCCGCGAGTCGTACGAACTTATCGGTAGGTACGAAGAAATCCTCCGTCTGTCCTCCGATCCCAAGGAAAAGACAAGAGCTCAGCGAACCATTAACGAGCAACGCGGGCTAATCGAGGAGTGGACAGAAGAGTATCTGCGGCTTGGCGGTAGTGCTCTGCCCGATCACATGACCGACATCGCCGGTTCCCCACCTGAGTCAGGAACAGTTGCCTCACCAGCATCAGGAAGCTTGAGCGTTGAACCTCAGAAGCCAGTTCCGTGGTTGGGCTATTTCTTCGTAGCGTTACTAGGCCTGGATCTGGTGCTGATAGTAGTGCTCGGCTGGCGTTTCTTGAGCGACCAGCCGGCCCTGCTCTCCTACCTGGAAGTAGTCATAGGAATTCTGGGCTTGGGTAGTGCGGTGGTGCTGGCAGTCGTTGCAATCCAACGCAAGATGTCTGTCGCTGGCATCTTACATTGGTTAGGAACCAATCGACTCTTGCAAGTGGCGATAGCGGTCATAACGATTGCCTTGTTGACCGTAGTTCTCTGGCCTCAACGGAGTCGAACTTCAGACCTAGCACCCCCACTGCAGCCCGCTGGCTCTCAACCGGCCGAGGTCAAGACCACACCGGTCATCACCTCAACTGCCTCAATTGCGCCTGTTACTACCCGGTGGGCGGGTCCGTGTAATATCGAGTCCTTGGAAGCCGAACCTCCATCACCTCAGCCGGTGGGCGGCTTAGTGATTTTCAAGATCCGAGGCACTTGTGAATCCGGCGTGCGAGCTATCCGCTTGTTGATCAACGACGAATGGTATGATGAGAAAGGGGGCCATATCGCACCCGCCGAGGAGTTTGTACCAACCTGGTCAACCAAGGATCTGAGTTCGGGGGATTATCGGATTACAGCCGAGGTCGCCACCTGGCGAGACGATGACTGGCAATTTGCTGCCAGCCAGACGTTGACCTATACCTTGATTGCTCCACCATTTGACAATGGTAATCCATAAGCGGGGATTATGCCGAGGCGTGCGAATTAGGGTGTGACGAGAGCTATCTGAAGTGCAATATAGGCTTACATCATGTGCTTTATAGTCTACAAGTGAGGCGAGACAATGGGGCGCAAAGAAGACCTGGATCAGCATATCTGTGAATCCTATGCCCTCATTCGGGAGTATGAAGAAGTCCTACGTCTTTCCTCTGATCCAAAGGAAAAGTCTCGCGCTCGGAGGGAAATCGAGGAACAACGCGAACTCATAGGGTCATGGTTGGAAGAGTACCGGCAGATAAGCGGCGTTCTGCCGAACTACATTGCTGAAATAGCTGATTTTCCGCTCCTTCGCGCTGTAAACGAAATAGGCGGCTGGATGAATAGCCAGGGCTATGCCTTCGAGGCACTGGAGATTTCCGAGGGACCTCGTTTCATAGAAGTTGATGCAAGGTTGTTCCAAGAACTGCGATGGGATAATTGGGAACCTGCTCAGAATTTGGCGCAACTTGTCTTGTCTGCAGATAGGGCAACGCAACAAGCGTTCATCGCCTATACTGCACGGCGGTTGCAGAGCGAGGATGAGGAAGTCCGCTGGACCACAGGAATGTTGGTCGAGACACTGGTGGTTGGGAACCCAGCCTCGTCCCCCTCGAACTCTTGGAAAGATTAGCATCCGACTCTTCATTCTCGGTGAGAAGTTCCGCAGCCTTGTGCTACTTCCATCTTGCCCATTCAGCGCCGGCACAGGTTCCTCTCTCGTTCTTAGTGCGATTGGCCAGTCCGCATGAGGATTGGTATGTCACTCAACCTGCGACGGCGGCCCTTCTTGTGCTGACTCGTACGCGACGGGTGGTCATTGAGGTAATTCGCCAGTGGTCCACCAGTGATGACGCTGTGGAGAGAGAACACGCGGCAAATATTCTGCGTAGGATGGCACTCACAGATCCTGAACTGGTGCCCAAAGAGTTGGTGGAAAACCTTTGCTCGGACATCGAGACTAATGTGCGTGTCAATGCTGAACTAGCCATTGAAGCCCTTGAGACGGCAGGCTGGCCCAAGCCACGAGATTATTCTCCCTTCTAAATTTGACATAGCAGGATGGAGCTGGCAACGTGAAAACAGTGACAGGTTCTAGCTGGCAAGACGAACGTCTAAGTCAATTGGCAACTGCCATCCACGAAACCTTGGACCTCATCAAACAATACGAGGACAAACGTCGCCTGTCCAATGATCCCAAGGAACAACAGGACTGCGAGCGACAGGCTGCTGACCTGCGCCAGCTATTGGAAGGATACCAGGCAGAACTGACCGAGCTAAAGAAAGGGGCCGAGCCTCCTGCTGCACTATGGCCACCAAACATCCCCGACGAACGCTACTATCCCCTGCCCGGCCGGGAGCGCCACCTGGGCCAGTTGCAGGGGCTATTGCAGGACCCTCAAGGCGCGCCAGTGATTGTCGTTGATGGGCTGGGAGGCTTGGGAAAGACAGCCATAGCCGTTGAACTGGCCCGACGTGCGCTTCAGGAGAGGCTATTTGCAGGCGTGATCGGCGACAGCGCCAAGCTGGAGTTCCTAACGGGTGGGGAGATTGTCCAGCTACGCCAGGCAACGTTGAACTTCGACAATCTGCTAGATTCGATTGCTCGGCAATTAGGACGCTGGGAGCTTCCCACGCTGAAAGCGGAAGAGAAACTGGCCGTCTTGACCCATCTTCTTCGAGGACGTCGCTATCTGATCCTGGTAGACAACCTAGAAACAAGCGAGAACGCCAATGCACTGGTGGCCCACTTGCGGGGCTTCCTTAATGGCAGTCGGGCCATAGTCACCAGCCGCAAGCAAGTACGTCACGACTTTGTCCGTCCCCTATCCCTGCAAGGGCTCGAAGCGCGAGACTCGCTTTATTTCTTACAAACAGATGCACAACAGCGCCAGGTGCAACAGATCTTGGAGGCACCGCAAGAGAAACTGCTTGAGATTCACGAGATAACCGGTGGTGCACCTCTGGCGCTGAAGCTGGTGGTAGCCCAGGCCAGGTTTCTGGACTTAGATGCGGCGTTGGGCCGGTTACAGCAAGCCGGAACGGACCTTTATCCTTTCATCTTTCGCCAGAGCTGGGGAGGACTCTCTCCTTCGGCTCAGCGGGTCTTGATCTATATTGGGAAGACAGTAGTGACCACCGTAAGCTGGGAGGAACTGGTCAGTGTGGGTATTGCGGCAGACGAAGGGGATTTGCTGGAAGCCATTGACCAACTGGTCGCCTACTCCTTGCTCGATGCATCATCTGTTGCCGGACAGACCCGCTACGGCATTCACCAACTCACACACCAGTTTATCAATAGCGACCTACCCGAGACGTGGCGGGAGCAAGGGCTGCTATGAGCGTTTCTCAACCCGTCGCTACGGTTCAGGCCATGTCCAAAACTGCCGCAGGCCGGGAGAATCAAGTTGTTCGCCATTGGGAGTCAGCCTATCGCCTAGCTGCAGAGCACCGTTTGAAACTGGCCTGCCGCTACCAGGATCAGTATGAGAAGCTGGACACTGAGTTCCCTAACTTGCGTGCGTCGCGATCTTGGCTGACAACCCAAAGCAATGGAGAGACTGCCCAACTCCTGGTTGCCTATGTCAAGATTTTAGCTCCGTATCTTCGTCAAAGAGGCTTCTTGTTGAGGTGGTGTGAAGACGGGTTGCAGGCCTGTGAGCGGTTACATCAGAGCGCAGGTTGGTTACTTCTGCTACGCAGCGAAGCTCAAAATACCCTCGGCCAGTGGGCCGAGACTATGACCAGCATCCAGGCGGCGATTGAAACGAGTAGGGGAAAAGATCCAAGAACCAACGCCCGGGCGATTTTGGCGCTTGGATGTTTGCAGTTGAACCAGGGTGACTACCAGGTGGCCCTTCAGACGCTGGCCGAGGCTGAGACGCTACTGTCCGAAGGCTCAGACTATGAAGGGCTGGCCACCGTTCGTTCAGAGATTGCAGCTTATCATCTCAACCGAAGGGAATTGGACAAGGCCCTCACCTTGTACTTGGAAGTTGATCAGCTTCGCAGGCGGGCCGGGGCGACCGAGGCATCGGACCACACCCTGCTGATGTTGGGGGTTGTCCATCGCAAGAAAAGGGACTACGAGCAGGCCGCTGCCTATCTGGGGCAATTGCTGGAACGCAGCGAGGTACGAGGTAACCGGGATGCCATAGCGACCGCGGCTCATCACCTGGCCTGGGTGTGTCTTAATCAGAGGGACCTGGCTCAAGCATGGCGCTTATGCGGACGAGCGCTTGGGCTATACGAGGAAATCGGCGATCCTCGGGGGGCCTCGGATGTCTATGAGCAACTCGGTCTTATCGTCTTGGCTGAGGGAGGAGTAAAGGAAGCCATATCCCATCTGGAGCGGTCGCTGACGACGCGTCGCCAATTGGGCAATCAGGAGGGTGCGGCCAGCAGTCTGCGTCACCTGGCTGTCGCACACTTACGTTCGGGGCGACTGATAACCGCTCTTGGTTACTTGCGGCAGAGTCTGGCCATCTACCGGCGACTGGGCGTGCTTAGTCGCCAGCGATTGGTTGCTATCCTATGGGAACTCCTGGATTGGACGGTGGGGCGAAGGCGATGGACGATGTGATTGTTGGCGAAAGGCCAGTCGAGAATGTCGCCTTCTTCCACCAGGTATGGACCCAGGCAACACCCTATCGTCTCTCTTTCGCCCAACGCGAGGCCAACAACCACCAGGTCTTGGAGCACGAACTGCCCAATCTCTGGGAAGCAGCCCGGCACAGCTATGAGGGCCGGGCCTGGGAGCAGGTGGCTGCCTTTCAAGACGCGCTACAGCCCTTTCTGGATCTGCGTGGCTATTGGGCATACAGCCTCACGCTGAACAAATGGGCTTGCAAGGCTGCCCAGTCGCTGGGAGACGCCGCCAGCGCTGCCCGTTGGACCCACGACCGGGCCGATATCCTGCAACAACGAGGCGAGTATCGCGAAGCGGAGAAGTTATATCAAGCCAGCGAAGAGGCCTACCGTGCCCTGGGCGAAGAGGCGATGGCCCTGAGAAGTCGCCATATGTGGTCGCTGGTGGTACGTGCTCAAGGGCGATTGGCCGAGGCCGAGCATGTGTGTGAGACGACGATTGCCGAAGCCAGGGGCCTGAATCTGGACCGCTGGCTGGCTCACCCCCTCTACGTCCGGGGCCTTCTAGCCCGCGACCGGGGTGACTTTCAGGGTGCCAGACTATGTGTAGAGGAAAGCCTATCACTCCTGGCTGACACCGATGAGCTGGCGATGGTCGGCCAATGCCATCACTTCCTGGGGGAAGTGGCCCTGATCGAGGGCAATCTGGCCGAAGCCCGGTCACAGTTGGAGAAAAGCCTGGGACTGAGCCAGCAGGCCGGTATTCGGCGCCGGATACCGGCCACGCAACGGCTTCTGGGAGACCTGGCCCGGCTGGAAGGGCGTTATAAGGAAGCCGAGAATCTATATCGTGAGGCGTTGGAAACGGCCACACGCATTGGGGATTTGCCCCAGTTGGCGCGGCTGCTTGTCTCACAGGCTCAATTGATGGCCCACGCAGGACGCATCCAAGAGGCGGTCGATCTGCTGAGAGGGGCCATAGCAACCTACGAAGAAATCGGAGACGCCAGAGGAGAATCTGCCGTGTCAGCGCTGCTGGCACGATCGCACCTGCGACAACAAGAGTGGGAGCAGGCACTACGAATGGCTTTTGTGGCGTTCAAGACGGCTCGATCAGCCGACTTACTTCGTCCACGGCTCCTGATCAGCGGGCTGAGGAGGTGGCGCAGCTTGTGAGATCCAGTTGATCACTGAGGCGCGCCGGAGAGCTACCTGAAAAACGGATTTAGATGATGCCTGATGCGGTTTCGATACCAGACTACACTATTGAATATGTCCGAGGTCACTTCGAACTGCTTGAAGACAAAGACGAAGGGATGGTATATTGGTTGGCCTTGATAGATGACAGCATTGAGGGATGGCGGTTTGAAGAGAGCCAGAGGTTACTACGCGCTATTAAAGGCCTTGCCTTGTCCCCTTACGCTATGGGCCAGGTCCATCAGGTTACGGGTGATTTGTACCGTCAACAGCGTGATTGGGAAGCATCAATTCGCTACTATCAGCGAGCCTTGGACAGCTTTCGAAGCCTTGATAAACCGGCAGATGAAGCTATGGCTCTCAACAACCTGGCGCTGGCTTTCCAAGACTGTGGTCGTTATGAAGAAGCTGTCAGCTTGTATGAGAAAGCCGTGGTGATCTACCGAGACTTGGAAGAATTCGAGGGTCTGGGGCACGTCCTGTCCAATCTAGGTAGTGTGGCCGATGCGGCAGGTGACTGGCGCAAGGCCGTTAGCTATTATCAGCAGGGTGCCGATGCCTTGGAGCAAGCTAGGGCACAACAGGATCTGGCACGCGTCTTCAACAATTTGGGAGTAGCTCACGAGATGCAGGGGGAGTGGGCAGAAGCTGAACGCTACTACTTGCGTTGCGTCGATCTCCTGGATAAGCTCGGCGAGTCTTATTCTACTGCCGGGATGCGAGTTTTGGGTAACCTGGGTCAGTTGTACGCCAGACAGACGGAGTGGGAAGAGTCGATCAACTGTTATCAGGGGGCCCTGAAGATTTGCCAGGAGCTGGAGGATCCCTATGGCGAGAGCACGACCTGGAATAATCTAGGCACAGTCTACACTCATCAAGGCGATCACGCTCAGGCTGTCCAGTGCTACCAACACAGCCTTGAGTTACATCACAATTTGGGCGACCGACAGGGTGAGGCATTGGCTCTCAGCAACTTGGGAGCCGCTTACTCGGACCTGGGGGATCTGGAGTTGGCCGAGACCTGTTACTGGAACAGTCTGGCACTGAGTCAGGAGTTGGGCGAAGCCTATGGAGTGGCCCGGGCTCATAATAATCTTGGGGTACTGTACGAAGAGCGAGGCTTGTACGATGAGGCGATCAGTCACTACGAACGATGTGCAGTTATTGTGCGTGAGCAGGGTGACGGGTATCGCGAAGTCACAACTCTGATCAATATCTGCACTTTGTATGAGACTATGATGGAGACGGAAAAAGCCATTCCGTACTTTGATCGAGCCTGGGAGGTGGCTGAGGCCCGAGCTTACAATGACCAGCTAATGGCACTTTGCCTTCTTCGAGGCGATGTCGCCTTTCGTCGTGTCGAGAGTCTCCCAGAAGCCTATCGCTGGTATGCCCAAGCCTGCCAGTATGCAGGGCGACACAATCCTCAGACCCTGGATGAGGTGATGCAGCGCACTCACATGCATCTGGAGCGTATGCAGCAGCGAGCGCAGTATGAGGAAGCCAGAGAATTCTGCACCGTCCTACTCGATACATGGGCAGATAGCGACCTGCAGCAGAAGCCTGGTTTCATCACTGAGTTGCAGAATCTGATGCTCAATCTTGAACATAGCACTGCCACGCCTTCAGGTTCGAGTATGTGACGAATCAGCAACTACTTGCTCGGGACTCTACGCGGATTCCGGATTCAGATTGAAAGAGCACCCCTCAGGTGTATTGGTAGCAGACAAGGAGTAAACTTATGCCCCAACCACAACCTTTCATCGTCGGCCGTCAGGCTGAAGTGGAGTTGTTTGATCACCTGGTCACTGGTGAGCCCGGCTATTGGCTGCTCAACATCTACGGCCCCGGCGGCATCGGCAAAACGGTGGTGTGTAGCAAACTCGAACAGCACGCCCGAGAGCACGGCATCCCCTTCGCCACCGTAGACGGCATCCGCCCCGACCTGACGCCCGATCGACTGTTGCATTTTTTCCAGGAAGGACTCAGCCAGGGTCCAAAGGGTGAAACCATGACCGACGCCTTCAGCGACTTCGACCGCCAGTTTCGCGAGTACCTGGTTGTCAACGAGGTCTTGGGGCGTGGTGGCGGGGTGCAGACCCTATTCGACGTCGTCGGCAACGTCAAAGATCCGGCCGGATTGGCCCAAATCCTGGGTGGCCTCGGCGGTGCCATCACCGAGAGCGTGCAGCGGACGGTGAGCAACCGCTTTGCCCTGGAACGCTACCTGCGTGGTGCCGAAAAGAGCCTGACCGCCGCTTTCGCCGATGGGCTGGGTGCCGCCCTTGATGACATCCAGGGGCCAGTGGCACTGTTGGTGGACACCTACGAGGAGATGGAAGGGCTGGATGATTGGGTGTGCCGCACCCTGGTTCCGGCTATCCCAGAAGATGTCCGTATGGTGGTCTTCGGGCGTAACGCGCTGCCCAAGGTCAACTTCGACTGGGGCGAGTTCGGGAACGCACTAGAAGTCATTGAGTTGCCCGAGCTGCCCGAGCCCGAGGCTAAGGCCTACCTGGTTCACCATGGCCTGCGCGACCAGGCGGCCCTCGACCAGGTATATCACTTCACCGGTGGTTATCCGCTGCTTTTGGTGCTGGTGGTGCATTTGCGACGCGAGGCAGGTGGCTGGGACAAAATCGGTGCGCTGGAGTATGAGGCCGATCGCGAGCGGGTGGCCACTAAATTGTTGGAGCGCATCCTGCGCGAAGAGCGGGTCAAAGAGGTGCAGGCCTTTCTGGAGAAGGGGGTGGTGGCCCGCTGGTTCACACCCGAGGTGGTGAGCGTCATCCTGGAGGTGAGCTCAGAAGAGGGCCACGCCATCTACAACAAGCTTGAACGCCACTCCTTCGTCGAGCGCCACCCCTATGGCCTTAAGTTCCACGACAAGATCCGGGAGTTGCTGCTGGCCCGGCTCAAGTTCAACAAGCCGGAATATGACCGGGTCGTCAAGCGATTGATGGACTACTACGCCGAGAAGGCAGGCATCGATCAAGATGAAGAGGCCCCAGGAGCATCGGGCCCCAAATACGAGATTCATATTCAAAGCGCCCAGGGGTTGGTGATCGGGGACCAGGGCAAAATGACCTTGGCGCAAGAAGATCCACCGCCTTCAGATACCGAGGACGGTCCCTGATCGTTTTTTATGAGCGGCGAGGCTATTCAGGTGGACAGACTGGTTTATTTCATTGAGGCAACCCATCTCCAATTGGAAACAGCACCCGAAGCCGGCCTCATGCACTGGTCACAAGCGTTTGATCAGGCCCGCGATAGCTGGCAGATTGACGTGTGTCGTCGCCTGCTGCGTGAGATTCGGTCCAGCAGCCTGCCAGACAGACTCACTTTACCTGCCATGATCCTGACCCGATTGGCCGAAGGCATGTGGCTGGCCCAATTAGAACGCTGGATAGAGGCCATTTCCAGCTATGATAAAGCGTTGGATGCGGCCCGGGAGATAGGCGACCCGGCCAATGAAGCCTGGCTGTTATCCAATTTAGGCAATATCCACTACCTGGCGGGGCACCTGATGCGTGCGGTCCGTGCCTATGAAACCTCGCTGGCTCTCTACCGCCGCTTGCAGGATCAAAGGGGAGAAGCCCTGGTGTTGGGAAATCTAGGGAATGTGGAAATGGATCTGGGAGACCCAGAACAAGCCATCTCTCATTACCAGCTTGCTCTGGCACGATACGAGGAACTGGGTGATCTTGACTATCAGGCAGCCATGCTGGCCAACCTGGGCAACGCTTTTCAAGGGGAAGGGGCATGGCAATCCGCCGCCGAAAGCTATGAACGGGCTTTGAATCTGTATGCGACCCTGAACGACCGCCGGGGGCAAGCCCTGGTGCTCGGCAACTTGGGAATCTTGTTTTTGAACCATGGCCAGTATCAACAGGCGATTGATTGCTTTGAGCGTGACCTGGAGGTGGTTACCGAATTAGGCGATACCCGCAGCGTAGCCGAGACGTTGACCAACCTGGTCATTGCGTATCAACACACCGGTCGGAACGCCGAAGCACGGCTTTGCCGCCAGCGAAGCCTCGACCTCAAAGGCGAACTTGGCCTGGAAAGTGCCGGGACGGCGTGAACGTTTTCGCCATCACCCACCTGATGGAGTATTTCCGATTGGGCCTGGCCCAGGACGAAGAAGGGACCATCAACCTCTGGGCCGGTCAATTTCTAAAGGCGCGCGAGGCCGGTCTGTTGGACAACTGCCGACAATTGCTTCGAGGCGTCAAGGGGAGTGGGTCAGAGTTATCGCCGCGCAGCCGAGCGGTCGTCGTCCACTGTCAGGCGCTCCTGGCCGCGCTGTTGGACCGGCGAGATGAAGCCGAGGCCGGGTATCGACGCAGCCTGGCCCTCTTTCGCCAGGCTGGAGATGAAGTGGGCATAGGGTGGGCGCTTAACGACCTGGGGACGCTCCACTATGCGCGGGGCGGATGGACCGAGGCAGTTGACTGCTACCAGGAGGCCTTGACCCACCTGCTCCCCTCTCGGGGAGGCCGAACCGACGAAGCCATGGTGCGCAACAACCTCGGGCTGGCCCTGATTGGCGTGGGACAGGTCGAGAGCGGTATACAGGAGTTAGAGCAGGCCAGCAGGCTATACCGGCAGTCGGGACGGCCGGGGTACGCAGCCCGCGTCGACGTGAATCTGGGCCAGTTGTATCACCGCCAGGGCCACGTGCCCCGGGCCCTGGAGACTTACCGGAGCGCCCTGGCGGCGGTGCGCGAGTCTGGCGACCGGCGGGCCGAGATCGAAATCCTCAACAGCCTGGGCGTCCTCTATCGCTACCAGGGAGCGTTCGACCAGGCCCTTGAGCACTACATCCAGAGCCTGAGCCTGGCCCAAACCCTGAACGACCTGAGTGGCCAGGCACTGGGGTTGGGCAACCTGGGCGGCCTCTATCAACTTCAAGGCGAACGCGCCCAGGCGCGCTCCTGTTACCGGCAGGCCCTGGCCCTGTATGAAATGCTAGACGAGACCCAGGGCCAGGCCCAGATGTGGGGCAACCTGGGACACCTGCTCAGCTTCGAAGGCCAACTCCAGGAGGCGCTGGCCAGCTACCAACGCGGATTGGCCCTCTACCGGGAAGCCAATGACGCCGCGGGCGAGGCGGCCGCCCTGGTCAACGTGGCTGGAGCTTACCGTGACATGGGGCGATATGCTGGGGCGCAAGCGCCCTACCGGCAGGCCCTGGCCATAGCGCGGGAGTTGGAGAACCTGCGCTTACAGGATAAGGCGTTGGGCGCGATGGGAACCTTGCGGCTGCTGCAAAGGCAGTGGGACGAGGCGGAGGCCTTGTTGAAGGAGGCGCTGACCTT
Source organism: Anaerolineae bacterium (assembly GCA_034412795.1). GTDB lineage: Bacteria > Chloroflexota > Anaerolineae > 4572-78 > NAK82 > JAUVPY01. The sequence continues at coordinate 42,459 of DAOUMD010000120.1, forward strand.
GCAGCGGAGACGGGGTGACGTGCATGCCCAGGTGGAGAGTTTGTACAAGATGGGCCGGCTGGCACACGAGCGCGGCCGCCACGACCAGGTGCTAGCTATCGTTGAACCTGCCTGGGAGCTGGCTCAAGAATATGAGTACGGGCGATGGCTGTATGACATTACGCGCCTATTGGGTGATGCCGCCCAGGCCCAGGATGATCCGGGGGCGATCAACTACTACGCGCTGGCCGTTGTGGTTGCCCGGCAATACGGGGACGAGGAACGCTTCCGCTCGAGCCTGGCCTTTTTGAGCGAGGGCCTGGCCCGCTCGGTGGAGCGCGGCAGAAGGGAGTCCGCCCTGGAGGTGGGTGAATACCTGATCGAGTTCTGGCAGAAAGAGGAATGGCAGGCCTGGACGGAGCCAGCCGTGGCCCACATCGGGGCTATGATGAGGGCCATTCGCGCCGGGCAAGCTCTGCCCGTGGAGTTCTAGAGTAATTCAGACGATGGCTGCCCGTTCGCTCGATTATCTGGCCGAGTGGTTGCACTTGGCGCTGGAGGACGAGGATGGGGTTGACCATTGGCAGGCCCACTTTGATGAGGTTCGCGTCGGCTGGCAGCTTGACCAGGCCCGAGGATTGCTACGCGAGGCCAAGCGAGCCGCCTTATCCCGGAGAGGCCTGGCCATCCTCCGGCACAGCGAAGGCATGCTGTACGCCCAATTGGGCGATTGGGATCAAGCGGTCCATTGCTTGATGCGCGGCGTGGATCTGCTGGAGGATAGCCAGTATGTTGAAGAAGGCATCCTTATCCTCAACGACGTGGGCATGGTGTTGCGTTTGCAGGGGGAGCACCGTGGCGCGGAGGCCGCTCACCGACAGGCCTTGTCGCTGGCAGAGGAGATGGGGCAGTCCTACCTGGCGGCTGAGGCGTTGGAGCATCTAGGCCTGGACCTAGAACATCGGGACCAGGTGGATGATGCGATCCAGTGCTTCCGGCGGGCGCTGGCCCAACGTCAGGCACTCGACGACCAAGAGGAGAATCTGGCTTCCACCCTCAATCACCTGGGGGAAGCGCTTTGGCGTCAGGGCGACTTGGCAGGGGCGCAAGATGCGCTCCAGCGCGCTTCCCAGATTCTGGAAGCGGCCAGGGACTCTGGGGCTTACCTGGCGGCCCAGATTAGGGGCAATCTGGGCAACGTCTGCTACGCCCAGGGCGACCTGGCCCAGGCCGAACGTCACTGGCAGGCGGCGCTTGCTGCCTTCAATGCGCTGGGCGCGGTTTACGATCAGGTGGGTCTGCTGAACAACTTGGGCGGTCTGGCCCTTCGGCGCGACGAGTATGCAGCCGCACTGGGCCGTTTTCGTCAGAGTCTGGCCCTGGCTCGCGACCTGGGCGACCAGCGAGGGATTGTCGAAGCTTTGACCAACCTGGGGATGACTCTAACCCACACGCACGACTGGGCGGATGCCGTCGATTGCTACTGCCAAGTCCTGGCGATAGACATTGGGCGGCGTTACCGGACGATGATCTGGGGTAGGCTGGCTCGCCTTTACGCCTTGATCGCCCTAGACTGGCTGAGACGAGCCATCGTAGGGGAAGTTACTTCGTGACCACTGTGTTAGGGCAAGATGCAGCACTCGCCTACGAACTTGAATACCTACACCAGGCCCTTGAGATGCACGGGCAGGATGGCGTGCGAGCCTGGCTTGACCGCTTTGTTGTTGCCCTGGATCGCACACAGTTTTCGCTATGCGAGCAGCTTCTCATCGAAGCCCGGCGCTCCAATGCCTTCTCAGGCAGTGACCTGGGAGCTGCGGTCGTGGCTCACAACGAAGGGCTGCTCCGCATACGCCAGGGACAGTGGAATGAGGCCGAGATTTGCTATCAGCGTGCTTTGTCGCTCTACCAGGGACTTGACGACCATTTCAACGTGGCACAGATACTCACCAACCTGGGGGAGCTTCATCGCTTGCGTGATGATTATGATGAAGCCATTCGCTACTACACCGCCAGCCAACGTCTTCAGGAAGAACTGGGCAACCCGAAAGGCTTGGCTCAATTGCTCAACAACCTGGGATTGGCTTGCCAGAGCAAGGGAGATTGGGACGATGCCGTAAGATGCTTTAAGCGCGCCCTTGACCTCTTCACCCAGGCAGGCAATGAAGTAGAGGTTGCCCGGGCGTTGAATAACCTGGCGCGGCTCTACCGGGACCGGGGCGAGTGGGGACGGGCATTAGAGTATGGCGAGGATGTCGTACGGCGTTTCCGACAGTTGGGAGATCGGTATGGTCTGTCAACGGCTCTCAGCAACCTGGGAGCACTGCACCGGCAGCGAGGTGATTACGACCTGGCCGCCGCTTGCTACCAGGAAAGCCTTGAATTGGCCTGGGAGATCGGAGATCACGTCGGCGCAGTGCATACTTTGAACAACCTGGGTGAGTTGCATCGCTACGCTGAAGACTATGGCGCCGCACTGGACTACTATCAGCGGGCGTTAGAGATTGGGCACGAGTTGAATGAGCGCGAGGTGCTGGGAACCGTCGCCAACAACATCGGGCTGGCTCACACAGGTCTGGGAGAGTGGGTCGAGGCGGTAGGGTGGTATGAGCAGAGCTTGGCGACCAAGAAGCAAATCGGCGACCTGCACGGCCAAGCGATCACACTAAACAACCTGGGGGTCGCCTATGAGCGACTCGGAGAGTCAGACAAAGTCCAGGCTTGCTACGAAGAGGCCACCGCACTGTTCAAGCAAGTCGGTGACCGGGTTTCGGCCGCTGCTGTCCTGATCAACCTCAGCCAGCCACCCATCGCACGCGGAATGTCCTTTGCACAACGGCGTGCTTTCCTGGATGAGGCCGAAGCACTCCTGGTCGGAACTGACGCCCAGGAGCGTCGGATGCTGGTGGGGCAATTGAAAGCCAGACTGAGTAGTGAGAGCAAGGAGCAGTTGTAAGCTCCCTAAGGTCACTGAGCAATAGCTTGAAGTGCAAGCTGGGACTGCCCCTGCCGTTTGTTGCCACTGCTGGCTTACAGGCTTGAGCTGGGCGTGGGCAGCCAGCTCGACCTGCACGACCTATGGGATGAGTTACGGATGCGCTGGCAACGGCTGGTAGAGCGGTTTGGGCGTGTTGAGTGAAGAAGACCGATCAGCCCTCGAGGAGGAGGCAAAATGGTTGAAGGGACGAATGTGCCTAAGTACGACGTGGATGTTGGGTATGCCCACGGGGTGGTGATTGGCGACCAGGCAACCCAGAACTTCTACTACACTACCTCAGAGCAGTGGCTGGTCGAAGAGAGCATGGACGACGTTCGGGCCAGTGCCTTTGTCCCCCCCACCCACGGCCAGAAGCTGGTCCAGATCGTACAAAGCCAGCATCTACTCTTGCTTTGCGGTGCCAACCGTATGGGCAAGGCGGCCTTGGCCCGCTACGTTGCCGCCTGTCTCCAGGATATGGATGCCTCCTTGCAGGTCTTTCGATTACGCCAACGGGGCGAGCTACCGGATATCGTAGACGCGTTAAGTCAGCACCCTAACCAGGTCATCCTGGGCTACGACGTGCATCCCGCAGAAGTTGTGGAACGCCTTGAGAGTATCCAGGAAATGGCGATGGTCCACGCCAGCTTCGTGATACTGACCGCGGATCTTGAGCTTGCCCAGCGACACCTGCCTGTGAGATATGTGAGTACTCTGGTCGAGGTTGTTCCTGACTTCCCCTATACAGACGAGGATCTACAACGACTGTTGAGCATCAAGCTGGAAGAGCAGCTCCCTTATCTCCAGCAAATGGGCATTGCGCCCGGCGCATTGCTCCGAACCTTCTCCTCTCCTTCACAAATCATCCGTTTCAGCGATATGCTCTCAGCGCAGCCGGAGCCACCGGACAAGGGTGCCTTGCGCGAGCTATTTCAGTCGGTTAAGGATGTTCGATTTGCAGTAAGCAGTTGGCTGCAAAAGCTGGACAAGAATGAGCGGTACCTGGTTCTGACATTGGCACTGTTCGATGATTTGCCGGAGCAGAATTTCTGGGAAATCTACGAAAGCCTGGTAGGCATGTGGCAAGACCGGGACTTCACACTGATGCCCCTGGACTATTATGCCTTGAGTTTCTTAACTGCTTTTGTTGAGGCAGGGCAGCGGCTGGGTTTCAAAGAAGCTGAGTATCGGAACATCGTGTTAGACCAGTTATTGCACCAATATCGACGTTCCCTGGTGATGACTCTGCCCTTCCTGCAAGCAGTGCCTGAGAAAAGCCTGGAGCGGGGAAACCAATTCGGTACCGGGTTGCGCATCGCTGCGGCCCAGGCGGTGGGACAGATCAGCCTCGTGGAATGGGCGGAGGCCGAAGGTGTGTTGCTTGCCTGGGCCAGGCATCCATCCACGCGGGTGCGGGCGGCGACCAGCCACGCCTTTCGCCAGATGGCAGACGTAGTGGGCGAGGAGGGCCTGGGGCAGATATTGGACAGCCTGAATCGCTGGGTTGACAGCCACACGCCACCCAGTCGGGAAGAAGATAGCCCGGATATGTTCTACGTGCGTTGGACAGTTGCCTCCAGCCTGGGCCGAATCAGCCGGTCTGTTTCCAAGGAATGCTTCGAGGCTGAGATTCTACCCCTTCTGCACAGGCTATCTCACGATGAACACTTCCAGGTGCGTGCCTCGGTCGTCTATGCCCTGCGGACGCTGGGGGTGTATCGTTTTGACAGTATTCGTCGCTTGCTGGTCGAACGGGCCGCCGACTGGCACGCGGATGTCCGCTTAGAAGTAGCCTTGGCCTTGCGTGAGTTGAGCGCTACTCTCTGGCCCGATGTGCACAGTCTGCTGTGCCAATGGTTTGGCGATGAGGGAGACGAACGGCTGTGGACTGCATTGGCAGGCGTACTACTGATGGCACAAGCACATCCCTCGTTGACGGCCGAAGTATATGCTATTACCAATCGCGACCCAAGCCTCAAGTCCAGAGTGCAGGAAGTCGTCAAGGAGTTGTTGGCGAGTCCGGAGGGAGCGAGTGGCACCGATCATGATTTGTTGGCACACCTGGTGCACCTGGTCAGGGAGGGCAGACCGGCGGCTTCCGACTTACTCATCCTCCCGCTGACGCATGCCGTCGATTTCCGTTTTCCTAACGCCAAGCGTCTCATCGAGTCCTGGCAAGCCTCTTCCGATCCGGTGTTGAGCCAGGTAATCCAGGCTACACGAGAAAGGCTGGCCAAGGTGCTGGTCGAGAGAAAACGACTGTGGGCGATCGTGTTGGCGAAGTATCTGGAGGATGATGTAAAATTGGCGGATTTCGCCGCCACCTTACCGTCGCACGAGCAGGAGGCCTTCTGGGGAGACGTCCAGCGCAGGCGCGAAGCTGCCCGGGCCGCTCAAAGGCGGCAAATACTTCGGGAGAAGCTGAAACGTCGCCAGAGAGAAATACTCATCGCCATTGCCATTTTCTTCTTCTCTATCTTTGCATGTTGTGCCTGGTCGACTTTCCAGAATCTCGTTAGTTAATGGACTTATTTGAGCATTGAAGTAGTCCCCTCAGAGTTTATGTATGGAGAAACGTCATGACTCACGATTCTGCTAAGTATAACGTTCATATTCACGGCACCGCCTACGGGCTGGTTGTCGGTGACCAGGCCTCTGCTGCCATTGAACTTGGTGCGTCGGCCACGCGAATACCAGCCCCGTTTATGACACCATCTCTGCCGCCCCAGGGTGTTTTTGGTCGAGATGAGACGCTCACCCAGATCTACGACCTGCTGGCCTTGAGCGATGAAAAAGCAACTGATGTGCCGCCGGTGGCCCTTAGAGGACTGGGGGGTATTGGGAAAACTACTTTGGCTATCGCCTTAGGCCGATTGGAGACAATCCCTCGCATCTTTCCTGATGGCGTGCTTTGGGTTGCCTTGGGACCTAATCCTACCATTCGCATTTTACTGGATGGCTGGGGCCGGGCTTTGGACGTTGACCTGCTCCCCGAGCGGGATGAGAACGCCTGCCGGGACCGACTGCGGGCCATCCTGTATCACCGACGGGTACTACTCATCATTGATGACGTCTGGGAGGTAGCTCATGGGGATTACTTCACTGTCGCTGGTCCGCGCTGCCGGACACTATTAACCACCCGCGAATCGCCTGTGGCCTTTACCCTGGCCACCCGTGAACGCACCCTGCGCGTGGATGTCCTGGAACCGACAGCGGCCTTGGCCTTGCTCCAGAGTCTGGCCCCGGAGGCAGTGGCCGCTGATGAACAAAGTGCCACACGACTCTGTCAACGGCTGGAGTTTCTGCCTCTTGCGTTGACCCTGGCTGGACGGCTGTTGGCCATCGAAGCCGACATCCCCTCCCGAATGCAGCGGCTGGTAGGCGAGCTGATCGAGCGGCGGGAAGCCAGGCTTCAACTCCTTCAAGCTGAGGGGCGACCGGGGCTGGCCGAAGGTCAACCTGTCGCCCTCCAGGCCATTCTCGGCATGAGCGTGGATCGCCTCGACAAAACCGATCAGGAACGTTTCGCTATGTTATCTGTCTTCGGCGGTGATCCGCTCACCTGGGAGATCAATGCCACGGCCCACATCTGGGAGTGCTCTGTGGAAGATGCTGAGGACAGCATCTCACGCTTCATCCAACGCGGGTTGGTAGAACCTCGAAATGGGCGCTACTGGATGCACGCCCTGCTGGCCGACTATGCAGCAGAAATGATGGAGGAGATGGGGTTATGAGTCAGGTACGAGAGCGCCATGCCCGCTACTACGTAAGTTTTACTGAGACCCACCCAGAGGATTGGGCTTGGTTTGATGCAGAGTGGCCACAGATTCAACGCGCTTGGGAATGGGTGAGCCAAGTCAGCGAGGATAAAAGTCTGGTAATACACTTCGTGCAGGCGTTTTATCCCTTCCAAGATCGGCGTAGCCTCTGGGACATCGCTATCGCCTGGAATAAACGCGGGCTGGAAGCGGCACACTCGCTTGGCGAGAGAAAGATCGAAGGTGTCATATTAACTAATGTAGGAGCCTCGTACGGGCACTTGGGTCAAGCACAGCAATCGATCAAACATTTTGAGGAAGCACTGGCAATTGCTCGCGAAATAGGCGATCGAGGCAGCGAAGGGAACTGCTTGGGGAGTCTGGGGATTTCCTACCGCAACTTGGGACAAGGAGAGCGGGCGCTTGAATATCACCTCCAAGCTCTGGCAATTGCCCGTGAAGTCGGTGACAGGAGCAGCGCAGCTAAGCATCTCGGGAACCTGGCAACTGTTTACTGGTCGTTTGGACAGATCGACCAGGCAATTGAGTGTCGCAAAGAGGCCCTCGCTATTGTGCGTGAGATGGGTGATAAGCACTCTGAGGCAAGTCACTTAATCAATCTTGGTATTGTGTATAGCAACTTAGGTAGGGCGAAAGAGGCGCTTATATGCTATGAACAAGCCTTAGCAACGGCCCGTGAAACAGGTGACAGGCGAAACGAAGGCATTATCTGGGGTAACTTGGGAGCACTCCACAATGATCTGAACCAGCGTATTCAAGCGATCGAGTGTCTTGAGCAGGCATTGGCTATCGCGCGTGAAATCGGTGACCGACGTGGCGAAGGGCACCGCCTAGGCAATCTGGGCAATGCATATCGTGCATTGGGAAATTTGGAGCGGGCCGTTGAATATCTTACACAGGCGCTGGCTGTCTTTCGGGAGATCGACGACCGATATAATGAAGGAGCTACATTGGGCAGTCTTGGAAATGTCTACCGCGACCTAGGCCAGGCAGAAGAAGCCGTTCGTCACTTTCAAGAGGCCATAGAAATGGCCCGATCAGTCAATAATCGCTTGGTGGAAGGTGTAAACCTTCATAATCTGGGTGACGTCGCGAAGGATCAGGGCAACTTTTCATTGGCTCAGCAGTACTTAGCTGAAGCATTGGCCATCTTTGAAGAAATCCAGTCACCTTTCGCGGATGCCAGCCGTAAGCTGCTTGCAGAGTTACAGGAAGAAGCGGGCACGGGCAACGTGAGTGGGTGAACTGGTTTTACATCATGAGTAAGGCTCGCCTTCGTTATGTTCGCTATTGGTTACAGTATGCCCAGCAGTACCAGAAAGACTGGCAATCCCTCGGTGCAGAGTACGGGCAATGGCGACGCGCTTGGGAGATGCTTAGTGCAAGACAAGAAATGAACATCGACCAGGCACAGCGCGAGCAGTTGGTGCTGGATTACCTAATAGCGTTGGATAGTTTTCTGGAGAAGCGGGGGCTATTGCGCGACAACATCGCCTGGCTCGAACGTGGGTTAGCTGCCGCACACGCCCGCAACCAACCTATTATGCTTGGGCGGTTTGGCCAGGACCTGGGATGGTGCTATCGTAACCTGGGAGAGCGAGAAAAAGCTTTGGAGTATCTCAATCTGGCCCTGGGTATCCGTCGGAAGTTCGGGCCGCGCATCGGCGAAGGGGCCACCTTAAACATGCTCGGCGTGATATATGATGATCTGGGCCAGTTTCAGCAGGCCGTTGAAGTGCTGCAAGAATCTCTCGCCATCCGTCGTGAAGAAGGGCACCGAGAGGGTGAAGCAATTACGCTTCACAATCTGGCCAGTACGTACTTCAATATGCGGAATTGGGACCAAGCGGAAGCCCATTACCAGGCAGCCCTTGAGCTGGCTCAGACGGCGGGTGATGAAGAGAGTGTTGCCGGAACACTCAACAACTTGGGTGAACTGTCGATGGCTCAAGGCGATTCAGCCCGGGCCGCCAACTTCTTCGAGGAAGCCTTGGCGAGATTTGAAGCCTTGGGGGATAAGACGCATACGGCCGCGGTGCTGAGTAACCTGGGTTTGCTCGCTAACCGGCAAGGACGTCCGCGTGACGCCATCGATAAGTTTGAGGCTGCTTTGGTTCTGCAGCGTCAGCTAGGACAAGCTGCAAATGCGGCCACCACGCTCAACAACCTGGGCACTGTCTATGAAGGCATGGGAGAGTCTGAGCGTGCCTTATCCTACTTTGAAGAGGCACTGCGCCTTCACCAAACCAGTGGCCATGAAACAGGCACTGGCACTGCATTAGGAAACATCGGCGGGATATATTACCGTCTTGGTGACTGGCCCTGCGCTATCGAGTATTACGAGCAAGCGCGGCAGATATTTGTCGCCGTCGGCGACCAATCCAGCGCGGCCACGCTCTCAAATAATCTGGCCGTTGCCTACTACAAGCTCGGCCAGCCAGAGCAGGCTCGACAATATCTCGACCAGGCCTTGGACGGACATCGACGATCAGGAAATCGGCAGGGAGAAGCAGAAACGCTAAATAACTTGGCAGCTCTGGCACGTGCGCAAGCTGAATTGGACCAAGCCAAGGAGTATCTTGTGCAAGCACTTACCATCAACAAGAGCATCCAGGATCAATCCAGTATAGCCACCAACCTTAACAACCTGGGCGCCATAGCCAGCCTTATGGACGATGTTGAAATGGCTGTAGCTTACTATGAGGCGGCCCTGGAAATTCGCCGCCAAATTGAAGACAACGAAGGCATTGCCAGCACGCTCTATAATCTAGCTCAGGTTTGGATGGGACTGGGTAATTTGACTCAAGCTGAGACTCTGCTGCAAGAAGCGGTCCGCCTGGATACAACCTACGGCTTTGTCAATCTTGAGCGTGACCAATCTGCATTGGAGCAAGTGAGACAAGAAGTTAATATCTCCGCCTTGGTGGACGGAGCTGAAGATGAGTGATCAAATACGAGCTGTGGAGCAGTTGTAACGGGCGATTCTTCCAAGTAAGTAAGCACTGAGCGCAGACAACTGTCTGCGCTCAACAGTCGACGGTTATACGCTCACCTTCACTCGTCGTCTCGAAACGTCATCTCCACTTTCGCGTGATCCCCGATTACGGCACCTTCCACCTTCCCATAGAAGTCAATTTTGTACTTGCCCTCCTCAGCACCCCTGGGATCAGCTTCCTCCAGCAGTTCCTTGGCGGCGGCCAGAAGTTCCTCGTCTTTGTATGCTTCGGCAGCCTCCAGCTCCTCCTTGAGGGTTGTTTCGCGTCCTTTAGAGTCTGGCTTTCGCTCCACGCTTTCCAGCGCGTCGCTCACCTCTCCCTTGTCGCCGAACTTGCGCAGCACCAGCCCCTTGAGGCCAGTGTAGCCATCCTTAATGGCATCGCGGGCAACCGGTCTCAGGCCCTCAGCTGCACCCAGAACCAACGCAGTAACAAGAATAGTCAGGGGATCCATGAGCTTCCTCCTACAGAAAAACTATGTGGTTAACCGTCGAGATCCATTATACTCACTCTGCCAACTAACGACAAGCGCCTTTGCCCTTCGCTGAGTCCAACTCCATACCTGCCTGCTGATTTGCTGGGGTAATAGGAGATTTAACCCCTTGACTTGCCACGCCGTCACTACTATACTGATAACATAAAGAACTGACGAGGCAGGGAATGCAAAGGGGCACCCGCCAGTACCCCCCGATGCCCTAGCTCCTGGTCGCGGCAGGAGCCAGACTATGGTCATCATAACACAACACAGAAACGATCGCAAGCTACGAACGGCCGCAGCCGGATCCGCCCTTGTGGGAGCAGGAGCCCCGGCGGCGGCTGTTTTGCACTGGGGTAACTAGAGTCAGCAACTTGCTGCCTGGGAAAGAACCAATACATATCAATTTGGATGAGGTGCGGATCAATCAGATGGAACAAATGGAGCTAGATGGTTTCGAGCAGCTTGCACAACACAACCTGCTACTGTTTTTTGGACAATATCTCCAGACTAGGGGACTTCTTCGCGAAGACTACGTCCAAGTCGATGAAGGGGACGTCATTAGGTATCAACGTGAAGAAGAATTTTGGAGAGATGTGCTTTCTGGCAGACAGATCTACGAGACATGCAGAGTATCTTTCCAGAGCTTTGTGTTACTTCAATGGGTCCCTAGGGCACCGGGGCAATATCATACACCAGACGGGCGCGAGGCTCGCCAGATGGCAAGACGCCTTGTTGCCGAGCAGTCTGCGCGGCATATAGTCTTCAAACCATCTGGCAAAGCTTCAATGATCCGTGGTGGTATAGGTTGTATGCGGCTCGCCAGCAAACCGGTAGCGGGTGAGCAACTACACTTCCTTTGCGCAACGTCTTCAGGGGTTGCCCATAGGGGGCTGCTAATTGGTGTCCCAGAACACCTGTATGCAAAGATCGCAAGGCCTCTGGAACAAGACGGTGGCGTCGCATGCCACATCCTCGGCCAAGTCTGCTACTGGGCTCCTGGGGAGCCACTTCCTTTTTACACCCCCCCAGAACTGCGGCGGATGTACGTGCGTGCTGAGAGCATCACGCCTGCGCGAACTGAATTGGCTCGGGCTCTAGATGTAACAGCCGCAGTCACATTCCATGGTGAAGTAGAGGGCCGACTGGGCGAGTACTTCACCTATTCCCACTTTAACCCAAGAGACCGTGCCGACATAGAGCATTGCGTACGCTGGATGGAGGACAATTACGTCAAAGGGCGATATGGTGGAAAGGTTCTGACGGACTTTGATGAGATTACCCCACACTTTGATGACGTAGCCTTTCCAGTTAGAGCCCTGATGGACCCGCGAACTGGTCAGGATACTGTCTTGCGCGTCCTTACAGACAACCTTGGTTTGGATGAACATCAAGCCGGTCAACTAAGAATAGTGATGAATCAAATATTCATCGGGAAAGCTCAAGGGGTTGTTCTTGGTGACCATTCGAAGGTAGACATAACATTTCCTTCAGATTAGCAAGAATGAACCGTAAGCACGAGACGCTTTCCTGCGTAAGGCTTTTCTGTGCAAGATGGTACTGTCGGCTGTGAATTAACCAAACACTGAGGGCTCCCTGATGACCCAACTTCTTCCAGGAACTGAGGTACGCGCACGAGGCTTGCGCTGGGAGGTGGTGCTCTCCGAGCCTCTGGGGCCGCAGACTCTCTTCCGGCTACGTGGCCTCGAAGGGGCGGTCAAAGGGCAGGAGATCGACCTGCTGCATCCCTTTGAGCGGTTGGAGCCGGTCATCCACGAGCTTCAGCCGGAGAAGGCCGGCCCCCTGCGCAACTGGCTGGTCTACCACCAGGCCTTTCTGCTCGAGCAAGCCCTGGGCCCCGACGCCTTGCTCTCGGTCCAGCCGGGCCGGCTGCGCCTGGAGCCGTACCAACTGGTACCTGTGCTGCGCGCCATTCGCATGAGCCGCCCGCGCCTGCTTCTGGCGGATGGCGTCGGCCTGGGCAAGACGGTCGAGGCCGGGCTGGTTCTGACCGAACTGATCGCGCGCCGCGTCGCCCACCGGGTCCTGATCATCTCACCGGCCGGCCCGCTCATGGAGCAGTGGAAGACAGAGATGGCCGAGCGTTTCGGCCTGCGCCTGGATGTGATCGATCGCGGCCGCCTGGAGGAGATCCGCAAGTCCACCGAGCTGGGCGCCAACCCGTTCGACCACATACCGCTGGGACTGGCCTCAATCGACTTTCTCAAGCAAGAGCGGGTCCTGGAGCAACTGGAGCGCAGCAGCTACGACGTGGTCGTCATCGACGAGGCGCATCACTGCATGGACCTGGGCGCGGCCGGCGAGCGCGAAGACTCCCAGCGGCGGCGTCTGGCACAGGTGCTGGCCCGCCGCTGTGATACGTTGCTGTTGGTGACGGCCACGCCCCACGACGGCCACGAGCGCTCCTTTGCCTCCCTGTGTGAACTGCTGGACCCCTCGCTGGTTGACGGGAATGGGGCACTACGGGGCGAGCGCTACCGGGCGCACGTGGTACGCCGCCTGAAGCGCCACGTGACGGATTGGCGGACCAAAGAGCCGCTTTTCAGGGAGCGGGTCGTTTGCCCGCGTCTGGTGGTAGCCAACCCTGAGGAGCACCCAACCTTTATTGAATTGCAGCGAGCTCTGCTTGACCTGATCGCCCCGGAACTGCGCCATGCCTTCCGCGCCCGGCGTTACAGTGATGTGCTGTCCTTGATCGCCCTCCTGAAACGCAGTGTCTCGACGGTGGCAGCCTGCCGCAGCACCCTCGAAGTGGTCGCCGAGCGACTTCAGAGAATCCTGGCCGAGGGCGCTGAAAGCCAGGAAAGTCGACGCCAGCGGCTGCGCACTTTGCGCGAGTATCAGCGCCGGCTGGAGCGGTTCGGCACCGTGAGCCCCGAAGAAGAGGAGGAGCAACACCTTCTGGAGGCGGAGGATCTCGCCCATCGTCTGGCCGACCTGCAGCGCGAGGTGCGCGCCGGCTCTCGCACTTTAAAACGCACCGCCGACGTCATCCTCGCCCTTGACGACTTGATCGCCCTGGCCGAGGATGCCGCTGACGAGGACCCCAAGCTTCAGCAACTGGCGGCTGAGATCGAAGCCATCCGCCGTGACGAGCCGCGCGCCAATGTCCTGGTCTACACCGAGTACACCACCAGCCAGAAAGCCGCGGTTGACTACCTGCGTTCGGCCGGCCTGGGCCAAGTGCTCACCATGAGTGGGGACGACACTGACGCCGATCGCAAGACGACCACCGACCGCTTTCGCACCCAGGAGGACCTGATCCTGGTCAGCACCGACGCGGCTGCTGAAGGGTTAAACCTGCACGAGCGTTGCCATCACCTGATCCACCTGGAGTTGCCCTTCAACCCCAATCGTCTGGAGCAACGCAATGGTCGCATTGACCGCTACGGCCAGACGCGGGACCCCATCGTATACTATTTTTATCTGGGTGGCACCTTCGAGGAGCGCATTCTGCTGCGCCTGATCGCCAAATACGAGCGACAGCGTGCCCGGCTGACCTTTGTCCCCAATACCCTGGCCCTCACCACCTCCACCGACGCTGGCTCCGAACGGCTGCTCAAGGGCCTGATAGACGAGGATGAGCGGCTTTTCCAGGAGCAGGGGCCATTGTTCGATATTTCCAGCGATGACGCACTCGAGGGCGGCGACCAGGCTACCCGTGAGCTGTTGGAAGAGATCGACCGCAGCCTGATGGGGTTCGAAAAAGCCACCCGCACCCACACCTGGCTGGGCGATGCCGGCCTGAACGCCGGCGAGCGGTTGCTGACGGAAGCGGATGCCGCCCACGATCGCGGCGGTCGGGTGGGAGCGGTCGACCTGGCTCGCTTCGTGACCGATGCCGCCCTGCTCGACGGCGGGGATGTACTGGGCAGTATAGACGATCCGACGTTTGAAATCGTGCTGCCATCCCACTGGCTCTACGGCCTGGAGGATCTGCCCGGCTATGATCCGCAGGGCCGTCGAGTGCGCCTCACCACCCGCCTGGATGTGACTCGAGATGCCCAAGAGCACCCCGTCGGTTTCTTGGGACGCGCCCACCCGCTCGTGCGCCGTGCGCTGGACCGCGTCCGCAATCTCTCCTTTGGGACTGGCTCCCACTACGGTCAGGACCCGCGCGCCAGCGCCGTTGTGGTCGATGTTGCCGAGCCCACCCTCCTGTATACTTTCCTGGGCCGCATTATGAGCCAGGCGGGTCGTGAGCTCGAACGGGTACTGGCGGTGGAGGTCCGTCCGGGGGATGAGCCGGAATACTACGGCGAAGCTACCGAGTGGCTCAACCTGGCAGATCCAGCCCGTGCGCTCCGCACCAGCTCTCTTTGGGAGCAGCAATTTGCGCATTGGGGGGATAAGGCCGCCGAGCTGGCCCGCGAACGAGCGATGACGAGCTTTGAGGCCCTGGCCGAGGCTTTCACTCAAGAGCGTCGCCAGGCCCTTGAAGTTGAGCGGGAGGAACTTCACAAGTGGCTTGAGGGACGCGCCCGCGAGATCACCGGCGAGGAGCCTCCACCTGCGGTGCAGATGGAGCTCTTTGATGTAGCGGCTGAGGCACCAGGTCCAACACAAGGGCCAGTTCCGACGTGGGCCCAGTTGACCGATCCGGCCCAGCGCCTGGCCGCTTTTGCGGCAGATCGAACCCAGCCTCCCGCCAGACGGAGCGAAGCCGAAGGGGTCCTGCGTACCCATCGCCAACGTCTGGCAGATATCCAGACACGGCTGGCGCTTGGTGACCCTGAGATTATCCCCCTTGGCCTGCTGATGCTAGTCCCCGATGGAGTCGATCAATGAATAAGCTTTATCATCAAACTATGACGGCCTTGGCCGAGAGCCTCCAATGTACGCTGATCGCCAGTGACCTGGACTTTGAGAGAGGAGTCCTACCGCAGACCGTAGAAGAGGACGAGATCCTGGCATATGCGCTCGCAAACCGTTTCAGCAGGATCCCATTGTTCTCGGGAGAAGAATCCGAGCGGCTGATCACGTATGTGGCTCTGGTGGATCTAGAAGGAGAGCGGCTGGTGGAGCGACGTCCTATCACTGTCGAGGATGTCATCTCTGGGTCGACCCCTATTGACAAAGCCATCCAGTTGTTGACACGCCGCCCCTTTTACTTTGTCCTTGACCCGCACTGCATTCGCAAAATCCTCACCGTATCCGACCTTAATCGCTTGCCGGTGCGGACTTACCTGCATACTCTACTCGACCACCTGGAAGGACTCTTGGCAGAGTGGATCGAGCAGGCGTTTCTTGAGAATAGCTGGAAGACAAGTTTAAGTGGTAAGCGACAGGAATCCATCCAGGGACTGCACGAGCAGAAGCGGCGCGAGGATTTTGACACGCGGCTTATCGACTGCACGACCTTGAGCGACAAGGCCACCATCATTGGCAAGTCAGATAGGTTGCAAGGTGAGTTGTCGCAACCGACTCGCAGCGCCTTCAAGAAGCGGTTAAAGCCAATAAAGCGGCTGCGCAACCGGCTGGCGCACGGAATGCCGCCTCTTGATAAGGAGGCTGATACTCTGCGCGATCATCTGCGCCCCGGCGGCCTGTTGACAAAACGAGCGGATCTGGAGTGGTTAAACCAGGTAGTGCTGACCCTTTTGGCCTGGATTGAGGCGTTATCTGGTACGAATGAGGAGCAAGCTGATCATGGCGCTTGAAGTGCTCCAGCATGCCACCTTCGCCGGCCCGGCTTTTCCTGAGCCGTTTGTTCGTTTTGAGCTGGAAAAAGAGCTAAACCGGCACAAGCTGCTGCCCAAGACCACCGGCGCCGAAGGCCGTGAGCTACAGGAATCCTGGGCGATATATCGGCGCAAGCTGCGCGAACTGGTTTCTCGGGGCGGTGCGGTGCGCGTTTGTAACCAGGTTCTGGAACCCCTCGTACCCCGCCTGGGCTATGAACATATGGCAGCAGCGCCTGAGGTGGAAACCCGCGAAGGGCTTGAATCAGGCGGCCACCTGATGACCATAAATGGCGCCCGCCTGCGGGTGTGGTCCACCGCCTTTGCCGAGGACCTGGATGCCCCGGCCCGTCGCGGGCGTGCCTACCGCTTCAGCCACGCGCGCGTCGCCCAGCGGGTACTGCTCACCTCTGACGAGCGGGTCGGCCTGCTGACCAACGGCCTCGAATTGCGCATCCTCATCTCCGACCCGGCCCGGCCCGACTCGCACATCGAGATCCCCATCGATCCCTATTGGAAGCGGGCTCGCGACGTTCCTGATACGTATCGCCTGCTGCTGGCCCTGGCCTCGCCGGCCGGGGTGGGGGTGGTGCCGGAACTGGTGGACAAGGCGCGCCTTCAGCAGACTCGGGTGACCAAAGAGCTCCGCCTCCAGGCGCGACAAGCCGTGGAACGGTTTGTTCAAGAGGTGCTTGATCATCCTGAAAATCGCCAACGCCTGGCCGGTATCGAAGATCGGGAGCGCCTGGCCCAAGACCTGTGGCGCGAAGGCCTGATCATCATCTACCGCCTGCTGGTCATCCTCAATCTGGAGTCCAGCGACGATCCGGCCCGCTCCTTCAGCTTTGCTTCCACCAGCCTGTGGCGCAACAGCTTCTCACCCAGCGTGGCCCTGGCCCGCTACGCCCGCGCTGTCCTGGACCAGGGAGTGGAGACCGGCCACTTACTCGAAGATGGAATGCGGGCGCTCTTCCGCATGTTCACCCAGGGTCTGCGATGCACCGAGCTGAACGTCAGGCCCCTGGGCGGAGCCCTCTTTGGCGAGGGCGCTGCGCCGTTGCTCTCGGAGCTGCGCTGGGGAGAACGGGCTGTGGCCCATCTGCTGGACCGCCTGCTCTGGACGCCCAAACGGCGCGGGGCCGAGTCCCGCGAACGTGTCCACTATGGCCCACTGGACGTGGAAGACCTGGGACGCGTCTACGAGGCGCTGCTCGAGCTGGAGCCGGGCATCAGTGCCGAGACCATGTGCCGCCTGCGCCGCCAGAAACTGGAGGTGGTGGTGCCCGTCGCCCAGGGCGAGAAGTATCGGCCCCCGGAACTACGGATCTCCGCCGAGGAAGAAAAGATGGAGGAATCCGATACGGATGAAGTCGAGGATGAGGAAGAAGAAGCCACACCCACCCGCGGCAAGAAGACCAGGGTCGAGTGGATCGAGGAGATTCCTCCCGGTCGCTTTTACCTGCGTGTGGGCTTGGGGCGCAAGGCCAGCGGCTCTTACTACACGCCGCACTCCTTCGTGCGTTTCCTGGTGCAGGAGACTCTCAGTCCCCAGGTGGAGAAGCGCAGCCCTCAAGACGATCCCTACCCGGGCGAGATCCTCAAGCTCAAAGTGCTCGACCCGGCGATGGGAAGCGGTCATTTCCTGGTCGAGGCCTGTCGCTTCCTGGGCGAGAGGCTCTACGAAGCTTGCCGCCTATGCGATGAGCGGGCGTTGGAGGCCGAGCGCCGCGCGGAAAAGGCCAGGAGCGAGGCCGAGCGCGAGGGGGCCCTGGCCGAGGCGGCTGAGTACCGCCGGCGCGTCCAGGACCTGCCTGATCCGGAGGATGAGTTGGTGCGATACCTCCCCAGCCGGGCTCCCGAGGGAGAGGAATCTGGCCTCTCGCAAAAGAAGGCCGAGGCCCTCTGCCGCCGCCTGGTGGCCGTCCATTGCCTGTACGGTGTGGACAAGAACCCACTGGCGGTGGAGCTGGCCAAGCTCTCGCTGTGGATCGAATCCCACGCTGAAGGGCTGCCCCTTACCTTCCTGGACCACCGCTTCGTCGTGGGCGACTCACTCACCGGTCCCTTCTTCGAGCATTTGCTGCTATACCCCGGCTCGCAAGATCCGTTGGAGGGCCTCTTTTCGCAAGGGCTCAGCGCACAGTTCACCGCCGCCTTGGAGGATGCCCTATGGAACGTGCGTGACCTGGAGGCTAGCGTAGGCGTCACCTTAGCCGAGCTGAAGGCCAAGCAGGCGGCCAAGGCCCGCCTGGATCGGGCGCTGGCTCCCTTCAAGATCGTGGCTGCTGCCTGGGCCGGAGGCGTGATGCTGGGAGCGGAAGGCGACGACGTGGCCTACAAAGCCCTGGTCAAGACGGTCGCCGATATGGGCACCCTTCCGGAGGGCCTACCCGACCAGCCCAAGCTCCTGCAAATGATCGCCCGTGGCCTGGGAGTGGAAGAGGTACCGGCGGAGCGGTCGGCGTTGCTGGAATCTCTTTCCTCAGGCGAGTACATACCGACCTTGCCGTATGAATTAGCTTTCCCGGAGGTCTTCTATCCCGAAGGGCAACTTGTCTCAAGACAGGGATTTGACGTGGTATTGGGCAACCCTCCGTGGGAAGCGATCCAATTCAAGTCAAAAGAGTTCTTCGCCTCTTTCGACTTTGAAATCTTGAATGCTCCCACCAAGCGGGAGCGAACTGCCATCGAAAATCTTCTTACAACCGACCCAGAGATCGGTACACTGTTTGAATCCTACAAGGAATCCTTCGAGCAGCAGAAGCGCTCCAACGATGTCCTCTATAACTATCAAAAAGTGCGTGTCGAAGGGGATCTCGCGGGCCGACAACTGGACTATTTCCGTGTGTTTATGGAGCGCAATGCCCAACTCCTTGGTCCTCAGGGAGCAACTGGAGTAGTAGTTCCTTCTGCTTTCCACGCCAATGAGGGTGCAACCGGCATCCGTCACCTTTATCTCGAGAGATTAGCACTGGGCTGTTGCTATTCCTTCGAGAACCGGCGCAAGCTTTTCGAGATCCACCGTAGCTTCAAGTTTGCCGTGGTCGTCGCGTCCCAACCTGGGCCGACGGTTGAGTTTCCCTGTGCCTTTTACCTCCACGACGATGAGTGGCTCTTCGGTGAACGTGGTGACCGGGAGGTTTGTTATACGCTTAATTTCGTGCGAAATACGGGCGGTGAATACCTCAATTTTCTAGAACTGCAAACGGTCAACCTTGCAAATATTGCTCAAATAGCTATCTCCAGGGGGACTCCCTTTGGGAATTACTGCGCGTCTCAAGGCATTCGACTGCAAAAACAACCTGTAACACTAGATATGACAAAAGAAGCCCACAGGTTTAAGCCTACGGAAGCATTTCTTGAGGCAGGGCGTGATCCCCGAGAATCCACGAACCGTGCGGAGCTTGTTAGCAACGGAGTGTTCTATCTTTCTGAGGGCAAAACGTTTCGGCAGTTTGATGAACTCTGGGGAGAATCTCCTACGTACTGTGTACCTATTTCTAATCTCGATGGCAACCCGCTATGGATTGAGTCTGGACGGTATTATCGATTTGCCGCAAGAGCAGTAGCAAGGTCAACGGATGAAAGAACCGGGATTTTCTGCATTCTTAGTCCGGGAACAGTTTCTGGTAACAGTATTGCGGCCGAAAGAGAGCCCGAAATGACGCCGCGCTATGTACCCCTAATCCTTGCGGGTGCCTGCAACACGTTCGCATTTGACTGGTGTCTGAGAGTCAAGACGTCAGCAAACGTGAACCTCTTTATTCTCAGCCAGACCCCGGTGGCAATTCCACAGAGTATTCAAGTATTCCTAGCTCACTCAGCTCTCCGACTTACCTGCAACCACGCTGGCTACGAACCCCTCTGGCGCGAGCAACTCGGCGACGTCTGGCGCGAGCTCAAGCCCCCCTTCACCTGGCCTGTTCTCAAAGGCGACGACGAGCGGTGGGCGGTGCGGGCCGCCGTTGACGCCGTCGTCGCCGATGCCTACGGCCTCACCCGTGAGCAATACGAGCACGTGCTATCCACCTTCAGCCACGCCAGCTATCCCCGGGCCCCAGAGCTGTGCCTGGCCTGCTTTGATGAGTTGAAAGAGATCGACCTGGAGGCCTTCACCCAGAAGTACGATCCTTACTGGGATATCCCGCTCAACGAAAACCTGCCGCAGCCCGTCATCGAGTTGCCCATCCCCGGTGAGGAAGAGGGCGACGTGCCCAGGGATCTCTTTGGGGAGGTAGTGGTACCGAAGAAGGGGAAGAGGAAGCGATGAAAAACAGGTTGCATCACACGTATCGAATGTAGCTCTTTAGCTCTGAACTGTTATCGGCATTACCAGACTATGGGGGGTTGCTAGGAGCAAGGGCAATGATTGAAGATCAATTGTATGTCTTGTTAGTTGACGGTGAAGCCAGTTTGCGAGAGCCGCTAGCGAAGCGTCTACGAGCTGAGTACGACTATAGGGTGGATGCCGCAGCTTATGCGTCTGAAGCGTGGCAACTGGTGATTGCGGCAGACCGACCCTATGATGTGGTGCTAATTGAAGACCTGTTGATGCCAGAACCGGATGTTGAGCCTGAGCCACTAGGCATCAAGCTGATGGAACAGGTCAGAAAACGTTGTCCTGAGACGGAATTCATTATCTTCACTGGCTGGGGGATGGACCGGGCACTGGCGGCGTTGCAGGCAGGGGCATACCGTTATCTAGCCAAGCCATTCAACCTTGATGAACTGGGAATGACCATCCGTATGGCGGCTGAACAGTCTCGGCTGCGACGGGAGAGGGACTTGCTCTCGGCCATCTTAGAAATCAGCAATGCGATGGTCAGTGGGTTGGACACGACTCAGACATTGAAGGTGATTGCCGAAGCCATGCCCAAACTAGTGGGGGCCGACGCCTGCGCCGTCGCTTTGAGGGATCAGGCGACGGGTCGACTGCAGTACGAGCCTGTGATCCCCATAGGCGATGAAGTGGTGCAATGGCAATGGCATATGAAGGCAACCTCGCTTACCCAGCAGATCATTGAGACCGGTGAGGTGTTTGTCCTATCCGATGTAGACGCTCACGATGATGTGGTCGATGACAAACTGCGCCAGGCCGGGGTCAAGTCTTTCGTCGGGATGCCGATTCCAGGTGACAATCAGAACCAGGGAGTATTGTACGCCTATAGCATCCAACGAGAGGCCTTTAGCACATATGAGCAACGGGTTTTGGAACTGCTGGCCGACCAGGCAGCTATTGCCCTTGAAAACGCCCGTCTTTTTGAGGCCGAAGCTCAGCGTCGTCGAGAGGCCGAGACGTTGCGCGAGGTTTCGGCTGCGATTAGTTCCGCTCTTGAATTGGAGGAAGTCACCGGGAGGATTCTAGACGAGCTGGGCAAAGTGGTTGAGTACCACCACGCGTCCATACAGCTTGTCCACGGAGATGCTCGTGAACTGATTGCTGCCCGTGGCTTTGGCAATGAAGTGGTTCAAACCTGGCTTCTACGACCGATTTCCCAAGACCATCTGATTAGCCGCGTTGTCGGGGTGAAAGAGCCTCTGATCTTAAGTGAGCCAGCACAAGACCCCGATTGGGAAATTCGACCCGAGACGAGCCAAGCTAAATCTTGGATAGGCCTCCCTCTAGTTTATGGAAACGAAACAATTGGGCTCTTGACACTCGACTATGATCGGCCAGGGTATTATTCAGAGTCTATCAGGGAGCTTCTCGTTCCGCTTTGCGACCAGGTAGCGATTGCCATTCAGAATGCACGTCTGTTCGCCGACGCCCAACGTCGAATCCGCGATCTAGAGATCGTCGGTACGGTTGTGGAAATAATTAGTACCAAGCTTGCCCCCCAGGATCTATTGACGACAACTGTCTCCGAGATTGCGAACCAGTTGCAGTGCGCCCACTGTACCCTCTTTTTCCCACGAGTGGAGCCGGATGGGCTAATGTTAGTGCCTGAGGTAACCCACGGTGTAAGCTCAAAGCAAATAATGACCAGGCGCTTCAAGGCAGGTGAAGGGCTGGCTGGGTGGGTGTTCCAGCACGGCGAGTCCTTGGTCCTTGACAACGCTATGGATGATCCTCGCTTTTCACCCGCCGGGGAAAAACAGAAACGGCCTCGATCTATGCTAATCGCGCCCGTGAAGGTGGGTGATAAGACGATCGGGGTTCTCAGCGCCGATCAGGAAGGATTCGGCTGGTTTAGCGAAAGTGATCGGCGCCTGGTAGATGCCCTGGCGCGTCAAGCCGGCATTGCGATCGAGCGAGCGCTGGGACTACAACTTCTGCAAGATATTGGCAATCAGATCATCAGTTCCCGGAGTATCGACGAGATTTTGCAGCGGATTGTCTCCGGTGCAATCCAGTTGACCAATACAGATGCAGGCATCATCGTCTTGGTCAGTGAAGATGGACGCTCCGTAACCAGAAGCTTCTATCCGCCTGGCTTTGATCACCCTAAGCCTCGGCTGAGCAAAGAGGACGGAATTACGCGCAACGTGATTGCGACTGGCGAGGTGCTGTATATTCCTAACATCCGTCATGATCCTCGTGTCAATCCTGTTTTGCTTGATCGTTTTCTGTCTATGATTGCCGTTCCTCTGAAGCTTGAAGGGCAAGTAATTGGCATTCTCTATCTATATGATAGAGATCCACGCAATTTCAATGACACAGAAATCTCTTTACTGCTCACGTTGGCAAGTCAGGCCGCAACCGCTATTCAGAGCGCTCGATCATATGAGCAGATTCGAATTCAGAAAGAAGCACAGATTGAGACGATTGGGAAAATTGCCGCCTCGATCTCAGCTCCCCGTGAGCCAGACCTTGTTCTAGAAGGCATTCTTTATTCGATGGTCTCACTTATGGGAGAAGCGAACTTGGTTGAGATCAGACTACAAAACAAAGAGACGAATGAACTAGTGACCGTTGCGTCTTGGGGAGATGTGATCCAAGAAGACTATCTTCGAATACCAATGGGCCAAGGAGTTCAAGGATGGGTTGCTCAAAATAAACAGCCGTTTTGGGTGCCGGACGTGCTCGAGGATGAGCGATATTTGCCCTTCTTGGAGGGTACCAGGTCTATAATAGCTGTGCCTATGTTGAAGGGAGATGAGCTAATTGGAGTCCTCAGTATTGAGCATCCTAAAGCGCACGCTTTCACCGAAAGTGATGTAAAGCTAGCACAGGCCATAGCTGAACTGGCTGCGATCGCTATCGAGAATACGCGGCTGTACAGAGAATTAAGCGATGTAATTGAGGAATTGAAGGAGCTTGACTTGAGGAAATCAGAGTTTCTTTCTACGGTCTCACACGAGTTACGTACTCCCCTTACTCCCATCAAAAGTTGCTTAGAGAATGTACTAAGTGAAATGTATGGTCCCATTACTGAGAAACAACGCCTTCGGCTGGAACTAGCATTGGCGAATGTAAATGACGAAGCCAGACTGGTCGAGAACTTGCTTGACCTTGTACGCATTCAAGAGGGTAAAGCAACGCTGGACTTGGAGTATGGAAACGTGGCAGAGACGGTGGCTAGTGTTATCCAGGTACTTGAGTACGATGCACACAGAAAACACGTTGAACTCCAAACAGACTTGCCAGCAGAAGACACCGTGAGGACTCAACTAGATAGGGGAAAAGTCAAACAGGTGTTAACAAACCTGATAAGTAATGCTATCAAGTTCACACCTGAAAAGGGTGCTGTCGCAGTGTCGATGTCGAGTGATGACAAATGGATCACGGTAAAGGTAGCGGATACGGGAATTGGAATCCCTGCAAGTGAACAGGAAAAGATCTTTGACAGATTCTACCAAGTGGATAGCTCGTTGACCCGTAGAGTTGGCGGTACGGGCATCGGTTTGAACATCGTTAAGGAATACATCGAAATGCATGGTGGGGAGGTCTGGGTTCAAAGTGAGTTAGGTAAAGGCTCGACCTTCACCTTCACCTTGCCCAAGAGAGGGGCGGGAGAGGACAATGGCTAAGGTAAAGATACTGGTCGTGGAAGATGACCCCGATGTTGTCGTATTTGTCGTAGACCAACTCGAATACCTGGGATATCAGGTTACAGTGGCTCGCGATGGCGTTGAAGGGCTAACGAAAGCACAGGGGGAAAAACCCGACCTGATCGTATTGGACGTCATGATGCCCAAAATGGACGGCTATGAAGTATGCCGCCGTTTGAAGTCCTCGTGTGAGACAAGCCACATCCCCATCTTGATGTTGACCGCCAAAGGACAGCTCCAGGACAAAGTCGAAGGTTTTGGAAAAGGGGCGGATGATTACCTGCCCAAGCCGTATGACAAAGCCGAGTTCGAAGCCCGGGTGAAAGCGCTCCTGAAACGCTCGACTTCCTCACCGTATGATACCACGTATGACAGTTGTACCCTCTCCATCTCGTGCAGACCTGAGCATCGAATCAACATTCGGGTCAGCGGGATTGCTACTTTCAGTGCCACCACCAAGGGCACCCTCGACCTGGATGCGAATGCCTATGCCCGTCAAGCCGATAACGTCCCGCGCCTCGACTGGCGCTTTAACAGCAAGCAATGGGGCAAGCAACTCTATCAAGCGATTTTTGTCAGCCACCCGGAGGTGCTCGGCAATTACAACCAGGCCCTCGGCGAGGTGGAAAACGAAGAGAAGCTGCACCTCCGCTTCGAGTCCCCTCGCGACCTGCTCAGAGTGCCCTTTGAGTTTCTGTTCGAGGGAATACAGGCCGATGGAGACTATCTGGTGCTGAAACACGCGCTGTCCAGATGCATTACCGGCGTGCGGGTAAAGCGGGTGCCCCTGTCTCCCGGTCTCTTCAACGACCTGTGGAGCAAAGGGGAGCAACTCAGGATACTCTTGGTTGCTTCCAACACACAACCGCCCATCCCTGGCGTGGATCGAGAGATCGAGGTCCTGGATGGCTCTTTAAAAGACCTGTTTGAAGAAAAAGGCATCCCGGTTCGTGTCAGGACCATCCCCACCGCAGAGGCAACCAGCCAGGTGGTGAGAAAAGAGCTGCAAAAATGTAGGTATCATATCGTTCATTATACTGGACACGGTGTTTTTGATAGGCAATCACCTGAAAAGAGCAGCCTGTTCTTTTGGGAAAAGCCGAATCGCCGGGGTGATGTAGAAGCAATGCCCATTTCCGAGTTACGCATGCTGCTGCGTGGCTCGGGCCTGCGCTTCGCCTATTTGAGCTGCTGCCTGGGTACCAAGACCGGCGAGCCGGCCCAGCTTTTGGACGACGACTTCCTGGGCATAGCCGACGGCATCATTCACGCCGGCGTCCCTTCCGTATTGGGCTTCCGCTGGCCGGTCTCCGATGAGGGAGCCAAAACGTTAGCCCTTGCCTTCTATCAGTCCCTGGCCGAGCAGGGACAAATCGACACCGCGCTGCTGGAGGCCAGGTGTCAAGTCGCCGCGCGTGATCGGGATGACATCACCTGGCTGTCCCCGATCTTGATTATGCAAGCATAAGGCTTATGCGTTCGACCAAGAGTGCATGGGTGAGCCCTAACTTATAGGAATGGACTCATGGATCCCCTGACCAGCCTAGTAACCGCATTGATATTGGGTGCAACAGAGGGGCTGCAGCCGAGCGCCGCCCCGGCCGTCAAGGAGGCTTATGCCCATCTCAAGTCGCTCCTCCTGCGCAAGTTCGGCCGCGACCAGGGTGCGAGCCAAACCCTGGAGAAACTAGAGCAGGAAGGCGTGTCCGAAGAGCAGCGGCATATCCTTCAGGAAGCGCTGGTAAAGGCTGAAGCATACAAGGACGAGGAGCTTCTGGCTGCTGCTAAGGCACTGCTGGAGAGGGCTGATCCCCAGGGGGCTCAAGCGGGCAAGTACCAGGTTGCCTTCTCCGGGTCGGTGACCGGCGCCGTGATTGGAGATCACGCGACGGTGTATATCGGGCTGCCTGAAGCTGCAGACCAGCGTCC
>DAOUMD010000121.1:0-55743 GCA_034412795.1 Anaerolineae bacterium
TTCGGGATCTGCTGACTGGTGAATGGTGTCTACAGCGTTTGTACGACTGAGGATAGGGTCGCATACCACCCCGGCCACAGCCGTATATAGTCCACGCCGGGGCAAGCCAGGGCGACGGCGTGGATGGACGTGTGGGAATCGAGGCTCATTGTAACACCAGCAAACCCGTTGTCAGTTAGTCAAACTATTTTTGTCGCTGACGCTTGAAGACCCAGAATAGCTCGCCGGTTTCAGTCTCACGTACATCGTAATCCTGGCGAGACTCAGATAATGACATCGGCACTACGCTGACTAGTTCCCAACTCTGCAGACCCAATTCGGCGAGTCTATAAACAACCGCATTTCTGCCTTCTGTACTAACGAAGTTAAGATTATTGTCTGTTCCCTCCCTGAGAGATACAAGAATCCACGAATACTCCCACTGTCCTGTTTGAGGGCGCTCAATCATTCCTGCCCATCCAGACCCCTTACAGTTCTTACATCTCTCGCTTAATTTATATCCACCGTGCTCACACGGAGCTAAAATCACATTTGCATACATCTCACCATTAATCTCCATCTTTGAAAGGGCCTTGACTTGTCCAAAATGATGCTGCACCAGGAGTCGGAATCAGGGCTAGTAGCAATAACTCGAAACCACCCCGTGAAGGGTAGCGTAGGTCCCCTTCCACGACTTCGGCGCCGACTTCGCGGGCGATGGCGCCAACTTCGTAGGCGAGGCCAGTTCGGTTGCGTTTGCGGGGTTTATGGGCATTGGGTTCTCCTTTCACCAGGTATCTGATTGTGAAAAGGCGGCGAGTTCGGGAGGGAGGGCACCTTGTGATCATTGTATCACATTTGTCCCTCGCTTTCAATCCCTCTTCACGCCGGTTCTCGCAATTTCTAAGCAAATAAGAATCCCGCCCAATTGGGCAGGATTTTAGGTGTTTTCCTTCGGAGAAGTCACTTAATCTTTCATCGGGAGAATCGAGCGGGGGTTTGGCTTATTAACCTTTGGTGCTAGTTTGAAGAAGTCATGAGATCGTCTAAACTGTCTCTGATGCAACCAAACATTGGAGACAAGGAGACAATCCCATGACTACCGTTGATTTTATCACAGAATTGTTTTTTCATGTGGACGAGAAACTGGGTTCCATTCCAAAACATAGCCAAGCCAAACTGTATCCGAGTGAGGTGGTTACCCTGGCCTTGCTGTACGCCCTGAAAGGGTGTGGACAGCGAGCCTTCTGGCGTTGGTTGGTGCGCGACTACCGCCCTCTGTTTCCCAATCTGCCGCATCGTACGCGTCTGTTTCGGCTGTTCAACTCGCATCGGGACTACATTGAGTACTTTCTGGCCGATCCTTCAATGATCGGGGTGATTGATAGCTATGGTATTGAGTTGCTACATCCCATTCGGGAGGGACGCAGCCCCAAGCAAATCGGCAAAAAGGGCAAATCGAACCATCGCTGGATCGTGGGCGGTAAGCTATGCTATCTCGTCAATCATTTGGGCCTCATCGTCAGTTGGGCCTGTGACACAGCCAATGTCTACGATGGTAGCGCCTTTCAGCGTCTGGTGGACGACGTGGCAGACCACATGGTCGTCTTTTCTGACACCGCCTTTGAAAAGGTCGATTGGCATCCTCCCAATTTGCGCCTGTGTCGGCGCGGCGAGTGGAACGTCCGTATGGTGATTGAGACCATACTCTCTATGCTGACTTATGTCTGCGACTTCAAGCGTACCCGCCATAAGGTTTGGGACTATTTTGAGACCAAAATCGGCTTCACGATGGCCTTGTTCAATATCTTGGTTCAGTGGCATGGTTTTCAGCCGGATGAGAATGGCTTCGTGCCTCTCTCTATCGCTGAGTTCAGCCTTTAACTCAACTAGCACCAAAGGTTATTAGGTTACAGGGTTTCGTCTGCGGGGCGATCCGCAGCCCCGCAGACGATTGAACGTTTTCAGGCGCGTATGGCCCGGCTTTATGAGCAAGGTGCGGACGAGATCCGCATCGGGCAATACGCTCGCCATTAGTGGCGCTGGGTACGGGCCGGGGTGACCTTCCAGTAGAGTACGTCCAAGCAGAATCCAAAGGCGATGCCCCGGATGCTAATACAGGCTATGGAGTGAGGTCCACGCAAATGACATACACGCTCATCATCCGTGCCGTCGTGTTGGGGTTGTATGCGTGCACCCCCCATCCTTGATACGTCGTGCCGGGCGGGGGATAAGGGCTAAACATCATTGATGGAGTGCTTGCCTTCACATCCAGATCATAAGGTAATAGGTTAGGTGCGAACCCTCCACCCGTAGCTATGTCATCCTTTTCGCAATAAACGCTGACCCAAGACGCCTCGCCTGGGGCGATTTCCAAACTATTTTGTTTGTGATAGCGTCCAACTATGCCGGGTGGCCCGATGGGTCCCTGTTCACCCTGCGGCCCCGCTGGTCCCTGTTCACCCTGCGGCCCCGGCAGCCCCTGCTCGCCCTGCGGCCCGGTGTCACCAGTGTCACCCTTCGGCCCGGCTGGACCTATCGGCCCGGTGTCACCAGTGTCACCCTTCGGCCCTGCTGGACCCATCGGCCCGGTGTCACCAGTGTCACCCTTTGGCCCCGCAGGTCCCTCTGGCCCCGGCAGTCCCTGTTCGCCCTGCGGACCCGGCGGACCTTGCTCTCCCTGCGGCCCCATGATATTCCACGTCAACGGTGTCTCCTGCGACTTGCAGTCCCCTGGATTACCCACAATGCGTGGCTGTCCACCGGGGTTGACGCAGGCGTGAATCTCACCACCATCCGCGAAGACCCACCACGCAGCGGCAGCAGTAAGTACGGTGGCCAGCAGAATGACCACAATCAATCGGTTTGAGCGTTTCATGGCTAACCCTCCTTGGTTAATGGCTCAACTTTGGGTTCAGACACTAGTCAAGCTGCTAAAAAAGCGATCGGATACTTGTCCTGACAAATGCATCTCCTTTTCCTCACGAAAGATCTGGACAAACAAAACACGCCGCCCATTGCACCTGGCGACGTGTAATTAAGAAGAAGGAAGTCGAGTTGTAGTCGGTTCTTAAGAGTTCAAGTGATGTCTCGTTGAGGAACGTCGTCAGTTGCTATTCCCCACCATTATCCATTATACCACGGTTTTTGCGCGATTCGAATAGGAAAATCGTATTATATATTAATTAAAAGTATAAAGTTATTATTATTTTTTATGAGATTTATTCCGTGCCAAAAACGCAGCCGTATAGAGTAGCGTCCCCTGGGTCAGGCGGGGTAGGGAGTAGACTACTCCCCCTTTTTTGGCTTTGTGACAGAAGAAGTATTCAGGATTCAGGTTTCACCCCGCCGTGTGACTGGCGATAGAAAGGGAGAGTCTCATAGTAGACTCCCCCTTTTTTTGTCTAAAACCACAAGCGGTGCCGGCCACCTTTTTTAACCCCCTACTTCCCCAAAACGGTTTCCACCTCCCCGTGAGATCGGGGATGAGAATGAATATAAATATAAGTAAAAAGTGAACTAGGGGGTATCCCCCTGATATCCCACGGAGGTGAAACCGTGCATAAGCGTGATCTCGGCCTGGTTGTCATGCTCACCAGCGTGACAGAGCTATCGTTCTGGCCGTAGCAGACTGCTACGGTCTCATTGTCTATCGCCAGCTCGCGGCTGCCTTCGTGGCTGGCATAGCCACCCCAGCGGTCAGCGTGGGGGTGCTGTCCTTGGTCTTCTACATCCTCGGAGGGGAGTTCTCCGAGGAAATTCTCTGAACAACAGAATACGCAACACCCAGGGCTGGAGACTACGTGCGCTCCAGCCCTTTTCTCTGTCTCTCACGTGGGACAGAGAAAAGGGCTAAGTCTCTAATTCACGGAGGTGTACTGTGTCTTTTCTTTCGCAAGTGTACGGCAAGCTCCCCAAGGGCAACGTCAGGGTCTCTGTCTCTGACAGCTCGCTGGGGCCGGTAGTCGCCGAGGTTAAGGGGCTACGGGGGATGAAATCATCGAGGTCAAGCAGGACGAATAGAAGTAAGGGGCGCCCCTGCTTATCCTCAGCATTGCCTACCGGATCCAGCCACATCGCGACGACCGGTGGCGGGTGATTGCAAGGGGCAGCTCTGGATCAATCCATTTGGCCAGCGAGGACGACCTCCACCGGCAGACCAAAGATCGACACCGGGGTTGCATCGAGTATTTCGAAGCCCGCCGCTTCCAGGGCGGCTCGCACAAAAATAGGACGACAGTCGAGGAGGCCGGGGAATTGATCGTGCCCCCACTCGTAGAGTCGTCTCACCCGGTTCGATTTGTCTCCCTTGGACAGCGAGACGATGCCTATGCGTCCCCCTCTGGCGCGCAGAACCCGGCGACACTCGGCCAATACCTCGGGGATAACCGGCGTATCAAAGAGTTCAAGGGCGAAGCTCATGAAGATGGCGGTGAAGGCCCCGTTTTCGAAGGGCAGGTATTGGTGTACCATCTAGTCGCTCCTCTTCCAGATCGGTGATCCGTTACTGCGCAGCCACCAGGTACTCTTTGAGGTCGAGCGACTGACGATCCATCGCCTCTCCCAACGCTGCCGCACGCTTCATCTCCAACGTGTCCATCAGATGATCGAAGGAATTGATGAACTTCTGTACCCCTTCATTCCCCAACTGCTGGGTAGCTTTACCCAGATCGATATCTAATCCAGCCAGGCGGTGCAGAACCTGCAAGGCTTCCTGCCCGTCTTCCTCAAGGCGGAGGGCCGGGTCACCGTGGTCACGATAGGCGTTAAGAGTCTCAAGGGGCAGGGTATTCACCGTCTCCGGTCCGATGAGGGCTTCGACGTATTTGACATCGCTATATTCGGGGTTCTTGGTACTGGTGCTGGCCCATAGAAGTCGCTGGGGAGAGGCACCCTGGGCCGCAAGTTGCCCAAAGCGCTCGCCGTCAAAGATATCGTCCCATATCTGGTAGGCCACCTTGGCGCTGGCAATGGCGACCTGGCCGTGGATAGCCATCGCGATTTCAGCTTTGGGTCCACCTGTCTGCATCAATGGCTCCAGCATAGGATCGACCAACACATCGATGCGGCTGAGAAAGAAGCTGGCAACCGAGGTCACCTCCTCTAAGGATTGACCCCGCGCCGCTCGTGCCATCATGCCCCTCAGGTAGGCGTCGATCACCTCCCGATAGCGCAACAGGCCAAAGAGCAGTGTGACGTTGACATTGATCCCTTCGCTGATGAGTTGTTGGATGACCGGTAACCCCTCACGAGTCGCTGGCACCTTAATCATCACATTCGGGCGATCCAGCCTGTTCCATAACTCACGTGCCCTGGCAATGCTGCTGTTTGTGTCGCAGGCCAGGTGGGGCGAGACCTCCAGGCTAACAAATCCGTCTCTGCCTCTTGTGTTTTCATAGATGGGATGTAAAAGATCGGCGGCACGCTGTACATCTTCAACGGTGAGAGTCTGGTAGATCTCCCGCGCACTCCTGCCCTCAAGAGCTAGAGCCCGAATAGCGTCGTCGTAATCGTGGCTACCGTCGATGGCTTTTTCAAAGATCGATGGATTTGAGGTTACGCCTCTCAGTCCGTCCTCATCTATTAACTGCTGGAGCTCCCCTGAGGCAAGCATCCCTCGTTGAAGGAAGTCCAACCAGATGCTCTGGCCAAAACTATGTAGTTTCATCAATGGATTTTCTTTCATCGCTAAACCTCATCTACCGAAGACTGGGATGCCCTCCACTTGCCAGGTGATTTCTTCGTTCTCCAAGTTTCCTTGCCTGTTCACTTTACTACTCCCTTGCAGCACGATTCGCGATCTAGCCTTTAACCGAACCGGCCAGGATTCCGCTCACGAAATAACGTTGCAAGCTGAAAAAGACCAGCAGCGGCAACATCATGGAGATGAAAGCGGCGGCCGTCAGTAACTGCCAACCCCCTCCTAGCGAGTTCACCAAATTGCTGATGGTGACGGTCATAGGCGCCACGCTGGGTGTGCCGCCCAGGTAAATCAGAGCCACCAGTAGGTCGTTCCACACCCACATGAATTGAAATATGACCAGGGAAGCGATGGCCGGCACCGAGAGTGGCATCACCAGGCGGAAAAAGGCCGTAAACGGCGAGGCGCCATCCAGGTAGGCCGATTCGAACATATCGCGCGGCAAATTGCCAAAGAAATTGCGCAAAAGGTAGATGGAGAAGGGAAGGCCGTAGCCGGTGTGCGCCAGCCAGATGCCGAGGAAGGTTCCGGTCAGCCCGAGACGATTGTAGATTTTGAGAATAGGAATCAGCGTCATCTGTAACGGCACCACCAACAGGCCGACCACAGCGATAAACAGCCAGTCCCGGCCCGGAAACTCCATCCAGGCAAAGGCATACGCGGCAAAGGCGGCTATCATGATGGGGATGACCGTGGCCGGGATGGAGATGAACAAGCTGTTGACGAAGCTCTGCGCCATGCCGGAAGCGCCCAAGGCCTCCCGGTAAAGCTCCAACGTGAAGTTGAAAGGGGGTTGGAATGCCGTCCACCAGCCGGTGGTAGCCACCAGGTTTGCCGGGCGAAAAGAGCTGACCAGCAGCCCCACTGTCGGCAATATCCAGATGAAGCTGATGATGACAATGGCCAGGTGTACCGGTGTGCGCCTCAGGAAGCGCGCAGCACGAGCCGCGGCTGGCGGGTTATCTTCTATAGAAGTCGTAGTACGCATCGCACTTGTAGAGCTCATCGGATAGCCTCCTGTTGGCGGAACCGGTTGATGTTGATCAGCATAACAGGGACGATGGCCAGCAAAAGAACCACCGCGATCGCGCTGGCACGACCGAATTGATTATAATTGAACATCTCCTTATACATACGGTTGGCAATCACATCGGTTCCGAAATTCCCATTGGTCATAACGTAGACAATATCAAAAGCTTTCAGGGCGTAAATCACCATAGTGGTCGCCACCACCGCGATCGTGGAGCTCATCATAGGTATCGTGACTCTGAAAAGGATCTGCCACTCGTTGGCGCCATCCACGCGCGCCGCCTCGATGATTTCCTGGGGGAGGCCCTTAAGGCCAGCCGAGAGAATCACCAGAGCGAAGCCGGTCCATACCCACACACCAACCCAAATGAGGGCCGGGTTATTGGTGGCGCGATCTACCAGCCAGGGTACCGGCTGCCCTCCCAAGGCAGTTACGACCGCATTCAGGGTGCCTGTCTGAGGCTTCACGGGTGGCTGATAGTCATACATGAGCTTCCAGATGATGCCGGCCGCCACGAACGAGATAGCCATCGGCAAAAAGACCAGCGCCTTGGCCACGGTTTCATATTGCACGCGATCAAAGAGGACTGCGAACAGCAGACCAAAGGTCACGGTAAGTCCCGTCAACAGGATCAGCCAGAGAACGTTGTTCTTCAAAGAGTCCAGCATGTCGTGGTTGGTGAAGACGTACCTGTAATTCTCAAGCCCCACACCTTTCGTCGAATCGGCATTGAGAAAGCTGAGATAGGCTGTATTCAGGGTTGGGTAAACCAGGTAAAAAGCCAAAAGAAGCAGTGCTGGCCCAACCCAAAGCCAGGGGCGCACACGCCGGCGTGTATGGTAGGGGAAGAGACCCACCAACAGTTCCACCAGGGCTATGTAGCCCACCATTGCGGCCGGGACACCCACCACGACAATGACGGCCATCACCAATCGGTTAGAGAGCATAGCTTCGCCTCCTTTTAAGTAGGCAGGATGGCGATCGGATCCGATTGCCATCCTGCCGGTTTACAGTTTACTGACTGTAGGCATCTTTCTGAACTGAGTCCAGGTTCTGGAGGATGTTGTCCAGGTCTTGAGGATTCTGGACGTAGTTCAGGACGCCCTGCCAGAAGGCATTGTTCATGGCTTCAGGCATCAAGTCCGACGCATCGAAGACGGCGATCTCGGCGCTGGTGAGCTGCTCGGCCGCCTTGGCACTTAACTGATCAGGATACTCGCTGAGAGGCACGGCCTTGTTGGGCGAAACCGCCCCTCCACGCTGCACCCAGATGGCCTGGGCTTCAGGCGTGACCAGGTACTTGATGAGTGCCCGAGCCTGGGGCGTGTCGTTGAACATCCCGAACAGGTCGCCCGCCATTTCGGTGCTCACAGGACTGTTGGGGTCAAAGGGCGGGAAGCCGAAAAAGTCGAAGTCTTCAACCGGCTTGACGTCGGGGGTGTTCTGGACGAAGAAGTCGGTGATGAAACTCGCCTGGTGGGCCATATAGCAGCCCGGCGGATCGGTGAAAAGGGGATCGCCAACATTGCCGAAGTTCGTGGTCAGCATCGTGTTGGAACCGCCGTACACCATGTTGGGATCGGCCACGATCTGGCCCCAGGTCTCCCATGCTTTCTTGATCTCGGGTGAGGTCCAGGGGATCTGGCCCTGATACCACTGACTGTAAACGTCCAGGCCCGCCTGACGCAGGACAATGTCTTCCAACCAGTCAGTGCCCGGCCAACCACTGGCGGCGCCACTTTCCAACGCGACACACCAGGGGGTGTTACCGCCGTCGGCGATCTGCTGCGAGAGCTGCATCATATCGTCCCAGGTCTGGGGGATCTGATAGTTGTTCGCCTGCCAGACTTTGGGATCGTACCACATCAAACCTTTTACCGAGGCCTTGATGAAGATGCCCGCCAGCTTACCGTCCACGGTACCCAGGTCGATCCAGGTCTTGGCGTATTGGTCACCGAAAGTGGACATATCCAAAACCTGACTGAGATCCACAAGGTCGCCCTGCTGAGCGTACTGGGCCATCTGACCGGGGCCAGGCAGGCCAGCCACGTCAGGCGGGTTGCCTCCCTGAACGCGGGTGGTCAGCACTGCGTTCAGGTCGCGCGTGCCGGTGTATTCCACTTTCACGCCGGTGGCATCTTCAAAAGGCTTGACCATAGCCAGGAACGAATCCTGTTCGCTGCCGCCCCACACGGCCAGCACACTGACGCTGCCGCCGATCTCCTGACCGCCGGCCGCCTCCAGGGCAGCTTTCTCAGGGGTGCGTAGCCCGCCCATAGCACCGGTGGTAGCCGTTGCTTCCGCAGTAAGTGCCGTCTCCGTCGGTGCCGCCTCCGTAGGTGTCGCCTCCATGGAAGCAGGGGTCTCAGTAGGAGGAGACGGTGCTGCCGCCTCGGTCGTGGCTGGTGGCGCAGAGGTGGGAGCGGCAGTGGGGGCAGGTGTCGAGGCGCCGCCACCACAAGCAGTCAGCACAACCATCACAGCGATAACGCCTGTGACAAACAGTAGTCTTTGCGTTTTCATCTTTCCTCTCCTAAATTGATTTTTGAGCACGTGATTTGTGTTCTGGTAATCGCCTCGATGTCTGGTAGAGCCTGGCAATAGCCTCTGCAAGCTCTCTACTTGTGTTGTATCGAAGCTTCTCAACTGTCTCAGTATTCAAATCGTCTCCATACGACTCTAAATGAAAGCCCGACACGCACCTCCTTTCTGCCACGGAATTTGACAACATGTCTCGCTAATGTCAACTGACTGATCCATGCTTGATGACTTCGTTAAGTAATGACTCGTTTATCTTCCGTGACCCAACGCAGTACCATGCTTGCCGCACCCACCGCGCCGGCATCGTTATGAAGTTGCGCTGGCACTACCTCCAAGGGTGCGTACGCTGCTGTCAGGGCGCGTTGGTGCACCCCTTGATTTACTTGCTCAATGAGTTCGGGTAGCCCCTCGATCAATCCACCACCCAGGATCAGGCGGCACGGATTGAACGCGTTGACCAGGCTGACAGCGCCGGCGATGAGAGCCTGGGTCATGGCATCTACTAATTGCCCGGCCAGAGCATCCCCGCTGTGGGCAGCCTGCACCACCAACTTGGCGGTGATCGCCTCTGGTTGGCCGCCGGCCATCTCCAACAGCGTTGATCCGGCATCGGGCTGGGTCGATACGGCCGCCTGCGCCTGTCGCGCGACAGCCCATCCCCCCGCCAGAGCCTCCAGGCAACCCTGATTGCCACAGTGACAAGGGGGACCATTCAAATCAACGGTTATGTGTCCCAGCTCGCCGGCGGTATTGCTGCAGCCGGACAGCATCCGCCCGCCACTTACAATGCCGCCACCAATCCCAGTGCCGAGGAAAAGGCATACCAGGTCATCACATCCCTGGCCAGCACCGTGTAGCCATTCGCCCCAAGTGGCCGCGCGCACGTCGTTGGTCACCAGCACAGGCAGATTAAGGGCCTCATTCAGATCGGCCCGGAGCGGCACGTCATGCCAATCGAGATTAGGCGCAAAGCGGACCGTGCCGCCGTCTCGATCAACCTGTCCGGCCACGCCGACACCCACCCCCATCGCAGAAGAGCCAACTTGTGTTTGAAGATCGTGCACAGCGGCAACAATCTCGGCCTCGACAGCGGAAGGGCCGTCCTTGACATCGGTGGGGCGTCGTAGCCGTTCGGCCAAAACGCCCGTCGCATCTACGCGGGCTACCTCTACCTTGGTGCCGCCCAGGTCAACTCCGATTGACCACAAATCCTTCTGACTTTTGCTCATTCTTCCTGTCCATTCCCTGGCAGTGGAGCCTTATTCGACCTTCCGATGGACCGGGATCACCGGTAACTGTTCGATGCTGTGTTTATCCAGCTTAAGATACACGGTCTTTTCCTCGATATAATCAATTTCCGAGACCGGGATGGCCACATCTTTTTGGCCCCATAGGTGCCCTTCTCGCAGCACCAGGTGGGTAATGTGACCGTTGGATGGGTTCACCAAGAATTCATCCACGCGACCTATGTGCCCGTCAGTGGCATCCACTCGCGCACCACGGCGCACGGCCAACTCTCCGGGTGGAATATGTTCGTGTTCAACCGTTCTACTCATGGTTTTGGGAACGACGTAAGACCACGCCATATTGGGGTCACCCACGTATTCGGGCACCGTAACACGAACGAACTCAGTTTCTATAAACGGTTCCATCTCCCCCAGCTCGTGCCGGGTACAGCGCAGCCGGATCAGGTCGGGGGTGGCTTCCTCCACTTGATCAATGGGCACCAGCCGCTCGGCGTGCGGCAATTGCTTATGTCTCACAACAAGATGGGTAAGTTGATCAGTCGTAGGGTTGAGGATGACGTAAGTGGAACGGCCACATGGGCCGTCAGTACACTCCACATCAGCATTCACAGGGATGTCCATATCTGCTGTCTCCTTCCTATTTCATTTACTAAGAATTGAGAATTAAATAACTTCCTCAAATGCAAGCGAAATGGGGAATAGTTCACTATTTGGTTGACACTTCTTACCGGTCAAATTAAGCAAAGTAACCTCGTAAAACGTAAAACGTGATGCGTAAAGGCACATTCGCAAGGCGCATTCGCCCAGAATCATCACGCTTTACGCCTTACGTTTTACGGATGTGTCTGGCAAAGCAGGCCAAATTGTCAACCAGTTCTCTTGGCAAAATGAACCATAGTCCTAATCTTGCTTCCATTGTATCCTCTAAGAAGGTGGTTCTCCTTAACCTTTCCTAAAGCAATGCTTAAGTGAACCTTAAGGAACCGTCAGGAATTCATTCACCCGGCTTAACTGCTCAGGCAGGACTGGCAGTACTTTATAGCTATCAGAGGGTCTGTCCCAGATTTTAGGACAGACGGGGGGGATTTCGGGGGGTATCCCCCCGTTCCCCCCTGTGCTCCCAAAATTTGGGACGCACCCCTATCAGAAAAAGAGGTCATCTATAATAACTTGTTTGACAACGAAAAAGTCGGGCAGTTGCAGGCACAGGCTTTGGTGGACGACTTAGAACACGATGGGGGTAACAGATGTGGGGGACTTGCTGCTGACTGCCATCACTGCGGCTGTCATTGGGGGGACAAGCCTTTTTGGCGGGCGCGGCAACTTGGCCCGCCTTGCTCGGGGCGCTGGTCATCGGTTCTATCGCCAACAGCATGGATTTGCTGGCTCTTTCCTCTTCAATCAAGTCTTGAAGTGGCAATGCCCGCCGATGAAGCCTTAGGCGACTGGGTCCATACGAAGGGCCAAACGAGCTGCATCCATATACTCGGTAATTTCTTCTTTAGAGGCTCGTCAGGCCGCCAGGCTGGTGGCCGAGATGGAGGGCAAAGTCTCGACGCTGTGTTTGTCGAGTTTCAGGTGAACTACATCCTCTTCGATGCGATCGATCTCCGAAACGGGAATGCTCACCTCCTGATGACCCCACAGGTGTCCCTCGCGCAGCACCAGATGGGTGATGTGCTCATTGGTCGGATCCACCAAAAACTCATCCACGTGGCCGACGTGGCCGTCTGTGGCTTCCACCCGAACGCCCAGTCCGATAGCCAGCTCACCCGGCGGGATGTGCCTGACCTCTGCCCGCACCTTTGTGGACTTGGGGATGACGGTGGGCCACATTTGAAGTCGGGGACCTTGATAGTCAGGAAGATCGACCTGAACGTACTCGGTATCGGCAAATGCTTCCATCTCCGCCAACTCCTGCTGGCTGCAGCACAATCGTATCACGTCGAGATTCGAATCCACCACCTCGTCGATTGGCACCAGGCGCTCCACGTGGGGAGGCTGCTTTTCCTTGACCACCAGGTGCGTCACCTGCTCAGCGACAGGATCCAAAACGATATAAGTGCAGCGGCCACACGTGCCGTTCGTGCATTGTACTTCAGCATCTATGGGAATATCCATTTTAATCACCTTTCCTTTCTCTGAACGTGGCTGCTCGCAAGCCCTACGAATAAGAGGCTGTCTGAAAAGTCGTGGGGTGGGCTTTCTGGCCCGTCTGGACACCCAACATTTCAGACAGCCTCGAGTACAACGAGTTTCTTCGCCTCCATTTCACCGCGCCTCGGGCGACATATCTTCAGAACTTGTCCGACAGAGTGCTGGGGTTAAGTGTGTTGTTCGTGCTGAACAGCCTGCTCATTCCGAACAGCCTGGCGCAAGCGCTGTCCTACAAACGGCAGGCCGAACAACGGCGCAAACACGCACCTGTCAAACACTCCGGCTGCCAAAGGTACCAGTCCAATAACCGCCAAGATCCAGCCACCCACGCCGTGGATCCACGCGAGACCAGCGACGATCAGTATGATACCGGCCACGATGCGAAGCACCCGCCCGGCCGGGCTGGCGATGAAACGAAAGAACGCGTTCATATTACTTACCTCCTTGTCAAACACTGACATTGCTTGCTAATTGCCTATCAGATCTGACCGTGCCCATGGGCCATCCGTTCTTCACCCGGAGCGCCACCTTCGTGGAATATTCGTCCCGGGCTCCACGGCGTGCCCAGAGCCGGCAACACCCAGCGATCCAGCCCCCACCAACCGGACGTCTTCCAGGCCAAAATTAGCAGGATAGCGCCCACGAAGAGAATAGGGTTGATGCTCACTGTTCCCGCCAGCAGGTAGTTCATGTTCATGAAGCTGCCGAAGAAGGCGGCAATGCCGGTGAAGATGCCCACGATCAGGGCAACGCCGACCAAAAACTCGCCCCAACTTACCAGGTAGCTCCAGACCGCCGGATAGGTCAGCACGGCGTGTTGTAAGAACCAGCCGTACCAGCCTTGTACATTGGGATGCGCACCACCCGTCTCTGTCAGCGCGTGGCTGACGAAGCCGCTGATAGCAGACCCCGCCTTGCTCCCGGTCCAAGCCGGATTGTGTAGCTTTTCCCACCCGGCGCTCAGCCACCTCCAGCCTACATAGAGGCGCAGGATCAACCAGATCCAGGCCCAACGCACATCGCCGAAGATGGCTTGAGCGATGGGGGGATCTTCAAGCCGTTTAACGTTTCGTGTTTTCCCATACACACCCTTTGTTGTATTCATCATTAACCTCCTGAGAGAGAATCGTTTCATGGAAGACTACACTTTAACCATAACATCATTTGGCCCGCTTTTCCTTTTGCTTGTCTAAAGTTTCCCTTAAGAGAACCTTAACGCGTCTCCAAGATTATGTCCCTTTCCACTTCACGTCGATCAAGGCACCACCCTTATGCTCGTAATACTCAATCTTGATATGATGTCTTCCCTCACTGATGTGGTACTTCTTCTGGACCAGGTGTGAGCTGCCGTCGTGCCAACTGTCGATCACCCGCTTTCCATCTACCCACAGGCGTACTCCATCGTCTACCCGAATGTGGAAGCAGTACGTCCCGGCTTTGAAGTACAGGCTGCGTGTCCAGCGTGCGGAGAAGTTATCGACCGGCACGCCGGACCCCGGCGAACCAGTACCCCAGTCGAATTTGATGTCAGGGTCGTTACGTACCAGAACCGGGTCTCCGCTCAGTTCCCTATTGGCAAAGTACTCGCCGCGCCAATCGGTGATGATCACTGGCTGGGGCGGAGGTGTCGGCGTCGATGTCAGTATTGGTGTTGGTGTTGGGGTCGGGGTCGGTGGGGGTGGGGGGGTCGGTGAGGGGGTCCACGTCGGCACCAGCGTGGCCGTGGCGGTTGGTTCAGGCCTGCCCGTAGGTGTTGGCGTAGGCTGCACAGGCGAACGGATCACGTTGAAGACTGCCCGAGCAGAGGCGCCATCTTCGCTGTCGCGGACGATGACCGTCGCCTGCCCCGGGCCCTGCCAGCCAGGGTCCGAGGGCACCACAAATCCGGCGGCGGTAAAGCGCCCTTGGGCGTCAGCGATGGCGCTGCTCGTGGCATAGCTGGGTGGCTGTGACTGACCAGGGGCCACCAGAAAGACCAAGATGGACCTGCCCGGCATCCAACCCCAGCCGCGGACGATCACTTCGGTGCCCGACGCCCCAGCATCGGGCTCCAGGATGACCTGCGGGATACTTGCGCCTTGGATAGGCTGCAAAGCCTGGCTCGGCCTTTCCAACAGCCATACAACACCGGCGATCAGAATCACAACCACTGCGGTCCAGACGGCAACTGTGGCTGTCAGCGCGACTTTGATGCTGGCTGGACTCTTATCATTGCGATTGAGTGGCCCTCCTTTGTTCATAGCTAAGTCCTTTCATACACAACACGGAACCCAAGTGTTGATTGATACCTATACTGCTAGCTGATCAATCGGGCAATCGTGAACGCAGCGCCAGCGGCTAATCCACCGATCAAGATCGTCTGCAAGCCAGAACGCAGCGCATGGATCCCGGTAAAGCGTCCTTTGACGTAGCCAAAGAGGAACAGCGCCGTCAGCGTCACACCCACCGAAACCCACAGGGCAGTCAGGACGTGGTTCAACAGGATGTAGGGTGCCAGTGGGATCAACCCGCCGATGACATACGAGGCGGCGATCGTCAAGGCACTCTGCCGGGCGCGGGCCGGATCAGGCGCTTCAAGCCCCAGCTCGAAGCGCATCATAAAGTCGACCCAGCGGCCACGGTCGGCTCGGATAGCTGCCACCACAGGAGCGATTTCGTCATCACCCAGATCATACTCACGAAAGACGGCAGCCACCTCTTCTGTCTCCTGCTCGGGCATTTCTTCCGTCTCCTGCACCTCGCGCCTCCGTTCAGCGGTGTAGTGCTCAAGATCGGTCCTGGCAGCCAAATATCCACCCAGCCCCATGGCAATCGACCCGGCGGCAATTTCGGCCAATCCGGCCGTCACCACGATGGCCGTAGAGGCTACCGCTCCAGATAGGCCAGCCGCCAGGGCAAAGGGCACCGTCAGTCCATCAGACATACCAATCACGATATCGCGCACGGTTTCCGTTGCGGTAAAGTGTCTCTCAACATGGGGAGTAGCGGATACTGTTGTCTCCGTATCAACGATAGCCATTCCACCTACCTTCGCCAGACTTTGTCATCTTACTCTGAACTTAGGATTGAGAATTAAATAACTTCCTCAAATGCAAGCGAAATACTGGCCTGATTCAGTCGGCTAATGGGTAAGTTATTAAATCCTTAGTCCTTATTGGACGCTCTTATGATAAACCCACTCGACATCTTTCTCCTTATGCCCAGCTAAAGCGACTCTTAAGAGAATCTTAAGCTCAATATCGCATAGGCCAATGTACTGCAAGCGTGTTGCACCTTATACGACCTCCAACACTTCCCTTGCATACACAAGAGCCCTCTATCGACTACAGAGGGCTCTTACTTCGGCGGCCGTATATCTGAAGCAGCGTTACCGGCGCAGGCGCAACGAGTTCCCCACAACCAACAAGCTGCTGGTGGCCATAGCGGCGGCGGCGATGACCGGGCTGATGATGCCCAGCGCGGCCAGAGGCACAGCCAGCAGGTTATAAGCGAAAGCCCAGCCCAGGTTTTGGTGGATGATGCGGCGCGTGCGGCGAGAGAGGTGGATAAACGTGGGGATCAGGGTCAGATCTGAGCGAGTGAGCACGATATCCGAGGTTTCCCCGGCCACATCGGTCCCGCCAGCGGCGGTGATGCTCAGGTCGGCCTGGGCCAGCGCCGGGGCGTCGTTGACTCCGTCGCCGGCCATCGCTACTTTTTCGCCCGCCTCCTGCCAGGCCTGGATGCGCTCCGCCTTCTCTTGAGGCGGGCAGTTGCCCTCGTATTCACCCAACCCTAACTCGGTGGCAATCGCCTGAGTGGTGCGTAGGCTGTCACCGGAGAGCATCACCGGCTGAACCCCATCCGCCTCTAACCGGCGCAGGACTTGGGACGCGGTCGGGTTTGGTTCGTCGCGCAAGGCAATAAAGCCTGCCAGCGTATCCTCCCAGCCTACCCACACCACCGTTTCCCCCCGCTCGGCGTGGGCCTGCGCCTCGGTGACCAGCGGCGTGTGCTCGCCCACCCCCAAGAAGCGCGGCGACCCCACCATCACGCGTCGATCCACCCGGCCGTCTATCCGGGCGCTGGCCCCCAGGCCACGTAAGGCCTGGAATTCTCCAGCCTCGGGGAGCGGACCGGGACAGGCGGCCAGGATCGCCTGGGCTATGGGGTGTTCCGAGTATTGTTCGACCGCAGCCGCCATACACAGAAAATCAGCTTCGGCCACCTCTATCTCGGGGGCCACGGCGGTGGCAACTACTGACATCCGTCCCCGAGTCAACGTGCCCGTCTTATCGAAAACAATGCGCTGGACGGTGGCCGCCGTTTCCAATGCCACGTTATTGCGCACCAGGATGCCGGTTTGCGTGGCACGACCCAGCGTCACCGTCAATGCCAACGGGGTAGCCAGCCCCAGCGCACAGGGACAGGCCACGACCAGCACCGCCACCGCGGTTAATAGCGCCTGCGAAGGTGGCTGGCCGCCTACCAGCCACCAGCCCAGAAAGGTGAGGGCTGCGGCACACATGATGCCGACGGCGAAATAGGCCGAAGCCCTATCGGCCAGACGCTGAATGGGCGGCTTGGTCGCCAGGGTCTGCTCCACCAGGTGGGTGATGGACGCCAGGCGTGTATGCTGAGTTGATCGTATCACGCGGCCCCTCAGCGAAGCATCCGTCACCACGGTCCCGGCGAAAATGTTATCGCCGGGACCTCTTTCCACTGGTGCCGATTCACCGGACAGCAACGACTCGTCCAGCGCTGCCTGGCCCTCCAAGATTGCGGCATCAGCCGGCACGCGCTCACCTGGTTTGATGAGGATGATATCGCCAGGGCTCAATTCCCTGGCCTGGACGGACTCCCACTCCTCACCGCTACGCCTCCACGCCCTATCGGGCTGCAAGCTCAGCAGTTTTCGGACATCCTTGCGCGCCCGGGTGCCCCCCAAGGTCTCCAGGTAGCGACCTAACATCACAAAGGTGGTGATCATAGCCACTGAGTCGAAATAGACTTCGCCGGACCCGGTCAGGGTGACATAAACGCTGTAGCCGTAAGCTGACAGTGTGCCCAGCGCGACCAAGGTATCCATAGTGGCTGTGCGCGCGCGCAATGCCCGCCAACCACCCCGCAGGAACGAACTGCCGCCGAATATCAAGACCGGCGTTGCCAGCGCCCAGACCACAAACTGCAGGCGGCGCACCTCCGAGGCATTGAATTGTCCGGCCGCGTATAGGGGATAGAGTTGTTCGACGTAAAGAAACATCACCTGCATGCCAAAGGCGGCTGCCACAATGAGTTGCAGCAGCGTTCGTTCCTGTTTGCGTTCCGTGCGCTGTGCACTGCGGTCGGTCAGCAAACGTGCCCGGTAGCCCAGACCATCCAGGTTCTGCAACGCGGCATCAGGATCAACCTGGTCTGGATCGTAGCGAATCCGCCCTCGTTCGGCAGCAAAGCTGACATCCACGTCCTTCACGCCGGGCTGGTTGCGCAACACCTGCTCAGCAGCGGAGGCACACCCAGCACACCACATCCCATCCAGCGAGAAATAGGCCGTCTCCCCAGGGCTCAGGACCAAATCGGTGAAGCCGGGGCGTTTGGGCTCCGGTTTGGCCTGTACCTGGTCGAGCATATCGTTATCGTGTGCCACCTGGTAGACGCGCGCGCAGCCGTGACAACAGAAATGTTTCTCCTCGCCGTCGAAGGACTGCACCACAGGGGATCCTTCGATCTTTAGCCCACATAGGTCACACGTCTCGCCTCGGTCTACCACAGCATCACGCCTCCCAAATGGAG
This sequence comes from Anaerolineae bacterium, assembly GCA_034412795.1. Classification (GTDB taxonomy): domain Bacteria; phylum Chloroflexota; class Anaerolineae; order 4572-78; family NAK82; genus JAUVPY01. The sequence continues at coordinate 18,428 of DAOUMD010000121.1, forward strand.
ATGGGACACTATGCCAAGTCCTGCCAGGCCGCGCAGCGTTAGCTGGAGACCCACAACCAGGATCAACAGCCCGGCGACTCGGGCCAACGTCTGCCGGGTGTGGACACTCAGTACGCCAGCGCCCACTCCCACCACCAGCAGTGCCGGTATGGTACTTATGCCAAATAGGAGCATCCCCAGGCCACCGGACAACGGCCCGCCACTGGAGGCGGTCATCAGCAGAGCACTGTACACCAGGCCGCAGGGGAGCAGGCCATTGGCTGCCCCCAGCCCGATCAACCCAGCGGTTCCCCCCTGCTTGAGGGCCCGGTTCATGAGGCGATTGAGCCAACGCCCTGCCCCCTCAACCCGGCCTAGCGGCAGGTAACCCAGATATGCCAATCCAAACAGAATGACGCCCACTCCCAACAACAGGCTGATGGTGCCGCTTAGGCTACTCAGTCGACTCCCCAGCCCCAACAGTGACCCGATTCCGCCCACGATGGCTCCCAGCAAGGCATAGACGCTGATGCGGGCGACATGGTACGCGAGATGACGAGGCAACGCGGGCGCCCCCTGGGCCTTGAATCGTACGCCGACCATCATGACCAACGGACCACACATGCCCAGGCAGTGGCCCAGGCTCCCTAACAAGCCGGTCAATAGGAGGGCAGTATAAAGATTGATGGGTAATTGCATATCGTCTTTGGAAAAACCCGCTTCGGGACAATGGTGAGCGTGCCCGGCTCTTGTCACTCAAGGCTGGACACGCTCGAACATCTCGGAAGTGCTCAGGCGACCTCTTGATAGGCGTGGACGGACAGATCCTCCAACACGACATGGGGTTTGAACTCGGCTAACACCTTATCCTCTGCCAGGGATGAGCGACGATGTACGTCCAAATCGCTCCAGCTCTCCCATACACTTTCGAACACCAAATGCGTTGTTTCCGGGATGTCTACCGAATGCATAGCCCGCGAGGTGACGAATCCGGTTTCAGCCGGCAGCAGAGTGCGCAAATAGCCCAACACCCGCTCCAGTGAGGCGCCGATCTCCAACTCGCTCATCTGATCCGGTCGAATGTCAAAACTGACTCGGTATATATATGCCATGGCCAGCCTCCCTAGCGCGGCGTCCAGTTCACGATCAAATAGATCAGCCACCACAGCAAGATGCCCGCCAGGGCCACGATGACAACCGGCGGCATACCGCCACCCGCCTCTTCAATTTCCTTGGCGAAGCTGTCGATGTAACCGTCGGGGCGGATCTCCTCGTGCTCGCCCTCTTCCTCTTCTTCGCGGTGGCCGCTGCTGCCAGGCAAGACTTTGCCCCGGTGCGACAGCGCCACCGTCACGGCGAACAGGAGCAGGATAACTGCACCGGCGACAATCCAGACGATCTCATACGACACGTTCAGAACATTTTGGGTCATGTCTAGTCTCCTTCCCGTCCAGGCCAGGGCGCCGGTTCTGTTTCCTTCAGCATACGATACTTGGCTTCCTCGATGTCCGTAAACTGGCCACTTCTCCAGCCCCAGATCAAGAAGATGACGCCAGTCAGCGAAACCAGGGCCATCCAACCAACGACAACCCACAGTCCTAAAGGCATCATTGTCCGCCCCCTTTCTGCGTGCTTGACAGGTCTTGCACGTGAGCAGTGATATCCCATATTTCAGACTCCGACAACAGCCATTGGAAGGGCGGCATCTGGCTGCCCGGCACACCCTCTGAGATGCGCCAGAAGATGTAAGGCTGTGACATATCGGCCGGATAGGCCCCCGGCCCACCGCTGGCGTTGTTTTGCGTGCCCGGGCCGTCCCCCTGCCCGTTGTCCCCGTGACACGTCGCACAGTAAGTGCTATACAGGTCAGCGCCGTGGGTGGTTGAAATGACGTGCCCTTCCCCGATCCAGTTGTCCTGGCTCAAGGTGGCATAGTTGGCGGCTACTGCCCCATCGCCATGGACGCTACTTGTCATCTTGGCTTTGCCCATCATCCAGGTGTCCATAAGGAACTTGACGGCGTCCCAGCGCTGATCTTGGGGCAACCATTCGCCCCAGCTAGGCATGGCGGTGTCCTGTATCCCAAAAGTCACTTTGGCCAGGTGCTCTCCCTGAGCCTGGGGCCCCATGTCCATGCCAGCCATATCGTGGAAGTCAGCCGGCGTTGGGTTTAGATAAGCTCCATCCCAGCCGGTGCCGTCGCCGGCCAGCCCGTGGCAATGGGCGCAGTTCTGCAAGAACGTCACCTTTCCACGTTCATATGTGGCGTCCTCAGGGATGGTCTGCGTCTTGTAGACGTCAGGGAACAGGAAATCCTGGCCCTCTGGCGGAGATGTGGGAGGCGTTTCAGTTTGGGTGAACATGACCCGGATGTAGTGGACCACCTTCCAGCGGTCTTCTTCCGAATAGCGCAGTTTCCAGGTCGGCATGGCGCTCCACGGCAGCCCCTCGCTGATGCGCCAAAAATAATCGGCGTCGGTGTAATCGCCGTAGCTGCCGTCGCCAAAGTCCGGGGGCGAGGGCTGCAGCCCTGCCCTGTAGGGACCATTGCCGCGTCCGGCGTCGCCGTGGCACACCATACATTCGCGGATGAAGATGGCCTTGCCCCGATCCAACGCCTCGATGGTCAAATCGACGGGATTGGTCAGGTTGGCGTACTCTCCGGAGGGGTCGCCCTCGTCCGGGTCACGCATGACAGGCCGGGCGAAGGCTTGCCGGATGTAGCGGATAACCTGCCAGCGTTCTTCCTCAGTCATGCTCTCTTTCCAGGGAGGCATCACGCTTCCTTGTACCCCTTCCGAAACGTGCCAGAACCATTGGTCGTCTGGCATGCTGCGAAAGGGTTCTTGTTTGAAATCGGCCGGGGTAACGATCAACGTTCCCGCATAGCTGCCTAACCCATTGCCGGCGCAGCCGTGGCACGTCAGGCAGCGATCGACGTACAGCTCCTTGCCCGCCTGTAAGCCTGCTGCTTCCCAGGTCGGCCAACCCTGGGGCGGCGGCTGGCTGCCGGTCGCCAGGGCCTGGGACGGATAAGGAATGGGGTCAGTATTACCAGCATACAAGTCAGGGGGCAGGATCATACGCTCTTGGGCCACTCGATCGCCCAACGCAAAGAGATAGGCGGCAATAGCTTTGAGATCCTCCTCGGGAAGGAAAGAAAAGCTGGGCATGATCGAAAGGGGTGAGTATCCGCGTGGGTCCTTGAGGTGCTCGATTTCCCACGCCTCGCTGCGTTTATGTCCGACATAAGAAAGATCCGGTCCGGTGCGCTCGGAACCCAGGATCATCGGGTTGTCGAAGACGTAGTTGCCACCCTCCGAAACCGGCCCCATGGCCGTATCCTCGGCGCGCACGTACTGGGTGTGGCAATAGTTGCAGCCATTCGAGTAAAAGAGTTCCCGACCTCGCTCCTGGTTGGGTGTATAGGGATGGGCGATGGTCGTCTGGGGTGGATTCCAGATCATGCCGGGTACGAAGACCACTACGGTCACCACGGCAAAGAAAACAATCACACCGCCGATGACGATTGTCTTGAAGGTCATTCGCATGGCTATGCCTCCTTTAACTTCCCGCAGCGGGCGCGGCGGATACAGGTGCGCGGGCCGGGATGGGGGGCTCAGATACCGCCTTGCGTTGGATGACGGTGACCAGGATGTTGTATGTGAATAGCGCAAAGCTGATGACGATCAATGCCCCGCCTGCCGCACGCAGCGCCATGTAGGGGCGTAGACCGGGCAGGACACTCCAAACCGGCAATCCCTGGTGGACCCAGGCGGTTCCTTGCACCAGTCCGGTCAGCAAGAACCCGCCGAAGAAAAAGGTGAAGCCGACCACGTACAGGCTATACTGCACGTTGGCCAGGCTTCGGCTGTAAACCTGACAGTTGAAGATGCGGGGTATGGCGTAGTACATGCCCCCAATGATCACGGTGGCTGCGAAAAAAAGCAGCGAGAGATGTGCGTGACCCGGCACGTATTGGGTGAAGTGTGTCAGCAGATTAATACCGCGCAGCGCCTGGTGCGACCCCTGGTAAGAGACCAGGATATAGGAAGCCCACCCGGTAATCACAAAACGCAGGGGGATGCTGGCAAAGAAACGGTTCCAGTTACCGCGCATGGTCAGGTAGATGTTCATCATGAACGCCACCACGGGCAGCACCATACCCACACTTTCGGCCACCGCGATAGTCTTCAACCAGTAGGGGATGGGCGCCCACAACAGGTGGTGCGCGCCGACGCCGGTGTAGAAGAAGAGGATGCCCCAGAAGGCAATCAGGGACAGGAAATGGCTGTAAAGAGGTGTGCGCGTCTCCTTGGGCACCACGTAGTAGATTACTGGCAGCAGGCCAGTGGTGAACCACAGGCCCAGCACGTTGTGTCCGTAGAACCAGTTAAAGATGGTGTCGTTGATGCCGGTCAGCGCGCCGGTGGGCGGGTTCCACATCACGTTGCCAATGAAGTACAGCATGGGCATCCAGATCAGGGTGCCGCTAATGTACCACAAGCTCACGTACAGCTTGGGCTCGACGCGGTGGGCGATGGTCATGTAGATATTGACCAGGTTCAAGATCAGGACGATCATGACTGCCACATCAATGGCCCAGATCAGCTCGGCGTACTCACGGCTCTGGGTGTGGGCTGTCAGCAAGCCGACAATGCCGATGAGCAGTGCCACGTTCCAGAGGACCATACACAGGTTGCCCAGCGGCTCGCTCCACAACTGGCGCCCGGTCAGCCGAGGCACAATGTACAGCCAAAGCCCCATCATAGCACCGGACAGCCAGGCGAACATCACCGTGTTGGTGTGGGCTTGGCGCAGGCGGCTGAAGACGAGCCACGGCACACCCCGAAACAGGTCTGGAAAGACAAATTGCAGCGCCAGGGTCAGCCCCATAAGGACGCCGATCACCAGCCAGATGGCGGCCGTCAGCATGAAGCTAGTGCTAGCACTGTTTTGCCTGGTGAACATACAACACCTCCTTCCTTAATATAGTGCAATGTACTTAGTCAACACGCCTGTACGATGCGCTCGATGGCCGGCACCAAGTCGGTAGTGAAGGAAGTCTTGAGGACCAGATCGTCGGCACCCGCCGCCAGCACCGCTCGCCGGTAGCCTTCGGTTTCCAGCGGAGACAGAACAATAATACCCACGTCGCGCATCGTCCTTCGTAGACGGGAGATAGCCCGTAACGCAGTGGGCCCAGAGGCGTTCAAGTCGAACAGGATGATGTGTGGTCGCAGGTCTTGGGCTTGCGTTAGAGCCTGCTCGTGTTCCTGGAGCGCGCCTACCACGACCAAGCCGCCGCGTCGACGCAAGAAATTGACCGCAGCCTTTAGAAAGGGGCCATTCTCGGCTACAATCAAGACGCGAATCTTGTGGCTGTCTTCCTCCGGCTTGGTGTGAAGCATATCCTTGCTGCCTTTATCCCCACTTTCACTATACACGAATCGGGCGGCCAAGTCTATGAGGTCTTACCCTATCCTGGACAACAAAAAAGACCCCATTTCTGGGGGTCGCCAGGGTGTACAAGCGTAAGACGCTACGTGTCGAGGAAGATCAGGCCGTGTTTGATGGCGACCCGCGTCAGCCCGGCTATGTCGTGGACGTCTAGTTTGTTCATCAGGCTGGCCCGGTGCCTCTCGACAGTTTTCACGCTGATGTTTAGGATCTTGGCCATCTGGACGTTGGTGTGCCCCTCAGCGATCAGTTGCAGCACCTCACGCTCTCGTGGTGTGAGTCGGTCGAGGGGGCTGAGTCCCTGTGAGTCAGATCGTCGGCTCAGGAAATCGTCCAGGACGATCCCTGAAATCGCCGGGCTGAGAAATGTCTCACCCCGGCTGGCGGCGTGGATCGCCAATAGCAGTTCCTCGGTAACCGATTGCTTGAGCAGGTAACCTCGAGCGCCGCTGTGGAGTGCCTGGCGCACCAACGCCTCGTCGGAATGCGCCGATAGGATCACCACCTGGGTTGCTAATCGAAGATCACCAACGCGTCGGGTGGCCTCAATCCCATTCAACCTCGGCATAGCGATGTCGATCACTAACACATCGGGGAGGAGACGTTCGACCAGATCGACGGCTTCCTGGCCATCCGAGGCCTCACCGATCACCTCGATGTCGCCGCTTTTCTCTAGCAGGGCTCGAATGCCCTTGCGTACTACGTTATGGTCGTCCGCCAAGATTACGCGCGTCACGTCAGCTCCTTCCAGGGCACGCGTACCACCAAGCGGGTACCATGGCCAGGCTGAGAGTCGATCTCCAAATTCCCCCCTAACAATTCGAGGCGTTCTCGCATACCCAATAAGCCGACACCCCTCGGCTGATCAAACATCGTTGACTCTGCATCAAACCCCCGGCCATCATCTTCCACAGACAAAGTGACTGTGTCAGAATCACAATGCAGCGTCACCCACACATGGCTGGCCTGCGCGTGCCTGGCGATGTTGGCGAGGGCCTCCTGTAACATTCGATACAGATTGAGGGTGATAGCACCCGGCAACACTGGCGTGTCTGCCCCGACATAGTCAACCGCCAGCTTTGCGTGTGTGGCGAATTCGAGGCAGAGATCTTCCAGGGCCAGATTCAGACCCAGCATGTCAAGCGATGGAGGACGCAGACCATGGACAAGTAATCGAATTTGCTGCTCAGTCTCGCCTGTCAGCGAGATGACCTCCTGGAGACTCTGATGGAGAGATGCAAACCCAGGGGGTAGGTCTGCCCGGATCAGTTCCAGGCTGATCTTGAGGGCAGTCAGAGATTGGCCTGCTCCGTCGTGCAGTTCGCGTGCGATGCGATAGCGTTCCTCCTCCTGAGCCGAGACAATTTGACGGGTGACGTGCCGCAGCCGCTCGCGTCCAGCTTGCAGCCGCTCGATCAATTGTGCCTGCTGAATGGCTATAGCCAATGGACGGGCCGCCTCGCCGGCGATGTCCACCCACTCAGGCTCAAGGGCACCAGGGCTGTCCGACGCCAGGTTAAGAGCACCCACCAGCTCGCCCTGGACAATCAGCGGCACGCTGGTAATCGAGCGTACCTGGCTGTCCCGCAAGGCATGCAGCACAGGGGGCGGCTCACCGATGAGCCTAATATCCTCCAAAACGTGAGTTTCGCCTTTCCGAAGCACTTCGAGATCAAAAGCATCCAGCGCAAAACTTGTACCCACCCCCAATCCGGCTCCACCACGGACAGAGGTGGCCAGCACGGTGGCTTCGTCAGTTTCGAAATTAAACAGCACGACGTTGGCACCCAGACAGGGTATTAGCAATTGCCGCAGGTAGCGCAATGCCACCTCGGTCACCGCCTGCACTGACTGCGCAGACAGAATAGCCAAATCAAGCTGATGAAGAGTCTGCAAGCGTGTTGCATAACGTTGAAGCTTTGCCTCTGCGCTCATCCCGTTGGCTGTGCTCATGCAATTGCTCCCCTTAAGTTATGCATTGCAAAAGCTACCTTGGGCAAGCAGCCGCGGCCGGTTTTCTGATAGCCGTAAGAGCCCTCATACCATCTCTTCCCCTCCATATTATACGTCTCGTCTCAACTCCTTACGAAATCTTATGGGCCTTTCCCAAGACTTTTGAGTGACTGGGGTGCAGCCCATTTACCAATGCATATCACCGTACGAATCTCTCTGTTTGAAGTATTATGTTCAACCGAATGGCCTCATCACAAATGTGTTGCAGCGGTTGAAGGCGACAATTATCACATCTATATTCAGGATAGCATTCCAGAGGTTCCATAGCCTTTAAGAAAGCTAAAGAGACCCTTAAGCAAACCTTAAAAAATGACGCATGTCAGCCGGTGAGAGGTAGCACACGGGAGACAATTTTCTCAAAAGCTTCATCCTGTAGTAAAATCATCGTAGACTATACAAGCTTTCAGTGTTAACCCCGCGCAGGTTTGGCAAAAACAATGATGCGAACGCTACCTCTTAACCTCGTAGGTCTTCGAAGGCTAGCTCTTCTATCCCCACCGTACAGCCACCAAGTTAGAAAGGGGACGAGTTGATATGACCACACATATCTTGTTGGTAGACGACGACACCCTTTTCCGCCGGGGTATGACCTTCAGCCTGGAACAGACTGGTTACCGGGTGAGTGCCGCTGCCAGTGCAGAAGATGGCCTGGAGATGGCTCGCCGTGAGCGGCCCGACGTCGTGCTCCTGGACATCGGGCTGCCTGGCATGGACGGCCTGGATGCACTACGCTACTTTCAGGCGCAGGTAGATGTGCCCGTCATCTTCCTCACCGCCCGCCGCCGCGAACTCGACGAAGTGCTGGGCCTGAAGCTGGGGGCTGAGGACTATATCACCAAGCCTTTTGACATGGATGTGCTGATGGCCCGCATTGAGGTGGTGCTGCGGCGCTCGGAACGGTCGTCATCTCCCGGGGCTGAACCAGAGCCTCTGGTGGTGGGCGATATGCGGATTGATCCGGCGGCTCATACCGTTACCATCGGTGACCACTTGGTCGAACTCCCACCTCGCGAGTTCGACCTGCTGCACGTTCTGGCGCTGGAGGCCGGCCACGTGGTCTCGACAGACGACCTGCTGGCTCGCGTATGGGGACCGGAGTACGCTGGCGAACCCCAGGTGATCTACGTCCACGTGCGCTGGCTGCGCCAGAAAATCGAAGAGGATCCCCAAAATCCCCAACGCCTCATCACCGTGCGGGGAGTCGGCTATAAGCTGGAAGCACAGGAGGCTTGATGTTAGCCACGCTGCGTCAGCGTCTGATCCTCAGCCACGTGCTTCCCCTGCTGGTGGTCATCCCGCTGATGGGCATCGCCCTCATCTACGTCCTGGAAACAAAAGTGATCTTGCCCGAGATCGCCGAGGAGTTGGCCGGCGAAGCCATACTGGCAGCCAGGCTGACCAGGGAACAGCCGGACCTCTGGAATGACCCGGAGCAAGCCGAGGCCTTTGTGTCCGACCTGAGCCAGCATCTGACGGGACGGATCATGCTACTGGACCGAGAAGGACGTCTACTGGCCTCCAGCGACCCTGCCGATATTGAGCGCTTGGGACAGCAACTGGATCGCTCGGACCTCGCAGATGCCCTGGCAGGTTCAACCTACATCTCTACAACCTACAGCCGTAATCTGCACGAAGAGGTAGCGGACGTGTGGTTCCCTGTCCTGGATGCGGAACAGCGCGTGGTAGGTGTGATACGTTTGAGCCATGGCCTGGTCAGCGTCCAGGATCAGTTGATGCACTTACGCTATCTGATTACGGGGGTGCTGCTGGTGGCGCTTGTGCTGGGTTTGGCCATGGGCTTGCTGCTGGCTCTCAACATCGAGCGTCCGGTAAACAGAGCGACCCGGGCCATCTGGAACCTAGCCAGCGGGCAACATTTGGCCCCGCTTGTCGAACAAGGCCCACAAGATACGCGCCTGTTGTTGCGCGCCGTAAACAGCCTGGTAGACCGCCTGCGCAACCTGGAGGCAGCCCGCCGTCGATTGCTGGCCAACCTGGTACACGAACTGGGACGGCCCCTGGCTGCTATGCAAGCCGGTATCCGCGCCCTGCGGGGGGGTGCAACGGCGGATCCGGAACTGAGCCAGGAATTGTTGGACGGGATGGACCAGGAAGTGGAACGCTTGAGCCACCTGCTGGACGATCTGGCTCAACTCCACGATCAGGTGTTGGGCACGCTGGAGCTGGATCGGGAGCCCATTTCCCTGGCTGACTGGCTGCCTCAGGTGCTGGCAACCTGGCGCGAAGCGGCTCACAGCAAAGGGCTGCAATGGGAGGCCAGAGTGCCCACTGACCTGCCAATCTTGGAAGCAGACTCCGACCGGCTGGCGCGCGCCTTGGGCAATCTGCTCAGCAATGCTATAAAGTACACGTCGCCGGGGGGCACCGTTTCGGTGGAGGCGGACGCACAGAATGGAGAAGTCTGGATCCAGGTGAGCGATACTGGAGCCGGTATCGATCCCGAGGATCTGACCCAAATTTTCACCCCCTTTTACCGAGGGCACTCGATCACCCGCTTTCCCCAGGGCATGGGCCTGGGCCTGACCATTGCCAATGACCTGGTCGTCGCCCACGGCGGGCACCTCGATGTGGAGAGCACACCCGGTCAGGGCAGTTGTTTCACCATCCGGCTGCCGCTGACCCCTGGTCAACGCTGATACCCCTTCCAACCAACACGTACCTCCATCTCCAGACGTGTACCCTCGTCTGGTTGCGGACACAACAGCCTCACTTCCCGCTCGCTACACACCTCAGTCCCCCGCCAAACAGAACGCCAACCTTGCGGTTGCAATAATGAATAGCCTTCAGCCCCTTCGCTTAAGGTTAGCTTAAGGTTGCCTGCATGTTGCCTTAAAGAAAGCAAACCTGACCTGTGTTAAGTTAGAGGTGCTTAGAAGATTGTCACCGTCTTCACATGAATGAGGTAAGCTGATGCTTTCTGGAAGTGCGATTCTATTGTTGCTCAGCATTGTGGCTGGGCTTTTGCTAGGCATCATGGCCTGGGGATTCTTGCGAGTTCAATGGCGAGGATCTCGAAATGACTGGATAGAACCTGGCGATAATGCCTCATTGGATGAGGCCTCATCATCCGATGAGACATTATTAGGTTTACTCGTGGTGGCCGCCTTCGCATTAGGTGCTTTCGTAGTCTATGCGTTGCTAGGTCTGAGACTTTGAGGCAAGGGAGTCAAAGAAAGTGATAGACACACAACAGGAACGAGAACCACCGCCCACATCCGACAAACCCAACTTGCTACATAGGCCAGGTTGGCCCTGGATATGGTGGGTCATCCTGGCAGCTTTGATGGTATGGAATGTCTTGTTGTTCTTGCCGGCGAGTCAACCGGAGGTCAGTATTCCCTATAGCACCTTTTTAGCTCAGGTGCGGGCCGACAATGTGACCAAAGTGCACATCTCGGGCGCCGAGATCAACGGGACATTTGCCAAGCCTTTCCTGTGGCCCCAACCCACGGCGGCGGCCACCGCTGTCGCATCACCCCAACCTACGGCGGCGACCACCACCACTGTCGCATCACCCCAACCTACGGCAGCGACCACCGCTGTCGCATCACCTCAACCCTCTACCTCAGCGACGGTTTCAGAAACCCCATCTGAGGCATCTCAGCCACAAAGCTACGGGGAATTCATGACGAATTTTCCAGAGGCTATCGGCGATCGCGAGTTACTGCCCCTACTGGAAGCCCACGGGGTCCAGGTGGATGTATCACCAGCCCCCAGCCCATGGTTGGGCATGTTGCTGTCAAACGGGTTGCCATTGCTGCTCCTGGTATTGGTCATGGTGTGGATGGGCCGCCAAGCCACCCAGAGCCAAGCCGGCATTTTCGGTTTTGGACGCAGCAAAGCCCGTCGGTATATGGCTGATCACCCAGAAGTTACCTTCGACGACGTGGCTGGTGCCGACGAAGCCAAGACAGAATTACAGGAGGTGGTCGACTTTCTACGCCATCCCCAGAAGTACCACGATATTGGGGCCCGCATTCCGCGCGGTGTGCTGCTCGTTGGGCCGCCGGGCACCGGTAAGACGCTGATGGCCCGGGCGGTAGCTGGTGAAGCGGGTGTGCCTTTCTTCAATATCAGCGCCTCCGAGTTTGTAGAAATGTTCGTCGGCGTGGGGGCCAGTCGTGTGCGGGACTTGTTCGAAAAAGCCAAGTTGGCCGCGCCGGCGATCGTTTTCATCGACGAGATGGACGCTGTTGGACGACGGCGGGGTGCTGGCCTGGGAACCGTCAACGACGAGCGAGAGCAGACGCTCAACCAGTTACTGGTGGAGATGGACGGCTTCGACGAGCGACACGAGGTCATTGTGCTGGCAGCCACCAACCGGCCCGACGTGCTCGACCCGGCCCTGCTTCGACCCGGTCGCTTCGACCGCGAAGTAACCATCAACCTGCCCGACCGCCAAGGTCGCGAGGGTATCTTGCGCATCCACACCCGGAGCTTGCCCCTGGCCGGCGACGTAGAACTGCCGCTCCTGGCGCGCTCGACGACCGGCTTGAGCGGGGCCGACCTGGCCAATCTGTGTAACGAAGCGGCACTCATCGCCGCGCGCCACAACTGCCATCAAATCAACATGGACGATTTCGAGGAGGCTCTGGATAAGGTGTTGTTAGGCGGGGTGCGCACCCTGTTGCTGGATGATCACGAGCAGCGCGTGGTGGCCTACCACGAAGCGGGACACGCGTTGGTGGCCTGGCTGACGCCGGCCGCCGACCCGGTACATAAGGTGACCATTATCCCACGCGGCCGGGCCTTGGGAGTCACCGAACAGATGCCGGGCGAAGATCATTACAATTACAGCCGGATGTACCTATTGGCCCGTCTGGCAGTGATGCTCGGCGGCCGCACTGCCGAGGAGATCGCCATCGGCGACGTGACCACCGGCGCGGAGAACGACCTGGTCGAGGCCACGCGGCTGGCCCGTCGCATGGTCACCCGTTGGGGGATGGGAGAGTTGGGCCTGGTAGCGTTTCAGGCCGACGAAGAACATCCCTTCCTGGGTTACGAACTGGCTCAAGGCCGAGATTACAGCGAAGCCACCGCCGCCCGTATCGATCAGGATGTGCACCGCTTGTTGGAGGAACGTCACGAAGCTGTCTCTGGCTTGTTGGCCAACGCGCGAGAGAGATTAGATCAACTGGTAAGTACTCTGCTACAGGAGGAGACTATCGATCAGGACACGTTAGTCCAGATCCTTGGCCCCCGTCCAGAAGCGATTGAGGAGGTGTCCCATGTCACGAATGTCTGAGAAACATGGATGGCTTGAACGTTTCCTGTGTTGGTTGTTCGGCGCTCCTTTTCAGGAGCTGCCGCCCGAGTTTGGCGACCCAGTGCCGACAGAACTGCGGGTTTTCGAGTACCAGGCCGAGGAGGCCCAGCATCACCCACGTAGCAAGATATCAACACCAATGTCTGTCCACCATGAGCAGACCAAACCCGTCCAACAGGACGAGTCTTTAGAACGACAGTAAATCAGTACAATCGCGATGGGCAGCAGGTGGAGGTGACAGTGACTCTGGCTGAAAGTCCCTCGCCAGCGCCGTAGAAATGCGGGGCCAGGCGGCCCCAAAGTCAATCGGTGATCGGGACACCGTGGCGAGCAGACCCTCCCGAATATTCGGGTCTGCTCGCTTGAGTAATTAACCCAAAACTGTTTTCTTTGTATAAAACATTCGTTTACGAACAGGAGGTGCTTGAGATGGTTCGGATACCGACATTCATCTTGGCGGTTGTGATGGCATCAGTGCTAGTCATCGGACTGGGGCACGACACCGTGTCAGGCGGGCACGGAGTTCAGCTATCGACGGCCCCGCAGCCTATAGAGGGCACCGAACCGACCGTCACGGTAGTTGGAGAAGGCGCCGCCTTGGTCAATCCGGACATGGCCTGGCTCAATATTGGGGTTGAGACGTCCGGACTGACGGCAAGCGAGACGGCCCAAGAGAACCAGGGCAAGATGGATCAGGTCATGGCCAGCTTACAGAGTCTGGGCATCGCCGATCAAGACATCCAGACCGTGGCTTACAACATCAATCCCGATTATAACTCGGAGCAAGGGCAGCCCGGCCAGGTTACTGGTTATCGCGTCACCAACATGGTACGAGTCACGGTGCGCAACCTGGATCAGCTCGGCCAGGTACTTGATGCAGTGACCCAAGTGGGTGCCAACAACATTTACGGCATTACGTTCGGCATACAAGACCAGGCTGCGCCGCAAGCCGAGGCGCGGGCCAAAGCAGTGGCCGACGCCCAAGCCCGGGCCGAGGACCTGGCCAGACTAACCGGCTATCAACTCGGCGACCTGCTGTCAATCAGCCAAGACGTCGGAGGCGGCCCGGCTCCATTGGCTAACACGACTAGCGTGGCGCCGATCCAGCCAGGGCAACTCGAGCTTCATAGCCAGATTCAGGTTACGTATGCTCTCCAGTAGATCAGGCTGCCCGACCGATAGAGATGGGGCCTGCTGCCCGGTTAAATATGGAAGGGGATGCGCATGACGCGAATACATGACACGGGGGCTTATCTAGATGTACTGCGGGAAACAGCCCACACCTTGAGTGGCGTGTTACAGGAATCAGATGTCGTTCAAGCTTTGCTGGTAAAGGTGGTCTCGGCGCTGGAAGCACGTGCAGCCCTGGTACGTCTGCTATGTCCGGATGGGGACGAACTTCTCCTGGCCGGTACTTTGGGACTCAGCAAAGGGTATCTCGACAAAGGGCCGGTTCGGGTGGCCGAAAGCCAGGTAGACCAGCGCGTGCTGACCGGCGAAGTGGTGGTCATCCCAGATGTTACGCAGGAGCCAGGCGCTCAGTATCCGGAGGCGGCCGCCAGCGAGGGCTTGCGCGGCTTAATAGCGGTCCCCTTGCTGGTACGAGGCCGTGTCATAGGGGTTCTGCGTGTTTATGTGGACGAGGTATCTGCCTTAGGCCAAGAGGACATCTTGCTGCTCGACACGCTGGCGGATATGGGGGCGCTGGTCCTGGAGAAGGTATACCTTCATCGCAGTCTATACCACATCGCCCAGGCGTTGAATGCTTCATTGGAACTAGAGCCAATGTTGGAACAGGTGTTGGGGGCCGCCGTAAGGGAGATGGGTTTGAAGGCTGCCTCCATTCGTTTGCTGGATCCCAAAGGCCGGACTCTGCACTTGGTGGCCGCCCATGGCCTCAGCCAAGCCTATCTGGCCAAAGGCGAGATTCACGTGGACAAAAGCCCGGTAGATCAGCGTGCGATGGGAGGCGAGGTGGTTGTCCTCTACGACGTAGAGAGCGAAGGGGGTTTTGAATACCCGGAAGAAGCGACCCGGGAAGGCATTCGGTCGGTTTTGGTAGTCCCCTTGAAATTGAAGGATCGCACTTTGGGTGTCCTGCGAGCTTATTCAGCGCGGCCACGGCATTTCGGCCGTGTTGCCATCAGCTTCCTAAGCTCAGTCTCGGACTTGGTGGCCCTGGCCATTGAGAATGCCGAGCTGTATGGTGCTCTCCAGGCCCGCTACGAAGACTTGGAGTTGGATATGGCCGAGTGGTATCGCTTTTTAGCATTGGGTTGATGGGGGTAAGTCGAGTGATTTATGTAGGTCTCGTGGGAATGGGGCTTATGGCCGGGATTCTAGGTGCGTTGTTGGGTCTGGGAGGCGGCATTTTTCTGGTGCCAGCTCTAACCTTGCTTTTCGATCTGCCTATTCGTGTCGCTGTGGGCACCAGCTTGGTGGGCGTGATCGCTACTTCGGCCGGGGTGGGGGCAGTCGCCAAGCGCGGACGTGGCGCAGATATCGGGCTGGCCCTGCGGCTTGAAGTAGTAACCGCGGCAGGAGCCATCGCCGGGGGCTGGCTGGCCGGATTGGTAAGCGCTCGCGTGATGAGCATCCTCTTCGCTATGATCGTCTTCTTAACAGCCGCCTATCTCTTATATAAGATGCTGCGCCAGAGGAACAGCAGCAAACCGGAGCGATTGTTCGCTCAGGACTACCAGCCCCGCCACTGGCCAGCCGGCCTGAGCGTAGCTTCTTTGGCCGGCATGGTTTCCGGCCTGTTGGGCGTGGGAGGTGGCTTTATCAAAGTGCCTGTTATGTACGCCGTAATGGATGTGCCCCTGGGTGTGGCCACTGCCACCAGCAATTTTATGGTGGGCATCACGGCCGCAGCCAGTGTATTTGTCTACTACGGACGGGGTGATATTCATCCTCTGGTGGTTATCCCCACGGCACTGGGCGTATTTGTGGGGGCCATGCTGGGCGCATACGCCCTAGCGCGCCTGCGAGTGGCATGGGTACGTATGGCGTTATTGGGATTGATGGTTGTAATGGGAGTACAAATGCTGCTTCACGGCTTACACTCTTGACGTCGTAACTGGCCGACGATGCATATTATGGCTTTGTCCGTAAATAACAGGCACGAAGTGCAAAGTTATTTAGGACAAAGCTGAAGAGTTGTTTTCGGACAACTCCTATAGACCGGATTAGAGGCGTGTAGCATGACATTTACCACGAGTGAAACAACGGATGATTTAGAGGCCACGATGCAACGCATCTCCCTGATTGTCTCCCTGGTCGGCCTGGGCCTGATGCTTGCGGGTTTCGTAGACATGTTGATCATCGGGGCTTCGTTTTCGATACCGGGGGGCTCGGTTCTTCCACTTCCCAGACTGACGCACCCCTCACAGGTGCCGATAAGTCTGGCAGCTATGAGCGCGGGAATCGTGCTGCTGGCCTTACTGCCCAGCCTGCGGGTATTGCTGGCTTTGTGGCTTTACCTCCGCCGCCACAACATACTAAATACCCTGGTGGCCTTAATTGTATTCGTGGAGCTGCTGCTAAGTATGCGGGCTGGCGGCTAAAACGTGCCATGGGCTCATTGCGATTACCTGAAGCCGGTTACGATAAGCGATTAACTGAGAGACAGGAGATCATGTTCATGTCACATCCTTGGCGCCTCAGCCTGCAAGCCTGGATTGGTTTGCTGACTTTGGGGTTGACACTATGGCTTACGATTACCTATGCCAGCTTGGTACTGGAGGTTCTTTCGGTGATCTTCGCCGCCCTGCTTCTGAGTCTGGCCATTTGCCCCCTGGCGGACGCGCTGTCTCGCTGGCGCATTCCACGTGGGATCACGGTGATCGGTCTGTATATCGGGTTGGGAGGGATGCTGGTGCTCATGGGGAGTTTGTTGGTCCCCGTCTTCAAGGCCGAGTTCGCTGCCTTGCAGGCCAATGCCCCGGTCTTGCTGCAATCAGCTCTCTCCCAGCTAGCAGCTATCCCTCTTCTGAAGCAGTGGTTGCCTTCTACGAGTGTACTGGCTCAAAACCTGGCCCAGCGCCTCGACATCTTATTCAGTACCCTGGTGAACACTGCCACAGGCGTCGGCGGGCTCGCAGTAGACGTGGTGCTGGTACTGGTCCTGGCCTACTTCTTTACAAATAGCACGGGATGGGACGAGCATCTGCTGAACGGCTGGGTACCCCCACGCCACTGGCCAAGGGTACGTGTGGTCGTAGTTGGTCTGCGTCGGCGGTTGAGCCGTTGGGCATGGGCACAGGCGGTCATTGCTGTCTATTTCGCCTTGATCTTCAGCGCCGGTCTGGCCCTGCTAGGGATACCTTTCGCTTTCACCATTGGTTTGGTTGGAGGCGTGTTGGAAATCGTGCCTTATCTGGGCGGGGTTACCGCCACGCTGCTGGCGGTTATCAGTGCTTTGACCGTCAATCCCTGGTTGGCGCTATGGGTGATCCTTCTATACGTCGTCGTCATGGAGATTGAAGGGCATATCGTGGCGCCGGCCCTTTATGGCAAAGTTATCGGTCTACATCCCGCGCTCATCCTGATCGCCCTGTTGGTGGGTGCCAAGACCAAAGGCATCCTGGGTATCTTCTTCGCGGTACCCATCCTGGTGGTGCTGGCCGCACTTTTGGAAGAGGTACGCGCTACTCTTGTGTCAGTGGGGGATGAACTTGTTGTCCAGTCGAGTGCGGAAGAATAGTACATTTTTGGCCGCCCCTCAGAGCACCTACAGCGGTAATGAACGCCAGGCTACTCTTCATCGGTTGCATGTGTGGTAACTGCCAGAATCCTTGTCATTTCTAACCCCTTCCTTGGCGATATTTTTGCGTACTTTGTATGTGTAGTTATTCACCCTCGCTGCTCCAGAGTTTTCCCAATCTGTAACAATGTCATCGGGTTGCGTTTCATCTCCGTCGAGGTGAAAGGTGCAACCTCACAGAGAGGCTTCGCTCCGCACTTGCTTGCCAATCAAGTGGGTTGCACCTTGTTCAATTCATTTGAAACACATCCATGTCATTGTAAGCTGGGCGCGGTTCGAGCGTTAAAGCCGTAGTACATGTGGGCGACTATCAATTCTGGGTTAGCAACCAAAAGAGCAGTCTCTGATCCAGCCGGATAGTGAGGCACGAGTATCATCTCCGGGTTGGCGGCTAAAAAAGCAGTCTCCGACCCAGCCGGATAGTGATGCACGAGTATCATCTCCGGGTTAGAGACCAGAAAAGCAGTCTCCGATCCGGCGGGGTAGTGTGGGACGAGTATCATCTCCGGATTGTCGATCAAGAAGGCATACTCGTCCCGTGGTATAGGGGACATTGCCTCAGCCACCGGTGCCGTGGATGATATGATCACGACCGCGATAAGAGCCACCACCAGGGTCAACAGGCCTATAGTCAGGGCAGACATCTTCTGGCCTAGTCTGTGTCGAACCAGCAGATGTAGAGTATTACGTTTGTGGTACATGTTTTACTCTCCTTGATTCTTATATCGTTTGAAATGAAAATCTACGCATATTATATCGTGAAACAGAGCTGCTCATCCTTAAGGGAACCTTAAGTCTTTCTTAAGACGACGCGAGACTCTTAAGATGCCAGCCAGCGAGGGTTTTACTCGGCTTTTTATGTCTCTATCACAATACTGCCTCAGGTTTCAGCTTGCAGGGGTTCTGGTCACTCGGCCACAACGGACAGGACAGAGAAATAACAACATAAGTATTCGGCTTAAGTTTCCCTTAAGGTTGGCTTTATTAAACGTTAAAGTTAATCGAAAAACCGTGTGATAAGTTTAGGGAGAGGAGTTGACGTTGCCGCTGATATCGACTTTTCGAGGGAAGTTCGGAGGAACGATGAAACATCAATTGCGTCGTCTGTGGATTATCGTCTTGATTGCCCTTGCCTTTGGTCTGGGACTGGCGGGCGGAGTCGGCCTGGAACGCCAGGTACTGGCGGCCTCCTCTCCAACCGATACTATTCCGCCGGACGCAGTCCAGCTAATGGAAGAAACCTGGAACACGATCCAACAGGCTTACGTGGACCGCGAGGCGGTGCAGACTACCCATCTGGCTTATGGTGCGATTAGTGGCATGGTGGATGCCCTGGGCGACACCGGCCACAGCCGCTTCTTAACCCCCGAGATGATTCAGGAGCAGCGTGATTTCACCCAAGGTCAGTTCGAAGGCATCGGGGCCGAGGTGCAGGTGAAGGACGGCCACGTGGTCATCGTGGCTCCCATAGATGATTCCCCGGCACAGCAGGCCGGCCTGCATCCCGGCGACGTCATCCTGAAGGTGAACGAAGAGGATGTCGCCGGCCTTCCCCTGGATCAGGTGGTAGAGCATATTCTGGGGCCGGCTGGTACCTCGGTGAGTTTGACCGTGATAAACCCCACCACGGGACGTACCCGAGATGTTACGTTAGTGCGCGCCCGCATTATCCTTCACAACGTGACCTGGGGGCGACTGCCAGGCACCACGCTGGCGCACGTGCGCATCGCTGCCTTCAGCCAGGGAGTTAGCCAGGACCTGAAGCAAGTCCTAACGGACATCCAGGGGCAGGGGATGACAGGCATCATCTTGGACCTGCGCAACAACCCGGGCGGGCTATTAGATGAGGCAGTGGGTGTAGCCTCTCAATTTCTCGATGATGGCAACATACTGTTGGAAAAGGACGCCCAAGGCCAGGTTAACCCGGTAGCGGTGCAGCCGGGAGGTCTGGCGACCGACATTCCGATCGTGGTATTGACCAACCGTGGCACGGCCAGTGCGGCTGAGATTGTGGCTGGCGCGTTGCAGGATGCGGGCCGGGCCTCCCTGGTAGGAGAAACGACCTTCGGGACAGGCACCGTCCTCAACGAGTTTCGTCTTTCCGACGGCTCAGCGCTGCTCCTGGCCACCGAGGAATGGTTGACACCCAACGGGCGTCTCATCTGGCACCAGGGCATCTCCCCAAACGTAACCGCGTCCCTGTCGCCAGATATAGCCCCCCTTTCCCCGAGGGGGGAGGGAGATATGACGCCAGGTCAGCTACAGGATAGCGGAGACCAACAATTGTTGCGGGCACTTGATCTGCTCACGCGCCCAGGAGCTAGTGCAGTTGGGCGTAAGTAACCCCATAGTAAATCCAAGTTTCAACGCCCAACTGCCTAAGTGTTTCGCGTCAGATGGTTACCTAATCAGGCATTTAGATCAAGGCGCCGAGAAAACCAACTGTCGATCTATTTCGCCGCGAAACACTAGCGAACCGAGAAGTGAGCCGTAAGTGCTTCAACCATAAATATCAAAGGCCTTAAGGTTTTCTTAAGGCTGGCTTCAGGTAGCCATAAGGAAAAATGGATCGGCAAGGGGTATCATAAAGTTACCATGGAGACAAAACACACAATACCCTTGCAAACAAGTCAAGTAAAGGCAGGCGATGTCGAGACTATTGAGTCAGCCCGGCAGATATTGGCTGGCCGCAGCAGAAAGCGTGGCCTGGCCCGCCTTCTGCCTTTCCTGGGGCCAGCCTTCATCGCCAGCGTGGCCTATATGGACCCCGGTAACTTCGCCACCAACATCCAGGGCGGAGCTCAATTCGGCTACACACTACTGTGGGTAGTAATGGCCAGCAACCTTATGGCCATGCTCATCCAGGCACTTTCGGCCAAGCTGGGCATCGCCACCGGGGTGAATCTGGCCGAGCATTGCCGTGCCCATTTCCCTCGGCGCGTCGTCTGGGGGATGTGGGTCCTGATGGAGATCGTTGCCATGGCCACCGACCTGGCCGAATTTCTGGGCGCGGCGTTGGGCTTCAATCTGTTGCTGGGCATCCCGCTTTGGGCTGCCGGCGTGATAACGGCGATGGCCACTTTCCTCATCTTGGGCCTGGAACGTTACGGGTTCCGGCCGCTGGAAGCCGTCATTACGGCGTTGGTGGGTGTGATTTCGGTCAGCTATCTGGTCGAGACGGTGCTAGACCGACCCAATTGGGGGCAGGTGCTCTTCCACGCGGTCGTGCCGCAGTTCTCCGGCAGCGAGAGCGTGTTGCTGGCCACCGGGATCCTGGGCGCGACGGTGATGCCGCACGTCATCTTTTTGCATTCATCTCTTACTCAGAACCGCATCATTACCGGGGACCCGGCCCAACTGCGGCGTTTGTTTCGATATGAAGTCTTGGACGTGGTCATCGCCATGGGACTGGCGGGCATGATCAATGCTGCAATGTTGATCATGGCGGCTGCAACTTTTCACCATCAAGGGCTGACCCACATAGGCACCATCGAGGAGGCGCATCGCACACTGCAGCCGCTTTTGGGTTCAGCGGCAAGCTGGGTGTTTGCTATATCGCTCTTGGCTGCGGGTTTGTCCTCGTCCTCGGTGGGTACCATGTCTGGCCAGGTCATTATGCAGGGATTTCTGCATCGGAAAATCCCGGTCTGGCTACGCCGCTTGACGACTATGGCGCCTTCGCTGGCGGTTATCGCGGCTGGCCTGGACCCGACGCGTACGCTGGTCATCAGCCAGGTGGTGCTCAGTTTCGGCTTGCCCTTTGCCATCATCCCCCTGATTCTATTCACGCGCCGCTCCGACTTGATGGGAGAATTAGTCAACCGGCGGGGCACAACTGTTCTGGTCAGTATCGTGGCAGCGCTGATCGTGGCTTTGAACGGCTACCTGCTGTATCAAACTTTCTCAGGAGGGATAAGCTGATGCTCAAACAGGTGCTGGTTCCCCTGGACGGTTCGCGTCTTGCCGAGGCGGCCCTGTCGCCATCGGCGTACCTGGCCCAAAAACTGAGGGCTGAGGTGACGTTGGTGCACATCATCGAGCGTGACGCTCCGCAGACGATTCACGGCGAACGCCACCTGGTCGATCCAGAGGAGACGTATGCCTATCTGGACGAAGTGGCCCACAGTGCCCTTCCGACTGAACTCCACGTAAAAGAACACGTGCATACCAGCCAAACAGCAGGCGTGGCACACGCTATCGTGGATCACACGGGAGAGCTGAGTTCAGACTTGATCGTGATGTGTACTCACGGACAGGGTGGTCTGCGCGACTTGCTATTTGGCAGCATTGCTCAGCAGGTGGTTGCCCTGGGCACGATACCCGTGTTGCTCATCCGGCCCACAGGCATTGGCAAGCAACAGCCTTTTACCTGCCGCAAGCTGCTCGTGCCACTGGATGGTATGCCCGGCCACGAACAGGGGCTGGGAATGGCAATTGAACTGGCCCACGCCTGCACGGCCGAACTGCATCTTCTCCTGGTAGTTCCCACCCTGAGCACCCTATCGGGAAGCTGTGCAGTTGCTGGTCGCTTTTTACCGGGGGCCACGACTCAGGTACTGGAATTGAGCCAACAAGAGGCTGAGACTTACCTGCATCGCAATTTGAGCCAGTTGCAGGCCCAAGGGGTGTCGGCCAAAGCGGAGATTGGTCGGGGTGAGCCAGTAGCGAACATTTTCGATGAAGCTCGCAAGACTGACGCCGACCTGATCGTCATGGGAACGCACGGCAAGGCGGGGATAGATGCCTTCTGGTCTGGCAGCATCGCGCCCAAGGTTTCCAGTCGTTCTCGCCTGCCGCTGCTCCTAGTCCCAATAACCAAGGTTGAGTTGAATCAGGGGGTAAGCAATGAGTGAACACAATTCGCGCTATATCGCAATCTGGATAGATCATCGGTCAGCTACTGTGCTGACATTCACTGGTGACAATCTTGAGAGAGAGCAGGAGTTCTTGTCCAATGCCGGTCCACACACCCACGGTGGAGGTTGGTCGCAGCGACGCATCGAGGCCCATCGTCATGAAATGTTGAAGCATTTCTACGAAGAGGTAATTCACCACCTGGGACCGGTGGATGAGATTCTAATCCTGGGACCTGGTCAAGCCAAGTATGAGCTAAGCAAACGCATCGACCATCATAGGGGGCTAAAAGGCAAGGTCATGGCTATTGTGAATGCCCAAGAGCTGAGCGAGGCAGACTTGATCACCCAGGCAGAAGCATTTTTCGCATCTTTAGCCGAGGATGCACAAGAGTAAAATTGGAGGGGAATTGGATATGACTGAGTTCGGAAATCATAAAGTTACTTACAAGAGCAACGTATCTCGGGCTTCCACCGTCGATTCTAAGGCTATCCCAGCCCTCATCGCTGTTCTGGCTGGCAATGACGGCTTAGCGCGCCGACGGGCGCGCGAGTCCCTGGTGGACATTGGGAGGCCGGCCGTGGCTCCTTTGATGGGGGCGCTGGCAGCGCCCGATTCGAATTACCGCCTGCGTTGGGAAGCTGCCAAAGCCTTGAGCGAGCTAGAGGACCCGGAGACAGCTCCGGTACTGGTGACCGCTCTCGAAGACGACAGATTCGGCGTTCGTTGGCTGGCGGCCGAAGGTTTGATTTCCCTGGGGCGGGATGGGCTAGCCCCTCTACTGAAGGCATTGGTGCAGCGTTCGGACTCGGCTGTGCTACGCGAGGGCGCGCACCACGTGCTGCGTATGCTGAACGAAGGTGATTTACACGCTCAGATAGAGCCAGTCTTGGCCGCGTTGGAGGACATCGAACCGATCGTCGAGGTGCCGGTGGCTGCCCACGCTGCGCTGTATGCGCTCAAGGAGGGTAACGAATCCTAACGTGGTGCTACCGATCATTTCACGACCATCTTTGGCGCTTGTGTGTGGCACACCAGCATTCTCACCTGCATATCAAAGATCCGATCTACAAAGGCGAGTTCTATGCCCGGCGATACGCAACCATACGATGAAAAGATGGCTCTACACAGATTTGTTGTAGGGTTAAGTCAGACATCGCCGCATTCGACGAGAACCTGTAAGCGGAAGTTGTCGAAGTTCCGGAAACCAAAAGCCCGATTGATGATACCACGAATGGCGCAGTTGATGCCTTCCACAAAGCCTTGGGGCACTCGATATGCCACACTGTCTTCATCAGGTAGGCACGGCTGATGACCTGGTCGGGAAACTCCATCAGGGTGGCCGGCAATCGGGATTCCACGGGGTGAGCTTGATGGGGTTGGCTTCACTTCCACCGCAGCGGGGATCGTAGAAATCACGGTCGGTAATTGGGCATGGTTCAGATGTTCCTGAAATTAGGGTAACAATTGCAGACGAAGGACGAAAGACGAAGGACCAATTATTGGCTCAGATCTCTTCGTCGTTCGTCATTCGTCATTCGTCCGGCTGAGAAAGTGTTACCCTATTTCTGAACCATCCTGGGTAATTGCATCTTGACAGGAACCTTATTTCATGATATTATTCTTCTAAACGATTAGCTAAACGATTAGCTACCGTTTCAGGTACACATCATATTCAATTTTGCTGAGAAGAAAAGACAATATCATGCCAGATAGAGCTACCATCCGGGATGTTGCCAAGTTGGCTGACGTTTCGGTGGCCACAGTTTCGGCAGTTATCAATAAGAACAAATACGTTAGCCCGGAGCTGGAACACCGAGTCGAAGAGGCTATTATTCAGTTGAATTACAGACCTAACCTGGTGGCCCGTAGTCTCAAGATGCAAGAGACCCGGACCATTGGCTTGATGTTTCCCAACATCACCAGTCCCATCTGGCCGCCTTTAGTCCGTACGGTCCAAAAGCTGACCCAGCAGGCAGGCTTTGATACCTTCCTGATAACTACAGATGAGGAAGTTGAGCGCGAGAAGACGTCTGTACAAAACTTCCTGGCCAAGCGAGTGGACGGCATCCTGATCACGCCTGCGTTCGCCAATGATTATAAACATATACGAGAAGCCAGTGCCGTTGTTCCAATTGTAGTGATCGAGCGTATTGTACCTGGTATTGCTAGTGTCATCACCAATGATGAGGATATCTCTTATCAGGCGGTCAAACACTTGATCGGCCACGGACATCGGAGGATCGGCCTGGTTACCATTCCCATTCAGGCATCCAACACCGCCGGCCGCGTTGCCGGCTATCGTCGCGCCGCGGATGAACAAGATTGTTACGATCCTACTCTAATTCGAGAAGTCGATGTGATTGGCAATAACGCCTTTGATTTGGCCTTTGATCTCCTTGCCAATACTGATGTTGATGCCATCTTTACCACCAGCCAATCTACCGCAGTGGGAGTATTGCGAGCCGCTAATCAGCTCGGCCGGCGTATCCCCGATGATCTGGCTGTGTTTGGCTACGACGATGTCCCCTGGATGGAGGCTGTGGCCAGTCCGCTTTCAACTATTCGTCAGCCTACCGAAGAAGTGGCACACTTGGCCACAAAGCTCTTGTTAGAGTGTTTAGAAGGGATTAAACCGTGTGATAAAACATATACTTTGGAGTCATCACTGGTTATCCGTCGTTCTTGTGGGTGCTAAAAAATTTTTGCGTGTCAGCTAAACGATTAGCTGACCGCCCAATAAGGGGTATCAATGAAACCCAGGGATTGGAGTCTGGCCGCCTTGAGGCGCGAGTCCACTCTCTACCGGCCACCCACCTTCGAACTATCTATGGAATTGACACAGGAATTGCTGGGACGGTGCTGGCTAACCTTGGAGAATCTCCAGGCAGTTTCAGATGCCGAGCGACAGCGGCTGTTGGCTGAGCGACTCGTGTAACTCTATTTTCCCAGGGGTGCCTTTGGAAAACTACCTGTATATGTTGGATATTTGGCGAGAGTTTGGCCCTTCACCGTTAACGGGTTGAGTTCACATTAAAAAGGAGGAGGGAAAGTACATGAAAAGACACTGAGAACTCGCTTGCTTGCAGAGCGCAGGCCAAAAAATCCTCACCAATTCTAAGTCGAGTTTCAAAGGAGAAGAAAATGTACAAGAAGCAGTGGTTCAGAACAATTTTGATCTTGCTGTTGATCGCCCTGGTGTCCGGTTGCGTCGCTCAGCCGGCGGTAGATACGACCCAACTAGAGGCGGCCAACAACGCTGCTGCCACGGCTGAAGCCAAGGCTGCTGCGGCAGAGGCGGCCCTGGCTACCGCCCAGGCCAAAGCTGCTGCCGCAGAAGCGGCGGGAGCCGAAGAATTGGCGGCTGCGCAAGCCGAGGCCGAAGCTGCCAGGGCCGAAGCTGAATCCGCCAAAGCAGCCGCCGAGGCCGCAGTTGCAGCCGAAGCCGAAGTTGACCAGGGCCCTATCACGTTGAAGGTCTGGAGCAACAATGACGAGTGGGTAGAGTCTCTGGACTACTATGCCGAGAATGTGAAGGAGTTCGCGGAAAAGCACCCCAATGTTACCGTAGAGTATATTCACATCCCTTATGAAAACTATGAAGCCAAATACTTGACTGCCTTTGCCGGCCGAACAGAGGCGCCCGATATATTTATTGGTAAAGCGGCCTATTATGCCGGCGCCATTGGGGTGGCCGACGCGGCTCCAGATGATTTGCAGTCACTGTACTCGGAAAACGTAGTTGGCGTTATCCAGCCATTCTACAAAGTTGATGACCAGTGGGTGGCCTATCCCATAAGCGCCGACCTGGGAATGATGGTCTATTACAATGTCGACCATTTTGAGGAAGCCGGCCTGGATCCCAACAAACCGCCTACAACGTTTGACGAACTGCTGGAATATGCCAAACAGTTGACCGTTTATGACGAGAATGGTAACATCGTTCGCAACGGTTTGGCCCTGCGTTACGATGGCGCGCCTGTTGGGCTAGCAGACAAGGCCCTGCCTTTCATTCATGCCTTTGGAGGACGGCTGTATGCGCCGGACGGTTCTACCGCCGAGGGGTATCTCAACGGCCCCGAAACCGTAGCTGCTTTGCAATATATGCATGACCTGGTTCACGAGCACAAAGTCTCAAGCCTTGAGCTGGGCAAGCCGGTTGAAACATTTGCTGCGGGCAAGTCGTCGATCATTTTCAGGGAAAGCTGGCTGGTAGGCTGGATGGCCGACAATGCGCCTGACATCAATTACGCCGTGGCTCCGCTGCCCGAAGGACCGGGCGGCTATCCGGGATTAAGCCTTCTGTTTAGCTGGTCATGGATGGTCAACAAATTCAGTCCAAATAAGGATATCGCCTGGGACTGGATACGGGCCGTCTCGAACCCCGAAACGGATATGGACCTGGCCCAACTCGAGGGCTACAACCCGGTCTGGGAAGTGAACTTCGAGGCTCCCTATGTGTCGGAACGGCCCGACTACGAGGCAACCCAGGCCATTCTATCTCATCCTACTGGGCCTTACTACGACCATCCCTTTATTAATGAGATTGCTACCCGCATCGGTGAAGCAGTACAGGCTGTCTTATTTGGCGAAGACCCACAAACGGCCCTGGATGCAGCCGTGTCAGATGTGGACGCCTTGTTAGCCAAAGAACCATAGCCCTGTAGGCAAAACCAGGCACACAAGACGGGGAGATTAGAGAGCGTAGACTGGATATCTCTAATCTCCCTTGTATCATCAATTTTCCCCAATCCAGCCTGACCGGAGGTGTTAATATGCAAACTGTGTACTACCTTGTGCGTGGTCGAACCACTTTGGAAAGACGGGCGAGAACCGGCTATCTGTTCATTGCTCCATCACTCTTTTTTGTGATGCTTTTGTTTGTCATTCCTATGGGTTACAACTTCTACTTGAGCATTGTAAAATATCATATCGCACGACCTGCTACCTTTGTCGGGCTAAGGAATTATCAAACCGTGCTGGCAAGCAGTGACTTTTGGGAAAGCCTGGGGCATACTCTCTATTTTACAGCCCTCAGCGTGCCCATCACGGTTGGTCTCGCCTTGGTTGTAGCCCTTGGCTTCCACCGGCTTGGACAGCGGTCCGGCACCAGCCTGGTTCGAGCCTTATACTTTATGCCGGTAGTAGCCTCCTTGACCGCAGTAGCTTACATTTGGACCTGGATTTTCAATCCTGCCTATGGCTTAGCCAACAATATCCTGCAAATGCTCTCTCTGCCAACCCTGAAATGGCTAAATAGCACTCAACAGGTCATTCCCTCCTTAAGCATTATGTACATCTGGGCCAGGTTGGGCTTCAATATGTTGATCCTTCTGGCCGGCCTGAACGCCATTGATCGTGATTATTACGAGGCTGCGGAAATCGATGGAGCCACCCGGTGGCACTCCTTCCGGTATATTACCTTGCCCTTGCTCAACCGCCAACTGGTGCTGGTGGGCGTGATAGAAGTCATGACGGCCCTTAAGGTATTTGCTTTGCCCTATGCCGCTACTGGCGGGGGCCCGGTCGACGCCAGCCGTACCCTGGTGATGATTATCTACCAGTGGGCCTTCCACTGGAACCGGATAGGCGAGAGCGCGGTTGCATCTATATTCTTGTTCCTCCTTATTCTATTCCTGACGCTTTTGCAGCAGAATTTGTTTGCCCGTCGAGTGAATTACTAGGAGCCAGTCAGATGGACATTGCCAGTACACCATCCATAACATCCAGGGAAGACCGGGCTAATGCGATAGGTTGGTACCGCATCAGGAATACGGCAGCAAACGCCTTCATTTATCTCCTGTTGATCGTTGCTGGCCTGATCATGTTCATCCCGCTGGCCTGGGTGTTCTTGACCTCATTCAAAACCCCGCCAGAGATCAGCCGGCTGCCTATTACCTGGCTGCCAGATAACCCTTTCTATTTTCAAAACTATGTTGATTTATTCCAGGTTCAACCTTTTGGTCGCTATTTCCTTAACTCGATGATCGTGTCAGTATTTGGTGTGTTATCCAGCCTGGTCCTGGCAACATTTGCAGCTTACGCTTTTGCCAAGATTCAGTTTCGCTTCAAGGAATTCTTCTTCTATAGCATTCTGGCCATATTCATGATGCCACTCGAAGCGATGGTCTTGCCCCTGTACCTGATGTTGGTACCCGTCGGTCTAATCAACACGTATGTAGGGCTGGCTTTGCCTGACCTATTTACGGCTTTTGGCGTCTATCTGCTACGCCAATTCATGGAGGGCATTCCTGATGACTATATCGATGCGGCCCGGGTTGATGGAGCCTCAGAATTCAGGATTGTTTGGCGAATTGTCTTGCCCCTGGTTACCCCGGCGATGGCTGCTTTTGTGATCATTAAGTTCATGTGGGCTTGGAACCAGTTCTTATGGCCGTTGATCATCGGTCAGCAGCAAGAGATGTTCACGGTTACGGTAGGATTGGCCTTTTTCTCTGGCCAATGGTATACGGACTGGAATATGATTACCACGGCCACCGTTTTCAGTATGCTTCCAATGATCGTGATCTTTATCGCTTTGCAGCGCTACTTGGTACAGGGAATTGTGCTATCTGGCGTGAAGGGATAGTTGTAAGCAGGTCTGGCGCCTTCGCCTGCATATCCCTGAAGAATCTACGTCGAATCGTGACTACTCAGGCTGGATAACCCTTGCGAAGGTTTTGTGAGAATTTTCAGGATTGGAGTGCCTTTGTCTAATCGAAATCTGCCCCGTTAACAGAGTTATACGCAACCTTCGCAAGGGTGACTGAGTAGTTATGTCAAATCAAATTTATCGGAAAGGAAGGAAATCCTGCCGCGGCACCAGCGGCAGCAAACCCAAAATGAACTACGTAGAGTTTGGCAGCACCGGCGAAAAAGTGTCCGAAATGTGCCTGGGCACGATGATGTTCGGAGATCGTTGTGACGAGGCCACGGCTGATCGTATTCTTGGCACAGCAATTGAACAGGGCGTCAATTTCATTGATACCGCTGCTATGTACTGTCAGGGGTTGACCGAGGAAATCCTTGGACGCCTCATCAAGGATAAGCGTGATAGATTGTTTATTGGGACCAAAGTCCATAAAGGAGTTGACGCTCAAAGTATTCTGGAGAGTGTTGATGAGAGTTTGACTCGTTTGCAGGTCGACTACGTCGACTTGTACATGATTCACTGGCCTGTACAGGGTATGTGTCCGGAGACCATCATGGAAGCCTTGAACAAGGTCGTCAGCCAGGGAAAAGCCCGTTACGTGGGTTGCTGCAACTATCCGGCGTGGTTGTTCGCTCACTCAAGCTACATCGCTGCGCGCAATGGCTGGGCACCGTTGGTTTGCAACCAGGTTGCATACAATCTCATCGAACGAGGGGTTGAGATTGAGATATTACCCCAGGCCATCGCTGAAAATGTGGCAATCACGGCTTATCGCCCGTTGGTCCAGGGCCTTCTGACCGGAAAATACCGGCACGGACAACCTTTGCCGGATAATTCACGCGGCCAAGCCAACTCGCAAATCATTACGTGGCTGTCTCAGTATGGTGAAGGCGTGGAACGCTTCCTTGGCTTTGCTGAGGAGCAGGGAATACATCCGGCTCAACTTGCCATCGCCTGGGTTCGTTATTCTCCAGCCGTTACCTCACCTATCGTAGGAGTCAGTTCGCTATCTCAACTCGAAACCGCCATAGCGGCCTTCGATTTCGACCTGAGCGCCGATGAATATGACGACGTTACCAATATGTTCGACACGACACCAAAAGAAGAGGGCTTGCAGTTATTCCCTGGCCTACGTAACAATTTTCCTCGATTGCGCCGCAATTTGAGCCTGTTAGGATGATAATCAGCCATGTTACCCAAACACCGAGTGATTGCTGCGATTAACCACGAAGAGCCGGACTGCGTGCCAACCGGCGAAAATGCCGTTGATTACGAATTGGTGGAACGCATCTTGGGGCACCCGACTCTTTACAACTCCCGCTGGCGCGAATTGCAAGCCCTGTGGAATGGCCGACGTGCCGAGATCTCGGCCGACTATGGTCTGGCTCATGTTGAACTGGTGCACGCCCTGGAATGGGACTACGTAAGAGTTCCAACAGTGCCGCCCGACAGAGAGTATAGTCCGCCGGTAATGACTGGTCCTTATTCTTGGCTGGATGAGCAAGGATACGAGGTTCACTATAGTCCTGAAGTGGGTAGCATCGCCATGCGCACCGGCACTGCCGATATGACTGTCCACGACCTGCCCGATCCAGAGGAGCCCTTTGTCGTTGATCCTTCCGAACTAGAGACGATCCATCGCGTGGTTGAAAAGCTCGGAGAAACCCATTTCATTGTTGGGCGCGCACCTGTCGATGGGACCTTCCCCTATCAGGAGACTGTTGGGATGGAGGACTTCCTGGTACGAATGATCACTGATCCTGAGTTCGTGCGGCGCGCCATTGACGTCTACGTAGGCCGATCCATTGCCTACATTGAGGCCATGCTCGACGCGGGTTGCGATGCGGTCATGACTACGGACGATTATTCCGACAATCGTGGCCCTATTATGGGCCCCGGTCTGTTTCGGGATTTTATTCTGCCTGGGATCATCCGCCAATCTGAAGCCGTCCACGCACGCGGGGGGTACTTTATCAAGCACACCGACGGAAATGTCTGGAGCATTCTGGATGGGCTGGTCGAGGCCAAGGTCGATGGTTGGCACGGCATCCAGCCCAGTATTGGTATGGATTTGCGCATCCTTAAAGAACGCTACGGCGAGCAAATATGTTTCTTTGGCGGGATCAACTGTGAAACGCTAGTGGAAGGCACCCCCGAGCAAGCAAGGACCGAGGCGCGATACGCGATTCAGCACGCTGGGCCTGGAGGCGGGTTAGTGATCACTACCAGCAATGTACTCCAGCCCGGGGTTAGACTGGAGAATTATTTGGCCGCACGTCAGGCTGTGCGAGATTATGGCAGATACCCGATTTGTGAGAATGAAGTGTGATCTGTTGTAAGCCGCATATATGCCAGTTCTTCGCGACGAGGATGAGATGACTTCCTAAAAACCACCTGTCATAACAAAAAAGAAGGCCTGGGCAACTCAGATCGACTGAGTTGCCCAGGCCTTCTTCTATCCAGCCTCCAATATCCCTGGCCGTTATTGACAGATCATTGAAGAGATGATACAATAAGGGCAAGAATTGGTCTGACCTATCATATAATGTATTTTCGCATTATGCACCAAAGGGTTATGCTATGCTACAAGATGAATCACCCGAAGTATTCTTGGAACCGATTGAACAAAAGACAACGACAGAACTCATCGCCCAACGGTTGGTAACCCTGTTATCAAGCGGGGCCTTGAAACCAGGCGATAGGCTGCCTCCTGAGCGTCAATTGGCACAGCAGCTCAATGTAGGGCGAACGACAGTACGGGAAGCATTGAAACTCTTGACCCTCTGTGGGCTGCTCGAGGCCAAGCGCGGTGATGGCACCTACGTACGCCAAGAATTCACCAGCTTCTTATCACACCAAATTGAATGGCCGGTCCTTCTGAGTGTTCACGAAGTTGATATGATTGTCGAGGTACGCGAAGGGCTCGAGGTCAAGGCGGCGCGGCTGGCGGCCGAGCGGGCCACCCCCGAGGAGATTGAGAAAATAGCCGTTTTCCGTCAGTTGCTGGAGATTGAAGGACGTGACATTGAACGAGAGACAGAACTGGATCTGGAGTTTCACCACGCTATTGCCAATGCCTCTCACAACAAGTTGCTATGCCGCCTGATGCTTTCTTTGCAGGACATGCTTCGTCAGTACGTGACGCTATCCAATCAGATGACCGATAGACTGGAGACGACAGTAGCTGAGCATCAAACGGTTTATGACGCCATCGCGGCCAGAGACCCCATCGCCGCTGAGCGAGCTATGATGGACCATCTGGCAAGTAGCAAAACCTGGATTCTAAACGCCATTGACCAGGAGACAGAGGCGACATAGGTACTTGAGGGGATTCAAGTACGAATGAGAGAGTCCTGTTGCCAGCCTATCGGCAAATGATCAAGGCTTACAAGCAAGCCGGTGCCAGGTACGTTGTGCACGACATATGGTAACTTTGAGATGTGATTGATATTCTGCGTCGAAGTGCCGGGGTTTCGCCTAACCTCGCCTCGGACTGGAGACTTTTCAGAAAGTACCGTTCGCACGTGGGCGTGCTCACTCCGCCCTGCGTAATGAGGAGCGAGGCACCCCCAGGTGCCGAAGCGTCTGCCCTGTTTGACACACTTTCCGAGAAATCTCACTGACGAAAGGAGGTGCCACAGCCCAATACTCCCTTGACGTCAACCGCTATCGTTAATAAACCACATAAGTGAAAATGTAAGGAGGGTTGCTTCGATGAAGAGGTATCTGTTCACACTGGTTGTTCTACTGGCACTGACCATCGTGGCCGCTCAATGTGCCCAACCTCAGGTCGTTGAGAAAGAGGTGGTGGTCACACAGGAGGTCGAAGTCGAAAAGATCGTCACTGTCGAGGTTGAAAAGGAGGTAGTTGTCACTCCCACCCCAGAGCCAACTGGCCCCGTGAAGCTGGTGTTCTGGAGCTTCCTCGATCAGGAATACCCCGGCATGTATCCCTTCTTTGAGGAAAAGTTAGCCGGTTTCCAGGAGAAGTACCCCGACGTAGAGATCGAATTCGTACCCATTCCCTACGAGGGAAGTGATGCCAAGTATCTGGCCGCGTTTGCCGGTCGAGAGAACGCACCTGACATCTGGATGGGTAAGGTCCCCTATTTCGCTGGTGGCCTGAAGGTGGCCGACCCCGCCCCTGATGACGTTAATGAGGCGTGGGATGAGATCCTCGTTGACAACATCAAGCCATATCTTCAGTGGGAGGACCACTACTACGGCTTTCCCATCGAGTCTGACTTGGGGGTGATGCTCTACTACAACACCGATTTGTTTGAAGCGGCCGGGCTTGATCCTGCAGATCCCCCAGAGACAATGGATGAGTTGCTTGAATATGCTCAGGCGCTCACCGACGCCGGCTACGTGGGCTTCGGCGTTCGCTACTCCGGCAATCCGCGAGGAATCGCCGACAAGTGGCTACCATTTTTGCATGCCTGGTGCGGCCGACTGTATTCCGAGGATGGCACAACGTCCGATGGGTATCTAAACAGTCCTGAAGCGATTGAATCGCTCCAATTCTACGGCGACTTGGTCAACGAGCACGGAGTGTCTAGTCTCACCATAGGCAAGCCGATGGATGCGTTCTCACGCGGGCAGGTTGGTATGTTCTTCCGCGAGGCCTGGACGGTGGGTGTCCTTCGAGATTCGGCCCCAGACATCAACTATGCTGTAGTGCCCATCCCACAAGAGAGCTGCAATCCCGGCTTGAGCCTGTTGTTCCAGACGTCAATGATGGTCAACAAGTTCAGCCCGAACAAAGACATGGCCTGGGAATGGATACGCTACATGACGCTCAATCCTGAATATGACATGGAAATGGCCCAGATCAACGGCACACTGCCGGTGCATAGTGCCAATTTTGAGACGGATTACTTCACCAGCCGCCCGGATTACGAGGCCGAGCTGGAGATCATCAACAACCCGGCAAGCCCGTACTACGGTGAGCCGTTCATCAACGAGATTTCATTCCGCGTTGGCCAGGCAGTTGAAGAGGTGCTGTTCGGTCAGAAGACTGCCGAGCAGGCCTTGAACGATGCAGTTTCAGACGTGGACGATCTTCTGAACAAGTAATACCTCGACTTGACCGATGGCTTGGCCTTCGGTAGGAGGCCAAGCCATCACCTGTTGGGGAACGGAGGAAGGAGACTCGTCTCAACCTCTGCTGCCTCCTGTAAATGATGCATACCAAGGGCGCAGTATTCTGTGGAGGAACTTAATGAAACGCGTCGCCGATATACTGCTGGGTAGATCGATAAGCGGCCGGCACATACGAACGGCATATCTTTTCATCGCTCCAACCATTCTCTATTTCTTGATTACCTTCACCTATCCGACTGTTCAAGCTTTCTGGCTCTCGCTGAACAAATGGTCGGTTATTGAGGGCGCGGAGTTCGTGGGGCTACAGCAATATGTGAACGCGCTAAGCGACAAGCTGCTGTGGACCGCCATGAAAAACACGGCTTTCTTGGCCCTGCTAAGCGTCCCCCTGACTATGGCTCTCGCGCTCGGAGCAGCTCTGCTTTTCAACGCTGCTTCCAGATTTCCGCTCAGGAATCTGTTTCGCGCCATCTATTTCTTGCCGGTTATCACCTCGGCGGTGGCCGTTGCTTTTGTGTGGGGTTGGGTTTATCAACCCGATATCGGCCTGCTAAATGCCCTGCTCAGACTCCTTGGAATGAAGGGGCAAATGTGGATTTCAAGCCCCAAACAGGTCCTGCCCAGTCTAGCCATTATGAACATATGGTTCCGGCTTGGCTTCGATATGATCATCTTCTGGGCAGGGTTGCGAGGCATTCCATCCGAGTTTTACGATGCCGCCAAAGTTGATGGTGCGGGGCCGGTCAGTCGTTTCTGGCATATCACCTTGCCACTTCTCAACCCTCAAATCGTCCTGGTGGCAGTTATAGAGATAATCAACGCGCTCAAGGTATTCGACCTGGTCTTTATCGCCACCAGCGGTGGTCCAGTCAATGCCAGTCGCGTAGTTGTACTACACATTTACGATCTGGCCTTCTCGTGGAACAAAATGGGTGAAGCTTCTGCAGTCGCAATTTACCTCTTTGCGATCATTATGATTATGACCATTGCACAGTGGAAACTTCTGAGCCGACAAGTGGAGTATTGATTGATGACTCAAGTACCAATTCTTCGAGATCTAACCAATGTAAAACGATTGGGGCGATACTTTCTGATGGCCCTCATTATTATTGGGGCATTTATTATGGCTTTCCCCTTCCTCTGGATGGTACTGACCTCGTTGAAGCATTCAGATGAGATTTATAGACTGCCTATGACCATCCTTCCCGACAACTTTCTCAACCTCGAGAACTACCGGATCGTCTTCGAGCGCCAACCGTTCCTACGTTTTTTTGTCAACAGCTTCATTGTCGCCACAGGCAGTACATTGGCCAGCCTTTTCCTTTCCTCTCTGGCCGGCTATGCCTTTGCCAAGTTTGAATTTCCCGGAAAAGAGAGCCTGTTCTTTGTTTTCATTTTGGCAGTCCTGATGATACCGTTTGAGGTAATCGTCATACCACTCTACCTGTTGTTCAACCGGCTAGGACTGGTTAACACTTATTTGGGCATTATGGGGCCCAGTCTATTGAGCGCCTTTGGTGTATTTGTTATGCGCCAGTTCATCGTTTCAATCCCGAACGATTATATCGATGCCGCGCGTATCGACGGGCACTCTGAACTACAAATCTTCCTTCGCATCATCATACCTATGTCCGGCCCTGCACTGGCAACCCTCGGCACCATCAAGTTCATCTGGTCCTGGAATGAGTTCCTATGGCCTCTGGTTATGGTCACCAGCGAAGAGATGCGCACGGTGACTCTTGGATTATCGACTTATACCGGCCTTTGGCATACTGATTACAATGTCGTTACTGCTGCCGCATTTCTGAGCGTCATTCCGATGCTGATTATTTACCTATCCCTGCAAAACTTCGTGATCGAAGGCATGACGATGACAGGGCTCAAATGACGGTGCTGTAATGGAGATTGCCTTGACTAGCAAAGAACGTGTGAAAACAGCCCTGGCGCACCAGGAACCTGACCGAGTCCCCGTCGGCGAGATGGGCATTGACTACCCGGTCATTGAGCAGGTGTTGGGACACGAGACATTCTATCGTGCCCAGGGCAAAGAACGTATGGCGATTTGGGACGGCCAACGTGATGAAGTGGTGCGCAGCCAAAAAGAGGATTTGGTGGCCCTGGTGCGAACCCTTGAATGGGACATCGTCCCGGTCTGGCTCACCTATAGCGACCAGGTGGATTATCGCCCTCGACGATTCCTGACGGACGACAATCTCAAATGGGAAGACGCCCGTGGCAACATCTGGCAGGCTCCAGACGAAGCAAGCGATGCCCTGTGTATCGGCTCAAATGCGATTGCACACGCCACTCTCGAGGAGATGGAAAGTATCTCCCCGCCGGTTGACGAGTCTCAGTTGGAGCTGGTCAACCACGTAGTTCAAGAATTGGGCGATACCCACTTTATCATTGGGCGCGGCTGGCACGGACCCCCGACCTGGACCGACGGTTCATTTCCCACTCCCGGTGAGGGATTGGCCATCCCAGTTCATAAGTTCCTGATGATGATGTACGACGACCCGGAACTTGTTCATGCCATTTTGAGAGCATACACCAAGTGGGCGATTGATTACGGCAGAATCCTGATCCAGGCCGGTGTGGATGCGGTACAGATCAACGCCGATTACTGTATCAACACGGGGCCTTGGCTGTCGCCGGCTCACTTCAGAGAATTCATTCTGCCCTATATGCAGCAACACGTGGACGCCTTCAAAAAGGAAGGCGTATATGTTCTCAAGCATACCGACGGTAATACCTGGAAGCTGCTGGATACGCTGGTTGGTACCGGTGTAAACGCCCTGCATGGGATACAGCCGAGTGTGGGTATGGACATCAAACGCTTAAAGGAGATGGTGGGCGACCAGGTGGCGCTTTTCGGTGCGATTGAAGCCGAAACCCTCATCAACGGCACGCCGGAGGATGTCGAGCGTGAAGTTGAATACTGCCTGAAGCACGGGGCGCCAGGGGGCGGCTTTGTCCTTACCACTAGCAACTCAGTGCAGGTGGGCACGAAATATGAAAATTATATGACGATGCTGCGCGTGGCCCGTGAGAAAGGGATATACCCAATCGCCTTATGATTTGAGTTTAGATAAAAGCCAAGAAACCGGGTTTTTTGTCGTCTGACCATAGGTTTTGGCACGTTGCAAGGTGCTTTTTCATAGTTGCGGTTGCACACTGAAGTTCAAAAACCCGGTTTCTTACAA
>DAOUMD010000122.1:0-25820 GCA_034412795.1 Anaerolineae bacterium
CGGCGTCCACGTAGATCCAGGCCCCTACGGTGTGGGCCATCGCGGCGATGCGCCGCACGTCGTTGATGGTGCCCACCGCGTTGGAGGCATGGCCCACCGCCACCAGCCGCGTCCGCTCGTTGATGAGTCGTGACAAGTCGTCCACGTCCAGGGTACAGTCGGCCGGGTCAAAGTCGGCGTGGCGCACGACGACCCCATTCTCCTCCAGCGCCAGCCAGGGGGCGATGTTGGCGTCGTGGTCCAGCCGGGTGACGACGATCTCGTCGCCCGGTCGCAGCTCGCGCCCAATGGCGCGGCTGATGGTGAAAGTGAGAGTCGTCATGTTGGGACCGAAGACGATCTCGTCCGGCGAGGCGGCGTTGAGAAAATCGGCCATGGCCTGGTGCGCCTCGGCGATAACTTGGTCGGAGCGCTGGCTGGTAGCGAAGGCGCCGTGGACGTTGGAATTGGCATGGGTCAGGTAGTCGGCCATAGCGTCAATGACCGAACCCGGCACCTGGGTGCCGCCCGGCCCGTCGAAGTAGACGAAGGGCCGGTTTTTCTCGTCGGTCTGCTCCAAGGCAGGGAACTGATCGCGCAGGACTGAAAGGTCTGGAGTAGGAGTAGTCATCGTTAGCTTGTTCCTTCCTGGGAAGTGTTCAAGGGTGGGGCGCATTATATCAAATGAGACTGAGGCGTCAAACTTCCGTGGCGCTCGCCCAGCCGGGAGACGCCTGCCCTCCACCCAAAAATCCCCGGCACCTACCAGGTGCCGGGGATTTTTGGCATACGGCCGTGGCTTTAACCCCGGCTTTTGCTCCATCTATCCTGATTTTAACTAACTTTTTTCCTGGACCACTACCCCAGGTAGTGGGTTTAAGGTTAACCAAAGTCGAAGTAAAATACCCCGCATTCCGCGTGGGCAGTGCCGCTGGGGACGTCAAAGTCGAAGACTAAGAGAAACTGCTGGCCATCAGTTGCGTTAGTCACCAGTAGGTCACCAAACAGGGCCCGGCCCGAGGCATTGGTGGTCGTGGTCTGAGGTAGACCGGGATTAAACGTTGGCGTTGGTCCAACAAGAGTTCTTACAGTCATCGTCGCCGTTATGCCTTCCACAGGGCCTGTACCAGAAGTGACCTGAAGAAGTGGTTGGATGTTGTCGATACTGCCCTCAGTAAGAACGAGATTGCCTCCTCCGGGTTCGGAGTCACAAAGTACCGCGTATCGAAGTGGCTCTTCTGTCGGCTGTGGCTCTGGCTCTGGCGTCACCTGGGCGTGGGCGGGAAGCACACCCGCCTCCACCACTGGTTTAACCCACTTACCTGGCAGCAGGCTGGATGCAGACACAGCCCCACCAGTAGCAGCCAGGGCCTTCAAAAGCTGGCGGCGGCTTAGCGTTCCCTCGGGGGTCTCTTCCTCTGGCACCGGGTTGTTTGCAGGTTGTTCCATGCGTGTTCCTCCTCCTTCGTGAGAGCGCACAAAGCACTTTTATATTCTACTGTAGTTGAGTAGCGTTGTCAATAAGTCTCCAGTACTTCACGGCTCGTGCAAAGGGGTGCATTTCAATTTGAGGGAGCCAACCTTGCGAAGGTTCAGGCGACTAGGTCGCACACCTTCGCAAGGGTTCGCCTCAGGACTGAAATACGCCCGTGCCAAGTCGCTTGATATTATCGCCGTATCTTCTCATTATCTCGGGGTAAGGGCAGGTCTTGCGCCTGCCTAAGCGGGCAGCCGCAAGGGGTTGCCCCTACTTTTTGAGAAGATACTTATCGCCGTATCGAATGCACCTACGACGAATGGAATAGGTCCTCGACTTGCTCCCCGATCTGATCAAAGTGAGCATAGCTCATTTTATAGGCCGGCGCTGTCCGGGCCAGGCGAGCAATTTCGCGAAAGCCGTGCTCCGGCAGATTGCGGGCATTGACCAGACACTCCATCAACGCCAGCCCCGCCTGGGCCTTTGAGAGGGACTTTAATTCAAACTCGCTCCCCGCTGCGTAACGCGGGAATAGGATGAGATTCACGGGAATCTCGTCGCACGGGCCGGCAAAATTGAGCAGTTCGGGGGGGATCAAATCGCCGTGGGAGGTGCTCAGGATGCGCCCGGTGTGTGCTTCGAAGTCGAAGAGGTCTCCCAGTGCGGCCCGGCCCGGGCTTTTTAAATTCAGGGGGCGGGTGTAGGTTCGCATAGCGCCCGACCCTTCGGGGAAGAAGACCATCTCATCGCTGAGGTATGCCAGCCCGTCGATCCCCTTTAATGCCAGCCACATAGTCAGCGTCGTCTTGCCCGCGCCGATCGAGCCAGGCAGGAGCAGCCCTTTGCCACCCCAGGTCAGCCCGCCCGCGTGGAACAGCAACCCGCCCCGGCTCTTATCCGCTAGACTATAGCCCGTTTCGCCGAGCAGCGTCTCCGCCAGGAAAGCGTCGGCCGTCCCTTCGTACGTAAGCTTGCCGTCTCGATACAAGGCCAGCCGATTGGGCTCAGCGCCGGGCGCGAGGCGGTAGGTAACGTGGGGCCTGGTAGCGTGATCATCGCCGCCGGGTATATACCGGTACAAAAAGTCGACGATGCGGGCAGCTCGCTCGCCCTGGTATTCGGTAGCTACGCTGCTGCCGGCAAAGCAAATCAGCCTGCGTCCCATGTGGTCCAGTCTTCATGATCTAGAATTCAGGAGAGACCTTAAGGCGGTCACGCCGCCTTGTGGGTTAATTTCAACCTGAGCGCTTTCGGGCAGTGGAAGACCCGATCTGGTTGCCTTCGCCCACGTACTTGATGGCCCCGTGTTGGTGAAACTGCTCCAGAGTCGCCTTTACGTCGGCCGGGATGGTATCCGCCGCGTCAGGAAAAGCCTCGCTCAACAATCCGGTGATCTCCCCGACGCTACGTTGACCATCACAAAGTCCCCAGACCAGGGAGGCGGTCTGGTTACAGTATAGGATCTTCGTCTGCCCTGGATGATACAGCAGCAGTTCGCCGTCAATCGACTCCAGGCGGTAATCTGGTCTTTGACAAGGTTTATCTGATGGATGCATAGGGAACTTGGTTTATTGCTGGACTGACACTTAGTCACAAACTAGTAATCACGTGAATGATTCACTCACGTCGCAGCCGAAGCCGGGCAACACATCGCCACCTTATTTCGCCCTCCGCCCGCTCCAACTTTTCCCTCGACAACTTGAGTCAAGTGTAACACATGACACACCACCGGTCAAGCACCCCTTCAACCCGCAACGCCCGCCCGGCTGTAGGTCGGGCCCGCGGCCCGACGTCCCTGGGAGTCGGCAGGCTACGAGCTTGCCTTGCGGCCTTCCACCAATTCGAAGGGACTGGGCCAGCCCAGTCGTTCCAGCAGGGCACGCATGACATGACCCAAGATGTAAAGTGGATGGCGCAGCCAACGATACCAGAACAGCGGGCGCTCACTGCCTAGCGTATAGCGCAGGCGCAACCACCATTCAGAGGGCAAGAGGGTATTGCGTAGGGCACGGCGGTACCCTATTTCCGGCCAGTCGGCCATCCTCGTTCTGGGCCACCCCTGGTACTCCACGCCAACCCCCTGCGGGGCGCGCCCGATCTTGATGGGAGCCACACCCAACAATTCGTCCGACAGTGGCGTTATGAAATGCAACAGAGACAGCGTATCAAGGACGGCCGGGTTTTGAAGTTGGACCCATTCCCAGTCAATCTCCGCTGCAAAACGCTCGGCGAAGCTAACAATGTCGGCCACCCAAATCAGGCGACCGTAGTCCCAGACATTGACGTGGGAGACCAGGTGTTGACCCAGATACCCCAGCGTATCCTCGTAACCCAACGTATGGGCTGTCAGGTCCATTAATGCAAAAGGAAGTGGTTGTCTGGTCAAGCCGTCCAGTTCGGCCTGACCGAGGTCAGCCCACGCATTCCCCACTCCCCAAGAGGTATCGGAGGGAGCACGCCTTTTGTCATATTTCTTGGCCGTGGCGGCAGACCTGACGCTCGGAAGAAACATGGAAAGCACATAGGCTCTCGCGTTATCAAAGTAATCACTGAGAAGCCGGTGGTGAATTTCTACGTTAATCGAGAGACCCTGGCGGCGCAGCGTGGCGGCGGGCAGATGGCGGTGAGGCAACATCGGACCAGGCGGCTGAGGTGTGTCGAAGCCCAACTCGGCCAAAACCTCCTGCGCTCGCCACACCTCGGGCTGGGGAACCAGGATATCCACGTCGCTCATCGGGCGCAGGCCAGGCTCTGGATAGACCAGGTGTGAAAGAGCCGCTCCCTTTAGCACCAAAGCCGATATGCCAGCAGACTGGTAGGCCCCCAGGATGTCACGCAGCACGCGCGTCCGGACCCGGTTGGCGTGGCGGTGGCGGGCATACAGGCCCATTAACTCCCGTTTGGCAGTCAATGGGAGTTCCACCCCGGCCTCCTTCAAGTGGGTGTACAGCAGAGGAGCCATCCCGTGCGCTTCGGCCTGGGCCGCGATCCCCTCCCATTCTTTCAGCTCAACTGCAGCCTGCGCCAATCGCTCGTAGTGCGCTGCACTACATTCGGCGCGGGCACAGAGGGCCAGGAGTCGATAGACACGTTGTTTTATCATTCCAGGCAGGGTCACACTCTTCAAAACCGCCAGGCAGAAACAGTTGGACACTGGCGATTCTTGAATCGGACGCAGATTAAGGCTGATTTGCGCCGCTGTGATTGCGTAAACCTGCGTGAATCTGTGTCCTGGGGAATTCGCCAGACCCCAGTAGCAGTATACGGTAATGTGACTCAGGCGTCAAAAGCGGGTCCAACCAGAAAATTGGTACCATCTCGCTAGTTCTTTTTGGTGCGAAATCCTGGTACCATGTAGGGCGGGTCGGGAGCTGAGAGGAAGGAGAAGTGAAATGCTCTCATCGAGAGACACGGTTCCTATCTCCCTACTTGTAAGCCTGTCGCTGCTGGTAACGCTGATCTGGCTTAGCCCGGTAACCTTCCCCTCGCCTGTAGCTCGGGCGCAGTCGGAAGACGCATGTCCCTCCTTGCCCCCACCCACGGATCCCATCGTAGACGTCTCTACCGTTGCTCAATTGCAGACTGCGGTGAACACCGCCCCCTCCGGCACCACCATCCGCATCGCCGATGGCACCTACCACCTGAACGGCGTCTACCTGCGCTTCGAAACTCCCAACGTGACCCTTCGCTCAGCCAGCGGGGATCGCGAGGCCGTCGTCCTGGACGGAGACTACATTACCACCGAAATCATCCAAATCGTGGCCTCCGACATCACCATTGCCGACTTGACGCTGCGAGAGGCATACCATCATCCCATCCACGTCATGTCTACAAGTGGCGGTGACACGTTAAACACCTTTATCTATAACGTCCACATCATCGACCCGCGTGAACAAGCGATCAAGATCAACCCCTATACCGATGTGGGGGCTGTTTACTTTCCTGACGATGGCGTCATCGCCTGCTCCCACATTGAGCTGACTGACAGTGGGCGACCTCACGTCAATCCGACCGCAGGTGGCTGCTACACCGGCGGGGTGGATGCTCACCAGGCGCAGGGCTGGGTGATCCGCGACAACGTGATCGAGGGATTCTGGTGCGACGAAGGGCTTTCCGAGCATGGCATCCACATGTGGCGAGGGTGCCGGGACACTCTGGTCGAGCGCAATATGCTGCGCGACAACGCGCGTGG
Organism: Anaerolineae bacterium; assembly: GCA_034412795.1. Lineage (GTDB taxonomy): Bacteria > Chloroflexota > Anaerolineae > 4572-78 > NAK82 > JAUVPY01. The sequence goes on from DAOUMD010000122.1 coordinate 5,649, forward strand.
CATCGGATTTGGCCTGGACGAGGATGGCGACGGGCGTACCTATCCCGACGACCCCTGCCCCAGCGCAAGCGGCGGCTACGTCGATCACTACGGCGGTATCATCCGCAACAACTTCGTATTCGCCAGCCGGAGCGAATTATTCTCATCCGGGTACGGTTTTGACTGCGGCATCTGTCTGTGGCAGGCCTGCGGCGCGCAAGTCCTGCACAACACGGTGGCCTCGACGCAAAATCCTAAGGCTTCGTCGATCGAATGGCGCTTCGATCACACCGATGTGGACATCGTCAACAACTTGGCCACCTTTCGGCTGTGGGATCGGGGAGGTACAGCACGCTTGTTGGAGAACCTCGAATACCAACCGCTCTCTTTGTTCGTCGATGGCGCTGGCGGAGATCTGCATCTGGCCTCCACCGCCACCGATGCCATCGACCAGGGGGCATCGGTGGCAGCCGGGCTATGTGATGACGACATTGACGGCGACACGCGCCCCATCGGTGCCGCCCTCGACATCGGCGCCGATGAGTACGGGATACCTCCGCCCGCCGCCGTGACCGATTTACGCGTCACCCAGGCCGTCACCGGCACCGGTACGTTGACGGTCACCTTAGTCTGGACCGCCCCGCCAGACGCTGTTACCACTACGCTGCGCTGTTCCGGTGCATTCATCACCGAGTCCAACTGGGCGGGTGCCTCACTTATTTCGGATACGCTGCCCGGCGGAACTGAGACCTTCACGGCGGTGGTGCCCTACAGCGGCGGCCCAGTCTACTTCGCCCTCAAGACGCAGAACGCTGAGGGAGACCCGTCGGGCTTGTCTAACAATGCATTCTGGCCATCTTGGGACATTTTTCTACCCTTGGTGATAAAAGGCAACTAGCAGCTTCTTTATCCACAGCCTTGGCAATTGGAAGGAGTGACGAGATGACATCACACAAGCTCTTCAGACTGATGCTCACGCTGACATTGCTGGCGGTACTGATCGGGGTCGGGAGTACTGTGACGCTACTCAGCGCCCAGAGTACCGAAGATGATCTGGTTTTCATCCACCATTCCTGTGGCAATCAATGGCTGAGCGATAGCCTGCACGATGCTTTGCTAGCCAAAGACTACATAAACGAGCGCAATGACATCTACTATGGCACCGATATGGCGTCCGATGCCGGCCGGCCCGACTCGTTGGCTCCCACTCCAGGTGATTGCACTAACATGAACCACTGGATTCTCTGGTTTAACGACTACCTGGACCACGTGAAGAGCCACCAAGCCGCCACCGGCTTCAATCGCATCATCATGTTCAAGAGTTGCTACCCAATCAGTAACGTCACCAGCGACGGGGTCGAGCCAGGAGATCCTTTCAGCAGCGCTCAAACCTTGGCCAACTACAAGGCCGTCTATCGCCACCCTGACGGCCCAGGTAATATATTCACCCACGACGGTCACACGTACAAACCACTGGAAGGTATATTTGCCGAGAATCCTGATACCCTGTTTATCCCCGTCACCGCCCCGCCGCGCCATTATGCCCCTTCGGACGCTACCACTGACGCCGAGGCTCACCGTGCCCGCGAGTTCAACAACTGGCTCAAGAACGAATGGCTGGCCAGCTACAATGCAGCCAATCCGGGGCTAAACAATGTGGCCGTCTTCGACTGGTTCGACGTGTTGGCTTACCCCGATGACCACCTCAGCCATCCCAATCGACTCAAGGCCGAATACGGCGGTGAAAATGGCGACTCACACCCAAACCCTACAGCTCGATCTCACTCAACCCAGGTTTTTGCCACCAACCCAGACAATTTCATAGACAACGCCTGGAATGCGTTCACCAATGCCGGTGGTTCTGAGAGTACATCCGAAAAGTTCGCATCCGTCACGGCTCCAACCTACGGCCAGACGGTCACGTACACCATCGTCGTTCAGGATCTTGCCGCCCCTTTAGGTACCACCGTCTACCTGACCGATGTGGTGCCCTCTGGGTTGTCTTATGTTCCCAGCACTCTTACCGCGACCTCAGGCACCGTCACCGACACGACTGCACCTACTCTGGTTTGGTCCGGCACACTGACACCTACACCGGTCGTCACTGTCACCTATGTTGTCACCGTGAGCACCGCCGGGCCTCAGATCATTTCTAACAACGCCGTCATAGACGCACAGGGCTATCAACCTATCACCACCACCGCACTGATCGTTGTCGATGGATATACCTTATTCCTGCCGATGATCTTACATGACGCAGCGCCGTAGCCCTATCTGCCTCCGATGTTGTCAAGATGACCGAGCCCAATATCCAGGTTCGGTGGGAAAGTCGCTTGAAGCTGATAATAGGGAGAAAACTATGAATCCGAAACGTCATTTAATTCGTCGCTCGATTTTGGTTGGTACAGCAATATTCTTGTCCTTTATCACGCTGGGTGTGGCGTTGAGTGCAATCGGCAGACCTTCCAGCACATCGGCTGCCCCCCTCTCGGACATCCAGACTCCGGTGCTCAAGTGGGAGCGTGGTGGCTGCTACGCCACCTGGTGCGAGACCGGCTGGTATTCCTCCCCCGCCGTGGCCGACCTGGACGGTAATGGCACAATGGAGGTGATCGGGGCCAGTTATACCCTCTTCGTCCTCAACGGAGCGGATGGGTCTGAGCAGTGGCATGCGGCTCCACCTGTTTCCAATGCTCGCGTGTGGCCTGGTGTGGTTGTGGCCGATATAGACGGAGATGCAGATTTGGAGATCATCACCGCCCATGGTTCTGGTTACGTCCGCGTGCTCGATCACGCTGGAGGTGCTGTCTGGACAAAACGACCCGCCAGCAATGAACTACGTGGGCTGGCTGCCTACGACCTCGACGATGACGGCACGCTGGAGATCATTGTAACCGGCGCGGTCTACGACAAGGTGAATACCTGGGTTTATGAGCACGATGGGACGCTGCGCGCCGGTTGGCCCCAGTTGAGCAACGATAGCGGTTACGCCTATGGCGTCTTCAATGACAACGCCGCCGTCGGTGACGTGGACGGAGACGGGACGGGCGAGATTGTGGTACCTTCGGACGTACATTACGTCTGCGCCTACGAACCAAACGGGGTTCAGATTCCGGCCCACTCGATGTACGGAGACAAGGCGTGGGGCAAGGTGGGTGTGTGGGAAAGCCTGGATATTGAACTGCGTGGCTGGGGCGCTTGCAGTGGCGCCCGCGAGGAGCGCTACCGTACCAACTTCGCCCACGGCCCGGCTGTCATCGGCGACGTCGACGGCGACGGCACTTCTGAGGTAGTCGTCACCGGCAACGTATACGACTGCGCAGTCGGGCATCCGCCTGGCAAGTATAACGGTGTGTACATCTTCAACGCCGACCGTAGCCGCTTCAACGAGGGGGGCTATGACTGGCAAGATCCGCCTGTGAACACCGGTGCGCCGTTGAGCGAAGACTGGGAAGTGATCGAAAACAACCAACCCAACCCGGTCCTGGCCGACCTGGATGGGGATGGAGAACAAGAAATCATCTACGCCTCTTACGATGGGTACGTGCATGCCTTTTGGTTGGACAAGAATGAGCACGGGAATTGGCCCTACGATGTTTATACGAGCGGGCCCTATCGTTTTGCCTCCGAGCCGGTGGTAGCCGATCTGGACGACGACGGTCAGGCCGAGGTTATCTTTGCATCGTGGACGCAAAAGGGAAGCAATCTCACCGGAAAGCTACACATCCTCGGCTACCTGGGCAACCTATTGCAAGAGGTCAATCTACCCGATGCCGTCGGAAGTTGGGATTGGAACGGGGCACTGGCAGCACCCACGCTGGCGAATATTGACAGCGACGCCGACCTGGAGGTGGTGTTGAACACAGCCCATTCCGGCCTGGTGGCTTACGACCTGCCGGGCACAGCCAATGCAAGTATCTTATGGGGCACGGGGCGAGGAAACTACCAGCGTACGGGATCGCTTGTGCACGGGACGCTCCAAGCCTCCACCAAGCGTGTGAGCCCTACCCTACCTAGTGCGGGCGATGTCCTCACGTACACCATCGTCCTGCGTAACCCCGGCCCCGTGCTGTCCAGTGTCCACGTGACTGATACCTTGCCTGCCGGGGTTTATTATCTGGACGACCTATGGGCTTCTGCGGGTAGTTACGACGAGGCAGGCGGCGTCATCACCTGGACGGGGAGTGTGTTCACCAGTGCGCCGGTCACCATCACTTTTGGCGTCACCATCAGCGAACAAATCACAACGCCCTATATCATCCCCAACACGGCACAGATCGACGACGGCCTGGGGCACGTGCTACAGCGGGAAGCGGTGGCCATCGCCAACGGATACACGATTTACTTGCCCCTGATTGCGAAGTAGGGCTTGCAGCCTCCGCACCAGGGGATGCTACGCTCCTCTGCTTGGGGAGAAGTCCCAGGATGGTTCAGAAATAGGGTAACACTTTCTCAACTGGACGAATGACGAATGACGAAGAGACCTGAGCCAGTAATTGGTCCTTCGTCTTTCATCCTTCGTCCGCAATTGTTACCCTAATTTCAGGGATTTCTGAACCATGCCGAAGTCCCAACTCGAAAGCGTGGCTTACCTAGCAGCTTGTCGGAGAGACCTTCCTGGAAGCTCTGGGCGGTACAACTTGAGCAAAAATTCGGCCTAAACGGGTGCCCAAATGCCTGGTCAGAGCGCCGTTTAAGCTTCCAGGAAGGTTAAGTGCATACCCTCTCCGACAGCCTGCTAGTGCAAACTACTCAATCGTGGTATACTTTTGGGTAACCAGTCATCGTACCCTCACGGAGACTTTGAACTATGAGGATTTTGTCCAAGACGGGTCAGGGCAATCCGTCTTATCAAGGTTGTGTATGTTAGGGAGGAGAGGGTAGTGAGTCTCTGGGAGAAATTTGTCGCCTGGCTAAATGCGGAGGAACCACCTCAGAAAACTACTGAGACCCCTACGACGACCATAGATCCAGATACCGGACGCTATTTGCACGAGGTGGAAGCCAAACTTGACCGCACTGTTCAGGATTTGGCGGATGGACTCATCAACCGCGCCCAGTTTGAGAACCTGTACCGTCACTATCAGAATCAGCGACGGATGCTTCAGGGATTGGTTGCTGAGGGAGGCGGCCAGGTGCCTGCCAGCGTGACGGATGGTGAGAGCATGCTCATCCGCCGAAGATACGCGGCCAAGGTGCTGGCTTATGGCGTTTACGACAACGAGTCGAGCGTACCTCTATACACGAAGGGAAACTTCCCCGTGGACAGCGATCTGGTCGTCGGTTTCCTATCAGGCTTTCGTTCGGCAGCGGCCGAGATCCTGGGAGCAGGCGCGGCCAAGGCCGAGGCGGAGGACGGCAAGGTGCTGTGCTATGTCCCGGGCCAGTATAGCACCCTCATCGTTCTCTACTCGTCTGACCCGGCCGAGGTTGAGGTGAAAAGCCTGCGTCAGACGCACCTACACTTTGAGACACTTAACGGTCATCTACTGAAGGAAAGTCCCATCCCGGCTGACGAGTTACTCTTCAACTATGACATGGTCCTCAAGCTCAGCTCTCAGAAGGATGCTCCCCGGTCCTCTCAGGCAGATCGCGATACGGGGAGACCAGGATGACCTCAACCGATAGCACCGTACGCTACAAAGTTGCTATCGTTGGCGCTGGGGGTGTAGGCAAAACTACGCTGCTGCGCCGTTACGCCACTGGTAAGTTTCAGGAGTCCCGCATCATGACCATCGGGGTTGACTTTCAGACCATCGAGGTTGATCTCAAAGGGCAGCGCATCAAGCTGACGGTGTGGGACTTGGCCGGGCAGGAACGCTTCGCCCCTTTTCGCGATAGTTTCTACAGGGGCGCGCGAGCCGTGGCTCTGGTATTCGACGTGCACGACCGAGGTTCGTTCGATGACCTGCCGCACTGGCTTGAGGAAACGCAGCGTATGCTGCCCGGTGCCCACCTGGTCGTCAATGGTAACAAGACTGACCTGCCCCGCGTGGTGGCACCGGAGGAGGGCAAAGATTACGCGGCGTCTATCAACGCCGCCTACGTCGAGACCAGCGCCAGGACGGGTGAGGGGGTTCAGCAGTTCTTCCGCTACCTGGCCGTTGCAGCTCACGCCCGCCGTTAAGTGTTACATCCAATCTGCCAATCTTAACTCAGGCACGCGCCCGAAATGGCGCTGGTTATGAGTGGCCAGGGGTAGAGCGTGGTTCAGAGCAATACTGGCAATTTGTAGATCTGGCTCGGAGATTAACTTACCCTCTCGTCGGAGGGCATCCTTGAGCGCACCACAATGCTGCGCTGCCTCCGTGTCAAAAGGAAGTACATATAAACCATCGAGTAACAAATTGACCTGCTCCAGGTTATGTTTGGGCCGGTCAGATTTGTGCGCGCCATACACCAACTCGCTGACGGTGATAGCGGTAGTGTACAGCGGAGTTGATGAACTTACGTATGTCTTCACGTCCAGTCGCCCGCGCAAAATAGCAACGCAGTGGTCTGTGTCGAGAATGACACTCATAGATCAACCTCTCGCCCTTTGGCGGCGCTACGGTCAGCGTAAATCTCATCCAATAATTCGTCCAGGTCGGTTCGATCAGCCCACCCGCCAAATGCGCGCATGACAGGGTGAACCTCTCCATTGTGGCGATCAGTTTCAGCAGCGTCCAGGGCCTCCAATCGACGCAGATCCTCAATACTGACCATCGCTGCCATTGGCTTGCCACGTCGTAACACGATCAACCGCTCGCGGCCGAAGGCAACCCGGCTTATGAACTCAGAGAGACGTGCCTTAACATCGGCAGTACTGAAAGAGCTTGCCACATTCATCCCCCATCTAGTCATTATGACTAACTACAATATAACATGGTTGCGGGTTTTGGTCAAGGCGGGCACGGAGGTCACCGTCGTGCTGACAGATAGGCAACCTGCGACGACCAGGCCACCGATTGTTCGCGCAATTGAGCTTCAAAGAGGACCTGCACCTGGGCCAATTCGTGGGCGGAGAGAGCTTTGAGGAGATGTTGGGCATAAGTGGGACGTCCGCGATCGGAGTCGGTGCTGAACCAACGTGCCAGGTGCTCGGCGCCGATGTGGCGCTGAGTCGTAACCGTTTCCACCTGGACCTGCACATCCGACAAGTCGGTTACTCTTAGGGCGGCTTTCAGATCGGCGGCATCCCAATTGATCATGGGGTCATCCAGGTCGGTGTAGATGGCCTCTTCAGCAGCGATGAGCCGCTGGCGCAGGTCTTCGTCGAGAGGGGACAGGTCCATCAATTGGTACAGGCGCTGGGCATGGCGCGGCAGGACTTCGGACATGGATAGCCGCCCTCCGTCGCGAAGCAGGGCGGCGATGATCCGGGCGGCGGTCACCTTGTCCGGATGACGAGTGAGGGCGTTGCGTCCTACGATCGCGTCGAAGCGTACCTCCTCTTGTCCCTGGGCGGCTATGAGCCCCGGCAACTCTTCCAGCTTACCGCAGAGGATCACAGGCTGTGAGAGTGTGTCCAGATTAGCAGCCTGACCACGCAGGTTTTGGGCAGTCTGCTCGTCGGTAGCCAGAGCCCATACCCCTCCCACCGGCGCGCGCCGCACCGCCTCCCACGTCAGCAGGCCGGTCCCGGCATTGAGGTCCATGACCAGGCTACTTCGCTCGATCGAGGCGGCGGCCATTACCCGGTCGCGCTGCTCGGCAAATTGCTCACCGACGTTGCTCAAGGTACGCTGTAGCCAACGGTTTTGTGTTGGGGAGACTCCACCTCGCCGCTCGTGGCCTCGATCGTCGTGTATCGCCAGAGGCGAGTGCTCTTGCTCTAGCATAGCCGCCAGTTGCGCTTCACGGTGCCGGGCCACCTGTTCTTGGATTTGCCCTTCATAGCCCTGGCTGCCCGGCTGGTAAAACACCCGCCCCTGTAGACTCTCCGGCAGATATTGCTGCGCTACCCAATGGTCCCGGTAAGCGTGAGGATAGAGATAGCCTTGCCCGTGTCCCAGGTCTTCGGCGTCCCGGCTGGCGTCCTTGAGATGCTTGGGAACTTCTTCCTCTCGCTCTCGCTCCACGGCAGAGATTGCATCGAAAAGGGCAAAGGCACTATTGCTTTTGGGCGCCGTCGCCAGGTAAATGCACGCCTCGGCCAGGTGAAAGCGTCCCTCCGGCATACCTACATAGTCGAAAGCCTGGGCGCAGGCGGTTACCACACGCATGGCGTTGGGGTCGGCCATTCCCACGTCCTCGCCGGCGAAGATTAGCATACGGCGGAAGATGAAACGCGGATCTTCACCCGCGTACAACATACGAGCCATCCAATACAGAGCCGCGTCGGGGTCGGAACCGCGTAGGCTTTTGATGAAGGCGCTGATGGTGTCGAAATGGACGTCGCCATCTTTGTCGTAGAGAACAGCGCGGCGCTGGATGGATTCCTCGGCCACCGCCAGGTCCACGTGGATAACCCCAGCCTCATCAGGAGGCGTCGTTTCGACCGCCAACTCCAGCGCGTTGAGCACGCCGCGGGCGTCTCCGTTGGCCACGTTGACCAGATGCTCCAGGGTATCATCATCCATATGCACGTTGAGGCCCCCGTAGCCTCGTTCAGCGTCGGTCAGGGCCTGGTGGGCAATGCGCCGCAGGTCGTCTTCGTTCAGCCGCCGCAACTCAAAGATGCGCGAACGACTGACCAGGGCCTTGATGACTTCAAAATAGGGATTCTCGGTGGTCGCGCCGATGAGGATGATCGTGCCGTTTTCCACGTGGGGCAGCAGAGCGTCTTGCTGAGCTTTGTTGAAGCGGTGCACCTCGTCCACGAATAGAATGGTGCGTTGCCCATACATTCCCCGCTGTTCCTGGGCGACGGCAATAGCTTCGCGGATATCCTTGACGCCGGCCAGCACGGCGTTGATGGCGATGAAGTGCGCCTGAGTGGTGTTGGCGATGATGCGGGCTAGTGTTGTCTTGCCAGTGCCCGGCGGCCCATAGAAGATCAGGGACGACAATTGGTCGGCCTGGATGGCACGCCGCAGCAACCGGCCTGGCCCCACGATGTGTTCCTGACCGGCGAACTCGTCGAGGGTACGCGGTCGCATACGGGCCGCCAGCGGCGCTTCGCGGGCGATCTGCTCCTGGCGAGCGTAGTCAAACAGGCCCATCACTCAATCTCCGTCCGGGGTTGTGTAACCATTACGCATTCCATATTCACCGGTCATTGTATACCCACAGGGCATTGTATTGTACCACATCTCAGCCTTGTAAGCACCATCAGGACCTTCCAAAGTACGGTTCTGACCCCGGAAACATCGAGAGGAGCGCAGCATCCCCAGATGCGGGGCGGGCTTTGCAGCCGCCGTTCGCATCTGGGGATGCTCACTCCTCGACTTTGGATAAGCCCTCTATAAGCATCATTCATCGTCGTTGACACAATGACCCGGATGGGGTAAAATCAATTACCCGCACAGGGATGTTAAGACGAAAACCCTGCGAAGAGGCAGACCCTATGTTCCCTTCGCCCGAAGATCTACAGCGTGAGTTTCTTGGCTGGACCGATATTGATGCGCTCATTGATCATCTGTTGCCTCAATTCTCGGGAGAATTTGATGGCCTGTTGATGATCACGCGCGGTGGGCTGATTCCAGGTGGCTACCTGGTCGAGGCTTTGGGCATTGAACACGTATTGACAGCCTCTGTACACTTCGCCCCGGCGCTTGAAAGCAAGTTGGCCTGGCCGACACTGGTGCAGTTTCCCAGCGATGCCTTGCTGGTGGGCCGACGTATACTGATTGTCGACAGTGTTTGGGCCAATGGGCGCGCTATCACATTTGTCAAGGGTCGAGTCGCCGCTGCCGGCGCCCAAGCCGAGACCGCCGTGCTCCACTATCGACCTCGCAGCAACCTCTTCCCCCACACCGGTCCCGACTATTACGGGGCTATCACTAACCGTTACATCTTTTATCCCTGGGAACTCCCCCCCATCGTGGATACCACTACCGATTCCCGACCCAGTCCGCAGGTCAACTGACATCCGCGCTCACAATCCAGCAGGTGAAGGATTATGGAAGTGAGCATCTGAAATGCAAGGAGGTGAGTGAAACGAGCAAATTGCATGAAAACACATGTCGTCGCCAGCAGCCTTTGAGAGGACGCGCTGGTGACTGGCGAATATTTTCTCGGGAAGGAGATAGAAAATGAAACGCTCAGTGTTTTTTGTCCTGCTGCTTGTTCTAGCATTGATAGCGGCCGCGTGTGCGCCAGCCCCCACCGAACCACCGGCCCCAGCCGCACCGGCTGAAGAAGAGGTGGCTGCTACCCCAGCCCCGGAAGAAGAACCGGTCCCAGCCCCAACTGCCAAGACCGTCATCATCGGCTTCACAACCTCCCAGACTGGCAAATATAATGTCTCATCCACACGCCAAGTCAATGGCCTGCAACTGTGGATGGACGACGTCAACGATGCCGGAGGGATTGAATTAGGCGATGGCACAGTCGTTAAGTTCGATTATGTAACATACGATGACGAGAGCAACACCGAGCGCGTTCAGGAACTCTACACCCGGCTGGCCACCGAGGACAACGCCGATTTTTTGATCAGCCCCTATTCCAGTGGTCTGACAGCCGCTTCGGCGGTGATCGCCGAGCAATATGGCAAAGTGATGGTCACCACCGGCGCTGCTTCCGATGCTACCTATAAAGAAGGTTTTACGTTGGTGTTTCAGGCCTACACCCCCGCCAGCCGTTACCTGACGGGCGCAGTAGATCTGCTGGCTGAGGTCGCTCCGGACGCTAAGAAGATTGCCTTTGTGTATGAGAACGACAAGTTCTCAACTGACGTGGTAACCGCGGCGAAGGATTATGCAGAGTCGCTTGGCTACGAGGTTGTCCTCTTCGAAGGATACGATTCAGAGACAACTGACTTTGGTCCCTTCATCAACAAGATTGAGGCGGCCGAACCGGAGGCTCTCTTGGGCGGCGGCCACTTCCAGGACGGTAGCACCTTTGCCCGCCAACTCCACGAGAAGGACGTATCGCTTGATTTCGTCTCCCTGTTGGTCGCACCGCCGGAGCCTGACTTTGCCGACTTGGGCGACGCAGCGGTTGGCGTGGTCGGTCCGAGCCAGTGGGAACCACTGGCGGCCTTCACGCCAGAATCAGCCGAAGAGGCGGGGCTTGAGTGGCTGGGTCCGTTGGGCACAGAATTTGTGGAGACCTACGAGGCTACCTATGATCAAGAGCCCTCTTATCATTCTGCGGGTGGGTATGCGGCCGGTCTCATCCTGCAGAAGGCCATCATGGCTGCTGATTCCATAGACCCAGAGGCTGTCAAAGCGGCAATGGATAATATGGATACCCTTACCTTCTATGGCCGTATAAAGTTCGATACCAGCGAAGATGCCCACGGCCTCCAGGTTGGGCACGACATGGTCTACATCCAATGGCAGGAAGATGACCAGGGAAATCTTATGAAGCAAGTTGTCTGGCCGCTGGAGGGCGCAACAGCCGACACGCTTTATCCCATGCCGTAGCTCCACGGTTGCTGCGCAAACTGTTCGCCGTCGAGTCGTCCATAGGCCCATTACTGGACGGGGTCTATGGACAGCTTCCTGTTTCTGGGGCGAGATACTTCGGGAAGGCGGGGCAAATGGCGCCATAACGCGTTATGCGCCATAACGCGTTATGGCGCAAACGGGTCCATTCCTGCCGAGTTCTATTCATATTTGATTAGGAGATGCCTGTGTTGGATATCTTGATTCCCTCTTTGGTCGACGGACTCCTACTTGGATTCGTCTATGGCATCGCAGCTATGGGTCTAACTCTGATCTGGGGTGTGATGGATGTGATCAACTTGGCACACGGCCCCATCATCGCTCTGGGTATGTTTGGGGTTTACCTGGCCTACACAGGGCCAGGCCTGAACCCCTATCTGACGCTGCTGCTGGTGGCTTTGGGCGGTTTATTGTTGGGAATTGTGATATACGTAGTTGCTGTCAACCGTGTGCTTGACGCTCCTCATCTTTCTACTTTGCTGGCCACCTTTTCCGTCAGTATGATAATAATCGGGATTGGCACTGCAGTGTTTACGACCTCACCGCGCAACGTGGAATTCTCTTTGGGAAGCCTCTCGCTGGGGCCTATCACCCTCCCCTGGACACGGGTCGCGGCGGCCTTCACGTCGGCGCTGGTAACTGCTTTGCTCTACTTGTTCCTCTATCGCACCCGTCCGGGCAAGGCCATCCGAGCGGTGGCTAACAATCGAGCTGCCGCGGAGTTGATGGGCATTCCGACCTACTGGGTATTAGCATTCAGCTTCGGTCTGGGCACGTTGTTGGCTGCCGTAGCCGGGGGACTAATTGCCACTTTCTTTCCGTTCACCATCCTTGCCGGTGGTAGCTATGAGTTAAAAAGTTTCTTGATCTGCGTGTTGGGCGGCCTGGGTAATCCACTGGGGGCACTCATCGGAGGCCTGATCCTGGGTGCGCTGGAGGGCATCATCCCTGCGTTCATAGAAACCTCCTGGGTGCCCGTCTTTGAATTTGTTCTGTTTGTTATCATCCTTCTGGTTCGACCCTCTGGCCTGCTAGGGAGCAAATCATGAAACGATGGCAAAACCCCGGGCTGTGGCTGGTGTTGGCGCTCACCCTTGCCATTGGCATATGGCCTGTTCTCGCGGAGAATAAAGCCTATTCGCGAGAAGTGGCCTTTACCATCCTCAAAGCCGTGGCGCTGGCCTCCAGCTTGAATATCCTGCTAGGGTACACCGGCTACGTGAACTTTGGTAGCATTGTCTTCTTCGGTATGGGCGGCTACGTCGGTTTCTACCTGCTCAGCGCTCGCAGTGCCCCTCTCTACCTTGCTGTATTGGCCGGTGGTTTGGCCTCTGGCTTGATTGCGTTTTTGCTGGGCAAGGCCATCCTGCGTCTGCGCGGTGCGTACTTCGCGCTGGCGACCATCGGTGTCAACGAAGTTGCCCGCGCCTTCATCAAGAACTTTGAACCCTTTGGTGGTCCTATCGGCATGTCGCTGAATTTCAGGGTGTATAGGTCCTATGGCGGTCCCAATCAAGCTTTGTGGATCGCCTTCGCCTCTGTTGTGGCTCTGACCGTGCTCACAGTCCTGGTCAGCTTTCTCGTGAAATCTTCCCGGTTTGGACTGGGTCTGATGGCTATCCGTGAAAACGAAGACGCTGCCGAGGTTATGGGGGTCGTGGCACCCAGCGCTAAGAATTGGGCCTACGTCCTATCGGCCATCTTTCCGGGCATGATTGGTGTGCTCTTTTTCTTCAAGAACGGCAACATCGAGCCACCCGATGCCTTCAACTTGCATCAGTCCATTGAAACCATCGTCATGGTCATGTTGGGTGGCTTCGGCACGGTGCTAGGCCCCATCGTCGGAGCGGGTGTTTATCAAAGGTTGCGTGGCCTTCTGTTAGTCAGCTCGCTCTTTAAGAACACTCAATTGGTCGTCGCCGGCGTGTTGCTACTGGTCATCATTCTCTTTGTGCCGGCCGGCTTGGTGGGTTGGATGCGCGGGCGTTTTTCTCGTCTGCGGAGGGTGCTGGTATGACGCACCAGGCTCAAGATGATCTCATTATGCAAGTCCAACACGTCCATAAGCGCTTTGGCGGCCTGCAAGCCTTGTCGGATGTCACGTTTGATCTGCCCCGGGGGGAGATCTTAGGACTGATTGGACCCAACGGCGCAGGCAAAACAACTCTGTTCAATTGTATTAACGGTGTATACGCGCCGGAAGAAGGGCGTGTGGTCTTCCAAGGCCAGGACATTACCGGTTGGAAGCCCTACCACGTAGCCCGCCTGGGGCTGGCGCGCACACACCAGATTGTGCAACCTCTGGACGAACTCACCGTACTGGAAAACGTGATGGTCGGCGCCTGCTATGGGCACGAAAGCCATACGCTTGGTCGGGCGCAAGAGATCGCCGACGAGGTGCTGGCCTTCGTCGGATTGGTGGTGCGGCGCGACGCCCTGGCGGCCAGCCTGAACGTGGCCCAAAAGAAGCGTTTGGAGCTGGCGCGCGCCCTGGCTGCCCATCCTGATTTACTGCTTTTGGATGAGGTGCTGGCCGGCCTCAACCCGACTGAGATCGCAGAAATGGTCGAAGTGGTATGCCAGATTAGGGATCAGGGTGTGACGATCCTCATCATCGAACACGTGATGCACGCCTTGATGAATGTCTCTGATCGGGTGATTGTGCTGGACTACGGCGAACAGATTGCCGTGGGGGCGCCCCAGGAAGTCGCCAACGATCCCAAGGTGATCGAAGCATATTTGGGCGATCCCGAACTGGCGGACAAGCTGATGCAGATTTCGTGATACGCAGAGCGTCAGGTAGATATCTGGTGCGCGTTACGGATCAAGGAGAGATGGCCGATGGCGCTCTTAGAAATCAATAACGTCTCTTCAGGTTACAGAGACGTTCAGATACTATGGGACGTGTCACTGGAGTTGGAGCGTGGCAAGCTGACGTCACTGGTGGGCTCTAATGGAGTAGGGAAGACCACGTTGTTGCGTACCGTGGTGGGATTGGTCAGACCCTGGCAGGGCTCGATCACGTTTGATGAACATGACGTGACCCGGGTCTCACCCCATGCGAAAGCTGCTCAGGGGCTGGTTCTGGTGCCCGAGGGTCGCCAACTGTTCACCGATATGACCGTCTACGAGAATCTAGAGATGGGAGCCTTCACTCGTCGAGCTAAGGCGCACTTCGGGCGCAACTTGGAGCGAGTTTATGCGATGTTCCCTATCCTGAAGGAGCGCGCCGGTCAACGGGCTGGTACCCTTTCCGGCGGGGAACAGCAGATGCTGGCCGTGGCACGCGGGCTGATGGCAGAGCCTGAGATTCTTATGTTCGATGAGCTTTCGCTGGGTCTGGCACCCTTTCTGGTCCTGAACCTTTTTGAAATCCTGAGAAAACTAAAATCTGAGGGATTTACTATGCTGCTCGTCGAACAAAACGTTCAGTTGGCGTTGGCTATCAGTGACTACGCCTATGTCCTGGCCGATGGCCGGGTTGAATTGGAGGGACCATCGCGTGAGCTAGCCCGAAACGAGCACGTACGTAAAGCTTATCTGGGCATTTGAGCGTGTGGCACGCTAACCCTGTACCTAACCCGCTCCTGGTCACAGACCAGCTTCGTCATTCGTCCTTGGTCCTTCGTCAGCAGGATAACGGCCACTTTGTATAATATCTAATTGACTCCTCCTTAAGCTAACATGGGAATGTTGATCCCCTGCTTTTTGGCAAACTCAATGGCCTCTGGGTAGCCAGCATCGGCGTGGCGAGCGACGCCGGTGCCGGGATCAGTGGTCAGCACTCGCTCCAGGCGGCGCGCAGCCGCCTGGGTCCCATCGGCGACAATGACCTGGCCGGCGTGGATGCTGTAGCCGATACCCACCCCGCCACCGTGATGAAGGCTGACCCAGGTCGCGCCGCCGACGGCATTGATCAGCGCGTTCAACAACGGCCAGTCGGCGATGGCGTCGGAGCCATCGCGCATAGCCTCGGTTTCGCGGTTGGGGCTGGCCACCGAACCGCTGTCCAGGTGATCGCGCCCGATGACGATAGGCGCACTGACCTGGCCGGAGGCAACCAGTTCGTTGAATTTGAGCCCCGCTTTCGCCCGCTCGCCGTACCCCAGCCAGCAGATGCGCGCCGGCAATCCCTGAAACTCTACCTTCTCCTGGGCCAGACGAATCCAGCGAGCCAGGTGTTGATCTTCGGGGAAGAGTTCCAGGATGGCTTCATCGGTGGCATACAAGTCGGTCGGATCGCCGGACAGGGCCACCCAGCGGAAGGGCCCCTTGCCCTCGCAGAAGAGGGGGCGGATGTAGGCCGGCACAAAACCGGGGTAGTCGAACGCCTCTTTCACGCCGAAGTCGTAAGCGCGCTGGCGTAGATTATTGCCATAGTCAAAAACGACGCTACCTTTGGCCTTCCAATCCAACATGGCCCCCACGTGCCGGGCCATAGATTCCATAGAGCGCTGTTGATACGCGTCGGGGTCCTTCTGGCGTAGCTGCGCTGCCTCCTCCAGCGTGAGACCAACCGGGATGTAACCGTAGAGCGGGTCGTGGGCCGACGTTTGGTCGGTTACCACATCCGGGACGACGCCGCGCTGGACCAGCTCGGGCAAAGCCTGGGCAGCGTTGGCAATAAGCCCTACCGACTTCGGCTGTTCCTCGGCCAATGCCTCTTCCACCCAGGTCATGGCTTCCTCCAAATTGTCGGTGATGGCATCGATCTGGCGCAGCGACAGACGACGCTCCGCCCGCCAGCGGTCGACTTCGACGATTAAGCCTACCCCTTCGTTCATGGTGATGGCCAGCGGCTGCGCCCCGCCCATCTCACCCAGGCCGGCCGTCAGCACGAGCTTGCCCTTAAGGCTCTTCCAGCCGTGCTGCCGGGCCAGCGAGCCGAGGGTCTCGTAGGTTCCCTGCAAGATGCCCTGGGTGCCGATGTAAATCCAGCTCCCGGCCGTCATCTGGCCATACATGATGAGGCCCTCTTTTTCCCATTTGTCGAAATTCTCCTGGGTGGCCCAGGCGGGGACGATGTTAGAGTTGGCGATGAGCACGCGGGGTGCGTCCTCGTGGGTGGTGAAGACGGCCACCGGCTTGCCCGACTGCACCAGCAGCGTCTCGTCAGGCTCCAGTTTACGCAGCGCCCCGAGAATCGCGTCAAAAGATTCCCAGTTGCGGGCTGCCTTGCCCCGCCCGCCGTAGACAATCAGGTTCTCAGGGTCGCCGGCCACCTGGGGATCCAGGTTGTTCTGGATCATCCGGTAAGCGGCTTCGATAAGCCAGTTCTTGCAAGTCAATTGTGTGCCGCGAGGGGCACGGATGGTACGGGACATGCTATTAAAACCTCCTTTGCGAGAGAGATCAGTCCGCGTCCAGGGGGCTGCGCACGGCCAGGCCACCGTGATTCAGGACGTGAGTGTAGATCATGGTGGTTCTGACGTCCTTGTGGCCAAGCAATTCCTGGACGGTACGGATGTCGTAGCCGTTCTCCAGCAGGTGGGTGACAAAGCTGTGGCGAAAAGTGTGGCAAGTGACGCGCTTGTTCAGTCCCGCCAATCGAGCCGCTTTCCGAACTGCCTTTTGTAACCCACTCTCGTGTACGTGATGGCGGCGAACCGCGCCTGTGCGTGGATCTCTAGACAGTTTAGAGGCGGGAAAAACGTACTGCCAAATCCACTCGCGGTTGGCATTAGGATATTTGCGTTCCAGGGCAAAGGGGAGATACACGCTGCCATACCCTTTGTTCAGGTCATCTTCGTGTAGGACTTTTACGTGATGCAGATGTTCTCTCAGCGGTAGGATGAGAACCTCGGGGAGCATGGTGACCCGGTCTCGTTGTCCCTTTCCGTCTCGCACAATGATCTGGCGTTGGGCGAAGTCCATGTCCTTAACCCGCAGCCGTATACATTCCTAACCCTCAATCCACTGCCGTACAACAGTTTTGCCATCATCTGGTGTGTGCCGGACAAGAATCCGACCACTCTGAACACCTCTTCTTTGGTCAGCACCGTTGGCAGGCGTTTGGGTTTTTTTGCGCGTACAGAATCAAGCGGGCGCTCCAGGTCTTTGTGGAGCACGTCGCGGTACAAGAACAACAAGGCGCTCAGCGCTTGGTTTTGAGTGGAGGCAGCTACGTGCTGTTCGACGGCCAAATGGGTGAGAAAGGCTTCGATTTCTGAGACGCCCATCTCCTGGGGATGCCGCTTATCGTGGAAGAGGATGTAACGCCGGATCCAGTCTACGTAAGCCTGCTCGGTGCGAATGGAGTAGTGTTTGAGCCGGATGGCCTCGCGCACTTGGTCAAGAAGCTTTTTGGGAGGTTTGTCCATTATTCTCTATCTTGGCTTGATAGAGTGATTGAATTCTGCGTCCACTTGTGGTAAACTGATCTTGGCCTCGGTGGAGACTATTTTACTCTTTTTCTTCGTTGAGTCAAGGATTTAGATGGATGAAATTTCTACATAACTCCCCAAATTGGAGGAGATATATGGAAAAACGTCCATGTAAATCGTCTGAACTGGGTTTATGTGCTGGTGCGTCGCTCTAAACTGCGGTTTGGGGGTTTATATGGATGGACATCCATCCATAAATTGTTGGGCGCATCATTGATGAATGGGCCTTAGTGGTGGGCAAGGGTGGATTTGTTTACGGTGAATTCAAAAGCAGTATGATGGAATCGCGGACTAATTCTCGCGTGACTGGAGTATGATATGACATCGAAAATCGTTGATCAAAAGGCGGTTCAAACAAGTTCCCCTCGGCAGTGGATTGGTTTGATTGCGGTGTATCTCTTCATACCGCTGGTTCTATTCGTGTGCGGAGGAGATTTCGGTTGGTGGCAGGCGTGGGTCTATGCCCTGCTAATTGTTGCTGCCGGTGTGGGAGGACGCATTTTGGGGGAACGGCGGCATCCGGGATTGACAGCAGAACGACAAAACGTTGAGAAGATCCAAAATGCGAAAGCATGGGATAAAGTGCTTGCCCCGCTGATGGCGCTGAGTATAAGTTTCCCACTCGTGATTGTGGCAGGACTAGACCACCGCTTTGGCTGGTCACCTGTATTCCCACTATGGCTGATCGTGCTCGGCATTTTCTTAACCGCACTCGGATATGCTATTTCTGCGTGGGCATTTATAGAGAACCGTTTCTTTTCCAGCGTGGTGCGCATTCAAAAGGATCGAGGGCATGCGGTGTGTGATAGCGGACCCTATCGAATCGTTCGGCATCCAGGCTATGCCGGAAATATTCTGCCACTGCTAGGAATTGTGCTGGCCTTAGGCTCGGTGTGGACACTCATTCCGGCGGCGGTGGCGCTGATCATCGCCGCGATCAGGACTGCACTGGAAGACCGGACTCTACAGGAAGAGCTGCCAGGGTATCGGGACTATGCGCGGCGCGTGCACTATCGGTTGATTCCGGGGATATACTGAGGTGCCTCATGCCTGCGATACAATTTGGTGGGGGGGGCGATGCATCGCCTCTCCTTGCATCGTTGCGCTGCCCAACACCGCTTGCAGCCGACGCCGCTTCGCGGCCTTGTATCGCGGCACGATCTGGTTATGTGAGGCACTTTGAATTGATAGGCTCGACGCATAAGTCGCGGCGCGCGGCTGAAGCATACCGTTGGGCGGCTTCGTTTATAAAGAAAGGCAGGGTGTTATGGGAGCGCCAGTTAATGTGAAATTCGGAGAGCCTACCGAAATTATTGATACTTGGCCAGAAGAAAAGCTACAATGGAAAGCTCTCGGCGAAAAAGCATATGGGAATCCAGACTTCAAATCTTTAACCATCAAATTCTTCTATGTTTTTGGGGTTATCCATAGTATTTCTGCAAGCGTTGAATGTTTACTTCAAAATAGAGACAAATATGCCATAGAAAAGACTTATCTTCCGGCTTATGGCGTTTTTGCTTCAGGTGTTGATTTGCTTGGGCGTTGCGTAAAGGGTGAATCTCGGTCTTACAAAACAGGTATTCAGGCTGGTTTTAAGTGGTTGGCAAATTCAGATTATGAAAGTGTGGATAAAGACCACATACTTATCCATACAAATAAGAGAGAATACAATATTGAAAATCTTGTAGCTCTCAGGAACTTTGCAGCTCATGGACAAGCAACTAACGAAGAAATAGAGGAGAGTATATTTGAAGTTGATTATGACATCTTAAGCAAAATACACCCTCTTTTTTCGGATGGCTTGGCACGTTATTGGAATGAGTTAGTGCATGATAACAAAGATGGGGACATTGCCCAAAAACTTAGTAATAGGTTGGCAAGAGCAAAGATTATTGGGTTTCGATCATGGCCTATTTTCTTGAGTTTGTCACATTTTGAAAGAGATGAATGTGGTCAGTACCATGGCATAGCCGAGATCTTCGGAAGATTCAATTGGTGTGTGAATGAATCTAACCGGCACTAGAGAAAAGGCCCCCTAACAACGGCGTTGTACCGACCCCAACAGCGACGATTTTTATTGAAGTAGCCGTTGCGTAAGTTAGGTGGTAGTTATTGTGTGGCGTCTTGCGGGCGGCACACGCCGCGCGTTGGGCGGCGTCTTACCCAGTTACAAGATTTACGATCTTCAAATGGGTAGAGTGTATGAGTCAGGGGAATATTATTCTTCTCAACGGAACGTCCAGTTCAGGGAAGACAACTATCGCACAAGCACTCCAAGA
>DAOUMD010000123.1:0-7964 GCA_034412795.1 Anaerolineae bacterium
CAGGACATCCGGGTCCCTATGGATGACGGTGAACCGTGGCGTCTGCTGTTCACTTACCACTTGGATGCTCCATCCTCTTCTGCGCAATTCAAATGACGCACTATGATGCTGGAAAATCATTTATGGGTTTCACATACTCTTGGGTCACGGCCTCTTCCTCCCTGTAGTTTCAGTGCCCTCAGTGCTCTCACTGCATCAGTGATTCAACATTGTAACATTTAACCTAAGAGTTTCCAAGTGATGTTAACATTCTAACTTTTTTCATATGTTTCTCACACGGGTTTCTGGTGGACTCGCGCTATAGTAAAGGTGCAGCGACCCTTTCAACTTCTTTTCTCCTCCTTGTTGCCGGGGCCGGCCCAGATAGGTGGCGATTGGACCGGTCCTGGCAATTTCAGTCGGCCAAACTCCAATTGCAAACAAAAGCGCCCACCCAAGATGTCTTGGGTGGGCGCTTTTGTTTGCAGAGGACGCATCTTCAACCCACACCTCCCTCCACACGCCGGCCCGCGCGTGCCCAGGGTTGATGCGATCGAGCGTATCCGGCCCTCTCCTTCCAAACGCCGACGTGCTAGGCTCCTCGACCTCCGCCGCCGGAGAGCACCAAGGCCCGACGAGGTTTCGAGCCAGTCATCAGGTCACCTCCCTGACACTTGACCTCACTTGAACACATCCATCACCATTGTAACAAAAGTAAAAAAAGAGGGGCAAAAAGTGGTTTACTGAACACCTTCTTTATGGTATAGTATGGGTGAATGACAGCGGCAAGCAAGGACCATCTAACTGACGGGAACGTGGAAATTAGCACGCACATGAACAAGGTAGGTATTCATGAAGGCAGTGGTGATGGCTGGTGGTTCGGGTTCAAGGCTTCGCCCCTTGACCGTTGGTCGCCCCAAACCTATGGTCCCCTTGGTCAACAAGCCGGTGCTCGCTCACATCCTCGACTTGCTCAAGCATCACGATTTCTCTGAAGTCATCATCACCGTTCAATACCTGGCGGATCACATCGAAGATTACTTCGGAGACGGCAGTAGCCTGGGGCTGAGCATTCATTATTCGGTGGAAGAGATTCCTCTCGGTACCGCAGGCGGTGTAAAAAATGCGCAGCGATACCTGGATGAGACCTTTCTCGTCATCAGTGGCGACGCTCTGACCGACGTTGATCTATCCGACGTCTTGAGATTCCACTGCGAAAAGGGCTCGCTCGCCACGCTCACCCTCAAGTCGGTCCTCGATCCGTTAGAATATGGCATTGTTACCATCGATGACCAGGGAAACATTACCCAATTCCTGGAGAAACCTGGTTGGGGCCAGGTCATCTCCGACACGGTCAACACCGGCATGTACATCCTGGAACCTGAAGTCTTAGACCTGATGGAGCCCAATAAGGCTTATGATTTTTCGCAAGATATATTTCCCATCCTGCTGAGCGACGGCAAGCCGCTTTACGGCTATGTTGCGGATGGCTATTGGTGCGATATCGGCAACATACATGCCTACATGAAGGCCACCGCCGACGTATTGGAGGGTCGGGTACGCCACATCGACCTGGGAAATCACATCGGCGGCGGCGTGTGGACCGGGCACGGGGTGGAAATAGCCCCCGACGCTGCTCTCTACGGGCCGATTTATCTGGGGGATGAGGTCAAAGTTAAGGGCGGAGTCGTCATCCACGGGCCGGCCGTGGTGCGTGATTACACAATCATTGACAACCGGGTGCAAATCGAGCGATCCGTGATCTGGCGCAACTGTTATGTGGGCGAATCGGCCGAGGTGCGGGGGGCAGTCGTCTCCCGGCGCTGCAATCTCAAAGCCAAATCGGTGCTCTTTGAAGGTGTCATCATCGGCGATCACTCCCTCGTCGGTGAAGGAGCGGTAATCCACCCCAACGTAAAAATCTGGCCCGGCAAAGAGATAGACCCAGGCGCCACGGTGAAAAGCAGCATCATCTGGGGCTCGCAGGGCCGGCGTGTGCTCTTCGGCCGGTACGGGGTGACCGGTGTGGTCAATGTGGACCTGACACCTGAATTCTCAGCGCGGCTGGGGGCGGCTTTTGGCGCCACCTTGCCCAAAGGAGCGCTGATCACCATCAATCGCGACCCACATCGCAGCCCGCGTATGCTAAAGCGGGCCATCATCTCAGGCTTACCGTCGGCCGGAGTCAATGTTTGGGACCTGGGCACTCAACCCCTCCCCATTGCGCGTTACTACACTTGCCATTCCGAGGCCGTCGCTGGCGTTCACGTTCGCCTTTCGCCTTATGACCAGCGGGTGGTTGACATCCGCTTCATAGACGCCAGGGGGCTCAACTTGGATGACGCCCAAAAACGTCACGTCGAGCAAATCTTCTTCCGTGAAGATTTTCGGCGCGTTTACCTGGATGAAATCGGAACCATCAACTATGCACCGCAGGTGGGGGAACAATACGCGGACGGATTTCTGAAAGCCATCAATTGCGACGCGATCCGCCAGGCTAAATACTACATCGTAGTTGATTACGCCAACGCCCCCGTTTCGGCAATTCTGCCTGGTATTCTCAGCGAACTGAATTGCAACGTGGTTGCCCTCAATGCCAACATTGATGAGACGCGCATGGCAATTCAGCCGCATGAGTTTCAAGTGGCTCTTGACCAGTTGGGCCTGATCGTCTCGGCTCTCAATACTCACATCGGCGTGCGGCTGGACGTAGGAGGTGAGAAGCTCTTTTTGATAAATGAGCGGGGGGAACGTCTGAGGAATACAGCGGCTACCGCAGCGATGGCCGGGCTGGCCTGGCGTGCTATGCCGGGGGGGACCATCGCCGTGCCGGTGACGATGCCCAATGCGTTGGAGCGAATTGCTGCCCAATACGGTGGTCACGTCATCCGTACCAAGGTGGACTCGCATGCCTTGACCAAGGTAGCTTGCGAAGCTTCGGTGGTGATGGCCGCCGACGGCAGAGGTAGCTTCATCTTTCCCCAGTTTCAATGTGCCAGTGACGGGTTGATGGCCCTGGCCAAATTGCTGGAATTCCTGGCCACGCAGCACACCACCCTATCTCTGGTGATTGCCAGCCTGCCGCCGTTCAAGGTAATCCACGAGCGGGTCCCATGTCCTTGGGAGGTTAAGGGCACCGTCATGCGCCGCCTGAATGAGAACAATCAGGGCGATCACGTGGACACGACTGATGGTGTCAAAATCAGGCTCAATGAGGCCGAATGGGTGCTCGTACTGCCCGACCCAGATTATCCCCAGTTTCAGATATACGCCGAATCGGACTCACAGGCGCAGGCTATGGCGTTGGTGCAGAAATACGCCGAACTGGTGAAAAAGCTGCAAGAATGACATGAAAGGGAGCCACCCCAACGCGGGTGGCTCCCTTCGATGATTGGCTCACTTGAGTTGGGCGGTCGCGCCTTCGGCTTCGAGCCTGGCTTTGGCGTCTTCGGCCGCTTCCTTGGAGACGGCCTGCAACACGGTGCTGGGAGCTCCGTCGACCAATTCCTTGGACTCCTTCAGACCCAGGTTGGTCAACTGGCGCACAACCTTGATGACCTGGATCTTCTTGGCCCCGATTTCGGCCAGCACGACGTCGAATTCGGTCTTCTCTTCCTCTTCCTCCAGGGCGGCTCCGGCCACACCTGGCATAGCGGCTGCCATCGCCATCGGCGCTGCGGCGGTCACACCCAGCTTCTCCTCGAGAATCTGGACCAATTCCGAAGCTTCGAGCAGGGTCAACCCCTGAATTTCCTCAGCTAGTTTTTCTAAGTCTGCCATTGTCGTTATGTCCTCCTATGTAGAATAGAGAAAGTTTTGTGTCGAGTGTGTCAGGCCTCGCCTGATTACGCGGCGGCCCCCTCGTTTTCCAACTTGTCGGCGTATGCCTTGACGGTTGCCGCCAGCTTATTGCCCACGGCATTAATGACCCCCGCTACACTGTTACCGGGTTGCTGGATAAGGCCCAGTAGTTGAGCCAAGACTACCTCTCGCGGCGGCATGCTGGCCAGAGAACTGATTTGTTTCGGACTCAGCACGTTGCCTTCCATGATCCCGCCTTTTACCTGCAGGATCTCAGTATCCTTGGCGAAATCGGTGAGAACCTTGGCTACTGCGGGGATGTCTTCGTACACGAAGCCGATGGCCATGGGGCCTTTGAGCATGTCCTCGGGCACAGGTAAGTTGGCTGCTTCCAGGGCACGGGCAGCCAAAGTATTCTTGACGATGCTATACCCGCCTCCTGCCTCCCGAATTTTGGCACGCAGCGTCTCCATTTCTGAGACAGACAGTCCACGATAATCCGTAAGGAAAACCGCGTTGCTGCGTGAAAGCTTGTCGACGTAATCGGCAATTAATTGTTCTTTCTTTTCGCGTGAAACGGCCAAGCTGTATCACCTCCTTTCCTGATAGAGTTCTCTCGATATTTTCGGTGTTGGTTCATGTCTATCTCAATGTGCCAAATGAAAACGTCTTTGCACCTGTCGATGCAAAGACGTCCGAAATTACACACAAAGATCGCGTTAGCGCCTTCTCGTCTTTTGCCTCGGCAGGTATGTGTTTAAGCGCCGGCCTGGCGCACCTGCTGTCTATGGCTTTCTGCGTTTAATTAGAAGGTTTGACCGCCGTTACCCCCCTCGGGTAAGCTCTGGTAGTAACGACTTTAGTCGTTTTTTGGGCTGGTTAAGCGACTGAAGTCGCTACTACAAACTATTGGCTTACTTACGCCTCGGTGTACTAGGCCGTTTGCAACTGCGAAGCCTGGAAGACATCAATCTTGACTCCCGGCCCCATCGTAGGTGCGAGTGTGATGCGTCGGATGTATTGCCCCTTGGCAGCGGGCGGCCTGGCGCGTTGCACAGCTTCCATCAGAGCCGCGAAATTCTCACCAAGTTGCTCTTGCGAAAAGCTGGACTTGCCAATAGGGATGTGAATGTTGGCGGTTTTGTCAAGGCGGAATTCCAAACGTCCGGCCTTAAGTTCGGTTACCACGCGTCCCAAGTCCTCGTCGGGTACGATTGTGCCTGCTTTGGGGCTGGGCATAAGCCCGCGCGGGCCGAGGATTTTACCCAATCGCCCCACCTTGCTCATCATCGGTGGGGTGGCAACGGCCACATCGAACTCGAACCAGCCGTCTTGGATCTTCTTGACCAGGTCATCGCTGCCAACGTAATCAGCCCCTGCTTCCTCGGCTATCTTTTCGCCCTCGCCCTCGACGAAGACAAGCACGCACACCTCTTTGCCCGTGCCGTGAGGCAAAGAAACAGTGCTCCGTATCTGTTGGTCGGCGTGACGTGGGTCCAACCCCATTCTCAGATGGGCTTCTATCGTAGCGTCAAAGTTAGCGTACGAGATTTTTTTGATGAGTGCTATCCCCTCATCTGGTGGATAGGCACGCTCTCGGTCAACAAGCTTTGCGGCTTCTTGATACTTCTTGCCTCGCTTAGGCATTCTCATAACCTCCTGGTGGTGATAGCGGACGATACGTCCTCCCACGTTGATTGAACCTAATCTACAACCGTAATACCCATGCTTCGCGCACTGCCCTCGATTTGGCGCATCGCTCCTTCAACATCAATGGCGTTTAGGTCCCTCATCTTGGTTTCCGCGATCTCTCGAATCTGGTCCCGGCTGACCGTTCCCACCTTGTCCCGATTCGGCTCGCCAGATCCTTTTTCGATACCGGCCGCTTTTCTGAGCAAGTCGCTGGCGGGCGGAGTCTTGGTAACGAAGGTAAATGTCTGATCTTGATATACGGTGATTTCCACCGGGATGATTGAGCCCATCATATTCGAGGTACGGGCGTTGTATTCCTTACAGAAGGCCATAATGTTCAGGCCGTGCTGTCCCAGGGCAGGTCCAACCGGCGGTGCCGGGTTGGCCTTACCGGCGGGGATTTGCAGCTTAATGATTGACTTTACTTTCTTGGCCATTCGAATGAGTCCTCCGCTTTGCCCAATCAGCAGGACAAATTTGTTACCTACCTTTGGTGCATTCTGTTGTTCTACTACAGCAAATTGCCGGGAAATTGAGCGACGATTATACGCGCTCTACTTGCAAAAAATCCACTTCTACCGGCGTCTCGCGTCCAAACATATTGACCAACACACGTACGCGGGCGCGGTCGGTATCAATGGCGTCCACCGAGCCCATAAAATCCTCAAAGGGCCCATCAACAATGCGAACTTTTTGTCCTTCCTTAAAGCTGACCTTGATCTTGGGCGCCTCGGCTTCCATACGCTTGAGGATTTTGTCTACCTCTTCCTGGCGCAGTGGAATAGGCTTGGCACCCGACCGGACAAAATCGGTAACTCCAGGGGTATTGCGCACCACGTACCAGGTGTCGTCGTTCATCAGCATCTCGACCAGGATGTAACCGGGAAAGACACGTCGTTCTGTGGTACGCCGCTGTCCGTCTCTTAGCTCTACTTCTTCTTCGGTTGGCACGACCACCTGGAAGATCTGGTCCTGCATCCCCATAGACTCGATGCGGTGTTCAAGGTTCTTCTTTACCTTGTTCTCATAACCGGAATAGCTATGCACGACAAACCAGGCGACACCTTCGGGGCGTTCGGGTTCCTGTTCGGTTTCATCTTCTTCCGCAGTCTCGCCGACCTCTTCCTCAGCTACGGCGCTGACAGCGACATCTTCTTCCGCAGGTTCTTCCGCAGTCTCGCTGACCTCTTCCTCAGCTACGGCGCTGACAGCGACATCTTCTTCCGCAGACTCCCCGACCTCTTCCTCAGCTACGGCGCTGACAGCGACATCCTCTTCCGCAGTCTCGCTGACCTCTTCCTCAGCTACGGCGCTGACAGCGACATCTTCTTCCGCAGGTTCTTCCGCAGTCTCGCCGACCTCTTCCTCAGCTATGGCGCTGACAGCGACATCTTCTTCCGCAGTCTCGCCGACCTCTTCTTCAGCTATGGCGCTGACAGCGACATCAGCCTCGGAGTCGATGGCGCCATTGGCACTGGCAGCCTCGTCTTCAAGGAGTTCTTCTGTATGCGCGAACTCGGTTGTTTCTTCGCTATCTACTGTGGTTGGCTCTTCGCCCTTTTCCACTTCTGTCGATTCAGCCATCGGTCAAAATCCATTCCTGACGTGGCCAGGAGAGAGTGTCTTCCACGCTCACTCGCGGCCGGTAAGATACATGGCTGCTGCGGTGACGATGCATATAACCACACCCACTACGACCCACACCACATTGCCAATGATGATGCCCTGCATAATCTTGCCGAAGATAAAATCGGCGGCACCCAAGATGATGGACATCACTATTACCGTACCCAGGACGATGAGCGTAAGTTTCCAGGCTTCCTCCCGCGTGGGCCACGTTACTTTACGCAATTCTGCGCGAGTATCTCGGAAATAACGCAGGATAGGCTCAATCGTACGGGTAACAAAAGTCTGTTCGGTCTTGCTTGTTGCTTTGGCCACGTTAGGCTAGCTCCTCTTCCGCAAAGCCAGGGGCTTGACCAATATATGTGGACGGCCTGGGAACCACCTCACCCAAGGAGGGGGCCTTTCTTGGCCGACGCTCAAGGATTTAGGCCTGTTGCCTACACACAATGATCTTTATTTGGTCTCACGATGCAAAGTGTGGGTGCGGCATCGTGGACAGTACTTCTTGAACTCAAGGCGATTCGGATCGTTCCGTCGATTTTTTTGTGTCGTATACGTCCGCTCCTGGCATTCCGTGCACGCCAAGGTGATCACCATTCGTACCGCTCTCTTGGCCATTTTTCGCCTAAAGGGGGGCGGAGAGGATAAGAAACGTCTCTCGCCCCCCTGACTCCTTTCTATTGGTCAGTTGGCTGTTGAATAGCAATGATTAAGGTTATCTCACCAACTATACGAACCTACTACTGGATGATCTTGGTGATGACGCCGGCTCCCACGGTGCGACCGCCCTCACGGATGGCGAACCGACTTCCGGCCTCCAGCGCCACCGGCACGATCAACTCCACCTCCAGGTTCACTTTGTCCCC
>DAOUMD010000124.1:0-9081 GCA_034412795.1 Anaerolineae bacterium
CGCGGTCCATGGTGACGCGCTACGGGTTCAGCGAGAAGCTGGGGCTGCGCACCTTCGGCGAGGAGCAGGGCAATCCCTACCTGGGCAACATGGGCGAGATCCGCAACTACAGCGAGGAGATGGCGCAAGCCATCGACCAGGAGATCCGGAACATCACCGAGACGGCCTATCAGCGCGCCAGGAACATCCTGACCCGGCAGCGAGATAGGTTGGAAACCCTGTCCAAGACACTCTTGGACGTAGAAACGGTTGAACGGGATATGTTCAAAGTTTTGATGGAGGGTGATCTTAACGGAACGGGATACATCCAGTCAAGAAAGAAAAAGGTGACATAGTCTGTAAATTATGTGTTTGAGCACTTGTTCTACGATTTTGCCGCCTATTTATAGCGACGCGCTGGTTCAGTAAAAAGACCGAGGGCCTTCAGAAGTGAAGGCCCTCGGTCCACGTTTCTAGTGGGATTTCGGGGTTATCCCCAAATAAAAGTGGGCCGCGAAGGAATCGAACCCTCAACCCGCTGATTAAGAGTAGGTTGGCAGCTTTATACCTGCTGACTTTGTGGTGGTGCCTACTGATCTGAAATCAGTGGGTATGAATCGGCTTCTTCGTCAGCGGCGATTTGGGATAAGTTGTTTCTTGGCGAGTATCTGGTGTGGCGCTCACGCCGGCCTGCCCCCAGCGCTTTGGTGTATCTCTGTGTGGTGGTCAGATTGTGGTGGCCTAGCTGGCTCATGACGTCGAGAATGTCGGCGCCACCACGCAGGGCGTGCAGGGCGAAGGCGTGGCGGAGTTGATGAGGCGTTATGCGTGGTATGCCTGCGCGCTGACACCAGCGACGCAGTGCTGCGCGAATTCCGGAGTCGGTTAGCGGTCCAGTGCCTCTGGCTGGACCGTAGTGGTAGTGACGTGAGATGAATACGACTTGCAGGTCGAGTGGCGGGTTGAGTTCCTCGCGTGTGTGCAACCACCTCAGCAGGTCCCTGCCGGTTGACTGGTTGAATACGACGACTCGGTCTTCGTCTGTTTTGGTGTCTTCCAGCATGGCCGTGCCCATGCGCGGGCTGATGTCGGCTAGCTTGAGGGAAACCACCTCCCCGATACGCATGCCGGTATCGTATATCAGCCCAAATAGAGCCAGGTCGCGTACGAAGTCCCAGCGACCGATATGAGTTGCGGTGTGGGACAACGTCGCGAACAGGGCCTGCACATCCGCAGCGCGGGGTGCGCGCGGTAGTTTTTTCCCCTTGGGTGGTTCCTCAACGAAAATAATTGGGTTCTTCTCGATGACTTCGCGGTTGTAAAGCCAGTTGCACCAGCAACGCAGAGTGCGGTAGTAGTTATGTACCGTGGCTTCTCTGCATCCTCTCTGCTTAACCGATGCCAAAAACGAGTTGATGCTTGAGTCCGTCGGTGGCCAGTGGTGGCCGACATGCTCGCGGTAAAGTCGGAGACCTAGCTCGTAGGAGGTCACCGTCTTTGCCGATCGGGTCGCCTTGGCGTGTAGGAAGTCGGCGATATGGAAGTGGAGCGGATGCATGCTGGGCTCAGCGATGCGGATGTGGGGGCCGGTGGCTGTCTGTTGCATGGTGACTTCCTCCTCCTCGTTGGTAGTGAGCGTTGGTGGCGTTCTACACATTATACCAGCGGGTCGCCAATTGAACTTATCTCGATTTTAGCACAAATGTTTCATTTTCACGCGGGTTCCGCGTAAATTCAAGGAGGATTGCTTATGGATTTCGTCTCGATTTTCCAAGTCTTCAGACCCATAGACTGGAAAGTGTTCGTCGCTCTGTTGTTGCTCAGCTTGTTGTACGCGGTGGTGTTGCAGTTGTGGTGTAGGTTTTGGCCGGAATCGTTCTCTGACAACACGTGGGTAACCGTGTTTTTTGGTGTCCTCTACGTGCTGGGCGGGCTCGGCTTCCTGCTGGATTGGCGGGCCTGGCTGCGCGTTTGTGCGGCATTTGTCTTTGCGGCTGTGCCGATTATTACGCGCTCGTTGATCAATCACGCGCGCCGGCGACGTAAGGCAAACGGGTATTGGGAGGGGGATAGGAGCGATGGCGTATGAGCCGAAGCCGTGGCCGGTGGTAGCCAACCGGCACCGAAAAGAGGCGATGGACCAAGCGGGCGATATCCGCGTGTTGGTCCGGGAAGCCAAGAAAGCGCTTCGAGAGCGCAATTGTGACTTGGCCTTGGCGCTGCTGGTCGGCATAGAGAAGTCGGCCAAGCTGATCGTGGACACGCTGGAGGCGGCGCCGGGGCCAATGATGGATGAAGAGGGGGGTGAAGGAGAAGACGGTGAATGAGTAAATTCGACGGTTTTAGTTTGCCGGAGGGAACTTTCTTACCTCCAGAATTCAGCCAACTTTTGCCGGAGTTGCGCACCCTGGGAGAGGTTAAGGTACTGCTTGTGATCCTCTCGGAGTACCTGAAAGCAGGTCTCGATGCCCGGCCTTTGTCTCACGATGAGATACAGGAATTGGCCGGTCTCTCGCGTGGTACGGTCAACGCGGCGTTGCAACGGCTGCGCTCTCCGCTGCAATGTATCAAGCGTATTGGTGCACCCGGTGGCGGCTATCGGTATGAGCCTCGCCTCCGCCAAAGCTTAGAAAGTCTAAAATTTAGACTGCCCATGCATGAATCATGGAATCATGATCATGATCATGATCAAACAGCATTGCTTGATGACATGCATGGCGTGGTCAATCTTTTGAACGAAAAGTGTGGTGTGTCTTTGCGCGTAGCTCAAGACATTGTGGCGCGTTACGATCTGGATGTGGTACGGCGTCACTGTGAGTATGCGTTGTGTGCGGCTGAGCAAGGCTTGATCAGAAAGACCCTGGCGGCCTATGTGGTTGCGTCCATTCGTGACAACTGGGGTCCGCCGCTGGGTTGGAAGGAGAGAGGAAAGGGCAAGGAACGTTGGTTCACGGATGAGGAGTACGAAAAGTTTTTTAAGAAGCCGGGTGAAACGTAAAACGTAAGGGGGCGCGTGGTGGTGAGCGAAGCGAGGGTGTGGGTGGGCGATGAAGTTCCCCACGCGGATAAGATCAACGTGATTATCGGTGAACTGTTGTCTCTGAAAGATCGCATCGATGCGGTCTCGGTTGAGATGGCGTCACTCTGTGACGTAGGTGTCTTCCTGGACGGCGACGCTCAGCCGGTGGTGCCGGGTCTGTCGGAGCGAAAAGAGGATGGTCGCGTGGTGGGTCACGTGCTGGTGTGGCCCACGGCGTACGCCCGCGAGGCGGGGGTCAAGCGCCGCAAGTATGTGCGCAAGGGCGATGTCGGACAGGTGAGAGCGCGCATCGAGCGCACGAAGGAGTACGGCCAGCTCCAGCGTGAGCGTGCCCGGCTCAGCCGAGCCGTGAGCCGGGCGGGTGGGCGGTTGGACGAGGTTTTTCCCGGTATGTCTGGTGACAGGTGTGGCCAACCAGGTTGAGGGTTTTGTCACCAGTGAGACGTAAAACGTGAAACGTAAGGGGGTGCAATCGTGAGCGAACCAAAAGCAAGATATCAGGCCGGCAGGGCCAAGCCGGTCACCATGGCCAACCGGCCACTGACTATGACACTCAGGCGTGTGGACTGGGCGCGGGTCGCTGTCGCGCTGCGCATTGTGGCTAAGCAGGTCGACTCGAAAGAGCATCTGCGCCTGTCCAGGGCCATCAGCCAGGCGCTGAACGAAGAGCGGGCGGCCGACCTGGAGCAAGGTGGGATGTGGGTTGACGTCCCCGGGTGTGGTCGGGTGCGCGTCCGATTGCTGGAGGCGGGGGACGATGAGGTGCTCAATGAGCCGGACTGACAAGCTGGTGCGCTGGCTCGACGACGCGGAGCGCGTGCTGCTGGCCATCGTCTCGCGGCTCGGTCCCTGGCTCAGCCCGGTGGCGCCGGCGTACTCGGTTTACCTGGCCGCGGTCGAGGTCCTCGGATGGCCGGAGGAGGTCGCTTTCCTCATGGCCGTGGCGGTGGAGGTGGCGGGCGTGTCGGCGTTTTACCTCACGCTCAGGCTGTGGAGTTGGAACCAGGAGAACCCGGGGGGGCCGAAGGCTCCGGCCTGGGTGGGCTACATCCTGATTGCGGTCTATCTCCTGGTGGGCATCGGCGTGGCCGTGGTCATCGGCCTGGTGCCGGGGCTGATCCCGTTTATCCCGGCGTCGTTCTTTCTCCTGGCGGGCGTGGGCTATATGGTGCTGGCCTTGATGACGGACCAGGCGCGCCGGGAGACAACAGCCAGGGAAGGCCAGGAGAAAACGGATAAAACACAGCTTGATCGGCGTGCGTTCAACGCGGCGGTGCGTGAGCGCGAACTCAGCCGGGCGCAGGCCAATCGCGCCCTGGCCGAGGCGGGCGGCGATTACCTGGCGGCGTTGGATCTGCTGCCTGCGGGGCCGAGCCTGGCCAGCACAGATTCAGGGGCGACGGCGGACCGGATCGGCGATTTCGATGCGCTGCTGAGCATTGTTTCCGAACAATCGGGCGGGGTCTCGTTTGGCGCGGCGGACGTTCAGCGCTGGCTGGAGGTGGGCCGGACGCGGGCGTATGAGTTGGTGAGTTACGGCCAGCGGGTCGGGGATGTCCGGCGCGTTGGGCGTGGGGAGTATCGGTTTAATCATTCAGATTCCGAAGGGGGTGTCTCATGACGTTCGAATCGAAGACGTATCCAGTTAGCCTGGAGGATGTTCCCAGCCCGGCAGAGCGGGCGCTGTGGATTGCGGACCGGGCGCACGTTGCTGAGCACAAGCTCGGCAAGAAGCCAACTCACGTGTTGGCTAGCAAGGATTTGCGCTTAGACATTGAGATCTTAGATCAGGCGGGCTTGCGCGTGAAGCGTATGGCGTTCTGGTCGATGCACTATGTGGTTCGCCTGGCGGTGGAGGTGACGGAGGTAGAGCCTCGCGCGCGTGGCGGTCCGGCGCGGATCCCGGTGCAAGGGCGGCTGGTGTAGTCAAGTCAGCAAATCAGCGAAAGGGGGTATGGGCGATGCTTAGCGCTGGCTGGCAAGAATTCCTGTTCTTCCAGGGCCTGAAGCAGCAGCAGGTCAGGGACGCGTTTTTCCTGAAATGGCTGGAGTCCCAACCGCTGGCCGTCCGCGATCGGCGGCGGCTGGCGGCCTGGGCCGAGCGACGCGCGGCCGAGATACTCGGTGCGCGCGGGCACCAGGTGGCGCGGACGACTCATAAGTGCGCCTTCGATCTGTGGGCCGGTGGCGCGCGGGTCGAGGTCAAGGCGGCGCGCTGGAAGGATCACCACCACGGCGGGGGCTGGTACCAAGCCGACGTTCGGCCGTCGCAGAGGTTCGATCTGTTGCTCTTCTGCGCGGTCAATGGCCAGTCGCACTGGTACGTAGTGCCGCGTGAGGCGGTGGGCGCTCGCCGCACGATTGCGGTGTGCAGCTATGAGCCCGGGCGTAGCCGGGGCTGGCTGCGTGAATTCTTGGAGCGGTGGGACGTGGCTGACGAGGTTGTTGCCAAGTCGGGGTCCATACCGTTTCAATTGGAGCTGCCGGGGGTGTTTCAATGATGGACTTGGCTATTCTGATCGACGAAGCGAATCTATCCGTCCGCGGCGTGGGGCTTAATCCGCGCCTGGATGAAGTCAGGGCGCTTGAGGCGACGGGTCGCTTTCAGGCGGCTATACGGCGGTTGGAGTATGGCCGGCGTGAGGTTGCCGGCTGGATGCTTGAGAATGCGACGGAGGTCCGGCTGCCTGTGGCGATGTTCGGCCGGCCGGCGGCGGTGCTCTACCAGGCCCTGGCCGGGCACCGCTATGGCCGGAAGCCGGGTCACTACGCCGAGGCTCAATTGGTCGAGATCGCGCGTATGGCGCGGGCGTCCATCGTCTCGATGCGGGGCGAGGCTGAGTCGTGGGTGATGGCCTGGCGCGTCTTCAGCGCGGCGGGGCCAACGATTCAGCCCTGGCTTTGCGTGCTGGAGCTGGACGTGGATGGTCGACCGCTGGAGGCCGCGCCGCTTTACGATGTGAGGATACGGCTATGACGGCGGGCTTCTGGTTTCTGTACTGCGTGACGTTGTTGGCCGGCACTCTGATCGGCCTGGCGTTGGCGTTGCACTGGATCGGAGACGGAAAATAGAAAGACGCGCCTTGGGCTGAGGCACGTCTTTCCCGCAGCACTCTCTAAGGGGGTAGTGGTGGATGCTGCGTTGGGTGGATCGCGCACATTATACGCAGCAACGGGGGTAGTGGCAAGTGGGTAAGCTGGCACGCGTGGCCGGTGCCTATCTCGTCGCCTCGGCGTCGACGGTCGGCCCGGCGCTGGTGGGCTCGGCGTTGGCGCGGGCGTGGTTTGAGTGGAATATCAGCTACTGGCAGGCGGCAGGGTCGCTGTGGTTGCTGGCCGTGGGCGGTCCCAGCGTGGGCTGGGCGACGAACTACCTCAGCCGCCAGCTTGGCATAAGGACACCGGTCGAGGTCGTGATCGGCGGCGTGCGCAACGTGCCGATCTTTGGCGGGTCTCTGCTGGGCGACGTGGTTCGCCTGGCGGTGCCTCGCCGGCAGGGAGCTGAGCTGCAGATCCCGGATGGTGCGCGTGGGCTGATCTTCCGGGGCGACGGTCTCAAGCTGGAAGAGCCGGAGCTACGTTGGTGGCTGCTGGGCTGCTGGCGGCGACAGCGACGGGGCGAGTCGCCATTGGCGCGCACATATTGGGTGGATGGCGGCAGATTAGAGCGGCCGGTGTATGAGCTGTGCTGTGATCTGCTGGTGTCTCACGACCTGATACGTGGAGAGCGGCGCCAGGGATCGAAGAACCGGCTGCGCTATCCACCAGAACTTACCATATCGGAATTAAGGTTTGCGTACGCGCGTGCGGGGTGGGTCCCAGTACCTGGCACACGTGGCGCATTTGGCAGACTTGGCAGACTTGGCAGACCTGGCTAGTTGTGAGGTTGGGTGCCAGGCGTGCCAGGTACTTTGGAAGGGGGGTGGTGCTGGCCCTGGTGACAGACAAATCTTTAGACCGCTCGGTCAATTGCGTGCAACAACCGCTCTGCCCTGCCCGGCTGCGGCGTGGCCGGCCGAAGGGGTGGGGGAGAGTGAAGAGTGAAACGTGATGCGTGAAACGTGAGGAGGGAAGCATGTACATCAGCAGTGCGTTCAGTTTGAACATGCTGGCGGAGTTGAATGCCAGCATCGGCGTGCGTCCGCTGGAGATTGAGGACGTGCGCGATTTCCACCGGGCTGAGGGCCTGGAGAGCGTGGTCGGCCACCCAGATACGGCGGCGGTGTTCGGTGAGTTGCTGGGCTTTGATGTGCCGTGCAACCGTGCGACGCTAGCGTTGGGGCCGGGGGATCGGATGGTGGTGGGTCAGTATCGGGGTCCACGGCTGGAGGCCGGGGCGACGACGCTGCCCGAGGGGGCGGTGATCGAGTGGGCGTTGGTGGTGATTGGGAGGGGACGGTGATGTTGGACGAGATGGAGTCTGAGGACTGGCAACTCGGCTTTTGGAACGAGCAGGAGAAGCGGTTTGTTCCCTTGGCTGGTCTAGGCTGGGAAGAGGCAAAGCAGTACTATGCGGTGCCTGGCTGGGGCGAGGCGCTGGCTTTGCTGGCTTGGCGGCTGGGGGAAATGGGTAAGACGGACAGGGGTAGGAGGATCACTCAGTACGCTGGTCTGTTGATCCAGCTTCGCGATTTGCTGCGGCATATTCGGCAATCCCGCAAGGGTGGTATCGGGGCTCCGGATAACGTCTACCTGCCTCAATTGTCGAGGGAGTGGATCGATAAGCTTAGCGAGATGCTTGAGGAGGCTCTCGGAGGAGGAAAGGAGGAGTGACTATGCCTTTTGATGGCGAGTTGATGCGCTGCTCGCTGTGCGATGCAGAGCAGCAGCACGACCCGGAGCAAGTGTCAGACTGGCGCGCGATGCAGTTCCCGCGTGAGGAGGAGGTGTACTACGTCTGCCCGGCGCACTTTCCACCCGATGGCGCGGGGGTGGATGCGTTCAGGGAGGCGTATCTCGAGGTGTTCATCAAGCTGGCCGAGCTGCGCGGGTGGAATGAGCGGCAGCTTGGCAAGGCCTTGGCGGGCTTGCGGATTGAGGTTGAGCCGGCGATGGTGGAGGATGCTCATGCCTAGAATGACGCGAAAATATGCCTCGGCGATAAGGACCGCGCACCTGGCTGGGTTGGTGGAGCCCGGCGTCGAGGACCAGGACCAGGAGCGGGTGTACAGGACGCTCAATGAGGCGGGCTATCATTGGGACAGCGATATCGGTGAGTGGCGTCGCTGGGCCGACGAGCCTGCCGACGATCCGACCGAATTTATCATGGTGCGCCTGTGGGCGGCCGGCGAGGTCATCGAGGAGCTGGCCGACGATGTGATCGCGCAGTTGCGCGCGGTGGGGCTGCGCTTGATGGAGCAGTCGCCCGTGTACCCGTGCCGACCTCCCAAGCATTTGGAGGCGCGGGTGTATCTCAAGTTCTTGCCTGAGAGGAAGTTTAAGATTGGGAATGGGGATTAAAAGAGTTATAATGACGGAAACTAACTTTTGTAGTGGGAGGTATGAAAATGCAGAACTTTTCTGAGTTGACTGATCTTGAGAAGCTGGCTCTTCTCCATTATGTCGGGCAGTTGCCAGAAGAAATCAATTTGATTTACGTCCCCCCGATACAAACGACTTATGAAACAGCTTTAGGGAGCGTCAAGATTGAACACCTCCGTTTTGGATTCGATATCTTTGCTGGTTATGAAGAGGAGACCAAAACATTGGTGATTAGAGAAAGGGAAATCTGACTTAGGGGTCCCTTGACACAAATGTTCTAGTGTGATAGAATTCGCAACATTCGAACAACCGTTCGGGCGATGGGAGCCTCGTTAGGTTAGGAGGGTTTTTTGGTCCTCGCCTGGACGGTTCTTTATTTTGTTAAGTCAGCCTGGGGTGCGCCGCCTCCCATTGCCCAGTCACCGGCGCGCTTCCAGGCTGTCTTTTATTTTCCGGAGGCTGAATGCCGTATTTGAAAGCGCTTGTGCTGGGCGTGGTCCTGGTGGGCTACGTGCTGCTGATTGAGGTTTACTCCTGTGTCGTCGCGCGGCGGTTCTCGGCATTGCACGGCGATCAAGTCT
>DAOUMD010000125.1:0-3253 GCA_034412795.1 Anaerolineae bacterium
GGGTCACAGTAAGAAGCACGTTTATCACGGCCCAACCCAATGCCCCAGCGATCCCACCCCCGACGACGATGATCAAGCCAGAAGTGCTGAGTGGAGAGGGCGCCAACTGTGCCCGAGAAAGCCACCACAGCAGCCCGAGCACCACACCCTCGGAAAACAGGCCGGCCACCCAGGTGATGGCGATGGTGGTCACAAAGGGAATCAGCATGTAGAAGAAAGCAACCTCCGGCTTCCGAAATAAATGGATCGCTAGAGTTATGGCCGCGGTCATGCCCAGCACCCAGATGGACTGAGCTGCCAAGAGTTGCTTGGACATGAGATGCAGAGCAAGCAACGAAGGAATAATGACGGCTATCAACGCGTACGAAAGCGCAGGCACTATACGCCACCAGTCCGTGAAATTCGCCACCACGTACCACGCCAAACAGATGCCGCCAGTGGTCAAGATGAGAATGCGCAATGTGGACCTGGATAGATCAGTGGCAGCTAAGGCAAGATCAGGGTCAGCCCTCAGCGATATACGTAATTCGTGTAGCATAGATACCTCCGGTCGACTTTCAACACGCCAGGCTGCGCGAAAGCACGGCAGAGAAGCAAATCCAATTCCTACGGGGCCAACCATATTATAGTGTAGGACTGTACAATGTTCAACCGCGAACCAAGTGCGAAATTGCGGGACGGTTCCCCGAGATGTGACACACAAGAGATATTTGCGGATTGAACATTGACAAATGGGCCACCTCTGGTAAAGATAGAGTCTCCACACCCACTTTACCAAGGGAGGCAGCCCAGTGCCAAATAGAATACGTCAGATTGATGAAAAAGTCCAGCCAGTCAGACTTGCTCTGGCACAAATCAACGTTGAGGCCGTGGCAAGGGAAGCTGGTGTGCCTCCTCGCACACTGGACTATGATTTGAAGAAAGTGGAGGAATCGCTGCCAGACGTGTTGGCGAATCGACCTCCAGGGCCAGCAACACAGCATAGGGCGAAGACGGCGAAAAGAGTATCCGAAGCAAAGAGAGCAATACAGTGTCCAGAATGTGGCGGCAAGACAGTGAAGAACGGGACCTACTGGGTGTTGAACTGGGTATTGATGTTGACGATGGGTTGGATGGGGGTACAGAAGGTGCTGATCCAACGCTACCGTTGCCAAGCTTGTAGCAAGGAGATCGCATCGCCAGAACGGGTATACCAGGCTGAAGCTTGTCAAGCTTGGTGGCAGCAGGTTGACCGCTTGGTAGCGTTTGCACGATTCAAGCTGCGGTTGTCGGTGCGCCTGACGCGGACACTGGTCAGGTTTGTATACGGCAGAGCGGTTTCGATAGGACATATCCAGCGACTGACCAAGCGAGTAGGGCAACAAGCCGAGACTGCTCTGGCTCGACTGAGCCAGTGTCGACAAGCTCTTGCGCGCTTCTTGATGTTTGACGAAACGTTTCCCAAGATGGCCCGGCGTGCATACAGTCTGGGCGTGGCGATTTGTGAGCATGGGCTGATCCGCAGTGTGCGCTGCGTGACACGAAAAGCGCGGGACATTCCCGCCCAATTGCGCCAGACCGTGGGGGACCATTTTCGTCCTACATACTTCTTGACCGATCTGGACGTAATGTACAACAAGTTGATGAAAGCAGCAGGGTTGGACTTGATTCATCTGCGGGATATCGTTCATCTTATCCGGCAAATCATCCGGCTGTTCGATGATGCAGTCCGCGAGGTCACTTTGGACGTGCCCAAAGGCCTGCCCCAAAAAGCTCGCAAGAAGCAGCGGCAACTCAAACGGCGGTTGCTGCGCAAACGCCTGCGACCGATGTTGAGCTTGGTATTCAAGGCATTCTCGCCGGGCTATGAGAGTGTTTGTGTCTTGATGCTGGAGGGTGTCATCTCTCAGTTGGAAGACCCCTCTGCCGTCATTCAAACAGCCAGCGTGCAAAGGTTGGCTCGACGGTTGCGACGATTCATCAAGAAACATGCTTCTACCATCAACCTCTTGCTTCAACTTTCCTGGGAGCATGGGGTGCCGACGACTACCAATTCGTTGGAAAGCAAGAATAGCATCTTCAAACCTTTCAGCCTTGTTGCCAAGTTTTTCTCTCGACCCAAGCATTGCCAATCCTTTTTCGCTGGCATTGCCTTGATGGAAAACTTTGACATCAAAACTCGCGGACCCAACAAAGGTACCAGCGCTATGCAACGTGCCAAGATCAATCTTGATGATTTCGGAGCCGCTGATTTCTTCTCGGCTGTAGGCTTACCGCAGCCGCAAATATCTTTTGCCTATGTCACAGATTAGGGAACCATCCCCAACCCAAGGTTTTGGCCCCACTCGGACCTCAAAATGGAGTCAAAAATGGGGGGCCGTGCCCCACTCAGGGCCATTTTCTGGGCGATTCTTGGCCCTCGTACCCCACCGACTTATTGCGGTATCCCGGAGGGGGCTAGGGCAATCGCATTTGGCATCCCATGAGCGAGTGCCGTTGTTGCCACTTCCGAGGAGTGAGCGCCGACCAGAGTCGGAAGCCTACGTGCGAACGTGCCTTGTAGAACCCGTTTCGCACCCAGGGGTGCTCAACGCCAGAATCAAATGCGATGGTCTCCGTCGTCCATTGCAGGATAGCGACCTTCCCGACGGATATGGTCGATGAGTTGGGCGGCCTGACACAAACCGCCAAAGTCTAGCAGGTGGGAGGGCGTAGACGCCGACTCCCCATCCAACGGGGCAGCGTAGTCGGTCCAACTTGTCGCAATGGCTATGGGGAAACCGTCAGGATGCCGAGCAACGATATCCGGGTCGGTACCCTGGCGGATGCGGACCACCTCCACCTGGCGACCGCATAAGGGGTGGAATGGATGGGTAACGGTCACCGATTTTACAGGATGCTGGAATGATGGGGGGGTATGATTCTGGCATTTTGATGCCAAGAGCACGCGCAACACCCGCTCCTGGCGAGTCAAGACCAGCCGTCGCTCGCCGTGTAACGACACCACACACCAGTGGGAGTACCTGGCCGAAGTGCACGCGCTGGGCGGGCTGGCCTTCTACCTGATCTACGCCGAGGAGCTAGATCGTGTGTTTGTGGCGCGGATGCCGTTTCCGGTCGAAGAGGTGCAGGGCTTCGATGAAATGATCGAGGTGGTGAAGGATGAAAATGGGTGGTGGGACTGGCTGGAGGCGCTGGAGGAGGCTGGTATCCCGAGAACCTGAACCTGTCGATTGCCCTGGGCACACCTTGCGGCCAATTCGAGGCTCCCACC
>DAOUMD010000126.1:0-84683 GCA_034412795.1 Anaerolineae bacterium
ACGTAGGGCGTAAAGCGTAATGATTCTGGGCGAATGCGCCTTGCGAATGTGCCTTCAAGTAATCCAGCGAAATAAATTACACGGAGACGCGGGCTTCCAGGCTTCATAGCAACACCAGAACAGTGCAGATAATTTCGGTGGATTACTCACGCATCACGTTTTACGTTTTACGCGGTTACTTTGCTTGATTTGACCGGTAAGAAGTGTCAACCAGATAGTGAACCATCCCTGGATGCACCCTATTAATATCTGCGAACGATAGCTCGGTAAGTTGTTGGCTGGCGAAGTTGGAAGAGTTGATACTCTTCGCGCAAGTGACGTACTTCGTCTAAATCCACGCGGGCCAGCGCATAGCCTTCGCTTTCCTCGTCTATGGAGCTATATATCTCGCCGCGTGGGCCAACGATCATGCTTTGGCCAAAGAAAGTGTAGCTGGGTTCTTCGCCAATCCGATTAACAGCGGCAACAAAGATCGAGTTCTCAAAAGCACGTGCCAGTGAAAACGCATTCCATTCCTCGATGTGAGGGCGCTCCCAATTGGCACACACGCACACGATCTCGGCACCATCCAAGGCCAGAGAGCGAGCCACTTCGGGGAAAGCCAAGTCCCAACCCAACATCAGGCCCACCAATCCGAAACTGGTCTCCAGCACCGGATAACGGAAACCGGGCCGGAAAGCCAGCCGTTCCTCACCACGCGGATGCACTTTTCGGTAATCGCCGATTACTTCGCCATCGGGTCCAACCAGAATGGCTGCGTTGTATATGATGCTTTCTACCTTCTCCTTGAGCACCATGCCGAAGACGATGTGGGTGCTGAATTCAGCCGCTTGCTGCGCCACCAAGTTGACGGTGTGACCAGGTACTTGCTCCGCTAAGTCGGTAAAGCGGACGCCGCATTCGTAGCCGGTGGTGATCAGTTCTGGGAACACGATCAGATCCACCTGCTGCTCCATGCAGATATTCTCAATAAATTCTGTCATGCGGATGAGGTTATCTCCCACCTCGTAGAGTTTGGGCTGCATCTGCACAACGGCCACAGTGATTTCGCGCATCGATCACTTTCTCCTGAAATAGAACATTTGTGTCAATTCT
Source organism: Anaerolineae bacterium (assembly GCA_034412795.1). GTDB lineage: Bacteria > Chloroflexota > Anaerolineae > 4572-78 > NAK82 > JAUVPY01. The sequence continues at coordinate 1,096 of DAOUMD010000126.1, forward strand.
AATAATTATATGTTGACACGGCCCCAAAAGCAATTCTGTGTTTCTTACCTGATTAGGCCGCGTCCAAGAATAACTTTGTGCATTTTGAAATATTTCACTCAGAATTTTGGCCTGAAAAATAAAAAGTTATTTCTGGACGCTTCCTTAGATGTTGAATTCTACCTTACGCCGCTGATGCACGCAAGCCGCTGACCGATCGATGCACTACGCCGTGCACTTCTCTCTTGCTTGCGCGTCTATTTGCAGGTATACTACTGGTCCCTCAATTCTCCGAATCAGCAAGCAATTGGTGGCACCGATATTCCAATGGAGGGTGTCATGCGTGCCGTAGATATCATTGTCAAAAAGCGAGACGGCGGTGACCTCACGACCGAGGAAATACAGTTCTTTATCCAAAGTTACACACGGGGCGATATTCCTGACTATCAGGCAGCGGCTTGGTGTATGGCCGTTCTGCTACGGGGTATGACGCACCGTGAGGCCTCCGATTTGACCTTGGCTATGGCTCGTTCGGGCGACACTCTGGACCTTCACCACATTGCACCCTTCGTGGTTGACAAGCATTCGACCGGTGGAGTGGGCGACAAGACTACGCTCGTCGTCGCACCGCTGGTTGCCAGCCTGGGGCTGCCCGTTGGCAAGATGAGCGGGCGTGGGCTGGGTTTCTCCGGTGGCACCCTCGACAAGCTTGAGAGCATCCGAGGTTTCGAAGTCACTCTTGACCAGGAACAATTCATGGATCAGCTCGCCGAGCATGGGATCGTCGTAGCCGGACAGTCGGCCGACTTAGCCCCGGCCGATGGCAAGCTCTACGCCCTTCGCGATGTGACGGGTACTGTCGACAGCATGCCTCTCATTGCCAGTAGCATCATGAGCAAAAAGATCGCCGCAGGTGCTGATGCTATTGTCCTTGACGTGAAGGTGGGCAAAGGGGCTTTTATGAAGACCGAGGCCGAAGCCGAAGAACTGGCGGAGGTGATGGTGGCTGTTGGTCGAGGGGTAGGACGCAAAGTAGCGGCCGTCATCTCTGATATGAATCAGCCACTGGGCTGCGCTGTGGGAAATGCCCTGGAGGTGTGCGAGGCGATCGACTCGCTGCACGGAGGAGGACCGACCGACTTCCGCGATCATTGCGTGACCGTGGCCGGAATCATGCTGATGTTAGCCAACAAGGCATCAAGTCTCGATGAAGCCCAAAGTATTTTGATCCGCTCCCTTGACGATGGTACCGCCTGGCGCAAATTCGTGGAATGGATCATCGCCCAAGGCGGCGATAGGGCTGTGCTCGAAGCACCCGGCCTGCTACCCAGCGCCTCGCTAATAGAGAAACTGTCCTCTCCCCAGGCTGGCACCATCGCCGAGATTGACGCCTACCAAGTCGGACAGACGGCGGTCTTATTGGGTGGTGGACGTGCGAGAAAAGGCGATCCTATTGACCACGCAGTGGGCATCGTCCATCACAAAAAGGTGGGCGACCAGATCGACAAGGGCGAGCCACTGCTAACGATCTATGCTAACGACGAGATCAAGTTAGAACAAGCGCGTTCCCGACTTCTTTCAGCCATCCGCTTGAGTGACGAGCCGGTAATGCCACCACCACATACCCACAAAATTATCCTCTGATGTCTCAGAAGATAACTTGTCACGCTTGTCAGACTAGTTTTCCCCTCGATCCAGAGGTGCTACATCCCTATCGAGATGGCCTCATTCAGGGCCAGCGAGTGCCTCGTTACTGGGTCCGTTGCCCTAACTGCGACCGGAAAAACGTTATCGAGCTTATCGGCGCATCCGAGGTTATTGCTGGTAAACCCTCTGCTCGCTAGAAGGATAGGATCACTTACTGCTCCCGACGCTTTATGATGCGATACGCTCTGAGCGGCACCCCGCCAGCCTTGCGGGAGGTGTAGACCGGGTCGAGAAGTTCGGCGATGACAGCATCCCCCAGCATCTCGTAGCTGCGTTCATCCACATAAATTTCGCTCTCCTGGCGGCCCTTGATGGCTAGCTTAGAGAGCTTGTTTGCCAGATTGACCGCCGAGCCAACCATTGCCGTCTCTGAGCCAACAGTCCCTTTAGCCACCGAGCCAGTACTGAGCCCAGTGCCCATGCCGACTTGCTCAAACTCAATACTCCTTTCAGACCATTTGGCGCGTAGTTCCAAAAAGGTCTCGCGCATCTGGAGGGCCGCCAGTAGAGCCCGGTCGCCTGAAGTCGTTCCGCTTTCACCGTGGCGCTCGTAGAAAGAACCAAAAACTCCCATCACGCTGTCACCCAGGCTGCGGTCCATCGCCCCGCCAGCCTGCACGACAATACTGGACATACGCATCAAGTATTCGTCAAGAAACTCCACCATAAGTTCCGGTCCAATGGCGTTGGTGAGAAAAGTCGAACCGTGAATATCACCCATTACCACTGTGACCTCTTTCTGTTGTACGAGCTCTTCAATGTAGGCCGGGTCGTAATAGCGGTCCAGGTCTGTCCGGCGACCGCGTTGACGGTCACGTAGCAGTCGCATGCTTGACGTCTCTGCCAGACGATGGGCAACCGAGGGATAGCGGGCCATCACGTCTTCGAAATCTTCACGGCTGAGAGCCAGCAGACGTGTTGGTGAAACCACCCGAATAGTAGCCGTGCGCGGAACCGCCCGCAGCAAAGCAATTTCTCCGAAAAAGTCACCCGGCTCCAATCGATTCAGGATGCTCGGCATACCCTCCACATCGGGTGCCAGCACTTCTACTTCCCCCGTTTCGACGATGTAGAAGGTGTCGCCCATCTCCCCCATGTGAAAAACAATCTGGCCTGGTTCGAACTCGATGACTTGAAGTCGATTGACAAGCAGAACGTTTTGTTCCAACGTTAGTTTGCTGAGGAGTGGTATGCGGTCGAGCGCTCTGATCGCGCCCGACGCCAGAGCTTTCTCCAGGATATCAAGCTGGGTACGCGCTTCCATGTAGTCGGGCTTCAGCTCGACAGCAGTTTGAAAGGTACTACGTGCTGCCGGGTAATCGCGCAGCAACTTCAGGACAGTGCCCAAATTATAATAGTGATGAGGATTAGAAGGCTCAAGCTGAGTGGTCGCTCGAAAGACGGTCAGTGCCTCGACGTATTCGCCCTGATCGTAATACGTGATACCCAACTGATTGTAGGCGTCAACGAAGTCAGGCCTTACGCGGATCGCTTCTTCCAGGTGGGTGATAGCCCGATCGTATTGATCCACCAGACGATAGAGAGAGCCAAGCTCGTATTGCACATCAGCGGAACCGGGTTGCAATTCGGCGGCGTGATGCAGATAGGTCAGAGCTTCCGGATAACGACCCAGTTGCCGACAAGCCAAGCCCAAGCTGAAGAGCATTCCGAACCTTTGTTTCTCTTTTAGCGTGCTCTGGTCAGGGATTGCTGCTTCCAGGCTTTCGGCCGCATACGTAATGTCGCCCCCGGCGTTAGCCAGGCATTCCGCCGCCAGCCAGATGCGACTGTAATCATTTCCCCGCCCCAGAATCCTGAAGAACAGGGTCGCACGGTGTTGGGAAATGCCATAAAGCAGCACAATCGTCCCCAGCCATTGTCGGCGACTCTCGGCGGTGTGGAGTAGAGGTTCTAGATCTATGGTCTGGTCGCGCAAAGCGAGCGCTGCGAAGAACTCTTGCAAGGAATGATGGGCAAACTCTACCCACTCGTGATCGCCTGAGTAGCGAACCAACCCACTGGCCAGTATTTCTTCCATCACTTTCCGAGGTGTAACGCTGCGTGCGGCTTCACGTTCCGCAGGACTGGCTGCCTCACGATATAGATAGATCTCCTGTGTCACAACCGCGGTCCAACGATTGCGCGGTAAAGCCCATATCTCATTTTCTTGCATCATCAGGCCCAAAGAGGCTAGCGAACCGTACCGAATCTCTAACGGTACTTGGCCCCTGGATCGGTCAGGCATCTTCTGCCATTCGGTGTCAGTACGTTCCAATAGGTTCTCGGTGAACTGTTCAAAGAGCACACCCCGGTTCTTGGGTAGTGCTGCCTCTGTGCTTTTGGCAATCTGCGCGAACATATATAGCGCCAGCGGAGTCTGTGCCAGATCCTCGAGTTGAGGGTCACTGTAGATTTCTCGGGCTATGCGCCGCCCCCGGTCGGCTCCGAGGTATTTGGTCAGGAAGGTTTCGATATCGTCCCCAGCTAGTCTTTGAAGCATAGCAGTGCGAAAGTGTGCAATAGGGACGTAGTATTGAACCCGACAGGCCATCACAATTCGATGGTGCGAGTATTCTTGGATGAACCGATTGAGATCCCGTCTTACTCCCGGTTGATTACTCGTTTCGTTCAGGCCGTCCATCAAAAAGACAAAGCCGCGAGCCGGGTGGGCGTTCAATTCCTTTCCCTTCAACAACCCTGCCAGGTCTCCTCTGGTCTCGAAGTCAAAAATCCCGTAGCTGTGCAACGACTCAAGTATTAGATCCTCCACACGACGCTCAGAGGTAAGCAGATTCAACTTGATGAAAAATGGAATGATGGTCTTCCCACCCGGCTTCTCCAGAGACTTCAAGCCCTCATTGGCCATGTCAAGCATCATACGTCGTAGCACAGTTGTCTTGCCGGCCCCGGCCTCGCCCAGCACGACGACGTGCTGATCACCGGCAATAAGCTGGCGCACATCGACCGGTGTTTGTCGGATGAGACTGTGTCCCTCCAGGGCAAAGCGCCGCAGTGGTGACACGAGTTCCTGTGGGTCGCGTATCCGGGTTTCCAACCGGCGTCGACTAATCTCCATCAACATCTCGGCCACAGAGGGTGCCACCTGTGAGATAGTTTTCAGCAGGTCACGGTTGAGCACCAAAAAGGTAGATGGCTGTGTGGTGCGGACCGTCGCTGTGCGTGGTACGCTCTGCAGCAAGGCAACTTCACCGAAAAAGTCGCCAGCCCCAAGCGTAGAGACTACGACATCGTTACCCAGGGCATCAGTAACCAGCACATTGACCTGCCCGGTAACAATAACGTAGCACTTATCGCCGGGCTTGCCACGCTCAAAGATAGTATCCCCTGGCCTGCGAAAATCTGTCTGGGTAATAGCCTGCCGAAGCTGGATCATCTCGTCTTTGGTCAGGGTATGCCGCGGCGTTACTGGTTTCATAGCATCCGCAGCACGAACCGCTCTGAGGGGTAGATAGAGATCTTCCCAGATGGCGTAGTCAGGGTCTTTTGACGCTTCTTGGAGGAAACGCAGGAGGGGAGACAATTGAGCTCTGGATGCGTCCACTTCTGCATCTAGAGCTCTTCCCAGGGGATCTTTCCCAAATGATGAATCGGAGCCAGCGGGGAAGTTGGAATTAGCCATTATCATCCTGACGGTCGGAGGGCTGGAGGCAGATCAGTCCTCAACTCGCCGAAAAGGGATCTCATTCTGAGTCCAATGTGGAGAAACCGAATTTTTTGAGCAAGAGTTATCGCCAGCGCGATTATAACATCAAAGGTGGGGGGTGTCAATGATTCTTTGTCTACCGTTGTCATCGCTGGTATAATAAGAACAGGATAGCCCGAACGCGCCTGCCTTATGATTGCGCTCAAGGAGCCCACTATATGAACAGCATCAATCTGATTCTTGCTGATGATCATGCTGTTGTGCGTGCTGGCACACGCCAACTGCTGGAACGCCAACCTGACCTACGTGTCATTGGCGAGGCCGCTGACGGCGAAGAGGCTGTGCGTCTGGCCAAAGAGCTCAAGCCTGATCTGGTGGTTATGGATGTGCGAATGCCTAGATTATCAGGTGTCGAGGCCACACGTCGAATAAAGGCGGAGGCTCCTGAAGTAGCTGTCCTGGTTTTGACCGCCCACGACGACGATGAGTATGTCTTCGCATTGCTCCAGGCTGGAGCCAATGGTTATTTGCTAAAGACTGCCGAAATGGAGGAATTAGTGAAGGCCATTCGCACCGTGGCTGCCGGGCAGTCAGCGTTGGATCCGACGGTAGCAGGTAAGGTCGTCGCCCAATTTGCCAGGGGGCAGCCGCTGCCTGACACACTGAGCGAAGTGAAAGACGAGCACGATGGCCTCACTGAGCGAGAATTGGAGATTCTAGGACTGGTAGGCAAAGGTCTGACTAACAAAGAGATTGGCCAACAGATTTACATTAGTGACCGGACCGTACAGGCTCACCTCTCAAACATCTTCTCTAAATTGGGTGTTAGCTCTCGCACCGAAGCTGTGATGTACGCTGTCCGGCGAGGCTGGATCTCTGCCGGAGAGGGAGAATGATCCGCCATCCATCCCCGTTACGGTTCCGTGGGCGTGTGGGCACACTTCTTTTGATCATCATTCTCCTCCTGGTAGGATGTGCACGGAGCTCGGTGGTTCCAGCCCAAGAAGCGCCCGGCGACGTTCCTCCACTTAATTCCTCCATCTCATCTGACCCTATCACCCTGGATGTGTGGCTGGACCTCGACTTCCTGGCTACCGATCCGCTGTTTCGTGAAATGGCCAGCGACTTCGAGCGTGCCTATCCCAATGTCGATGTGAACATCCAGGCCTACGTGCGCGAGACGATACCTGGCAAGTTAGGTGCCTCTCTCCAGGTCGGTGATCCACCTGAGTTGGTTCAGGGGCACGCCCTGGCTATGGCCGCCCGAGGTTACGCTGAGCCCCTGGATGACCTGTGGGACGAGTGGGGCGCTGAGGCTGAGTTTATGCCTCAGGCAATAGATGAAGTGATCTGGGACGGAGAAAAATACGGTGTCCCTCTAGACATCTACACACTGGTGCTGATTTACAACAAGGCCCATTTTGAGGAGGCGAACCTCCCCTATCCCGATGCTGCCTATACCTGGCGGCAGTTTGCTGAAGATGCTGCCACTCTCACACGCGACGATGGATCAAGATATGGGTTAGGTTTCACCGTTGAACCTTGGTATGTCTTTGCCTGGCTGGCCGAAGCCGGCGGCGACGTAATGACTGGTGATTCTTTCATCGGCTATCGCTTCACATTGGACGATCCTAACAACGTCGAGGCGTTGCGTTTTCTCACCTCTATGGCTCGTAATGGTTACGGGCCATTGCCCACCTCGCGCCCGCGTGACTATGAAGACCCGCTCAAGCTCTTTTTGGACGGTAAGATATCTATGTTCTTCGGTACCCCGTGGGATATCCACTCCATTCAAAGTCAGTCTCCTGACTTTCCCCTGGGCGTGACCGAGTTACCCGAAACCCCGGCTGGTGCGGGGGCGGCCTCAGCGTTGGGAAGTACAGCCCTATTTGTCCCTCGCGGTGCCGAAAATCGCCAGATTGCCTTTGAATTTATGAAGTGGGCCACCAGCGATCGTTATGCGCTCCCCATGGCGCGCCGCCTGGGACATTATCCGGCACGCGCGTGGCTGCAAACTACTCCACACTTTGCCGGCAATCCGTTGCTCAAACCTTTCTTATTTCAACTCGATGCCGCGCGGCCTTATCGACTGGATGCGTTCCCGGAGGTGGAGCGAGCCTTTGCTGACGCCATAAAGGCTGCCTTTTATGGCGCCGAACCGGCCGATGCGCTGCGAATGGCTCAGGAACAGGCCGATCAGTACCTGCAACAGTCGGCTGGTGCTCAGCAATAGAGCAATGTCATATAGCCTCATGTCACCACGTTCTGGCGACACTCAAGCACGCCAGTATATCAAGACTCAAAAGGTACCATATGTCTGACACATCGCCCAGCTTCTGGACTAGCTTAATTGGTCGCTGGGCCAGCCTGCGTATGCAGGCTTTGCTCATTACCATCCTTCCTTTGGCCGTCATGTTGGCCTTGGCAGTGGGATCAATATTCTATGCTTATCAGCAAGTTGCCGAAAAACTAGCTCTTAGCCGAAACCAGGAATTAGCCCGTGTGTCGGCTGACCGGCTTTCCGAGAATATGGCTGGCTTTGTACGTGTGCTAACCACGCTCTCCAACCTTGACATCGTGCGCAGTGGCGATCCAGCCATTCAGAAGAATGCTCTTACCCAGGCCCGTGATCTGCTCATAGACTTCGATGGTGGCGTCATTGTACTCAATCCCGACGGTATTGTGACCGTCACAGAACCTTTTCGCCCCGACCTTCAGGGCCAGGATTTCTCCACTCGCTCTTACTTTCAAAACACGCGTGCCATTCGGTCGTTCACCTTCTCGGATATCATCCAGGAAGAGGGGTCCGGCGAGGATATAATTGTTGTGGCAGTGCCTATTTTTTCGCGTGAAGGTGACTTTGAAGGAGTGCTGGCCGGCCGTTTTTACGTGCGTTTTCAACGTATTGGTGAGGAGATTCAAAAGCTACAGGTCAGCGACGTAGGCGAAGCCTACTTGATTGACCGCAATGGACAAGTCGTCTACCATCCTGACTATTCACTCATTAGTGCTGATTTCAGCCAACGTGGTTCCGTCTTTAATCTCATGCGAGGAGAGTACGATGGAGCGCTCATTCTCCAGGAGCTGGGCAAAGCGCGTCAGGTAGTCGGCTATGCCATCGTTGACGTGACCGGTTGGGGATTGGTGATCCAGGAACCGTGGGCCGATGTGGTAGCCCCTGCGCGCATTTCTTTGCGCCCCATCATTCTGGCTTTGCTCGTAGGGGTGGTACTGGTTGCGACCGTCGTCTCGTGGGGAGCGCAGCGAGTCGTCCGTCCCATTGCAGAACTGGCAGTCCGCGCCCGGCGGGTTGCCAGCGGCGATTACAGCGTACAGGTGATCCCCAGCTCTATCCGTGAGCTGCGCGATCTGGGCAGTGATTTTAACCGGATGGTGGAACAGATCGCCCGCTATCAAGCCGGACTGCGGCAATACGTGGCAGCCATTACCCATACCCAGGAAGAAGAGCGCAAGCGTATTGCTCGCGACCTTCACGACGATACCATTCAATCCCTCATCGCCATCGGCCAGCGGGTAGAATTGGCGCGCGAAGCGATTTCCGAGGACCCCGAGGATGCCAAAGAACAATTGCGTGAGCTACGCAAAATGGTTACCCTGACCATTGACGGCGTGCGCCAGACTAGCCGTGACCTGCGTCCTACCGTTCTGGAGGATCTGGGAATGGTGCCTGCATTGCAATATCTGGTAAACGAACTTGGCCAAAAAGACACCATCGACGTATCACTAAGTGTGGAAGGAAGCACGGAAGACCTATCGCCCGCCTTGGAAGTGGCCATTTACCGTATTGTGCAAGAAGCACTTACTAACATTCGTAGACATTCTCAGTCGTCGCACGCACAGGTTGACGCTCAATTCCTGACTCATCAGATCATCATCACCGTGCAGGACGATGGGATCGGCTTTGATATGCCCGAAGAAACCGCTGAGTTGGTCGAGACGGGGGGCCTCGGATTGATGGGGGTCGAGGAACGGGCGCAGCTTTTCGGTGGACAAATGTCTATCACTTCGCAGACCGGGCAGGGCACGACCGTGAAGGTCGTGTTGCTCCGCAATCCGCGTAGCTCCCAGTTTGGTCTCGATGGAACTGACGTAGAATAAGCGATAAGACAGGCAGTATGCAGATTATTCGAAATTTTGTGGCAAATATAGGCGTAATGGCCTAGGCCATATCTTATAAAGAATAGGCGGCTTAACTGATGCGAGCAGGAGCGTGTTGGGTTATACTTGGATGTGGTTTGTTTGACACCACCGTAATAAGGAGAAAAGAAAACAGCTATGGAGTTCCTGCTAGTATCAGTGCTGGTGCTGATGCTGATTGCATTAGCGTATGCTCAGTGGCAGCGCGGCGTCGTACGTACAATCGGGCAACTCTCATTGGATGAAGAAGAGACAGATCAAACAGCAAGATAAATTGCCTCTTTTTACAACAAATCAAATGGACGTCAACGAGTTTGTCTTTACCCCGCTTGTCAAACTCTGCCGTATTCTTGGATCCCGCTACGTTGCTCACCAGTTAGCAACGAAAGCAGACAAGCGGCATTTTTGGGGTTATTCAGATGGCTCAAGGCGTCCTTTTGTTTTGGCTGTTTTGCTGAGTTTAGCACTTTTGGTGCTCGTGGCTGGCTGCCAGCCGCCGCAGGTTCCCAAATATGACGCCACACCGTCACCGTCGGCATTGCGGATAGCCTATCTGGACGGTAAGAACCTGCATATGATGAAGACCGATGGCTCCGATATCACCCTGCTGGCTCGCGATCTGCAGCCCACCGAGTGTGCCCCCTACTATATCTCGCCTGATGGTCAATGGGTAGCCTATCAGCAGGCCGACGATGGCTTGTTGGTTGTGCCGATTTCTGGCGGATCGCCCATTATGCTAAGCGACGCTATCGCCGGCTCGGTCTCCTGGTTTCCTGATAGCAGTGGTGTGGTATATACACTGGACGATGACGTGTATGCTCAATGGCTCGACACGTCGCAGCCCCCCCAGGCGTTGGCAGTCGGGGGGCGACGTTATTTTTTCCCCACTTGGTCACCCGATGGCAAGTACATCGCCTTTTTAGAGACCACAACTGACCCTGGTGTTCATAACGTGATCCTGATCCACTCAGACGGCACCGGCTGGCGTACGCTTGGCGCGACTGCCCCTCAGTCTTCCGAAAAAGCTCTATGTCCTGACATTGTCGTATGGTCTCCCGATAGCACTCGCTTCCTGGTAGATTTGGGTGAGCCACCTTTTGCCTTCTACGTGGCCGGAGGTAGCCCCGTCCAGATGGGAGCTGGCTCATCTCCTACCAACCATGCCTGGTCTCCAGATGGGCGCAGCTTGACCTATCAGGATGAGCTTGGTCGACTCTGGCTGGCCAAAGCTGATGGAAGTGACCACCGACTGCTAACTGATTTTCCGATTAGCGAGGCAATTTGGTCCCCCCAAGATAGCCAGGTTGCCTTCATTGCCCAACGTGGCGATGATGTGGCTCTCGAAATCATCGACGTCCAGAGCGGGGAGATCCACTCCCTCACAAGCGGGGACAACTTCGTTGAGAGTAGTCCTCATTGGACGCCCGATGGCACTTACCTTATCTTCGCCCGCTATGTTGCTCGGGATCAGACCTCCTCTTCCGATGCGGAAGGGCCGCCATCAGCAGGTATCTGGCGCGTTGCGGCAGATGGCTCAGCTCCGCCCCAGCGTCTGGCATTGACTGGAGGCGCGATCCAGGTGTTTGCCATTCGCTGATCCCTCCTCTAGGCCTCTTTCATTTTTTATAATCCACGGACCCGCCCTATGACGCGGGTCCTTTTGCGTTCGATATCCTCCGGTTTAAACATAATGTTCTCAACTTGACATATAGTCTATTTCAGAGTATAATGTCGTTGTAAACATAATCATTTTCCATAATAGGATGGATTCCTCTCATAGGAGGTGTTACCATGTCCTTCCGAGTAGCAATAGTAAGCATGCTGGTGGTGGTTTTGTTGCTCCCCGCGTCTATTGCTTTTGCAGGTGGTGATACGGATGCGACGCTTCGTATCACCATCAGCCCCATTAATGGCGACCCTGGCACCAACGTCGCTGTCACTGGCGAGGGCGCCAAGTCCGGCATACCGGTGCAGGTGATGATTGTGGCTAATGGCGATACCAGCGAGGGGGAAATCGCCAGGGTAGAAGTTTCCCCTGCCGAGGACGGCACCTTCTCGACTACGGTTACCGTCCCAGAGGGCACCCCGGATGGGGGCTATGCGGTCCGTGCCGAGCAGCGTAATCAGGGTGGCGGTTTGATTCACTATTATTGGGTGGGCTTCCAGGTCGGTGGCGGTGATGCCTTGTTGCCCGTAACCGGTACGCTGCCTGGTACCTCGATTACCATCACGGCCGCCCTGGCCGCGTTGTTGGTGATCGTGATGGCCGTCCAGGGGACGCGCCGGGTTCTTCGGCGCTAGCTACAGCCCTTGTTGAGCGTTTAGCTAGCCCACGGTGGGTTAAAGTATCTTCTCAAAATGTAGGGGCGAGACCTTGTGGTCGTCCTATTGGGCAGGCGCAAGGCGCTGCTCCTACCCCGAATTATTGAGAAGATATTCAATCCTCTGTCTGTAACCAGGGGATTTCCCTTTGTCAACCGATTGGCCGCGTCCCAAGGGTAACTGTCCGTAAATAACTTTGCATTTTCAAGGCTGGCAGTCCTCTGCAATCGGACTGCCAGTCTTGGCGAAAAGTCAATTTTGGACAATCACAAGTGACTTGGTGCTCGAATGTCAACGGAAAAACCTATGAAGCCGCTTGCACTTGTTCGCCCGATCAGGTAGAATTCAACAACCTTATTAAGGTGACACGAGGAGGACTCCAATGCCTAACCGAGGTCACGCCTGGGATCTCGTCTGTGAGTATACCAAGAACATCAATCTCCGCCGCCATATGCTGGCCGTGGAGGCTGGGATGCGGGCCTATGCCCGCCGCCTTGGCCAGGATGAAGAGTTGTGGGGCCTGGTCGGACTGGTTCACGACTTCGACTACGAGCAGTACCCCGATGTAGCCACCGATGGACATCCCAACACCGGCGCGCCTATCCTGAGCGAGCGTGGTTATGATGAGACGGTGATTCGGGCTGTCCTTTCCCACGCCACCGAGGTAACTGGCATCGAGCGGCAGACTCCGATGGAGCATGCTCTCTACGCTGTAGACGATCTCACCGGTCTGATAGTCGCCGTGGCCTTAGTCCGTCCATCGAAAGATATCCGAGACGTAAAAGTTAAATCGATCAAAAAGAAGTGGAAGGATAAGACCTTCGCGGCCGGCGTGCACCGGGAAGCAATCGAAGCCGGCGCAGCGGCCCTGGGTGTAGATCTATGGGAGCACGTCGCTATCGTGCTGGAGGCGATGCAGGGCATCGCTGATGAGTTAGGCTTCAATAACCCGGGTGGGTCATAGAAAAGTGTTTAGAGGGTAATTCAGAAATTGGACGCAACTTAGGTTGTGAGTGGTAACATAAGCGGGTTTCTTTTTCTCGACGGTGGGGACAGGAGACGGTCAAATGCAACGGAACCTGCGGCGTAAACTTGAAATGCGTTTTCTCAAACGCCTGCCGACGGTCACTGTGCTTATTCTGGTAGGCCTTTTCAGCCTTTCGTTATGTTGCCTGTGGGTTGGCCTCGTTTTCCCTATTGTGGCCTATCTATCCGCGATACCGGTTGACACGTGGGCAGTGTTAGAGGGCTTGTCTTCCGCCGCAGCCCTTGCCTTCGCGGTTGGTGCAGGTATCGTCGTGCTGATGGAACTTGATGCCACTGTCGACAGCCGCAACCTGGACATCTACCGCGATATGTATGAAAAGCTCATGTCAGAAGAGGAAGTCAAAGCCCGTAAGTTCATTTACCAGCAAATACCAGCGTCGGGCGACAAACAAGTCATCATCGATGCCGTGCTAAGTGATGATCAAGCACGGAAATACGTAAAACAGGTTTTGAATCTGATCGACTATTTTGGCTTCTTGATCGAGCAGGAGTGGGTTACCGTGGATGAGGTAATCGGATGGATGAGCCCCATCGTTGTGAAGGTTTGGGAAAAGATAGGGCCGGTGGTCGAGTATGAGCGTTCCCAGCGTCCAGAGGAACCCGATTACTATGAAGCGGCGATCAGATTAGCGGAACTTTGTCGGAAATGGCGTGATACGAATCTGCGCGATCGGCAAATAGAGATTTCTTTCAATAACGAGAGACTATGAAACAGGCATTTATCGTTCGTGGCGGGCGATGCGCATATACCCTCGACGTATAGTTCGGGTTTCTTCCACCGTAACGAAGGCGCTGGGATCTACTTGGTCAGCCAGGGTGCACACGGCATCCACCTCTTTGCGCCGCACGGTGGCCACCACCAGGCCAACGACGCCATTTCGTCCTTCACCCCATTCGACAGTTGCTCCATAACCTGCATCGCGAATGGCGTCGGCCAGCGCGTGTCCCCGATACTTGGAGACAATTCGCACAGAGGCGTAACCCAGCGCCATCTGCTCTTCTAGCCACATCCCCACCAGGGTACCAACAGCAAATCCAAGGCTATACCCCAACAGGTTCCATACATTTGACAGATTATTTACCACGTAGCCGATGGCCAACGTGTAGACCAAAACCTCAAAGAATCCGATTGAAGCGGCTAACAGCTTTTTGCCACGCGTCATGATCAGCACGCGAACCGTTGCCAACGTAACACCGATGACGCGCAAGGCAAAAATGAGAAATACTCCCCAGAGGATCTCAGGAGATAGAGGTGGAATCTCGAAGGTAAACATAGGGTAATATTTGCTTACTCTACCATCTGGTTCTTGGGGGGGGGTACTTCATGGCAACGACGGCAGCGTGCTTCGTACACCTCGTTGGCACCCACCAAGATCACCGGGTCGTCATAGTTGGCCGGCTGGTCGTTGATGAGACGCTGAGTGCGGCTGGCTGGAGCGCCGCACACCACGCAAATTGCCTGCAACTTGTCAACGGCTTCGGCCTGAGCCATCAAGAGTGGAATCGGGCCAAATGGCTCACCTCGAAAGTCCATATCCAGCCCAGCCAAAATAACACGCTTGCTATTGTTGGCCAGTTCATTGCAGGCGTCAGCGACTGTCCAGTCGAAGAATTGTACCTCGTCAATGGCGATGACGTCGGTATCGTCCTCGACCAGGGATAGAATCTGGCTGGCATCGTGTACTGTGATTGCATCCCAATGCAACCCATCGTGTGAACTGACTTTTTCTACCTCGTAACGGTCGTCGAGAATAGGCTTAAAGACTTGTACCTTTTGGCGGGCGATCTGGGCGCGTTTTATGCGGCGTATCAGTTCTTCAGTCTTGCCGCTGAACATGCTGCCACAGATCAACTCAATCCAGCCACCGTCGTAGCGGTGATACATCCTTTACCTCCAGCAATTCACTGTCAAAGTCGTTACCATCTCCAAGAATAAAGGGCAGATGAGATCATCTGCCCTTGTACTTTCCGCTACTGGCTGAAATAGCTTTCACCTCAGGCAGGTACCAGGCCCATCGCCTCGAGTCGGTCTTTTATTTCCTCCAGTGCTTTGGGCCCAACACCTTCCACTGCCAAAAGATCACGGTCGCCGGCCTCTAGCTTCCGAACCACATCATCAATGGTGGCCAATCCGGCTTCCGCAAGGGCTTTATGTACGCGTTCACTCAGGTCCAAGGCTTCAATTTGCTGCTTGAGACGTGCCTCGCGTTCCTTGCGCAATGCATCCTCGTGCCGCATTTGCTCATCGGCCCTATGCCTTTCAAATCGCTCCAGACGTTTCTGATAGCGATCTACCTGTCCTGCCGTATCCACAATGCGCTGCTCACCGGTGAAGAAGGGGTGGCATGCCGAACAAACGTCAGTGCGGATGACCTCGACAGTGGAACCGGTTGTCCAGGTGTTGCCGCAACTGCAAATTACCTTTGCCTCTGGATAATACTTAGGGTGAATACCTTCCTTCATTAGCGTAACCAAACCTTTCGATCCATCACAAATCGGGATAGACGCTGATACGCTTCTTGCCGCGTCTCACATATTCAAATTTCACACAGCCGTCGGTCGTGGCAAATAAAGTATAATCTCGTCCCATCCCGACGTTATTTCCAGGCTGGAATTGAGTTCCACGCTGACGCACCAAGATATTGCCAGCGCGCACCCTCTCGCCGCCAAACTTTTTGACACCCAGTCGCTGTGATTGGCTGTCGCGGCCATTACGGCTGGAGCCACCACCTTTTTTATGAGCCATTATATCCTCCAGGTGTTACGCAATTACGTGATAGGCTGTCGATAAACCTACTGGACAATCTTCTCGATGCGGAGACGGGTATAGTTCTGCCGGTGACCTTGGCGCCGACGATAGCGCTGCTTGGGCCGATATTTCCATACCAGGATTTTGCGCCCCCGTTCTTCCGACTCAACTCTGGCCACTACCTTGGCCCCTGTGACGATCGGCTGGCCAATGGTCACGCCCTTCTTATCAGAAACAAGCAATACGCGTTCAAACTCGACCTTTTCGCCAACCTCATACGGTAACTTCTCAACACTGATGGCGTCTCCTTCGCTGACGCGATATTGCTTGCCACCGGTTTCAATTACAGCGTACATTCAAGCCTCCATCCGGCAGTACTCACACACGTATGTGCTGAGACGGTTCAGTCGTATTTTCTCAAAAAGTAGGGGCGAATTTGGGTGTTCGCCCTTGAGCCTACCCCGAATTATTGAGAAGATACGTTCAGTCTCACAAAAGTTAATTATATCCAGGCAATTAGGGACTGTCAAATTCAAATAGCAGTCGCGTGCGCTCGACTTGGGTAAAGGCGTTTTCCAGACTCAGGGCGGTTGTGACCGCATCGGGCCGGGCATTGCCGTGTTGTCCCGCGCTCAGTCGCATACACAACACGGCTCGACCGTCATTGACAGTCTCTAATCGCACGTTGTGTACCAGGGGACGAAGGTCAAAGGTTTCCACGCAGCCTTTTCGGATGCGCTGCTGTTCGAGTACATCACTCTCCAACAAGTCGGCAATACGCCGTTTCAATTCTTCCTCTGTCAGTGAGGTTTCCACACTCACCCGATATATAGCCTGACGCAGCGCCGATTGCAGCGATGGTGCTTTCACTGGAACTTCCTCAGCGCTGGTGATACTCAATCCCTCAGGCAAAGTTGGATCCACGCAGGCAATGAATTCCTCTGGAGGCATTGAGGCCGTTAAGACGACATCCATTACCTCAGCAGCTCCGGTGTAGCCCAGCGGCAATCCGGAAGCTAGCTGCAATTTGGCGTGAGGGTTGTGCCCCTGTGAGTATGCCAGCGGCACCTTGGCTCGCCGCAGTGCCCGCTCCCACGTCAACGCCAGATCGAGGTGAGAGATGTACTTTAGCTGAGGTTCTTTGGCGAAAGTGATACGTATGCGCGTCTGACTCATCGCTTACGACTTCCGTCTCCACTCCAGGTGCAGGATTTGTATCTCATCCTCATCGTCACAGTTCTGAGAGGTGTCCCACTCAATCTTCTCTGAAACGATCTGATCACCTTCCTTGAGCTGAACGTACCATGTGGCGTCGTCTGGGTGGTCTAGCAAAGAGCCGAGGTGGACATCGTAATTGCCGTCATCATCGGACGTTGCAGAGTAGGTCTCTTCTTCTCCGATTACTTCAACAGTGATGTTCTCCAGTGGATTGTCTTGGGCATCAAGGATTATCCCGTATACGCCCAAGTCGTAACAATTGTTCTCCTTCCACCAGGTGCCCAACTCAAAGCGAATTGTCGGGGCAGGCGTGGCCGCGGGCACACCCGTAAGAGTAGGTGTGGGCGGGATTGGCGTCGCCGTAGGTGGGACGGACGTAGCTGTCGGTGGAACTGGTGTTGGCGTGGGCGGCACAGGTGTAGCGGTGGCGGAGGGAACAGGTGTAGGTGGGGCAGTCGCCGTCGGCATATTGGTTGGCACAGGCGTATTGGTTGGCAGAATTGGCGTATCCGTTGGTACCTGGGTGGCTGTCGGCGGCAACGGCGTGTGCGTGAAGGTGGGTTGTGGCGCTCGGGTTGGGTCTGGACGGGGCACCCGTGCCTCCCGTGGCCCCCAGCCACAGCTAAGGGACACGACTAGCAGGATAATCGGTACCACGACGATCCGCCCACTGGCACGCACATCTCGCACACGGTCCTTCACTGGTTGAATGCTCAACAACGGACAATCTCCCTGTTTGGTATGCTTGGCAGCAAGGGCAGACAAAAGAAAGCCCACGCACTGGTCGTGGGTCTAGTTACCATCTAGATTATAGCACCGCCCCGCACGTGGGTCAAAGCTGATCTATCTTCTTCGTTGCCTACTCGGTACCCCTCGCTCTTGCCATCACCTTTTGTACCACCGGTGTAAGACCGATGACCTCGCCTTTGTCTGCCAGTTGTTTCCATCTCGGGTTCCGGACTGGCGGGCACGCCCAGGAGTCGGGCGGTGTCAGGGCACGCAGTCCTTTGAAGGCGGTCAGGATGCCACAATTGAAACAGTGCTCGCGACAGTCTATTTTAGTCTCTCCCCGCTGCGCTGCATACCAGTCCATCAGCAGCCAGCGCTTTTCCACGCCGGCGTTTATGTGATCCCATGGGAAGACCTCGTCGGCCAGGCGAGGACGGTTGGCATACCAACTCTGGTCGAGCCCGGCCTCATCGAATGCCTGGCGCCACAGGTCAGGGCGGAAATGCTCGTGCCAGGCATCAAACTTGCAGCCTTTTTGCCAGGCGAGCAGAATAGCCTGGCCCACCCGTCGATCTCCTCGGCCCAACGACGCTTCCAGCAAGGACTCCGCCGGTTCGTTCCAGTTGTAAATGATCCCCCTGGCTCGGTGGAATTCCTCTTTGAGGATCGCCTGTTTGCGACGGATGGTATCCAGGTCATCCAATGCAGCCCACTGGAAGGGCGTATGCGGCTTGGGCACGAAAGTACTGACCCCGATGCGTACTTGGGCTTTGCGAGCGTGGTGCCGGCGCCCAACTTCCAGCACCTGCTTGGCCAGACGGGCGATGGTGCGTACATCCTCTTCGGTTTCCGTCGGTTGGCCGATCATAAAATATAGCTTGATCAGCCGCCAACCCCGGCCGTACACCGTCTCGGCTACTTCCAGCAACTCTTCGGTGGGAATCGACTTATTAATCACGTCGCGCATACGGTCCGTGGCAGCTTCCGGCGCGAAGGTGAAGCCCGTCTTTCGACCCTGGGCCAGCATATCCACCAGGTCTACGGTGACGCTTTCCACCCGCGAACTGGGCAGCGACAGTGACAGGCTCCGGTCGCGGTATTTCTCCGAGAGAGTCTTGACCAGTGGACCAATTTTGGTGTAGTCGGTGCTCGATAGACTGAGCAGGCTGATCTCCTCGTAGCCGGTCTCACGCACGATGGCGTCGATTGTCTCGATAATCTCCTCCATCGAACGCTCGCGCACCGGGCGGAAGACCATCCCCGCTTGACAGAAACGGCAGCCCCGCGTGCAACCTCTTTGAATCTCAATCGAAGCTCGGTTGAAGACCACATCCACAAAGGGGACGATGAACTTGGTGACAGGCGGCGGCATAACCGGTGTGATGCGTTTGACGATGTGCAGTTCTGCTTCTTCCACCAACGGCTCTATTTTGGCCAGAGTGCCGTCGTCAAAATACGAAGGGGCGTAGAAGCGGGGCACGTAGATGCCGGGAACTTTGGCCATTCGGCGCAGTTGCGTTTCACGATCTGCGTCCCGAATCTCTCGGAAGGCTTCAGCGATTTCCAGGATGACCTGTTCGCCCTCGCCGACGGCGAAGAAATCAATAAAATCGGCCATCGGTTCCGGGTTAAATACAGCATTGCCGCCGGCCATCACCAGCGGGTAGCGTTCATCCCGGTTTTCACTCAGCAACGGCATGCCTCCCAGATCTAGCAGAGTCAGCACGTTGGAATAGAGTTGCTCATAGGGCAACGTGATGCCGATGAGGTCGAAGTCATCCAGGACGTGGCGGGTCTCCAACGAGTATAGAGGCAGCCCGGCCTGGCGCATGGCGGCTTCCATGTCCGGCCATGGAACGTAAACCCGCTCCGCCAGCACATCTGTCTCCTTGTTTAAAATGTCGTACAGAATCGCCAGGCCCAAATTGCTCATGCCCAGGTCATATACATCAGGAAAGGCCAGGGCGACCTTCACATCAATCGTGTCCCAGTCTTTGACAACGCTGTTATATTCCCCCCCCGTGTAACGGCCCGGCTTTTGCACCGTCGGGAGAATTCTATCCAATGTATGGTTATCTATGCGCATCACTCAACCTGTAATCGGAGTTGTTTGCTCCAGTTTGGCCTCATGATAGCACAACTGGGCACATGTTTCAAATGTTTCACAGCCCAAATAGGCGTGGTATAATATCGACCTGGAAATTTGTGGCTAACTTGACATTGTCAAACTAATTCTTAGCACCCTTTGGGGGGATAGATATGGTATCTTTAGCGCAGATGAATTGTGAAGCTCCGCAACGCGGTGGGCCGTCGCTTGGCGACCAGGAAATTTCGGAACTGCATCCGCAGGTGTCCGATTGGCAGATCGCGGAACATGATGGCGTCAGGCGACTGGTTCGAGTCTACAAATTCAAGAATTTCGTCGAAGCTCTTGCCTTTACCAACCAGGTAGGCGATCTGGCCGAGGAGCAGGATCATCATCCCGCACTTCTAACAGAGTGGGGCAAGGTGACGGTAACCTGGTGGACGCACGCCGTAAGCGGGTTACACCGCAACGATTTCATCATGGCGGCCAAGACCGACGTGCTGTATAAGTAAAACGTAAAGGCGTAAAACGTAAAACGTGATGCGTAAAGCGTAAGGACGTGAACACCAATATTGCACTGTCCTGCGCTCAGCACAGGCGTGCGGCGCAAGTGTCACGTTTCACGCATCACGCATCACGTTTTTCGTTTTACTCCCTACCCCTCCACGATTTTAACCAACACTTTACGCGTACGCGGCCCATCAAATTCGACCAGGTAGACACCCTGCCAACTCCCCAGCATTAGCTGCCCGCCAGAGACAAATAACGTTTGTGATGCGCCCATCAGCGATGACTTGACGTGAGCTGGGCTATTCCCCTCGCCGTGCCGGAAGTCGCGTCGTTGTGGGACTAAGTCATCCAGCACCAGCCCCATATCGTGTTGCACCGCTGGATCCCAGTTCTCGTTGAGCGTCAGGCCCGCCGTTGTATGAGGGCAGAACAGAAAACAAAGCCCCTCTTGCACACCGCTATCGCTGACTGCCTGCTGCACTTGTTGCGTGATGTCCTCAAAGCTCTGTCGTCCTGATGTACGAATCTGAAATTGGACCACGTTATGAAACCTCCTGCCTGAGTGCTTGGTGTTTAGGTGAGAGCCCTCAGAGTTACTCAGTGTATAGCACGACGCCGAAATCTGCCCCTAAATCCGAACGCACCCGATCTTGGCAGTGACGGAACAGAGAACCTGTGCTATAATGGACCTGGAGACGTTAGATGGTAAAACTATCTTTGTCCTCTGACCAACTGGACCGCTTGCGAAACGTATGTGCTGGCGAACCTCGGGTGCTGGCTGTCTTTCTGTTTGGCTCTCAGGTAGATGGCTACGCTATGCCCGCCAGCGATGTAGATCTGGCAATTCTACTGGAGCAGGAGCTTTCGCTGGAAGAGCGGCTGGAGCTGGAAGTTGAGCTATGCCAAGCCTTGGGGCGTGATGATCTTGACCTGCTGTCGTTGGAACGTGCCTCAATCAGTCTGCGCTTTCGGGCCATCTCGGGTCGTTTGCTGTACCAAAGAACGCCTGAAACGGTGTCGGACTTCATCCAACGCACCTTAATGGAGTATTACGATTTTCAACCGGTGTTAGAGGCGTACCGCCGCGAGTTCGCTCAGTCTCTGGAGAATGACTATGGCCTTTGATGCAGAGGTAGTGCAGGCGAGAATCGCGATCATCGAGGAGAATCTGTCTTGGCTGGCTCAGATACCGCAGGATGACTTCGATGGATTCGTCTCCGATTTTCGTAATGTGGAAGCGGCCAAGCACCTGCTTCAGACGGCGATCGAGGCGATGATAGACATTTGCGCCCATTTTGTAGCACGGCTGCGCCTACGAGCGCCGGAAAATGGCGTTCAACTGGTCAAGGCTCTGAGCGAGGCCAATCGGCTTCCCCAGGAACACGTACCGGTTTACTCGAAGATGATCAGGTTCCGCAATTTAGTCGTGCACCTGTATTCCGAAGTGGATGACCGACAAGTTTACGATATTCTGCGTCATCATCTCGGTGATTTTCGTATGTTCATCGCCGATGCATGGCGGATTGTTCAGCGAGAACATAGATAGCGACCTATGGCAAAGTGCTACCACCACATGAAGTGACGCGTCTCGCTGGGAAGACTTACGGGCTCCCACTCTGGTAGTGCGTCGGAGGTTGAGTTGGCATGCTGCACGACGGTCACATGCCAGGTCATAGTCCGGCGGCGGCCGGTTGGACGTAATTCGGATGGTAGTCGCCACGATGTCGATTGGGTGGTGTAGGTGATGGGCATCACCTGGGCCGGCGTTTCCAGTTCTACCAGGTAGGCCTGATCTTTCTGCAAGATGGCGACGCTCGTCCAGGAGAGCAATATTGCGGCCTCCTCTCCCTCAAATACTGCCTCATCGCTCGGAGATAACAGGTGAGGAGCAGCATAAGGGGGGCCAGGCGTGGAGGAGGGCGTCGGCGTGGGCGTGAGCGTCGGTGTGGTAGTGGGAGGCATAAGTGGTACCAGGAGTTGCTGGCCCTCATAGATCAGGTCGGGACTATCCAGATCGTTGGCATCCAGAATTACCTCAACCGTAGTGTCGTAATCAATGGCGATAGAGATGAGAGTCTCGCCCGATTTCACTTCGTGAATCACCTGGGGCAGCGGTGCGGCGGCGTTGGGCCCAGGACCGCCCACCGGACCTCTTGAGGGGATCAGCAACCTCTGGCCAGGCAGCAGCATCCGTGCGCTGGTCTCGTCGAGATCATTGGCTGCCATAAGCGCGTCGACCGCCGTACCGTAGTACGAGGCGATGTAAATGAGAGTCTCGCCTGATTGTATTTCGTGGATGATGGGAGTCGGCGACGGAACCGGCGATGATGTGGGGGTGAGGTCGGTGGTGGCTGTCGCTATCCGTGTTGGCGTTAGTGTGTGTGCGATGGTGGGTGTCGCCGTGGCGGCAACGGTGACCGGTTGTGGTTGATTACGCCAATTGCTCCAGCCAACCACAACCAGCGCAACGACCAGCGCTACGGCTCCTACCCAAAGCCATGACACACTTGCCAGCCCATTCCGAACCGACACGTGGTCAAGCGCTGCATTGCACATTAAGCAGGTCTGGGCCTGCTGTGCGGCCGGAGTGCCACAGTTAGGGCACCGGCGTTGTTGGTGTTCGTCGCCCGTGGGTGCGCCACATACATGGCAGCGTGTTGCTCCGGATAGTAGTCTGGCGCCACAATTCCCACATTCTGGCTCAAGGCCAGGTCCCACACGCATCTCCTTCCCAAATAGCCTTCCCGAAAATTATAGCAGACGTGACGGCCTTCGCCAAAACAACCCGACCACAATGGCTAAAGCAGCCACCAGGCTCATCAGGCCGCCCACCACACGCGGCGGTGTGCTTCCCATCCGCAGCGAGACGTGATGCTCGCCATCCGGCACGTCGACCGTAATCAGCCCGTAGGGTGGCTCGTGTCGGTGAGAGACCGTTCTCCCGTCGATGGCCACTCGCCAGCCTGGATAATCATAGGTGTAGAATTGCACCGTAACCGGCCCATCTGCGTTCACAAGCACCTCATCCGACGCGCCACCGTGGCGCAGCGTCTTTACCGTTCCCGTGCCGTCCAAGATGGTCGCCACATCCAGCCGCTCGCCCGCCAGGTATTGTGACTCCATTGGACTGGTGATCGGCTGTTCGTCGGTGTAGGCGACCATAGCCACCCGGTCGGCCGTCGAGAAGCGATCCCAACGGATCACCGCTTCCGGCCGCTCGCGCCAGGGTTCAACCGGCGTGTATTGGGGCAGGGTATAGCTGAATGAGCCGAGGGCGATCACCAGCAGCAGGACGAGGAGGTTGGGACTCAGGGACTCGGGGATCAGGGACTCGGGGATCAGGGAATCAGGACTCGGGGAATCAGGACTCAGGCCACCGCTTCCCGCTTCTCTGCTTCTCTGCTTCCCTGCTTCCCCGCTTCCCAGATCTTTGCTTCCCTGAGTCCTGATTTCCTGATTTCCTGATCCCCTGATCCCCCGCTTCCCTGCTTCCCTGCTTCCCTGCTTCCCTGATTCCCTGATTTGCTTCGCCACCAACGACCCGGCCACAACCGACATCGTCAGCGCGCAAAGCCCCAAAAGCCGCCAGGGAAACTGTACCAGACTGGCGATGGGCAGCACTTGCCAGGCGAATTGGGCCGCCGGAGACAACAGCCACACGATGAGGGCCGTTGCGGCCAGGAAGAAAAGAGCTGCACCCCGGTGCGAAAAGCGACCGGCCAGCGTCCGCCATCCGCCAAAGACGATCAGCACGGTTGTTACCACACCCAATTGAAACGACATACCGTCCTCCATGCCGGGGCCGGAGTAGCCGTAATCCCACAAGGGCGATAACAGTTGGGAGAAGTAAACAAAGTGTTGGCCGTAGTCGTAATTAAAGGCCGTCCATTGCTCGACCTTCACGTAACGCAGTTCAGTCAACATGGGCACCAGCAGGATGGCCGAGAGAGCCAGGCCCAGTAACCCACTTCCCAACGTGTAGAGAGTGGCGCGCAACGCCCGCTGGATGCCCTTTTTCCGCCACGTGCTGACCAGCAGGTACAAGATGTAGGCCATCACAAAGGGGGTGAACGTAAAGAACGTCGTATGGTGGGTGAGCGCCAGGGCTCCATATATCAGTCCCGCCAGGGCCAATCGTCGCACGTTCGGCGCCGCGACCAATTCGGTGAATGCGTATAGGACCAGCGGGAGCAGCGCTAGGGCGATGAACTCGGAGTACGCACTGCGGACGAAGATCTCCACCAGGTGGAAGGGCACGTACATATAGGCCACGGCCGCCAGCAGGCCCGCCTCCCGGCCAAACAGGCGGCGCACGAATACATACATCGTCAGTCCGGCGCCGATGGTGCCCAGCACGTACATCGTCTTGACGGACCCGACGAGGCCCAATCCCAGCAGGTGCAGGATCTCAGCCGCGTAGATGGCCAGCGGGGCGTAGATATTAAACAGCGGGTAGCCGTAGCCGAATGCAAAGTCCGGCGCCCAGCGCGGCCAGAGATAGCCATCGCGCAGTGTCTGGTCAAACTCCACCAGGTAGAAGATGCTGTGCGGTGCGTCGTGGGCCTGGAAGAAGTAGGCGGGTGTTAGCAGTGGTGCCCAGGCGAATACGGAGAAGGCCACCACGAGCAGAAGGTAACGGTCAAATCGCCGCCAAGAAGTTGACATAACGTTAAGGCTTCCTCTCGCGAGACCTGCCCACCAGCCGCCACCCGACCGCCGCCACCACTATGGCCAGGAGCGTCACAAGTGAGATCCATTTGCTGACTACCCGCACCGGCGTATCCTCAAAGCGCACTTCCAAGAAGTGCTCGCCCTGTGGCACGGGAACCTCCATCCAGCCTTCGAACTGGGTGGTGCGAATAGCGGGCCTGGCGACTAGGGGCCCCACTCTGGTTTTGAGATCGTCAGCCGGTTCGCCCAGGTCTTCGTAGATGTACGCCGTCCAGCCCGGGTAATAAGGGATGAAGAAGGTCACGCCCTGTTGGTCGTCGGCCGCGTAGATCCATACCAGCTCGTGGACGGTATCCATCTCCACTGAATGGACGCCCAATACCTCTCCCGGTGGGATGGCGGTGTAGTTGACCTTGGTATCAATGCTCCCACCTTGCACCACCTGCTCGGCCAGCACTGACCAACCGGGGATGCGGCGCGTCCAGGCTGTGGAGCCCGTCATGTCGTCGGCTGACTGTTGATAGCGGAAGAGGGCAGCCAGACTGACCGGGCCTTCGTTCGGTTTGGGGTCACGCACCTCAGCCCTCAAGTAGGGGTAACTGCCTAGGATGATGAGGGCGGCCAGGACCACCAGGGATAGGGAATCGGGGATCGGGGAATCAGGACTCGGGGAATCAGGACTCAGGGAATCAGGACCTCGTCCACCACTTCCCGATTTCCCGAGTCCCTGATTTTCTGAGTCCCTGAGTCCCTGAGTCCCTGAGTCCCTGAGTCCCTGAGAACACCCCCCCCGCCACCACCGCCAACCCCGTCGTGGAAAGTAACCCCAATCGCCAGGGGAATTGGGCGAAGCTGGAGATAGGGATAGTTCGCCACACCCACTCCGAAATGGGCGTCATCAAAAAAGCGACGACCAGGACCATACCCTGGAAGAAGTGTATGGTTCTGCGGACATTGGTCTCGGTGATATGCCGCGTGACCAGGAACGACAGCACGAAGAGAGCTACTGGCACCAGCCCGAGCTGAAAGCCTGGCACATCGTCAGGGCCGGGGATGCTGGCACCAAAGCCCCAGTGCGGGGAGAAGAGCTGGAAGACGTAGACGAAGTCGCCCCCAAAGGCAAAACGGCCCCCGGTCCACTGGTCCAATCGGACGTAGTTGAATTCCAACAGCAAGGGGAACACGAAAATCGCTGAGAGCCAAATGCCCAGGCCTAATCCCAGGGCTGGGGGAAATCCCAGGCTGAGCGATCGCCTGAGCATTACGTGCAGTCCTTGACCTTTGAGACTCTTTCTCTCGTCCCACAACTGGAGCAGCATCAGCGTTGCGACAAAAAAGCCGGCCAGCGGCGTAATAAGCAATAGAGCTGCATTACTGGTCAACACCAGACCGGCATAGGCCAGGCCTGTTCCGATCAGGGCATTTAACCGGGGCCGGTCCATTAACTCGAAGAAGCCCCACAAAACGAGGGGGATTAAGACGAAGCTCAAGGACTCCGCCAGGTCGGCCCGCACGTACAGGTCAAACAGGCGGTACGGGGTGTAGACATAAACCAATCCAGCCAGTAGCGCGGCCTGGCGGCCCAGCAGCCTCCGCACAAACAGGTACATCGTAGCCGCTGAGGCCAAAACGGATAATGCAAACACGACTTTTACGGCCGGCACATAGTCGAGACCCAGTAAATACACGCCTTCGCCCACGAAATAAGTCAGTGGACCGTAGATGTTCCAGAAGGGATAACCGTAGCCGAACCCCCAATCAGGTCCCCAACGTGGCCACAGGATACCGTCTTGAATGGACTTGTTGAACTCAAACAGGAAGTAGACGCTATGCCGGGCGTCGTGTGCGCCCCAGAAGTAGCCCGGCTGCATCAGCGGCCCAATGGCAAACACGGAGAGCAGGATGGTGACGATCAGGTATGGGTCAATTCTTAAGGGAATAGGAAGTAGGAAGTAGGGAGTAGGGGAGTTGGAGTTTGGCATCTTGGATTCTGGGATGGGACCTGGGACAGTCATAGTCGCTTCTCCGTACTTATGACTAAGCCGTTAAGCAGTCGCCCCACAGTTTCACACTGGAGAGTCAGCCCGTCACTGGATGCGTCCAGTGACGCGTCATTGGACACGTCATTGGACGCGAGATACCCCAAGTCTTTTGAGAGAATGAAGTAATACTTGAGTTCCTCCAACGATCCCTCTGAGATATTATAGAACCGAAGTTTATCCCGAATGCCACGTCGCTTGAACCCTTCCGCGACGTTTGCTGGTATCGAAACGGCCGCCCGGCGCATCTGTGCTACCAAGCCAAACCTCTCGTCACTTGGAAACGCCTTCGTCACCTGATATACGATCAGCACCAGCCTATGGGCTTCTTGCCACGCCTCAAGCTGCTGGAAGCTCTCAATCTTCCCCATACTTCCTTACTCCCTACTTCCTACTCCTTACTCCCTACTCCCACAATCACCCGCGCATCCTCCTGCCCCACCACCGGCAACCGCTCCAATGTCTCGCCATCGTACAGGCCAAAGGCCAGTTGGTAAGGTCCGGGCGGCGCGTCGGGCGGGATGGTGATGGCCACATCGTCCAGGATCAACTCGCCGGGATCCCATTGGCTGGTGAAGTAATCCTTGGTCTCCGGTCCCGCGCCAAGTCCCGCCAGTGGGTCGGCCTGGGCGATCACCTGGCCCGACGCGTCTAGCAGGTGGACAAAAAGCTTCAAATCTTGATAAAAGGGTCGGGTTGCCTGCCAGGTGAGCGTCAGGTGCAGGGTATCACCCGGACGTGGCGGCCCGTAATCGTCCATAGGAAGCTGGCTGATCGTCGACTCGCTCAATCCGGCGGCAGCCGGCGGAATCGCCACCGACAGATCGTAGTCGAGCAGCATCAGGCGATGCTCGTCCCAGGCGGCCAGCGGCCCCTTCCCCGGCGTGTGCTGGGTGAATCGAGGTTCCAGATAGCCGTAGCTGGCCAGCAGGGTCAGGATGACCAGCCCGGCGTAGGCCGGCGGTGCGGCGAGCCGGCGCTCGAGTTTCACCGAGGTACCGGCCAGGGCCGACAGGCACAGGCCGATGAAGCCCAGCAACTGCCAGGGGTAGGTCAGGGTGTGATGCAGGCCCGTCAGCCTCCACAGGAACGCCGAGAGCGGCAGGAGCAAGAGAACCAGGGCCAAGGTCAGGACGAAGAGCCGCAGCGGATAAGGCGTTTGCTCTGAGGGGATTGCCAAATCCCCGTCCGGGGTTGGCTCATTTTTGGAATGTAACCTTGCCGTAACCAGGATAAGGGTCAACATCGTCAGGCCCAAGGCGGTGAAGCCCAGGCCCAGCGCCAGACCGTCATCCCAGCCCGGCCGGCTGGCGCCAAATCCCCAAAAGGCAGAAAAGAGTTGGGCCGGGTGGGGAAAGTGATCGAAGAAAACGATGGGCGAGGTGGGGAAGGAGAAACCCCTCATCAGGAATGTCAAGACCAGGGCAACCATCGTCCCCCCCAGCGCCGCCAACAGCGCCACGTAGGGGCGACCCATATGGCCGCCCGATCCGTCGGATCGACCCTTGTGATCGACCCACAGCATCCAGGCTACCAACAACCCAAAAGCCCAAATCGCCAACCCCGGCTGGCTTAATCCCAATAGGACCCAGGCCAGCGCCGTGGTCGCCACCCACAAGACTTGGGAAGTCTTCGAAGACTTCCCAAGTCTGGAAGCCGCCGCCATCGCCCACGGCAGCAGCCCCAAGAAAAGCGCTTCACCCCACGCACCCCGTACGTATACCACGGCCAGGTGATAGGGCAGGTAGGTGTACACCAGCGCCGCCAGCATCGCGCCCCTCGGCCCCAACGCCCGCCGTAGCCAGACGTACATCCCGGCGGCGCCCAGCAAAAAGCTCAGGGCGAAGACCATCTTCACCCCGGTCAGCGCCGTCCACCCCAGCCAGACCACCGGCAGGCCCAGGTAGTAGGGCAGGATACCGTCGCTCTGTAATGGGGTGGGGCTGCCGGTAGCCACCCCTGGCGTCCACCCCAGTGTTAGCCCCTTGCCTGCCAGGTCGGCCAGATTGTAGGCGGGCATGAACCCGCTGTGCACCTGTACGTAGCCGGGGTAGGCCAGCGGCGCCACGGCGAAAACGGTCAGCGCCAACGTGAGCAGCAAATGGGAAAAATCGGCCCGGGACCAGGTCAAACGCTCAGTCACCTCAATCCACCATTCCTACCAGCTGCTTGAGGATCTCATAAGCGTCGCGGCGCACCCAGTCGTCCCCCCGCTCGTCGCGGGCCAGCGCCAGCAAGCCCTCCAATACGTTCTCCTCGGCGCGGCCGAGTTGGCCGAGGGCGGTGGCGGCGTCGTGGCGCACCCAGTCGTCCACCCGCTCGTCGCGGGCCAGCGCCAGCAGGATTTCGGCTGCCTCCTCGGCGCGGTCGAGTTGGCCGAGGGCGTTGGCGGCGTCGCTGCGCACCCGGTCGTCCACCCGCTCGTCGCGGGCCAGTGCCAGCAGGGTTTTGGTTGCCTCCTCGGCGTGGCCGAGTTGGCCGAGGGCGGCGGCGGCGTCGCTGCGCACCCGGTCGTCCACCCGCTCGTCGCGGGCCAGTGCCAGCAGGATTTCGGCTGCCTCCTCGGCGCGATCGAGTTGGCCGAGAGCGTTGGCGGCGTCGCGGCGCACCCAGTCGTCCCCCCGCTCGTCGTGGGCCAGTGCCAGCAGAATTTCGGTTGCCTCCTCGGCGCGGCCGAGTTGGCCGAGGGCGTCGGCGGCGGCGCTGCGCACCACGCCGGACACCCGCTCGTCGCGGGCCAGCGCCAGCAGATCCTCCAATACGTTGTCCCCGGCGCGGCCGAGTTGGCCGAGGGCGTTGGCGGCGTCGTGGCGCACCCAGTCGTCCCCCCGCTCGTCGCGGGCCAGTGCCAGCAGGATTTTGGCTGCCTCCTCGGCGCGGCCGAGTTGGCCGAGGGCGGCGGCGGCGGCGCGGCGTACCCAGTCGTCCACCTGCTCGTCGCGGGCCAGTGCCAGCAGTCCCTCCAATACGTTCTCCTCAAGGCGGCTGAGTTGGCCGAGGACGTCGGCGGCGGTGCGGCGTACCCATTTGTCCACCCCCTCGTCGTGGGCCAGTGCCAGCAGGATTTTGGCTGCCTCCTCGGCGCGGCCGAGTTGGCCGAGGGTGGCGGCGGTAAGTAAGGGCGCCCAGTCGTCCACCCGCTCGTCGCGGGCCAGTGCCAGCAGGATTTCGGTTGCCTCCTCGGCGCGGCCGAGTTGGCCAAGGGCGGCGGCGGCGTCGCTGCGCACCCCGTCATCCACCCGCTCGTCGCGGGCCAGCGCCAGCAGGATTTCGGCAGCCTCCTTGGCGCGGCCGAGTTGGCCGAGGGCGTCGGCGGCGGTGCTGCGCACCCAGTCGTCCACCCGCTCGTCGCGGGCCAGCGCCAGCAGACCCTCCGAAGCGTAGCCATCCCCCACCATCTGCGACAAGCCGCTGAAAGCATCTCCCCGTTCCCACGCAGGCGCAGTACGGGCAATTTCCACCAGCCTTGTCACGACCGTCTGGTGCAGGTCGTCGGCTACATCCACCCGGTCGGCCAGAGCGCAGGCGGCCAGGTACAGGTGGCGGTGCAGGATCGGCTCGTACTTGTCCGTCTCACCTGCCTCCAGCACCCGCTCCACCAGCAGCGTGGGCGGTTCGTCGTATTTGTTAAGACCCCCCAACAGCAACAGGATCATCTCTTGCCAGTGGGAATCGTGCAGATGCTCCTTGATCTCCTCCCACATGGCATCCACTCCGTGGTGGATGCAGCGGTTCTCGATGTCACAGGCGGCCAGGTACTCTTGGAAGGTGAGGTGGGGGAAGCCGAACACCCCCTCGCCCCGCTCGACCAGCAGCCCGGTGCGGCCCCGCGCTAGCCAGATGAAGGCGCGCGCCTCGTCGCGGGCACCGTCCGGGTCGTCGGCGAAGCCCAGCCGCCGGTTCTCCATGAGAAATCGGGTCAAGGTTATTTCCAGGTCTCCCTCCTTGACCATCTGTACCTGGCCCGGTTGTTCGGCTTGGGTGTGTAGCTCGTAGGCCAGCCGCTCCAGGAGCCGCCGCCGGTAACGGTAGAAGGGGCGTTTCTTTTCCTCGATGCTCAGCCCTTTGACCTCCTCCCAGGTGTCCACCAGCGCGGTGATGCACTTGTCGTACAGCTTTACCCGCTCGTGAGGTAGCTCGGCTTCGATGCGATGCACCAGGGTGATGATGGTCAGCAGCAGCGGGTTACGCGCCAGGCTCTGGATGCGCGGCTCGCGCTCGATGGTGGTCGTCAGGTCGTCAATTTGCCCTTTACGCCGGGCGGGGTCCCGCTCGCGGGTGGCGTACCACTTGCGAACGAACTCGCGGATGTCCTCGTCGCTCAGCGGCAGCACGCTGTGGTGAATAAAGTCGCGGCCGCCGAGGGGAGCCTTTTCGTAGCCTACAATCCGGGAAGTCACCAGGTAGCGGCCCCGAGGGAAGCGGGCCGCCAGGGCTTTGACCGCGTCGCGCACCCGCTTGCGCCCGCCCACTGCCCACACCTCGTCCAGCCCGTCCAGGCACACCAGGCAACGTCCCGTCTCCAGCGCCGTCTCAAAGAAGCCGCGCGGCAGGTGTAGCAGCAGGTGCTCGCGGGCGTGGGTGTAGAAGTAGTCCAGCAGACAGTAGTCCTGGTCGCGCCCGGCGCATTCGGCCGCGAACTCGCGCAGCGGGATAAAAATCGGCAGAAGCGGTTCCCCTCCGTCACCCCGCAGCCCCAGTTCGGCCTCGGCCCGCCCCTCGGCGCAGATGACGGTCAGGTACTTGAGCAACGTCGTCTTGCCACTGCCCGGATCGCCCAAGACCGTCAACCGTTTGGCCTCTTGTAGCGCCTCGGTGATGCTGACCCGCTCCGTGATGTGCTTTCGGGGTCCTGTAACGACGCTCCGTCTGAACTCTGCACTAAGCAGTGAGTCCACGGCCGCGGCTTCGGCGGTCCCATCGATCTCTACATCCTGTTCCGATTGGAAATAGCGAGACTCTTCCACTTCGATTTCCCGCTCAGCGCGCAGGTGGATGAAGATGTCCTCAACGGTGATGGGCCGCCGCTCCTTTAGTTCCGGGATGCCCACGAACTCCAATTCGCGCACCATGGCCGCCAATTGCGCGCGGTAAGTGTCCTCGTCGTCGTACGCCACCGGGCGCAACTCGGCCACCACCTGGCGCAGGGCGCGCAGCATCTCGCGTTGGACCAGGTCGTGGTAGGGCTCTTGGTCGAGCAGCGCCTCGCGCAGGTTGCTCAGGAAGTTGGACAGGACGGCGGCCACGTCTTCCGTCTTGGGGATGGCTTGGGCCGTCTCGCCCGCCCACAGGGCCTCCCAATGCAGGCGTTCCTGGCACAGCCGGGTCAGCCGCGGCACGTCAGGCGAGGCCGAGAAGAGCATCAGCTTGGCCGCCTCCTCGGCCAGCGCTTTGGCACCCCCTGGGTCCTGCTTGCCGTTTAGCGCCGCGAGAACCCGCTCCGCCTCTTGCGGGTCGGCCGCCTGGCGGGTCGTCAGCTCATACGCGCGCCCGGCAGCCTGCTCGAAGGCGGTCCGGCGCTGGCTCTCCTTGTCCGTCCCCGCCCAGCGGGCGAAGCGTTCCTTGAGGGCCTCATCCACCGGCGTCCAGGCGGCATCAAAGGCTTTGCCCCAGATTGTCTCGGTGGTCTTGTAGAGGGCGATGACGAAGATACCGCCGGCAAATGCAACTGCGGGTATAGGCATCGCTTAGGCTCCTTGCCGGGCGTGTGGTGTAGCCGCGATTTCCAGGTTCTGTTGAAAAACGATCTTGATGCCCCACTTTCGCTTTAAGCTCAAGGCGGATGACAATCCCCCGTTCCACCTGACGCGGACTATCGTCCGCGCCGAGCATAAAGACGTTTGCTGGTTAAGGAGAATTTGATAACCCGGCGAATTCATCGCCGGGGCGGCCTGGTGTACCTACCCAACCGGGTGGATTATACATTGTGGCCCTTACTTACGGCAAAAACAACGGCGGCCCCATATCAACAAGACCGCCACCTACAAACATCTGGGGAGAGATTTTTATCACTCTGTTCTGATCGTTATCCGCACTTCCGGATGTTGGGTCCCTCAGGCCGCCAACGGCACAGATTCCCTCACCTTCAGCGTGCTGACAACCTGCTTCGGTCCTTCAACCGTACGCGCTACCTCCATAGCAGCCTTTGCTGCCGCCTCGTCAGGCACCTGGCCCTGCAACTGTACATAACCTGTCTCAGAATGCACGCGGATGGCCAAGGGCCGGGTGTGCTCGTCCTGGGCCAGAGCCAATGCCACCGAACGTTCCAGCTTGGGGTCGGCGTGCAGCTCGTTGACGACCTGGCTCACGCTATCCACACTACCGGCCAGAACAGTCGCCATTTCCCTTATTGTTCAAGTTCAGAGCTTGTCCAGCGTCATCACGACTTGCTGATCGAATGGTCGGGCCAGGTAATTGCGTAAAGCGACGAGCCAATGTTTGTTGATCTTCCAGGAACGATGCAGCTTCTCACCCACGGTAGCCAGGAACGTATGTTGTTAAATCCCACTATGGCTTCTTGGTTATCCGGACAGTATTGGGTTTGATCGGTACCCTGACAATCGCACAAATAGAAATGCGATAGGGACGATGCCCCATTTCGGGGGTGAAAACGGGGGTGAAAACGCCCCTTTTTAGGGAAACGAGGCTAGTTTCAGACTATTTTGGGCGTGCTTTCCCCACCAATCGGCTTACTTCAATTCCATTTGTGCGGTTACGAAGGTTCGGTCAAAGGTAATGCTAAACTTCCCATCGTCATCCTTCGCCGAACAAGCTCTTCCACAGGTCATCAACGATCAGTGCATTGATGCCCTGAATCGTCACCCCGGCCGCTTGCACGATGTCCTTGCGGTGCAAGAAGTCCCGGAAGCTGGCGTGATACACGCTGTAGCGCGTGCCGTCTGGATGGGGCTGCTCGTGCAAGAACTCATCCCATTCATCCAGCACTTCCTGCACCGTCAGCTCGTCGATGCGCAGATCTTCGCTATCTGCGAACTGGGTAATCAGTCTGCGGGATACCGGTTGCTGTACCTCACTCAAGATGTACACAATCCTGATCTTGACCCGCGGCAGGGGCCTGGCCGTCATCCCCATCCGTCGCCAGTGATCGTCGTAATAACCTTCCAGTCCTATGGGCAGGTTCTCAACGCTCAGGTCCTCGTACGCCCCTTTCTCGATCTCCGGCAACACGTAGCGCAAGTACATGAAGTTGCTTTCACTGCGCCCGGTGAGCGTGCTAACGAATTCTTTGACGGCCATATTCTGCCCATCGATCCAGGCGCGGAGCCCGGGGCGCTCGGTGCTCCGCCGCAGGTACCGCTCCACGTCACTCCGGTTCTCGGCTGGGTGCTGCATCAGGTCTAGCAGTTCCTGGGGCGACTGCACGACAAATGGCACAGCCACCTGCCGCCGCGTCATCACGAAATAGACAGCATCGGGCAAGGTGGTGGGTAAGTGCAGGATGTTGGAGCCTTCCGGGTGGCCTGCCAGATCAACCTCATCCAGCGCATCGACCGCAATCACCAGGCGTTCCCCCGGCTCGAGTTTGGCACTAGCCTCCGAGAGCAGCTTTGACAGGAACGCACCATCCTGCGTTGCGCTCTGAGGGAGGCCGGGATAGGGCAGGCCGAACTCGACGATCAGTTGGACGCACACGCTCTCCAGAAACTGCGATGCGCTGGTGATACCCAGGGCTCGCACGTTGAAGTGGGCGATGCAGCCAGTCCTGCGCACGTACTCGGCCAGAATGGCACTCTTGCCCAGGCCGGGATCGGCCTCGATGATGAAATAGCCACACCGCTGCTTGGTCATAAACCCTTCGATGGCTCCGAAGACAAACTCACGCCCCACGAAATCGCGCGTTTTGTCGGCAATGAAGGTGCCGAGGTGGTAGCGGTCGGGGTCGAGGCCCAGCGACGCTCCCAGTGCGTTGCGCGCGTCGAGGAGCGCCATCACTGTATCGGCCGGCAGGTTAACTTGGTTGATCACCATTCGGATGTTACGCCCGATGGCCACACCCGTCGAGCCGCTGATATTGCCAACGGAAATAGCATCACCCAGCACCTGGATCGTTTTCCGGAGCGCGGGATCATCCGTGGTGACCGCGGCTGCCTTGAGCTTCTCGATGGCTTGGGATATTCTTTCGTCAGACATCCTGTGTGGAGCTCCTTTCGGGTACCGGGGTCACGCTGATGGGGGCAAGACACCCCTTTCCGATGCGTGTCCCCACCAACCATCAACTTCCTGGATCGCCTGGCACAAGTCCCAGAGTGTGCGGCCTTCATCCACGCCCGCAAGGAGCGCGGTTGCGGGTTCCAACGCCTGGAACACGCTCGTGCGCCCCCTCAGGCGGGCGGTATCGAAGACACTCGGCAGCTTCTCCAACTCCGCTTCGGCCGCGGGCAACAGCCGTCGAGTGATCTCGGGGGCGCGTATACCCGCGCTGGCCTGGAATAAGGCTTGCACCACCTCGCTGGTGAATCGCTCGTCCTGGATCGCCTCGGCCGCCTGCAATGCGCACTCAGGCTCGCCTAGCTGGGCCAGAGCCTGGGCTACCTCACTACGCACTTCAGCATAGGAACTGCGCCCCATCCACCGGAACTCCCTCGCGGCTGCCATGGCTTGCTTAAGTCCCTCCAGATCGTCCACCCGGGCCAGGGCTAAGGCAGCACTGCTCAGCGCCCACGGTTTGGTCATGCTATCCAGGCTGTTCTGCGCCGCTTGCAAAGCGCGCTGCGCGGCCTCGGCGGCGAGTTTCTGCTCGCCCGCCTCGACCAGGGCCTGGGCTGCATTGCTCAGCGCCTGCGCTTTTTGCCACCCTTCCTCGATTGTCTCCGCTACCTGAAGCGCGCGCTCGGCAATTTCGGCGGCATATGGCTGTGGATGGTCTGAGTGCATAGAATTGGGCATAGGTTCGCGCCTCAACCTGAGACGCCAGCGCTTCCTCTCCCTTTCTCTGCCTGCCTGGGATGAGACTTGCGCCCTTTGGCCTTGGGCCAGGACTGAAGCAGCGCTGCTCAGCGCGTCTGCTCTGCGCTGCCTATCTGTGGCTGCCTCGGCCGCCTCCAACAGTCGCTCGGCGACTTCGGGAGTGCGTCCCCCGGCGCCGGCCTGGACCAAGGTCTGGGCCAGCTTTATCAGTGCCTTAGTTCTGAACTGCTCCACCTGGATCGCCTCCGCCGCCCTCAGGGCGTGCCGGGCAACTTCGGGGATGCGCTCGCCCTCGCCGGCCCGGATTAGGGCCTGAGCGACGTTGATCAGTGCCTCGGCTTTTTCCCTTTCGTCCTGGATCGCCTCCGCCGCCTGGGACGCCCACTCTACCTGGCCTGCTTCGGTCAGAGCTTGGGCCGTTGCGCTCAGCCCCTTGGTTCTGTATTCCTCATCCGAGATCGACGTCGCCGATTGGAATGCTCGTTCTGCTTCGCCCGCCAAGGCCAGCGCCTGGGCGGCACTGGTCAGCGCGTCTGCTCGAGGCTTTACAACCTGGATAGCCTGTGCCACCTGCAGTGCCCGCTGGGCCACCTGGGCTGCCTGTTCTAGCTCGCCGGCCTGAGCCAGGGCCTGGACCACTTCCTTATATGCTGCTGCCTGGTAATACTCATGCGGAATCGCCCCTGCCACTTGCAATGCATAACCGGCAACTTGGGCGGCGTGCTCCCTCTGCCCCACCTGGGCCAGGGCACAGGCCGCACTACCCAACGCTTGCACCTGGGGAAACTCGTACTCAAAGACTTGACCAGTCCGTAGGGCGCGTTCGGCGACCTCTGCCGCCCGTTCCGGTTCGCCCAGGTGCACCATGGCTTGGGCCACCGCAGCTTGCGCCCCCACTCTATAATAAATCTCTGAAATGGTCTCCGCCACTCGTGATACCTGCTCCAGCCCCTTTCTCTCTTCCGCCCTGGCCATTGCCTGGGCAACAACGGCCAGCACTTCGGCTTTCATTTTCCCGTAATGCATGGTCTCCACCACCGCCAAAGTCCGTCTTAACCCCTTTCCGCCACCCAGATGGGCCAAGGCTTGGGCCACTTTGATCAGCGCATCCTTCTTGCTCCTTGCAATCACTGAACTCCCCTCACGGATCGCCACCGCCGTCTGGAGTGCTTGCTCCACCTGGCCCGCCTCGGCCAGGGCATGAGCTACCAGGACAAGGTCCCACGCCTTGTATAACCTATTCTGAGTTTGCTCCGCGGCCTCCAGTGCCCGCTCGGCTATTTCAGCAGCTCGGCCTCGCTCGCCGGCCTGGACCAGGACTAAAGCAGCACCGCTCAGCGCCTTCGAGCGGTAGTGAACTTGAGAATGAGCATCCTGCTGGATGATCTCCACCGCGCGTTCGGTGATCTGCAAAGCCCGCCCGCGCTGGCCGGCTTGGACCAGGGCCTGGGCTATCTCGATCAGCGCCTCGGCCTTTTGGTGCGCTTCTGGAACCGCTTCTGCTGCCTTCAAGGCCTGCTCGGCGATCCTGACGGCCCTCTCCACGTCGCCCACCTCAGCCAGGGCCTGAGCTATCTCCCGCAGCGCTTGGTCTCGTAACCCCGGCATGTTGATCGCCTGAATGGTCTCCAGCGCCCGCTCCACATGCCCCTGGGAGGCCAGAACCACCGACAGCTCCTGCAGCGCTACCTCCTGCATCCACGGCTCCTGGATTTCCTCCACCGTCTCAAAAGCGCGTTCCACCTCGCCCACTTGGGCCAAGAAGGGAACCATCTTTTGCAGAGATTTATCCTCATGCTCTTCATGGATCGTCTGCGCCGGCCGCAGCATCTCCAACATCCTTTGGGTGATCTGGGCGGCACGTTCCCTCTCGCCTTTCTGGGCAAAGGTCAAGGCCATCTCGTGCAGCGCCTTCGCTTTCTCCGCTCGATTGGTCATGAGTTCAGCCGTCGCCAACGCTTGCTCCCTAACCTCCCGGGCCGCACCAAATGCCTTTTGGGCCTCGAGCGCCTCAGCGATCAAACGGTAAGCCCGACTTTTCTGAGCTCGATTCTGGATCAGCTCAGCATAGCTCCGCGCCCTCGTTGCCTGGCCTAGCTGAGCCAAGACGCCCAGTAGTTCCGGAGGCACGTTGCTGGCCAGTTCTCCCAACGTCGCGTAGATCAGGCAGCCGCGTATCGCTTGAACCGTATTCGGTGGCCGCTCGGCGGAGGCCGTCCGAATTGCTAACTCAAGGTCCTGGGCAAAGCCGCGGTGGGAGCGTGTGTGCGCGAGCTTGACGTCCATCCAAGCTTTGTCAATCAGGGTATACAGGGCTTCATTCCGCCCCGCCTGACTCAAGTGGAGCGCCAAGGATTGCAGCGTATACCGCTGCCGCTCGGGA
This sequence comes from Anaerolineae bacterium, assembly GCA_034412795.1. Taxonomy (GTDB): domain Bacteria; phylum Chloroflexota; class Anaerolineae; order 4572-78; family NAK82; genus JAUVPY01. The sequence goes on from DAOUMD010000126.1 coordinate 39,286, forward strand.
TCGAGTTGGTTGAATCGTTCAAACAGGTCGGTCATTACGAAAGAACTTTATCTAAGCGGTCTCTTCCTTTGCCTTCTCCGCCACCTTGCGGATGACAGTGGCGACTCCTGCCACGGGATTGGATAGGCAGGCAACGGTAACCTCAAAGATGTCGTCGGCCATTATGGCCAATGTCTTCAGCCAGCGTTCGACTCTATTAGGGTTAGCCTCCTCGCCCTTGGCCACCTCGCCCTGGATCTTCTGAACCGTCTCAGTCAGTTCCTCTTTGTCCACGTCCGGGTCTTCGGGACGAGTCTCGATCTGTTGGTAGACCGCATCGAACAGTTTGGCAATCTCGTCACCACCCAGTTCCTGCGTCACACTTGCCTGGGCGCCGCGGCCAATGGCGATGCCCGTGCTGCTGGAGATGTCCCCGACAGTGATCTTGTCACCACCCACCTTGTCGCCGCGCACCTCGTCCCCGTGAACGATTTTGTCACGGTCGACAAAGTCACCACCACCGGTATCGACGCTGCCGCCAACGTAGGCACCGCCGTGAGTGTCAATCTTGCGTGCCATGGCCTCCTCCTCGGGAATTCCTTCCAAGGGGTCGGGCGCAGGTTGGCCCTTGCTCCATCCTTTGCCGCCCAGCAACAGCGCGACGGGGAAGTTGCCACTGACCTGGTAATCGGGCGTTTGCTCCACACCCCAATCAGCCTGGGCACTTTGGGGCACACGCCGATAGACGTGGCTCATCACGTCCGAAACCAACACCTCGGTTGCCCCTTCCTGGGGCTGGGCGTGACCGGTGAGCGCCTCGATCAGGTGATAGGTGAAGATACTCATCACCCTATCCTTGCGTATGTAAGAACTCTGCTCCCCGCTTGAGGAGCTGAGCACGGCGCGGCCTTGCCCTTGAGCCAAAGCCTCCAGGCCCTTGGCACCCGGTCCGGCAACCGCTTTTTCGTCTGCCATCAGCAGCGTGGGGGCGATAGCCGAGCCGACGTATCCGGCCGACAGAGGGAACACGTCTTTGGCGCCCATACCCGCCGCGTGGCAACAGTCGAGCACCACCACTAGGCGCTGCGGTCGCAACTCGCCCACTGCTTCGGCAAAATCGGCGGCTCGCAGCGCGCGTGATCTGATCTTATCCTCTCGAATATCGTAGGGGATCAGGTAGAACTCAGGCGGCTCGACCGATTTGTCGCGCCAGCCGTGGCCGGTATAGTAGACGACGGCCGTGGCGTCCTGGTTGGGGTTGGCTTGGATAGACTCTTGCAGCCATTCCAGCCCATCCAGGATACCCTGGCGAGTCGCCGTCTGGCCCCTAATGACTTTGACGTTGTCGTTGAGGTAAGCACACCGGTCAGGGTGGGTTAGCACTCCTGCTAGTGCTTCGATGTCCTTGGCCACGTCGGGCAGGGCCCACTTGTCTACATAGTTCTCGTCCACGCCGATAAGCAGCGCGTAGCCGTGGGTAAATTGATCGGTCATATGAACCTCCTGCCTAAAACCTGGGTATTCGGTATATCGGCTACGTCTCTAAGGTAACCTATCGTTCCCATCACAACTAGAATATCATAATTGACGACAAAATTCAATGGGCATAACAAGATCTCTGCAAAAATCTGGTGAACCCTAACACAACGCTAGTGTTCAACTTGCCTAATTCAGGGACTAAAAAAGAGCGCAGGACACTCCTGTGCTCTTCAAAGTACAATTCTCATAGCCAGAGTTGGTTCACAACCAACTCTGGCCTCCTCAGGTCGACAGTGCTATGGGGTGTCTCACCTTCAACGCGCTGACAACCTGCTTCGGTCCTTCAACCGTACGCGCTACCTCCATGGCAGCCTTTGCTGCCGCCTCGTCCGGCACCTGGCCTTGCAACTGCACATACCCTGCCTCAGAACGCACGCGGATGGGCAAGGGCCGGGTGCGCTCATCCTGGGCCAGAGCCAATGCCACCGAACGTTCCAGCTTGGGGTCGGCGTGCAGCTCGTTGACGACCTCGCTCACGCTATCCACACTGCCGGCCAGAACAGTCGCCATTTCTCTGATACTGGTGGACGACACGTATCCCGACAGGGTGACCACACCGTCATCCACGGTCACCGTGATATCGGGTCGCGAACTGCGTAGCGGAGAATAGGCTTCCAAGGCCTCTTCCACGGATCGCTTCAGTGTTTGGGGCATTCTCTTCACCTCCGATGGCGATTATGATACGACATTGAGTGAAGCATGCAAATTTTACGATACTACGGCATGCTTCATTTTGCCAAGAAAAGTGGTTGACAACTTGGCCTGCTTTGCCAGACACATCCGTAAAGCGTAAGGCGTAATGCGTGATGCGTGAAACGTGAATACACCCATCATGCGTCACGGATCACGCATCACGTTTTACGTTTTACGAGGTTGCTTTTTTTGATTTGACCGGTAAGAAGTGTCAACCAAATAGTGAACCATCTTTAGGCCCATAGGTATTAGGGTCGTGCGCCCAACATCACCGTAACCGTCTGCATTTCTCCATCGCGGATGATGGTTAGTTCCACTTCTTCTCCAACTTCCCCACGGCGGCTGAGATAAGACAGGATGTCGTCGAAGCGACGGACTTCGAAATCGTCGATGATTACAATCACGTCGCCATCTACCGTTACCGGCTGGCCAATTACCTGGACCTCGCGATTCCCTCCGCGCAGGCCCGCATCATCCGCCGGGCTGTCCGGGATGACGTCTATTACCAGCGCGCCGCTGGCCTCCGGCAGGTCCATAGCCGCCGCAATCTCGGGCAGCACGTCCATGCCGCGAAAGCCAATCCACGGGTGAGCATATTCACCCTTCTCAATGAGAACGGGCACCACCCGTTGTGCCAGGTTCGCCGGGATGGCGAAGCCAACCCCCAGGAAACTTCGCTCGCCTAGCGAGTTGAGGTTGGGCACGATTGCGCTGTTGACGCCGATGACCTCACCTTGTGAGTTGAGTAGCGGTCCGCCTGAATTACCGGGGTTGATGGCCGCATCGGTCTGGATGATGTCTGGGATGCGGTAGCGAGTAACCGCCGGCAGGCTGCGGCTGAGACCGCTGATGATACCACTCGTCAGTGTGTTTTCATAGCCGAAAGGGTTGCCGATGGCCACTGCTCGCTGGCCAACGCGCACCTTGTCTGAGTCGCCCCAGGTAACGGGGCGCAAGCTTTCGGGGGGTACGTTCACTTTGATGACCGCCAGATCACTATCCGGGTCAACACCCACGATAGTCGCCGGAAGAGTGGTGCCGTCGTACAAAGTCACCAGCAATTCGCTCGTATCGGCTACCACGTGGTTGTTGGTGACGATGTGTCCTTGGGTGTCCACTACGATGCCGGACCCCTCGCCTTCCTGGCGGAAGGGTTCGTCGGGAAGTTCAGGGGTAGGGATGCCATCGGGGAGAGCGGGATGCTCGAAGTCCTCCAGGTCTTTGACGGCTTGGATGCTGACCACCGAGGGACTGACTCGCTCGTAAAGATTGATGAGCAGCAACTCCTCGGCGTCGGCCTCTTGAACCAGCTCCGGTGGCAGCGGGGTAGGAGGCGGTGGTAGTGTGGGCAGAATACCGGGTGTGACGGCCACGACTGGCGCACTGACGGAAACCGGCGCCGTCGGGCCGTCGAAAGAAAGAGTGACCTGGGGCAGGCTGCCACAGGCCAATAAGGCAAGAGCTAAGATACTGACGCTAACAACTAACGTAAACTTGGTCATTTTCAGCCAATTTCCTCTATCTATCTATCTATCCATCTATCTAGTTTGCCGGACTCTGGCGAATCGAGGAGTGAGCACGCCTGTGTGCGAACGGTCCTGCTGGAAAATCCGCCAGAGTACAATACATTACCTGCGGCGCCCCCCCATAACCAGTGAGGCCCAGTACAAAACCTGCACCAGTGCCGCCAGAGCCGCAACCACGTAGGTCCAGGCGGCAGCATTCAGCACCTTATTCACGCCAGCCAACTCGCGCTGGTCCACGATGTTATACTGGTGGAGCAACTTCTTGGCCCGGGCACTGGCATTCCATTCCACGGGCAAGGTGACCACAGCGAAGACGGCTACCGCACCGAACAGTACCAGGCCGAACACGGCCACCGCGTTGCCCAGCTCAAATAACCCCATCAGGCCCTGGAGCGCCAGGCCGGCTAATATGATGATCGGACCCAGCCACGAGCCAAATTGGACGGCCGGGACCATTGCAGAACGAAGTTTCAAGGGCGCGTAACCACTGGAATGTTGCAACGCGTGGCCGGCCTCGTGAGCTGCTACGCCTACGGCGGCTACCGACGGCGTGCGTGCAACTTCTGGTGACAGCCGCAACGTTTGAGTGCGTGGATCATAGTGATCACTTAAACGGCCTTTCACCTCTTCGATGCTCACGTTGCCCAATCCATTGCTATCCAAAATCTCACGCGCTACTTGGGCACCGGTCAATCCTCGTTGGTTGCGGACCTGCGAATATTTCTTGAATCGGCCCTGGACTGTCGCTTGAGCGATCAGGCCGAGGATAAAGAGAAGAATGAAGAGCATATACATGGAGTTTCACCTCGTTCGTCTACTTGCACATGACATGATACGTTTCTTTTATTTTACCACAATTCCTGCACCGGCGCACTTGGCACCCCAAAACGTAAGGCGTAAAGCATAGCGCAGCCAAGCCGCACACAAGCGAGATTGTCGACTCACGGACGGAAAAGAACACGGACAAAAACGAATAGGCACAATAAAGTTCGTGTTCCTTTCTGTCCGTGAGTCAAAATTCTCGCGACCGGCGCAAACGTTTCAGGGTAACTATGTAAAACGTGATGCGTGATCCGTGCATTCACGTTTGACGCTTGACGTTTCACGCATCACGCATCACGTTTTACGCGTTACTTTGCTTAATTTGACCGGTAAGAAGTGTCAACCAAATAGTGAACCATCCTAAAATATTATATCAGAAATGGATTAACCTTGCATTAAGTCCGGCTGTTGGCTTGCTGACAGAAAGCTCCCATTCGGCCCGAAACCGCTCCTGGTCGATGATTAAAAAATGATGGCCGTTTCCTGGGGCCGTCCGCCACGCACAAATTGCACGCGCACTTGTTGTCCGGGTGCGATACGTTTTGAAAGGTCCACCAAAGTCGCTGCGTCGGGGATGGACCGCCCCCCGATTTCGGTAATCACGTCTCCCTTCTGTAGGCCAGCTCGTTGAGCCGGAGAACTGGGATGGACCTTGCCCACAAACGCTCCGTGGCCTACCTTTGGTGCGTGCCGAGATGCGTCGGCCACGCTTACGCCCAACGTGGGACGGGGGGCTTGATTCAGAAGTTGCTCCAGTCGAGGCCGGTCGAAGCCGATAACCAACTGGCCGTTAATCTCGGTGACGGGCACACCCTGCTGGCCGGTCCGGTGCACCATATCCATCGCAGCCGCCTGATCCACCGACACGTCCTTTTCGACGAATGGGACGCCTCGCTGTGAAAGAAACTGCTTAACCATATTACAATAAGGACAAGTTGGAGTCGTATAGACAGTCACGTTCATAAGTGTGTATCCTTTGGGCATGGTTCAGAAGTCCCAGAAATTAGGCCGCGTCCAATAATAACTTTGCGCATTTTGAAGGGTTTCACCCGGAATTTTGGCCTGAAAACAGAAAGTTATTCTTGGACGCTTTCATAGGGTAACAATTGCAGACGAAGGACGAAAGACGAAGGACCAATTACTGGCTCAGGTCTCTTCGTCGTTCGTCATTCGTCATTCGTCCAGTTGAGAAAGTGTTACCCTATTTCTGAACCATCCTATCCTTTGTACCACAAAAGGAAGGTTGGAAGAACGGAAGGTTGTTCCAATTTCTCCCCGGAGGGAACCCATCGGCCAACCTTCCAGCCATCCAACCTTCCAGCCTTCTAATTCAGTCTATGCCTCAGTGAACTCGCCTTCAACCACGTCTTCTTCGCCGCTGGTGCTCGTTCCAGTTCCGTCCCCACCTGGTGTGGCACCGGGAGCGGAGCCGTTCTGCTCGGCGTACATGGTTTCACCCAACTTCATGCTCGCCTGTTGCAGAGCCTCCATCGTACGCTGTATACGGGTCACGTCGTCGCCTTTGATGGCCTCACGCACATCGTTGATCTTGGCTTCCAGGTCGCCCCGCGTCGCGCTGTTTACCTTGTCGCCCAGTTCGTTCAGGGTTTTTTCCAACTGGTAGGCCAGGCTGTCAGCCTGATTACGTGCGTCTACAACCTCCTTGCGGTGTGCGTCCTCAGCCTTGTGCTGCTCGGCCGCTTGCATCATGCGGTCGATGTCTCCTTGGTCCAGGTTCGTGCTGGCAGTGATAGTAATACTCTGCTCGCGCCCCGTCGCCTTGTCCACGGCGCTCACATTCAGAATGCCGTTGGCATCCGTGTCGAAGCTGACTTCAATCTGCGGCATACCGCGTGGCGCCGGTGGGATTCCGTCCAGACGGAACTGGCCCAGCAACATGTTGTCAGCAGCCATCGAGCGCTCACCTTGGAAGACTTTAATATCAACGGCTGTCTGACCATCCTCGGCGGTGCTGAAGGTCTCGCTTTTTCGAGTCGGGATGGTGGTGTTGCGTGGAATGAGCACGGTCATTACACCACCCAGTGTCTCAACACCCAGCGACAATGGCGTTACGTCCAGGAGTAGCACGTCTTTCACTTCGCCGCTTAGTACACCGGCCTGGATGGCCGCACCAATGGCCACCACTTCGTCCGGGTTGACACCCTTATGGGGTTCTTTGCCACCGGTGAGTTGCCGGACCACATCTTGAATCATAGGCATGCGCGTGGCGCCGCCCACCAGAACTACTTCGTCGATTTCCGATGGGTTTAGCTTGGCATCTGCCAGCGCGCGCCCAAATGGTCCTCGGCAGCGCTCCACCAGATCTTCGGTCAAATGCTCGAATTTGCTGCGGGTCAGCTTCATCTGCAAGTGCTTAGGCCCGCCAGCATCGGCGGTGACGAAGGGTAGATTGATCTCCGTCTCCAGCATGGTGCTCAACTCGATCTTGGCCTTTTCGGCGGCTTCTCTCAGCCGTTGCAGGGCCTGCCGGTCCTGGCTGAGGTCAATTCCCTGCTCTTTGCGGAACTCATCAACGATCCAGTCAACGATTCGTTGGTCCCAGTCGTCGCCGCCCAGGTGGGTATCGCCGTTGGTGGATTTTACCTCGATCACACCCTCACCCACTTCGAGCACGCTCACATCAAAGGTGCCACCGCCCAGGTCCCAAACCAGGATGGTTTCTTGTTCCTTCTTATCCAGTCCATAAGCCAGGGCGGCCGCGGTCGGTTCGTTGATGATACGTAGCACTTCCAGCCCGGCGATTTTTCCGGCATCCTTTGTCGCCTGCCGCTGACTATCATTAAAATAGGCTGGCACAGTGATTACAGCTTGTGTGACTGACTCACCCAGGTAAGCCTCGGCATCCGCCTTGAGCTTTGCCAGCACCATCGAACTGATTTCCTGCGGCGTATAGGTCTTATCGGTGATGGGCACCTGGATGCGTGCATCACCGCTGGACCCCTCGACGATTTCATATGAGAGCATACCGCGCTCAATATCGGTCTCGGCGTAGCGGCGACCAATGAGGCGCTTAACCGAATAAAGCGTGTTGTCGGGGTTGACTACGGCCTGCCGCTTGGCTGTTTGGCCCACCAGACGCTCGCCGCCTTTCGCGAATGCCACCACAGAAGGGCAAAGTCGACTACCTTCGGCGGTAGTGATCACAGTAGGATCGCCACCCTCCATAACGGCTACCACGCTGTTAGTTGTACCCAGATCAATTCCTACAATCTTAGACATAACGTTTAACCTCCCGATTGTCTATCTCTAAGAACTAAGATAAGTGATTATTATTTTTGAATGGTGTGCGTACCCATTCTTTCCTCTCAGCTTTGACTGCATTGTAAAGCCCGTATGTTAGATTCGCACTAGATAGATGTTAGAATCAGATTAGAGAATTGCATCTTTCACACTTTCCATTGCTTCCACAGAGCCGAATGGGCTCCATAGAGGTGGGTAAATCTACCAGTTGCCGGTGACTACGCTGTGCAATGGTCTCAGCCTTGACTGGCCCTTGGATGTGCCTCAATATGTTGTCCCCAATCGGTGACGCTCCCCAAAAACGGATTGAATTCGGGGGATAGTTGTGCTATACTGAACACAACGGAAACCGCCTCGCGCTGCCGAGGGTCATTCTGCGGACCAAGCGAGTGTGTCAACCCACCTGACATGCTTGCGGGACTACTCTCGGATATAAGCAGAAAAAGTTCTGCCTATTTATGAACTATGCCGAAACAACTCGGTACACTAATTGTTCTACGGACACATAATTGATTCATTTGTATTTCATCTCATTTACGTTCGGCTGTCAAAGGGGAGAAGTATTAGTGACCAGTGGTACTACCACCCTGATAGAGAAACGGGAAGAACTCAAACAGCAACTAGCAGCCGGTGAGAACAAAACGTTGGGCAAAGCGGCAGCTGATTGGACGGGGCATTTCGTTCAAAAACTTACTCGAAACCCACAAGCGCTACCGTTTTGGTACAATTTGCTGGTGCTAACATTAACTCCTATGTTGGTCGAATATTTGATGTCGGTCCTCTTTCAAGAATACTATAATGCACCAGAGGTAATATTTTTCAGGGTTTTGACTATGGCCTTCATCTTTATTATGTTACTTACGCTTGAAACATACATGGGCCATTGCTTTTCTTTTGCTAAAAATCATCTGATAGAGGCTATGGAGTCAATCGCGGATTTGACTGACTTCCAGCGTTGGCTGGATACTGCTTTCTCACTAAAAAGGCAGTTTTACTTTGGTCTGGCCTTCGCAATTTTATTTAGCTCTTACTTCATTATTACCAATCCTAATGTAATACGTTTCGCAAATTTTTTTTCAATTTTTTCCATTGCAATTATTGGGACTCTGGTGGGGGCATATTTCTATTTTTTCTTTCCAGGTGCATCTTTAGCTGTGCGGTTTGGCAGCCGTTATCAATTCAAGTTATATACGGCTGATCCGAGCAATACTGAATTCATTGACCATTTATCAGATACGCTAAGTTTTGGTGTTTATATTGCAGGAGCATTTGTGGCCGCTTTCACGTTCATAATCTCTACTTATAGCCTGTTGACTTTTCCCATAATCATCCTTTCAATCATAGCGGGATGGGTACCTGTTACAGCTTTCTTTGTCGCTAGTCAATATGTTATGAGGAGAATCATCATTCGAGGTAAGTGGAAAACGCTCAACGGTATACAAGCGAAAATTGAAACGCTGCAATCTCAAGAGGAAATCCCTACAATAGACACAATAGAGCACATCCGAGCACTCATAGATTACCATAACCACATCAGGACTACCCACAATTCAGTCTTGGACCTACGCGCGGGTTTGAACTTTTTGAACTCACTATTACTCCCCTTGATTGCCCTTCTGTTAGCTAACATGGATAAGATACTTGATCTAATAAAATAGCTATTAGATTTTCGTTCATATTAGACACCCCAACCTGTCCGTACAACAAAGCCAATGCAGTTGACGCCAAGGGTAGCACTGCACTAAACCGTGGTTGCCTTGTCGCGTGGCATTGAAATGCCCCGCTGGTACACAAAACCTGTTAGAAACAGGTTGGACTAGGCAGTTTTGGTGTGTTTTGAACACACTTCTCATTCCAGCTGATGATTTATGAAGCTTAAGAATTTATTTGGGTGACAGCCAGCTTCATCTATGGCTCGGCTTGGATTGCCAAATCCAAGCCCCCGACCGTTGCAAACCTGGGCGATTCTGTGCATCGAAGCGGTGGATTTGTCAATCCGCCGCGAGCTTCAGGCGATGTAGCCGTTACCGCAGTTACCTGATTAAATTCTGAAAGATCATCAATCATTGGCTCCAGGTGATCCACGGTTAAATGTGGTGCTACCACGCCAAGAGCCGGGCAGTTTTACGATGGTTATCTTGCGTGGGTCAGTCAGTTTTAGCTCAGGATCGTCTTGTGCGCAACTGATTGGCGGCTCGCTACTCGAGAACCTGTCAGGGTCGAGTTAGGAGGCGTCACTCGACCGCCGGCAGGTTTCTCCTGTTCCGGGACTTCGCTGCAATTCGACTATATCACACACCTGGAATCCCTCGATCAGCACAGCCGGCCAGTGCTTTTGTTTGCAGATGTGCGTTTCTATGCTCTCGTCTCGCAGCATCCAGCTCAATGTCTCGCTGACCGCCACCGAGTAGACACGTATGCCGGAGATAGTTCATTGGGGAGGGGATTGAATGTGGTGTGGAAATGTGGTAATATTTACTGTAGCGTGGAATCGCCTGGAGTACTATGCTGAGATTTTTCTATCTTGAAGGAACTATAGGCCGCAATAATTTGGCATATCTAGTCGTTAGGTGCACAAACACTTGAGAGGCTATTATCTAATGGGTAAGGATCTCTTTGGCAATCCAATTCAGGAGAAGAGAGGCCGCCTGGAAGCACAGTTGTCCAAATATGACCGTGGTACTTTCAGCGAGTGATTGGAGAGGCTGAAGCATATTGAAAGTATAGCGCCCAAAGGTTACTCAATGATGGGAAGCTTCGAGGCAATAGCTATTCTTCACGAGGCAGAATTGGCTTTTGTAAGTGGAGCATATATTGCCGCAATTATGTTGGCTCAAGCGTTCATTGAGCGAAGGCTGCAAGACTATCTGGAAGCAAAAGGACAGACAAAGCAAGCGAAGCGGGGCCTCAGGGCCATATTGCAGCACCTTCGCCAGCACCACTTGCTCAACGAATTAATTCTTGACAAGATTGACCGCCTGAGACAGACAAGAAATCCACTTACGCATCTCAAGCCAATCGATCACCCATACACAATGGCTCAAAGGATCTTCTCTGAGAGAAAAGAGCCGGTAGAAATCCTAGAAACAGAAGCCAAGGATGCAATGGCTTTGATGTACACAATCTTCACGGTCAAGTTGTGGTGAAAGTGTGCGCCTAACGCAGGGATCATCAATTCGGGTTGGGTTTGGTGGTCACTCACGATGGGTCTCCTTTCTGGGATGTGCCAGCTTATTGGATGGAGAGGAGATCGAAAACGGTCATTCCTCATCCTCCGGCCATTTCACCAATTGGTGCTCGATGATGTATTCCAACTGCTGACGGGTGTTGAAACCGTCCCGGACAATCCTTGGAAGCTCGACGTCGCGGATGTCGAACTGGTAGTCTGGTCCGTCATACCAGCCCTCGATGTCGTCTTGCGTGGGGTCGGCGGTGTACCAGTAGTCCATAACCTCGTTGCCGTTTTTGTAGGTGTGGTAGATCTTGACGCCGTCTACCTCGGCGGCTACTTCGGGCTCGGTTCATAGGTATGGCATGATCACTATCCTTCTGAGAAATGACCGGCAGGGAGAGGCCCTCCTGGCAGGTCTTCCTTTCATCACGATATAGTTGCCTGGCCTAGCACGATACCTGCCGGCCATCGCTTGCGATATTAGACAGAATCGTCTTCTGGTCGGTCCCATCGGAGTGCTCATTCTCTACATATGGAGGGGACCCATGGACGTGTGGGACGGGAATTGCGGGAAAAGCAGCGGGAATCTATTGAACGTGGGGGCAAATGTGGTATTATTAATGTAGGACTTCTTTGACACCTGTAACCCTCTGCTAGTGGGCACTGAGAGGTCTAAGAAACTGTCTGAAAAGTCCTGCGATTAGACCTCCGAGGTCTGAAGAAAGGTTTCTTGGATAGTAAAACCGTAGCTTCTATAAGCTTCCTGACAGGCAAAGCCAACCATCGGAGACCTCGGAGATCTGAAACTCGACTTTTCAGACGGCTTCTAAGGATTACCGCAGAATCCTTCTCATTGGTGAATACGCAGAGAGCTTCTGTGGAATCATCTGCTTGCCCACCAAAAAGCATCTCGAATAAGACTTCTGTACGTCAGTGAGGCATGTGTACAGCGATTAGAACTGGAGGACATTACTTCTAGATTGCACAGAGCATGAAGGAATCAATATGAGTGTTATCGAGTTCTGGACAGACCATAAAATTGACATCGACTTTGATAAGCTGAGGCAAGATTCGATACCGGTAAAGGGAAGGAGCTATCATAATCCATGTAGAGGGCTCGAAATATTCGGCAATTTAGATGACTCCGCTGCCGACAGTAACCTAGGATTAACCCTTGACCTTTTAGGTTTTTCCGTTCAACCGTCTTGTTTTTCTTTTACATCCGGATTTAAAGTGCCTTTTGGGGAAGGAATATATCAACCCCCCTTTGTTTGGAAAGATTGTTCACCCAATGCACTGGCAGTAAATTTCACTTACATGACTAATGCTTTTTATCGGATATTGAGCGGTCTAGCAGATCAGAGTCTCCTACCAGAAGAGAAGATTGGCAATTTGCTTGACGAAGCGTGCTTAAGGCTAAGTCGAATATATAAATTGCAGGACAGCTTCATTATGAAATATATCAATAACAACTTGAATATGTATCTCATATCTAAGATTACAGAAAATCTGGTGGGGAGAAACGTGTATAATAGTGAACATCAAGAACCGATCCTTACTAATCACTCTTTGGAGCAAACATTGGAATCGATTGATGCTTATACTTCAGCCTCTGTGGTTCAGCAAATGTCATTAGCCCTAGGTCGCGGTGTTGCATTCTTTGAGAATCTTGTGGGTACCACTAACGCGCTATCTCATGCTAATCAATTTGTCGTTGAAGATCGAACATATTCATATATTGAAAATCCCCTAGCTATAGATCATAGAAAACACCTGGTTGAGCAAGTGCAAACCGCGAACGATCGAGGAATCAATCTGTCCATGTGCGCAATTCTGGACGACACTTCAGAGACGGTATTTGACCTGCTTTGGATGCAGCAACTGCTAAAGCGCAATAAGCATTTCAGGATTAACCTGTTACTAAATAGGGCTCAAGTGAGTATCAATTTCTCATCAAATATGCTAAAGAGGATTCTGAGTGACCGACATTTTCGTGGCCTCGCTTCAAGACTGAATACTCAGCTTTTTGTATTTGAAACATTTTGTCCTTTGATATCATTTCAAACGAATATTTTGACGAAAGCCGCTTGGAGAGTTATTAGTAACTCCGATTTTGTTTATGTAAAGGGCCTCAACTTCTTTGAAACTTGCCAAATAAAAGAAAAAGATACATATCATGCTTTTGTAGTTTATGGGCCTGTATCTCGTCTATATACAGATTTAATAGACTTTGACGCAGTATTTGCATATGTGCCAAAAGGAAGAGAAGGTTATGTTCATAATCGAGATCACACAAGAGTAGTTACTCTATCCGACGTTTGCTCTATGAAAGAGGACTTACTGGCAACGACAAGTCGGAAAAGGAGAAAATGCTATGAAATTCCTCAAAGAGATTCCTCAACCCATTAAGGTGTTGTTTGTAGTTACGCTCATCTATATCGTGTTGTTAGTCATTCTAGTCTCGTACAATTACATTAATCTAGGAGAGATTTCTATCGGCATAGGAGCTGGCCTTGTAGCTTGGCTGATAACGTATTTATTGGTGAGTTGGCTTGACCAGGACACAAAAAAGCAATTAAAAGAGTGCTTGGAAGAGATTTCAGAAACTAGAAAATCTATCGAAGCCCATGACGAGGAATTTAGACCTCATAAGCAGGATACAACAACAATTCTTAACGTAGTACAAAGGAGATATTTGTCGCTAGTGAATAAAACCAGAGGTGAGCTAACACTCGATTATTATTTCAAGAATGCATGCGAAGTAAGAATCTCAGGTATTGCACTCATGTTCCTGATAAGGAGTCTAACTGAGCAAGAAAACCATCCGCTGTTAGAAGTCCTTCTTAATGAAAGAGATGTTGAGGTTAAAGTGCTTATCGCACATCCAAATTCGGAATTTGTGCAAATACGCGATATGAAGGAGGGCCAAATTAAGTCAGTAGACAAGCCGTGTTCCAGGGATATTAGGAACAACATTCAACGGCTGTCCGAGATAGAAAAGAAATTCAGAAATACGAAGCTTCCGGATGGAAACTTATTCCACATACGACTAACATATGCACCATTAGATTCAGCAATAACTTATATCAAGAAATCGGCCACCGAGAATGACAAAGACAAATTTGAAGAGATTCTGTTAATGGGACCTATTTATTACTACATTCTCGCAAATAAAGGACCTATGTATCAGATTCCCAAAGATCATAGGAATCCGGATGAAACTACTTTATTTGAACATTGTATACAGAATTTCGACCATCTTTTCAGTGATGCAAGTGATTTCACTGTTTTCTTATGGAATAACGAAGGAATCGAAGTTAGAAGGGATGTTATGGAAAAGGCATGGACGCGATAATACGTGGTGACAACATTCTGAACAAAGTGGCAAAAAATGATACTCGTGGAGGACAGCAACTAATTGGTGATTTCAAAGCAGTCACCATGCCCCGTGCGGGGCACCATGAAGCATGAAAATGATGGCGCCGCGGCTTGTTTGCTGGATAGCGCGGATGTGGTAGAGTCATGGACGCTGGCAACGAGGTCGAAGTTTCACTGGTGCCGAGAGCCTGATAAGCAGTCGGACCCGGGTATCTGGAGGCACCGTCAATTGTCGCCCCTGAATGGGAGCACGTAGAACAGAGTCTGCACAGCACAGATATCCTGCCAGCGAATTCATATGCTGGAGGGAGTCGATGGAAGTCATCTATGCCCGGTGTGCCGGGTTGGATGTGCATAAGAAGAGTGTGGTGGCGTGTTGGATGCATACGCAAGCCAATGGGCACAAGGAACAAGAGATACGCAGCTTTGGCACCACCACGGGGGAATTGCAGGAGTTGTTGGCCTGGTTGCAAGATAAAGGTTGCAGCCAGGTGGCGATAGAGAGCACGGGCGTGTATTGGAAGCCGGTGTACAATGTGCTGGAAGACCATATGGAAGTGTTGCTGGTCAATGCGCGGCACGTGAAGCAGGTGCCGGGGCGCAAGACCGACGTGAGTGACGCCGAGTGGCTGGCGGACTTGCTGCGCCACGGGCTGTTGCGAGCCAGCTTCATCCCGCCCCGGGAGCAGCGGGACCTGCGCGACTTGACGCGCCAGCGCAGCAAATTGGTGGCGGAGCGGGCGGCGGTGGTCAACCGCTTGCAGAAGGTGCTGGAGGACGCCAACATCAAGCTGGCATCGGTGGCCACTGACGTGATGGGGGTGTCGGGGCGGGCGATGCTGAGAGGGCTTATCCAAGGGCAGACAGACGCGGCGGCCCTGGCTGAGTTGGCACGGGGCCGGTTGCGCAACAAGCGCCAGGCTCTGGAACAAGCCCTGACCGGCCGGGTGCAAGCGCACCATCGTTTCCTGCTGGCTCAGCACTTGACGCATATCGACTTCCTGGACGAGCAGATCGAACAGTTCAGTAGCGCCATTGCTGCCCAGATTGAGCGCATGTCGGCGGCACCCGCTACCTCTACCCCAGAGCCTGGCACGGACGACGTGAGGTCGGCGGCTCAGAAGGCGCCGCTGACCTATGCCCAGGCGGTGGAACTGCTGGATACCATCCCCGGCGTTAATCGTTGGCTGGCCGAAGTGATCGTAGCCGAGATGGGCATTGATATGAGCCGTTTTCCTTCGGCTAGACACCTGGCTTCCTGGTCTGGCCTCGCCCCAGGCAACAACCAGAGCGCCGGCAAACGTCGATCTGGCAAGACCCCGCCTGGCAACCAAGCTCTGCGCAAGGGCTTGGTGCAAGCCGCTCACGGCGCTAGCCGCACCAAGAACTCCTATCTCAAGGCCAGGTACCACCGTATTGCCGCCCGACGCGGCAAGAAGCGTGCCACGGTTGCCGTGGCTCATTCCATCTTGGTCAGTGCTTATCATATGCTTCTGCGCCAGGAGCCCTACCATGACCTGGGGGGCAATTACTTTGATGACAACAAGCGCGAATTTGTAGCCAGACATCTGCTTCGCCGTCTCGAAAAGCTGGGGTATCAGGTCGCCATCGAGGCCCAACCTGACACTCTTGCTACTGTTACCTAGCAAAGTGGTCTATTTTCAGAACAGAATGTGACACTTCTTGAGAGAATTTGAATGATTACAGGTTCGCAAACATAGTACAGTAGAATACGATGAGTTGTAATACATCTGCCAAATGCACTTTCTGTGCTCAGTATGTTCTACACACCCGAGCAAATGTCTGGTCGAGATTTGGAGAAAAATACGGACAATCTTCAGACATAATATTGGAAACCAGTAATTGCCTCGCCGTTGCCGGACTTGGTGCATTAACAGAAGGATATGTACTCATATTTCCAAAAGATCACTATTTGTCCATAGGGGCAATTCCCCACGAACAGATATCTGAGATAACTAGATTGAAAGAGGTTATTGGAACGATGATTGAACATTTGTATGGGCAAGTTGTTTTTTTTGAACATGGAATGTCAACTCGTGGTTATTCAGGAGGATGTATTGATCATGCGCATATACACTCTATTCCATGTAGAACGAACTTCCGTCCATATTTTCAACCTGATTTTCCTGAGACGCAGATAAATGATCTGCACGAACTAAGCAGGTTCGCCGAAGCCGATACTTCTTATATGTTCTATGAGAATGTATCGAAAGATAAGTTTGTATATACTTCCACGGAACAGATCCCGTCTCAATATTTTAGAAGATTATGGGCACACTGTGTCGGAAGACCTGAAGAATGGGACTGGGGAATGTTTATTGGCGAGAGAAACATTGCACGAACAATCAGCCGGATGCGTCAGTACTTATTAAATGCTGGCATAGTTAGGTAATGTAGGTACTTGGTTGGAGAGACCGGCTTCAGTGGTGATGGGGACTGCTGAGAGCCGGTTTCCTCTTTGTCCGTGGTCGCAAAAACTCGGCCTAATCAGCAATCATGGTTACTACTCAGCCTCATGTCATTTCGAGACCGAAGGTCGAGAAATCCCTATGAGCGACAACGACCGGAGCGGTGGTTGGCAAAAATTCAAGCCAAATTTTGGGATTACCAACCACCTGGTCATCAAAAGTACCGCTCCGGGGATTTCTCCCACTGGTCGAAATGACATGCCTGAGCAGTTACCAATCATGTACGTATCGTGACCTACAACCCCGCAATCGCCTTCCCTACAGTGGCAATATGGCGCCGAGCGCCGTTGGCCTGTACATAGACGTAGCGCATCCTGTCCAGCAAGCCCTCCTTGCGACCCGCTTCGATGCTTAACTTGCCAGCCATCTTGGCCGCCTGCACCCACGGCATCACCCTTTCGTCGGCCAGCAACACACCTTTTTCGTTGGCACTGATTACCAGATAGGGATTCGGCACCCACTTGGGCTTCCTGGACCGATCACGTGCCTCCTCTGCCGCCCTCTGCACCTCTTGGCGGGTGAACCCGTTGGCCACCGCCTGGATTACGCAGTATGCAACGTTATAAGCTACGTCGGACAAGTTAGTCTAGGCACTTGCCCATACCTTCTTACCGTTCTCGACGGCAACCGGTTTACGCGCTTTGGCTTGGGCGGCCCAATGTTCCTCCAACTCCCTCTCGAAGCAGGCCGCCCACTGATCGGCAACGCGCTGCTCCTCCCAGGACCATACCACGTCACGCCCCTCGATGACCGCATCGGTCTCGATCTCGTCCAACTCACCCTCGAACTGGTCCATAAACTGGTACAGGTTGCCGACCAGGGAGCGATCCACGTGCGAATACCAGGGCACCTTCTTGGCTTTTTCAACCAGCTGGCCGAGTCAGCGAAGACACTCAGTTCACGTACTAACAAGGCCAGGGCGACCACGTTCAGATCGCCGCCTTTGTAGTTCTCCTCACCCAGGTCGAATACCCACTCCACCGACTTGGCCGGCTCAGGCTGTTTCTCCAACCAGGCGATCATACTCCTGACCCAAGCCATACCTTCCGGTTCCAGGTACTCGGCCCAGCCTTCGTTGGGATTACGCAGGTCGTAGTCGTCGTAGATGTCCGTATCGAGCCCAAGATCATCGCGGCTATAACCACCCCGTTGGGCGTCAAAGAACTGTTCATTCAACTCGTCGGTGGGGTAGGGTCCTTCGACGAACTCACAGTCATGGGCCAGCAAGAAGCCGATCACTTCTCCAGGGCGTGGACGATACTCTTCATCATCTTCGATGTCCTCGTCGGTGATCGGATCGTTAGCGTAGACGGAAGTTAGCGCAAAACGACGTATCCATTGTCAGGCCGTCCAGTATTCGGGGCATTCGGTGTCGTCTTCGGTCATCCAGGCCCACAGGACACGCAGGTGATCGGCGTACTTCCGAGCTGCGGGGGTGATGACTAACTTCTCCTCATTGCCTTCCAGACGGCGTTCCAATTCAGACAGAGAGATGTTGCTGGCATCAGCCACAGCCAGCTTGATTTGAGTCACCAGGTCACGAATCGCTTTCAGCACAATGTTCCACGGATTTGCCTCCTTTGTGGTGACTGGCCAGAGCACCCCACAGTTCTGCATTGAGCCCTTTTGTATTACTATGCTACCCTGTTCCAGAGACCCGTCTTTTTGCACCTGTGTTTGCTTGGCAACCTGAGAGATTTGTGGTATCTTTCCTTTGGGTGTGTGAGGAGGCATCTAGGGGGACAGCTACGTCGAAGGGTTGGAATGCCGTTCTTCTTGTTGCGGGGCTAGTTGAAAATTGAACCGAGGTAGCTGCGGTGATGACCAAACCACGTGTGTTAATCGTTGACGATGACCCGGCCGCTTTGCGCATGATCGAGTACATTTTTAATCGGGCAGACTATGAGGTCCATCTGGCGACGAATGGGCCTGAGGCTTTGTCGAAGGTGAACGAAGCAAAGCCCGACCTGATTATCCTTGATGTGATAATGCCCGATGTGACCGGTCTGGAGGTGTGTCAGTGGTTGCGCGCTGAGCCGGCTTCGGCTCATTTACCCATCATCATGTTGAGCGCCAAGGACCAGCTTGAGGACAAAGTAAACGGCTTTGAGGCTGGTGCAGACGATTACGTGTCAAAGCCGGTAGAGCCCCCAGAGTTGCTTGCCCGGGCCAAGGCCCTGCTGCACAGGATGGGCAGCGACCCCGTATAAATCCCCTCTCAAGGTTTGTTTGGAAGCAATTGTGCTGCCAGGCCGAAGCTCTGTTGCTTGTAGCGAGCGGCAGAGGCTGGATTGTTCCGCCGCCAAACGCGTATGGGCATATATTTCTGCACCTCGTATAACATGTAGAACTGACGGCGGATCAATGCCGGCGGTGATTCGTCTCGCGGGGTGCCATATGCTTCCCAGAACGCCGGTTCACTGATGCCGCAATAGTCGAGCACAGCGAACTCGATCTCCACGTCGCCCCACAATGCCCGGTCGAAGTCCACCAACCCAGTGACATTCCCGGTTTCGTCAATCAGGATATTCTGGCTCCAAACATCCATATGCAGCAGGCAAGGAGTGACAGGCCGGTTGAAGTGTTCAAGGTACACGTCAAGCAGGTCGCGCATGACCTGAGCTTCGTCGTGGGTGTAGCTACCACAAGCGACGACGTCATCCAGTAACTTGTTCCACATCACCTGAAAGGCTTTGGCCCAGGTAGGCTGTGGTTCCATAGGGTGATGCGCACCCAGATAACCATAGGCCTCGACCCCCAAACACTCGGTGGCGGTGAGATGGTGCAGTTGACGTAGATATTCCCCTACCTGTCCCAGGGCTCGCTCAAATCGTGGATAGGTGAGACCGGGGGCATCGCTGAGCGGTGTGCCCGGTAAGGCGCTCATCAGCAGATAATCACGCTCGAGTATGGTCCGGCCGAAGTCGTAACCAATCACCTCAGCCACTGGAATCGCAGTCCTGGCACGGATGAGGCTGTGCAGCTCCGGTTCCTGGCGTATCATGCTCCGTTCGTAAAATAGGAAGCCAGCATCGTCGGGTGGGGCAATGCGTAGCACAAAGCGCCCCAGATTACTATCTACCCAATAGGAGGTGTTGTACCTTCCGGTGTCGATAGGTGTGAAACGCAGGGAAGCAGGGTTCGCGTCGATAAGGCCGAGAACCGTGTTAGTGAGTGCTGTGACATTCAGTGATTCGGTCAAGTTCAGGCTCCTGATGTAGCAGCGTTGCTCGGTATGGGTGCGTTCATTTTTGGGTGAGAACGAGGAGCCAGCATCCCCAGATGCGGCTCCGTTCGGCATCTGGGGATGCCTCACTCCTCGGATCAGAGTAATTCGCTCCCAAATCTGAACGCACCCGCTCGGTATTATACCCTTGACGGCCAGAATCCTGAAAAAGATCAAGCATTAGGTGCTGGAGACTGAACGAGTTTCCCTAAATTCATATGATTTCAAACCAAATTCAAACTTTCGTATGCTATAATAGAAGAGAGTTTTGTTTTTTCAGCGTTCTTTAGATCTTTCCATAGCACGTCAAAGCAGGGGGATGGGATTTAGACCTGGCAGGTTTCAGCCGACGGCACGTGGGACAACCTGTCAGGTCTAAATCTCCCTGCTTTCCTTGGGAGGAGAAGCCGACCAAGAAGGAGGTTAGTATGAGCGCCACATTGTTACTTATTGACGACGACGTTTCATTGTGTGAGACCGTCCGGTTTATGTTGACCAAAAAAGGTTATCAGGTCGAGGTTGCGTACAACGCTATATCCGGTTTGCAGAAAGCATATTCGATAAAGCCAGATATCGTCATCTTGGATGTTATGCTACCCGATATGGATGGATGGCAGACGTGTCGCCGCTTTCGCGAGATGTCTGATGTTCCAATTATTATGCTGACAGCCCTCGGTGCAGAGGAGAATGTGGTCGAGGGGTTGAATCTGGGAGCCGACGACTACATCGTTAAGCCGGTGACCGCCGAGGAACTGTCTGCCCGCATCCGAGCTTTGCTGCGGCGCGTTTCTCGTTCGTCCGTCGATGGCGGCAATGGCCGGGAGCCGATCCTTACCTATGACGACTTGATTATTGACTTTGACAAGCACGAAGTCACCGTCGACGGTAAACGAGTCGACTTGAGCCCAACCGAGTTTCGTCTCTTGTCAGTCTTGTCCCGGCATAAGGGACGCGTGCTTCCACACGAATTCCTGCTGACTGAGGTTTGGGGGCCGGAATACGTGGGTGAAGTCGATTACCTGCGTTTGTACATCAGTTATCTGCGCCGCAAGATCGAACGGGATCCGTCAAAGCCGAGCCTGATTCACAATGAGTGGGGTGTTGGATATCGGTTTGGATGAGAGGTCCCATCCCTTTGAACCGGGGACCCCGTCCGACTGGCTAAGAGACCCTCTGGCTAAGAGACCCTCTGGCTAAGAGGCCCTCTGGCTAAGAGGCCCTCTGGCTAAGAGACCCTATCCGCGCCTGTGGTAAAGTTGCTTTCAGACATTAGGCAGCGGACGTTCGTCAGGTGACTCGCCGTCATCCCCCCCCTGGCGAACGTCCGCTGTTTCTTTGTGGCCGATAACAACCCCGACTCCCGTCAGAAAGAATCATAATTCAACTCTAACGTTTTTCTAAGTATATTCACACGTCTTTATGATTAACTATTGTTAGACTCGCACACGAGCGAGAGAAAGGGGTATCACAGGTTTAGGGAGCCCTGGCCGGGTCCCCTACATTGTGGACTCCTGACCCTTTATCGCTGAAACTTTTTCTAAAGAGGTATCTTCTCAAAAAGTAGGGACAAAGCTGGGTGTTCGCCCTTGGGACAGACATCCGGGTTCGCCCCTACCCCGGATTATTGAGAAGGTACCTAAAGAGGCAAGTGTGGCCGCAGAGAAGATCCTCGTCGTTGGTTTGGACGCTGGTTTGCTGAAGACGGTAGCAGACGAAATGCTGTTACCTCATGGCTTCAGGCCGCTTCTGGCTGTAGGGCGCGATGAAGGCATAAAGGCAGCGATCGATGAATCCCCAAGTCTGTTACTGTTGGACTTGCCCCTGGAGTCCTCGGTTGGTTTGTTGCGTAGCTTTTCGCAGGCGGGTCGCCTGATCCCTGCAATCCTGGTGGTTGATGGTGACTCAGTCCACATGTCTGTCGAGGTTCTCCGGCTAGGCGTCCGAGACTATCTGTCTCGTCCCTTTACCGCTGAGGAACTGTTACAGACAGTGCGTGGGGTTCTGTGGCAAAAGCCGGAACTCCCAAAAGACGGGTCCTTAGAGTTAGAGAAAGATGTGTTTGCTTTCAATCATGACTTGGAGCAGCGCGCCAAGGAATTCGACGTGTTGATGGGAATCGGGCGTTCGGTCAATTCCCTACTGGATTTGGATTTGGTGCTCAACCGCGTCACCGAGGCCGCCGTGTTTGTCACTGGCGCAGAAGAAGGTTATCTCCTGCTCCTCGACGAGGAAACTGGTGAGTTGCGACTGAGGGCCGCTCAGAACCTGGGGGAAAACCACGCCCAAGGCTTTAGCTTGCGTGTTGAGGATACCATCGCGGGAACAGTTGTCAGTTCTGGCAAACCGATGCTCTTGGGTGGGGGCGGCGGGCAGAATCTTAAGGTCAAAACTGGCTATTTGGTCAAGTCGTTGCTTAACGTACCTCTTAAGGCCAACGGGCGCGTGATCGGCGTCTTGGGCGTTGCCAACCAGATATCCGGTGTACCTTTCACTCTGGCGCACCTGCGGCGGCTGTCGTCGCTTGCTGACATGGTAGCTACGGCAGTGGAGAACGCGCGTCGATATACTGAGCTTCACGAGAAATTCATGCGTCGTGTTAGAGAGGTCGCTACGCTGCAGGCCGTCTCTGATCAGATGAGTGCCGTAACTGATTTCGATGTCGGGGCAAGACTGGCGCTATCTTTAGCTCTCAAAGCCACCAACGCTGAAGCCGGTGTTCTGGCCTGGACTGTCGGCGGCGATGGATGCTCGTCGTTTTATGTTTCGCAAGGTAGTCTAGGTGAGTTGGTTCTCAACCAGCATAGCGGAGCGACACCAGAGCGTTGGTGGGACGAGCAAACGCTGCAACATGTAATCAAGACCGGTCGGTCTATTCTCAAGGATGATCTTGACCAGAACAGCAATGGTCAGAATCTTCATACGCGCTGTCGACTGGCGGTGCCGATGCGGCGCGGTAAACGAGTGATAGGCGCCATTAATCTTGAAAGTTCTTTACCCCACGCCTTTACACAGGATGACCTGCATTTTGTGAGCAGTGTAGCTGATCAGGTGGCTATCGCTTTAGAAGGGACGGTTTTGCACGAGAAGGCTGTGTCTGAGCGAGAGCGTTGGGCGCTGTTGATGGAGGCAGTCGACAGCGCAGTCTGGGTAGTAGATGCCGATCTGCGTTTACTGGTACAGAACGAAGTTGCCGGCGAGATGCTGGGCTGGCCAATGGCCGAGGCCGTTGGGCGTTCTGTGTACGAATTGCAGTCGCTTGATCAATCTTTGCCAACTGGACTGTGTCATTTCCTTAGCCAGGTAATGGAAAAACAACAGCGTCTTTCATTTCCCCGCGAGGGAGCTACGGATGGAGAGGGCGTGCTGTTAGAGACTAAAGATGGTCGATCAATTCTGGTCAGGGGGCGTGGGGTGCCGCTTGTTCAAGATAGCCAGGTGGTGGGTGCTATTTGTGTATTCCAGGAAGTACTCACTGAAACGAACGACCAACACGTTAGGTACGAATTTGCGAACATGGCATCGCATCTTTTGCGTACTCCGCTCAGCTTCATTCAGGCCTCAATTGATCTCATGCTAAATTCGGAATTAGATCCTGAAGAGCAGCGCGCCATGCTGGAGAGAATGCGAGAACAGAGCCAGCGTATTCGAGAGTTCATCAGGGATTTGCTTGAAATGTCACGTTTCGAAACCGGCTCTGTTCAGGTTTACCCTGAACCGGTTGCCCTTCCTCCTCTAATGGAGCGGGTGTTAGATTTAATTCGGCCTGAGGAGCCCCGTTATATATTTTGCTTTACCGCTCCGAGTACCTTCCCTGTCGTGGCCGCCGACCCGGGTAAGACAGAGCTGATCCTATTAGGTCTGTTGCGGAGTGCGATGAGTCGTTGCCCGGATGGAGGTTGTATAACTCTGGGATTGGAAGTTGGTAAGTCTGAGGCGATTGTTTCTATCGTGGACGATGGAGACACTATTCCGCTTAAGCAACTCGACCGGGTCTTCTCACAATTTTACCCAGTGGATGATAATGATAAGATGCCGTCTACCTATCAGCTTGGCCTCTATACTACTAAGCGGTTGATTGAATTGCAGGGCGGCAGTGTGTGGGCCGAAAGTCAGCCTGACAAAGGGACACGCTTCGGCTTCTCCTTGCCTATTTGGGGGTGAGGCGATGACAGCTAAGGTTTTGCTCGTAGATGACGATCCGACCATACTCCAATTGTTAAAACTCTTTCTCGAAAATGAGGGCTACCAAGTCTGGGCTGCCCAGAGTGGTTTGGAAGGATTGGAAATCGCTGCCCAGGTGTCGCCCGATCTTGCTATCGTGGACGTTATGATGCCGGTCATGGATGGGTTCGAAACCTGCCGGCGACTCCGTGAGTTAAGCTTGCAGTCTATTCTGGTGATGAGTCATCGTCACGATGAGCGTAGTGTCGTGAGGGCGCTGGAGTTGGGGGCAGACGATTACTTGCGTAAACCTTTTGAGGTGCCTGTGCTCCTGGCCAAGATGCGTAACCTGCTGCGACGTAATGGTCAGGATGTCCCGGGTGACTCTATGGTCTATAACGATGGCCGCTTAATGATAGATTTGAACAAACGCTATGTCGAAGTTCGTGGCCAGCCGGTCCAACTGACTCCAACCGAGTTCCGTCTCCTCTCCACCTTATTGCGGAATGTGGGCCGGGTCGTCTCGCACGAAGAGCTGATTCGGGAAGTCTGGGGCATGGAAGAAAGCGCCAGCCTGGCCTCACTTAAGGTTTACGTTCATTATCTGCGCCGTAAGATCGAAGACCAGCCCCGAGAGCCCTACTATCTGCTTGCCGAGTGGGGCATTGGCTACCGATTTCGTGAGCCAGGCCGGCAATCTTTGCCAGATCATTAGCGCCTTGTCAAATCACGGCTGACAGCCCAAATCCTTAGTCCTAATCTGCCAAATAGAGGAAGGACCGTCACAGTTTATCTAATCGTCGGTCCAGATCAAAAAGAGAGCCTGCTGGCTCTCTTTTTTTGTGATGCCTTGTTACATCAGTATAAACAACCATCCTGCTCTCTTTTTAACCATTTTCTAAGCATGTTCTTATGGCTTTTTGATTGTTTCCATTCCCTTTCTAACCGTTTTCTAAGCTTGTTCAAACAGCTTTATCATTAAATGTTGTTAGACTGACGGAGGAATGAGTAACCAGACTGTCAAGCTGATCTTGATATTGGGTTAGGTAATCACACAATATAAACTCAACGATTTAGGGGAGGAGATAAGAAAATGACCCAAGCTACACAACCTTGGTCTGGTCAATTGAGTGGAGCACTACCGGTTGCCATCAACGCGCGGTGGGCGGAACGGCTGTTGTTGTTCATTGCTATTACGGTGCTAGATCTGATAATGGTCCTGTTTGGATTTTGGCTGGCATATACCCTTCGCTTTGAGATCGGAATCACCTGGTTTTATCAGCATCAGGTGGCACCAGTGGCTTTCTATTCCAGACTGGTGTTTTTACTCTCCCCGGCCTGGTTGATCGTTTTTCGCTTATTTGGCCTGTATGAATTCAAAATCCTTTTCAGTGGCATGCGCGAATACGCTTGCGTGTTTAACGCCTGTACCTTAGGAATGATGCTCGTTATCCTACTGACCTTCTTCGATCCGACTTTGACTGTCGCTCGCGGCTGGGTTGTTTTGTCCTGGTTGCTGGTGACTTTTAGTGTTCTGTTGGGGCGATTCATACTGCGTCGGGCTGTTCAAGGTCTACGTGCTAACGGGCGCTTTCTGACAACCGTACTTGTAGTCGGTGCCAACGAGGAAGGCCAGGCCATCGCCGAGCAGCTACAGACCAATCGCAAAGCGGGTGTTTGGATCGCTGGTTTTGCCGATGACGAGCTTGCACGTGGAAGCCAGCTCTTGCCGGGTGCCCCCGTGCTGGGCTCCATCGACTCGGTTGCTGATTTGGTCAGGCAGCACGGCATCCAAGAGATCATCGTCGCTTCCACCGCGCTGTCACGTGAGAAGCTTCTCGGACTTTTTCAGTCTTTCGGTGCTGCCGATGACATCACCATCCGATTGTCATCAGGGTTATATGAGATATTGACCACGGGCGTTGAGGTCCAGGAGATTGGCAACGTCCCGCTGCTGAGTGTCAACAAAGTTCGGCTTACTGGCATTGACGTGTTTTCAAAGCGCGTGTTGGATCTTGTGGTTTCTACCGGCGCATTGTTGGTGTCCTGGCCCTTTATGTTGGCCATTGCTGTTGCCGTCAAACTGGACTCGCCGGGGCCTGTCTTCTATCGGCGGCGCGTGGTGGGAGTAGGTGCCAAGCCCTTTGACGCGTTGAAATTCCGTACCATGTACGTGGATGCTGAAGAGCGGTTGGCGCGGGATCCCGAGTTGCGTCGCCAGTTCGAGAAGAACTACAAGCTCAAAAATGACCCACGTGTCACACGAGTCGGTGGTCTACTGCGTCGCACCAGTCTCGACGAATTGCCGCAACTCTTCAATGTTTTGTTGGGCCAGATGAGCCTGGTCGGGCCACGCATGATTACCTCAGAAGAGCGAGCGCGCTACGGCAAATGGCGCATGAATCTGTGCACTGTTAAGCCAGGAATCACCGGCCTGTGGCAGGTCAGCGGGCGCAGCGATGTAGGCTACGAAGATCGCGTAACACTTGATATGCACTATATCCGGAACTTCTCCATCTGGCTCGATCTGCATCTATTGTGGCGGACCATCCCGGCCGTGCTTAAGGGACACGGAGCCTACTGATGAACGGGATGATTCTGGCTGCTGGTGAAGGGAAACGTCTTCGCCCTCTGACCAAGTATTTGCCCAAACCGATGTTGCCATTAGCCGGACGGCCACTCCTGGAACACATCATCATTCATCTGCGTAACTGTGGCATCACTCGGATTGCGATCAATTTGCATCATCTGCCAGAAACAGTGATGGACTATTTTGGTGACGGCAGCCGCTGGAACGTGAGTTTACACTATTCGGTGGAAGAGCAATTGCTGGGTTCGGCCGGTGGAGTAAAGAGACTACAGTCCTTTTTCGACGGCACTTTCCTATTGTATTACGGTGACGTTTACACCCAGGCTGACCTGCGCCCTATGATCGAATTCCATCGCCGTTCCGGTGCCATGGCAACAATGGGGCTCTATCGTGTGCCCGATCCGTGGAATCGTGGTATTGTTCAGTTAGATGATGCGGGCACTGTCGTCAAGTTCGTAGAAAAACCTGCTCCCGAGGAGGTTTTCTCTGATCTCGCCAACGCCGGTATCTATGTGATGGAGTCGGAGGTGTTGGACATGATCCCAGAAGGACGGGTGTGGGACTTTGGCCAGGACGTGTTCCCTGCTATGTTGGCCCAAGATAGCCACGTAGCTGGCTATGTCATCGAGGACGTACTAATCGACATCGGCCTACCCGAGAAATATCAACACGCCAACCGTATTGCTTCCGGCGGGAATCGCCCGGCTCGTGTAAGCAATGCCTTAGATGTTATAGGAGCCGCGCCGTGATCGATCAAAGGATGCTTATCTCGCGCGCACCTGTGCGCATCA
This sequence comes from Anaerolineae bacterium, assembly GCA_034412795.1. Classification (GTDB taxonomy): domain Bacteria; phylum Chloroflexota; class Anaerolineae; order 4572-78; family NAK82; genus JAUVPY01. The sequence continues at coordinate 66,913 of DAOUMD010000126.1, forward strand.
GTTTTGGCGGCGGTGGTACCGACCTTCCCTCGTTCTATGAAAAGCACGGCGGTATGGTCGTCAGCACCACCATCAATCATTACGTGTATGCCATACTCACCAACGGCAGCAAAGAGACGGTGCAAATCGTCTCTGCTGACTATCGTACCTTTTGGCGCCAGTCACTCCATAGTCTGATCTGGGATGGCGATCTGGCTCTACCCCGTGCCATTGTTCACGAGTTTGATTTGCCCCAGGGGTTGGACATCTTCCTGGCTTCTCAGATCCCGCCCGGTACTGGACTTGGCTCGTCTGGCAGCGTGGCTGTGTGTCTTATCAACGGTTTGGCTGCCTGGCAGGGGGTATCGCCAACCCGGCACGAAGTGGCCGATCAGGCGTGTCATATCGAGATCGAAAAAATGGGTATGCCCGTCGGCAAGCAAGACCAATATGCTTCCGCGTTTGGTGGCTTGAATTGCATTACCTTCTCTGCCGATGGTGTGACAGTGGAGCCCCTACAAATATCCGAGATGGCCTGGCATACGTTGCAGCGCAGGCTGATGCTTTTCTTCACTGGCAGTTCGCGCCAATCGTCGAACATCCTTCGCTACCAGAAAAGGAAGGGAGAAGAGGGTGACAGGCACGTGATCGAGCGGCTACTGGCCATCAAAGAGCTCGGTCTGGCGATCCGAGAGGCCTTGGAGGCGGGAGATCTGGACGCATTTGGTGAGTTGATGCACCGTTCTTGGCTACACAAGCGCTCGCTGGCGCCCAACATCTCCAGCAATTCCATTGACAAGGTGTATGAATTGGCCCGCTCAAATGGAGCGACAGGAGGCAAAATCACCGGAGCCGGCGGAGGCGGGTTCCTTATGCTCTATTGTCAAGAGGAGTGTCAAGACGCCGTGACAGACGCCTTGGAAAGGACAGGACTACGCCGGATGGGGTTTGCTTTTGACACCTGTGGTGCACAGGTGATGCACGCCGGTCAGTCTCTGTGGGTCACATCTCCTACTTTCGATGTAGCGGTTCAAATAGCGCAGGCCACACACTAGTGGTGCTTCCCTAAAAACTTTTGAAATCGTGGTCTAGTGCCCTGTCAAGGCGACATCCACTAGATGGCGCGGCGCTGTATATAAGCCGCTAAAAAACAATAGAGGCGCAGCATGCTGCGCCTCTATTGTTTTTGCTAACCACAGTTTGTGCTTAGCGTGCCGTTAGTTTTCTCATGCCTCGGTCGCCTATTGCCCGAACTGAATTCCCTGGGCCAACGGCAATTCGGCTGACCAGTTGATAGTCGTCGTCTGGCGTCGCATATATCCCTTCCACGCATCCGAACCAGACTCGCGGCCGCCACCTGTCTCCTTTTCGCCGCCAAACGCGCCGCCGATTTCTGCCCCGCTGGTTCCAATGTTGACATTGGCGATGCCACAGTCTGAGCCTGTGGTCGCCAAGAAATTTTCGGCGGTCAACAGATTGGTGGTAAATATGGCACTGGAGAGTCCCTGCGGCACCCCGTTATGGATGTCAATGGCTTCGTCTAACGTTTCATACTCCATCAAGTACAGGATCGGGGCAAAGGTCTCCTCGCACACAAGGGGGGTTTGCGCTGGCATCCTGACAATCGTCGGTTCGGCGAAGCACGCCCCTTTCTCGGACAACCGTCTGCCGCCGGTCAGGACTTGGCCTCCCTGGCTCTTGGCTGTTTCCAGGGCTGCCATCATATCTTCGACGGCCTGTTTATTTACCAGTGGCCCCATCAAGATTCCGTCCTCCAATGGATCCCCGATTGGCACCTGCTGGTAGGCTTTCACCAACCTGTCGGTGAGTTCGTCGGCGATGTCTTTGTGCATAATGATGCGTCGCGTGGTGGTACAGCGCTGACCTGCCGTACCGACGGCGCCAAACAGGATCGCTCGCAACGCCAGATCGAGGTCGGCATCTTTGGCGACGATGATACCGTTGTTACCCCCCAGCTCCAGGATGGTGCGTCCCAGGCGGCGGGCGACCGCTTCCGCTATGTGGCGTCCCACCCTGACCGACCCGGTGAAGCTGATGAGGGGTAGGCGCGGATCGTTGATCATCCGCTCGCCGACGTCCCGCCCGGTACCGATGACGAGATTAAACACCCCGTCCAGGCCATGATCTTTTGTTACCTGGTTCGTGATGTGTTGAACCGCAATTGCCGTCAGCGGTGTGCTGGACGACGGTTTCCATAACATCGTGTCGCCACAAGCGGCGGCGATGGCGGCGTTCCATGACCAGACTGCGACGGGGAAGTTAAAGGCGGTGATAATGCCAATAGCGCCAAGCGGGTGCCACTGCTCGTACATGCGGTGCCCTGGTCGTTCGGAGTGCATAGTCAAGCCGTATAACTGGCGTGATAGTCCTACTGCAAAATCGCAGATGTCGATCATCTCTTGAACTTCGCCCACTCCCTCGGCCTTGATCTTGCCCATTTCCAACGTCACCAATTCGCCGAGCGGTTCCTTTTGTTGGCGCAGGGCATCGGCCAGATCACGGATCACCAGGCCGCGCTTTGGAGCGGGGATGGTTCGCCACGTCTTAAACGCCTCCGCTGCTTTGTTTACGACAGCTTCATAAGTGTCTTCAGTTACCTGAATGACGCTCGCGATTGCCTCACCAGTCGTCGGATTGTAAGAGATCAACTCTTTGCCATTTCGATCTTCTATCCAGTCATCAGGCCCGGTACACGCGCCAAAATTGATGTCCTGGATGTGTAGTTTTTCGAGTAGCGCTTTCATGTGTGATCCTCCTTGGTGTTTTAGCTCGATCAACGCGCCAGAATGATACCACAAAAACATATTATTGTGAACCAACTTACCCTTATGCCGGGTCTGTCCAAATTCTAGGTGGCTGGCGCACCCCTATGCATCGGTGGCGGCATGGGAATGCCGCCCTACCAGAAATCTGGGACGCACCCCCCTTGTGCTGGGTCCTTGACCTTTCCAGGAGTTGAGATATTATATATCTGTATCTGGAATGGTTTACTATTTGGTTGGTACTTTTTACCGGTCAAATCAAGCAAAGTAACCTCGTAAAACGTAAAACGTGATGCGTAAAGGTACATTTGCAAGGCGCATTCGCCCAGAATCATTACGCTTTACGCTTTACGTTTTACGGATGTGTCTGGCAAAGCAGGCCAAATTGTCAACCAGTTTTCTTGGCAAAATGAACCATGCTAGATACAGATGCTTTGTTGTTTGACAAAACAAGGCAAGAAAGAGACCGACGATGAAACTAGCACGATTTGCGATCTACGCCTGGGGGGTGCTGGTCTACAATCTAGTCGTCATCCTTTGGGGCGCTTTTGTGCGGGCTACCGGTTCAGGGGCTGGCTGTGGCAGTCACTGGCCACTGTGCAACGGGCAAGTCGTCCCTCGGGCGCCTCAGGTTGAGACTTTGATAGAATTCTTCCACCGGCTGACCAGTGGTTTGGCATTCTTGCTCGTGGTAGTGCTCTTGGTCTGGGTATTCCGGGCATATCCGAACAAGCACCGGGTGCGCCGGGCAGCCGGTTTCTCGATGCTATTTATGATCGCAGAGGCTCTCGTCGGGGCCGGATTGGTCCTCTTTGAATTGGTGGCGGACAACGCTTCGATGGCTCGCGCCTTCTCAATGGCTGTCCACTTGCTGAATACCTTTTTGCTTCTCGCTTGTTTGACTCTAACGGCCTGGTGGGCCTCGGGTGGCGAACCAGGCCGGCTTAAAGGGCAGGGGATGCGGGCTGTGCTCTTGGGCATTGGACTCCTGGGCATGCTGGTCCTGGGCGTGAGCGGGGCGGTGACGGCATTAGGCGACACGCTCTTTCCATCTGCTTCGCTGGCCGAAGGATTAAGACAAGATTTCTCCCCAGCAGCACATCTTCTGATCCGCTTGCGCGTATTTCACCCCGCGATTGCCGTCTCCGTGGCACTTTATTTGATTCTGGTCGTGATATGGCTTTACTCGTTGCCCCAGAACTCTGCTACCAAAAGGTTTTCCCTCGTCCTTATCATTCTACTTGTCATCCAATTAGGAGCCGGGGTGATTAACATCGCTTTGCTGGCCCCGGTGTGGATGCAACTCGTGCATCTTCTATTGGCTGACTTGATTTGGATTGCCTTGGTGCTCTTGACAGCTTCGGCTCTTGCAACACGTGCATCCGAAACGCAACCGCTTCAATTTGCCCAACAGGGATTAGAGCCGTAGCCCTCTTCCCCCCCACATTTTTTAGCCTTCTTGAGCTGTAACCGTGTATCAATTGGCCCCCGGCACTCTGAAGTGCCGGGAATTTCTGTTGCAGATCATTCTAACCTTTTTCTAAGTATATTCTCACGCCTTTATCATTAAATATTGTTACACTCGCAGTATGTCAAGTATGGATTGACTTGAGGTATCGTATAGCTATTCATTGGGAGCAATCAACATGCATGCTATATTCCTCGATCGAGACGGCGTGATCTGCGAGAACCGGTCTGACCATGTGAAGAGCTGGCATGAATTTCGGTTCTTGCCGGGAGCCAAGAGCAGCCTGGCAGCCTTGAGTCAACTTGGCTTGCCCATCATTGTTGTCACCAATCAAGCCATTGTGGGGCGGAAAATGGTGCCGTCTAGCGTGGTGGATGACATTCATCGGCGCATGGTGGCTGAGATTGAAGCTGCTGGTGGTCGCATTGATCGGGTGATGTATTGCCCCCACCGCCCAGAGGACAGGTGTGCTTGCCGCAAACCGGAATCGGGGATGTTGTTGCAGGCTGCCGACGAGATGGACATTGAGTTGTCCATTTCCTATCTGATCGGTGATGCTGCCACCGATATGCTGGCTGGTCAGCGCGTTGGCTGTCGGCTCTACTTTGTGCTGACCGGTCGGGGCTTCCAACAGCTTCTGCCTGCGGTGCATGCCGTAGATGATTTCACCATCACCCGTAATCTGGTGGGGGCCACCACTCGCATAATCAAAGCTGAGATAGGTGTCTCTGACGAGATGGAGAAGTTGAGCCTCGCCTATTCCCGGTACTCGCACCGTTCGTTATCAACTGTGGTGGGCAATGCGTGATTTAGTAGGGGCGGACTACCCATCTTTCCTGGTTTCCTTCTATGTTTGAACAACTTCGTTATTACCTGACAGGGCAGGCCTCGAGCTTGCCTGCTTATATCTTAGAACAGTTGGTGTTAAGCCTCTTTGGCTGGGTGCCGACCGTTGTTGGTGTTGGGCTGCGCGCCATAGTTTATAGGCTGATTATGAAACTCGATGGCACACCGGCTATTGAAAGTGCTGTACGCATTCTCTATGCCAGCAACGTTCGTCTTGGCAAGAACGTGTATCTGGATCGCGGGGTTTACCTGCACGCTCTGCCGGCCGGCATCACCATCGGTGAAAACACGTTTGTGATGCATCATACTATGTTGCACGTCTTCAATTTTCGTAATTTACCCCAGGCCGGTATTACCATCGGCAAAAACTGTTTTGTTGGCGAATTCAACGTGGTGCGCGGGCAAGGGGGAGTCCACATTGGGAACGACGTGTATACAGGCCCTATGGTGCAAATCTTGGCGGTCGACCACGTTTATGACGATCCCACCCGTCCCATCCGCGAACAGGGCATCACCGCGCAGGGAATTGTGATCGAAGATGATGTGTGGATTGGGGCCGGTGCAATTGTCCTTGATGGTGTGACCGTCGGGCAGGGAAGTGTGATTGGGGCCGGGGCTGTCGTCTCCGGCGACATCCCACCCTACAGCATTGCCGTTGGCTCACCCGCCAAACCCATCAAAGATCGTCGCCAGGCAGGGAGCAATCATCGTCAGCGATCAGAGGTGTTCTTTGGACATTTGGAGCAGTTTCGGGGGTAGAGGGTAACGGGCAAATACTGACCTATATGTAGGGCGGGTTCGTAACCCACCATTTGGGTGACAGGTTTGAACCCTGTTCCACATATAGTGTTTCCCTAACTTGAGTTTAGACAACTTGTAAGAAACCGGGTTTTTGAACTTCAGTGGGCAACCGCAACTGTGAAAAAGCACCTGGCAACGTGCCAAAACCTATGGTCAGACGACAAAAAACTCGGTTTCTTGGCTTTTATCTAAACTCAAATCCCTAAGGAAGCGTCCAGAAATAACTTTCTATTTTCAGGCCAAAATTCCGAGTGAAATATTTCAAAATGCACAAAGTTATTCTCGGACGCGGCCTAAGGAGGTCGACCAGTGACTATGTTATCAGTAGTGATCCCGGCGTTAAATGAAGAGGACGGCATTGCCGAAATCGTTGAACGGGTGCTGTCCATCAAAGAGCCGTTGACCGAGGTTGGGGTCTCAGATCTGGAGTTGATTGTCGTAGACGACGGATCGCGCGACCGAACGGCCGAGATTGTCGGCAATTATCCAGAGGTAGTGCTGATCCAGCACTCCGTCAATCGAGGGTATGGGGCGGCTATCAAGACAGGCTTTCGGGCGGCAAGGGGGGAACTCCTGGCTTTTCTCGACGCTGATGGAACCTACCCACCCGAATCTTATCCTGAGCTTTGCCGGCCTATCCAGGAGGATGGGGCGGACTTGGTCATTGGGTCACGAATGTCCGGCGCCGAGAGTGATATGCCCACCGTTCGCCGTGTGGGCAACTTTATCTTTGCTACCTTGGTTTCGCTCATCGGCAATCAACGCGTCAGCGACAGTGCCAGTGGGCAGCGGGTGCTGCAACGCAACGCGCTTGCGCTCCTTTACCCGCTTCCTGATGGACTGAACTTCACCCCGGTGATGAGTACTCGTGCCATTCACGAGAATCTGAACATCGTCGAAGTTCCTATTCCTTACGCCGAGCGCATGGGACGCTCAAAGCTCAGTGTTGTCAGGGATGGCTTTCGTTTCCTTAGCTCCATTGTAATCACAGCTATGACCTACAATCCAGTCCGCATCCTGGGCGCCATCGGTGCCGGGCTGATGCTATTTGCTATCTTGGTTGCCCTCTTTGCTGGATTGTTCGGGATTGGTGAAGACACAGCCGCCTGGCCTTTCTCTCGGTTCTTCGCTGCTTTTGTGATTGCTGCCGTCGGGGTCAATCTCTTCTCGACGGGCGCCCTGTTTAATTATCTGGTGTCCCTCTTCCACAGGCGCCAGGTGCGACAAGGTCTGTTCGGCCGTCCTTTCTTTCATACGCCACTGGAGAATCATTTCGGTTGGATGGGGCTGCTGGCGGTCGTGGTCGGCGTCGTTGTCTACGCATTGGCCGTGTTGTTGGGTCTCAATTCGTCGTCGGTTGTTCCCTCTTGGTTTGCACCGGCAGTCAGCTCAGTGCTGGTATTGAGCGGTTTCCAATTGATCACAGCGTGGGTATTAGTAAAAGTGTTGGCGCAACTTAGCCAGCGTGAAGCCCGCGCCCAGGACGATCTCGGAACGAGACCCGAGCACGTCGCAACCGCTCCAGTTTCGGGAGCATTGGAAGGTGTGAAAATATCTGTGCAGGTGCATTGATAGGGATGGAAGGTTGGAAGTAAGAATAGTAACAGATTGTGAGGAGTATTTAGTCCATGTCTGAACAGGATGTCTGGTTGAACCTCGGTACGCGCCAACTCAAATTAGCACGTGAGGCGAAGTATCCTGATGTGGGGGCCGTCTTGCGCAGTCTCCCCCAAAAGCGATCTGAAAGTGCGGTGGATGTGATGCTGGTCAATCCGCCCGCGCCTGACGGTGGCATCTGGATACGGAGCCAACATCGTGTGGGACGGCGCTCGCGCGAGAATATGATCTGGCCCCAGGTGTCGTTGGCTCAACTGGCAGCCATGCTGCACCCGGATTACAGCGTGGAGGTGGTAGACGCCATTGCTACCCGCATGACCTGGCTTGAGTTCGAAGACCTGCTGCGCGAGAAGCAGCCCAAGTATTATATGACACAGGTAACGGCCCCTACGCTGACCAACGACATGTATGGCGTCTTCCTGGCCCATAGTTTGGGGGCGAAGACAATCGCCTTCGGCACCCATGTGACGCCTATGGTGCGCGAAACTATGGAGCGTTATCCTTCGTTGGACTTCGTGTTTCGGGGCGAGCCGGAGCTGACGCTTCGAGAACTTGTAGACACGTTGGAGGTGGCCGATGGCCGTTGGCAAGTGAGCGATGGTCGCTTGCAGGATTCAAATGGCCGTATCGCCGACCCAGAAGGCCGCATCTACCAATTGCTGACCGATGCCGATCCCACCTGGCAACCTACTTGGTCTTTCAATCGACCACCGGCAATCCACGACCAGTTGTCCGCTATCAAGGGCCTGGGCTGGCGACGTAACGGCGAAATCGTGATCAACGTAGATCGGCCCTTTGTCGCCAAGCTGGATGACCTGCCCATGCCGATGCACCACCTGCTCCCGCTGGATACGTATCGTATCCCCATGATCAAAGGGCCTTATACTTTCCTTGTTTCCAGCCGGGGGTGCACCGCTGGCTGCAAGTACTGTATCAAGCACGTCACCTACCAATACTCCGTGCGCGTTCGCTCGCCCGAGCATATCATGAAAGAGATGTGGCTGCTCCACGACCTGGGGGTTCACAACATCCACATGTATGCCGATTTGTTCACCGTGAGTCGCGATCAGGTGGTCGACCTGTGTGAATCCATCATCGAGCAGGGGCTCAAAGTTCGCTGGACGTGCAATAGTCGCGTGGACTACGTCGATGAGGAAATGCTGCAACTCATGGGCCAGTCGGGCTGCTGGATGATCTCCTGGGGCATTGAGTCCGCTTCGGAGGAGATCCTGCGCCGGGCACGCAAGGGTGCTTATCCGGACAAAGTAGAACGTGCGCTGCGTTGGTCCAGGAAGGCCGGCATCGGTAATTGGGGTTACTTCATCATTGGTTTACCTGGTGAGACCGAGGAGACCATCCGCCAGACCATCAACTTTGCCAAGCGGCTGCCCTTGGACCTGGCCCTCTTCCACATTGCGGCACCGTATCCCGGCACACCCTTCTTCTTCGATGTGCTCGAAAACGGCTGGTTCCGGCCGGGCACCGCCTGGGAAGAGGTGGACATGGACTGCTCCACCGTGCTCGACTATCGCGAAACCGGCCTCACCGCCGAGCGCCTCGAATACTGGCAGAAACGCGCCACCCGCGAATGGGCCCTGCGCCCCGGCCCAATCTGGACCATGCTCAAAGGCATCAACTCCTGGGCTGGCTTCAAGAGCGCGGTAGACATCGGATTGCAGACGCTCTCGTTCGTTCGTTAGCGGCGGCATCCTTTACAACATCAAAACTTTGCTCCGCAGGGCGGGTATGGCTCAAAGCCTACCCGTCTTTTTCGCGGCCGTTCCCAGGCGGCGAGAGACGGGTAGCGTAACACTGCTATTTATGCCCGAACTTACTCAGGCTTTTCCAAGAATTAAATTGCGCAAACGTCCCGCTAAGAATTTTCTTGGCATTGCCTAATCCCCGGAACGGGATGGGGTGAGCGTGTAGCTTTGCATCTTGGCGTGGCGTCGAAACAGTATGGCTTGAATTTGAAACAGGGCGAGGCCGGCAAAGAGGGTCAGGATGGCGTCCACAGGCAAGCGATAGCGGATCAAAGCCCAGGTAAGCAGATGTATGCCTGTATACGTCACCAGGAAGAGATAAAGGATCGAGGTATCGGCCGAGTAATGGCGCAGGCTGTAGATGAGGCCCAGTAGCATAAAGGGTCCCAGCAATCCGAACGAGAAAACTCGTGATAGGTTGCTGATCAAGCTCGACTCAGGAGACGGCCAGAACTTGAAGTAGTCCTTAATCCGGCTGAGGGATAGAATCAGATAGCGCCCCGGATCTTCTTGGATAAAGCCCAGGCCCCGTTTGAGTAGAGCCCGGTCCATTTCCGCTTCGTTCAACCCGCGCAATTCCACCGGAATCAAGTCCTGGTACGAGGGACCCTCACCAGGCAGAATAGAAATGAAATTGTAGCCGTGGATGGGATGGTTCCCCCAGAAAAAGGCGAACCCGGCGTTGGTATTGAGCAGCACGAATTCGTCAAAGGCGCGGTAATTGCGAATCGTCCAGGGAACGATGGACAGGATCAATACCGCCGTGGCGCCCACCAACGTGCCAATCATATGCGACGCAGGGCGGGCGTTATGGCGGTAGCTGCGCCACAGTAGCCAGGCAAACAAGACCGGAATGAAGAGTACAAATACCTGGCGCAACAAAACGGTGATCGCCAGGGCGAGTCCTGGCAAAAACCACTCGATCTTGTGCGCGCCTCCTTTGGAGCTTGAGGTCTCTGGGGCCTGCCCCAATTGCCCTGCCACATCCAACGTCCATAGAATGGCTATGATGTAGAAGGTTTCGGTCATCAAGGTGGCGGAATAATAGACGAAGTAGATGTAAACGGCGGTTAGGCCGGCAGCGATCAGCCCTATTCTAGAACCGAAATAGCGTCGGCCCAGGCGAAAGGTCAGCCACGGCATGAGTACGCCGGCCAGGACTGCCTGGATCAATCTGGCGATCAGAGGATGATGGCCAAACAAACTGTAAACAGCGGCCAGGTAGAGGGTGTATAGATAAGACCAGTGGGCGGTTGGCTCTCCAGCTTTTGTGGCCGGCCACCATGCCTCTGCAACCGTAAACCCGTGACCGTTGAGGACACGATTAGCGAGCATGTCGTATGAAACCTGATCTTGTGTTCCGGGCAGGTCAACCACATGATCACCCAGGTAAAAGGCCGCCGCAACTCGAAGTAGTACAGCCACCAAAATGATAATGATCAGCCAAAAGCGGTCCTTCTGAATCAGGGAATCGGGGAGTAGCTTATTAAGAAATCGAATCTTAGAGTCTGACCCCATGATCGCCTCTTTCTAAGTGATTGTCCAAAAGTGACTTTTCGCCAGTCCTGAAATGCAAAGTTGTTTACGGACAGTTACTGAGAATCTATCCGGTACACTTCATCCCAAGCCGAGTAAATCACTCGCCAGTCGTATGCTTCCAAGATAGTCTGTCGTCCGTTTTCGCTCAATTGTTTTGCCAATGCTTGATCGCGCAGAACACGTACCACCGCCTCCGCGAACGTCTCGGCCGTGTCCGCGATGAGAATATTGTTTCCGTTTTGGGTGCTTATCCCTTCAGCCCCAATCGTAGTCGACACCACCGGCAATTCCCAACCCCACGCGTCGAGGATTTTAACCCGCATCCCCCCACCGGCATGCAGTGGTACGATAAATACGCCTGTTTCGGCTAGATAAGGTGCCAGGTCGGTTACATAGCCGGTGACTTCTATCCCCTCTCCCTCCAATTCACGTGGTGGGCTCTTACCGATGACAGTGAGCACCGCGTCGGGTATTGCCGCTCGTACTTGCGGAAGCACATCAGTTGCAAACCAGACAACTCCCTGGACATTGGGAGGCCAGTGTAAGCCACCTAAAAACGTGATACGCTGTTTATCTGAAGTACGTTCCACCGGTTTTGTCAGCGTTGGATCGGTGCAAATGGGAATAACGGTTGAAGGTGTTTGGTCCTCATTCTTGCCTGCATCAGACCAGGCAGCCACAGCGCGCCGGTCCTCCTCCGTGACCCACACCACATGATCGAAACACTTACAAGTCTTTACCTCGTACGTAGTCATAACCTGGGCTTCACGAGCCAGGAACCGTCGTTTCGCCTGGTTAGACTCTCCCTCAGACAATCGTTTGGGTATGAGGTGAACGGCGTTATGTTGGTCTAGAACCAACTTAGGTCCCGATGGCCCTGAATTGGCGGCCAGCGCGTACTGGGCCATCCAGAGCTGGTCGGCGTGAATCGCATCGAAAGATCCTGTTGCCACCAACTGACGAACTTTGTCGGTCATTTCCGGGACCTGATCGCGAACGATCAGAAACGGTTGCCGGGTTAACAGACTTTGCGCTAAGAACTTTGCGTCGCGTGCCGGGCTGCGGCGCATCGGGACAGTGTGCACCGCGTGACACAGTTCAGTCAGGTGAGCGATGTCCTCGGGTCGATCGCTGTCGCGCACGAAAGTTAGCAAGGTGACTTCGTGTGACTGGACCAGGTGGCGCAGCACAAAGTAGCTTCGCGTTTTGGGGCCGGCATCCAGTGGATAGGGCAGAACTTGGCTCAGGAAAAGAATGCGCATAGTGTCCTTCACATCTTTTACATCCCTGGTAAGCTGAGGAGCAGGCGGCGATAATGGCTGGCCAGCGTCAGGTGTTGTTCACGCTTAGGGGGGCGCTCCAGCCAGGCCAATGGCGTGATCAGTAGTCTGGTCAGAGTGGCTGCCGCAAGGATCAACTTGTAGATTTGGCTCGTGAACCAACCGTAATGCTTTCGGAAGTAGATGACCTTACCCTGGTACAGCCGCAGGAACATCTCGGCCGCCACTTGCTGGGTGCTCTGCCCCCCATAGTGCACTACTTGGGCTTGTGGCACCCAGTAGAGTTTCCAACCGGCCTTTTTTAGACGGTGACAAAGGTCTACCTCTTCAGAATAGATGAAATATTCTCCATCCAACAAGCCGACTTGGTTCAGGGCATCCTGACGTAATATCAAGCATGCCCCCTGAATGACGTCCACTTCGCGATGCCTGCTCAGGTCCCAGTCATCCATGCGATAAACCCCGTAGGGCACCAGCGCGTCCAGGTGAAACATCCGCCAGAATTCGCGAGATAATGTGGGGGCGGGGTAACAGGAGGCTTGAAGTGTATGGTCGGGATTGAGAAGCCGGGCGCCAGCTCCCCCAACCTCCGGGTGCGCTTCCATAACATCGATCAGTGTCTTGAATGCCCCCGGTTTAACCTGTGTGTCAGGATTCAACAGCAGCACATAACGGCCTGTGCTTTGAAGAATGGCTTGGTTGTTGGCACACGCAAACCCCACATTTGTTTGATTCTCTGTAAGCTGTACCCAGGGAAATCGCTCCTGTACCATCTGGGTGCTGCCGTCTGTGGACGCGTTATCTACCACCCGTGTTTCTAGGCCCAGCGGACCCAACCTGTGAATCTCGTTTGAAACCGACTCCAGGCACTGTGCCAGGAGCTCGCGCGTGTTCCAGTTGACGATGATAATGGAGAGAACAAGCTCGGGTGCAGGCTTTTGGGGAGTTGATCCGGTCATATTCTTCTTTGTCCTGACAAGACCTGACAGGAAAATCCCCCTCTAGCGGCGAGTTGACGGCTCGCTGCTAGAGGGGTAGCCACATTGTTGCCCGTATCATAACAAAGAATAGTAGGAACTAACTGTGAAATTAGTTAGGAAATAATTAGAGGTCCGATGGCGTTTTAGCTTGCATGCTACTTACCCCCGTGCTATACTGGCAGCCAATGGGGACCCGATCCCCTGGAGGTGAGGATGACAACTGCCCTGAACGGAGTACGTCGTTGGACGTGGCCATTGTTGGCCACGCTGGGCGTGATATTGTTTGTACTCCTTTGGCTCTCGCCTGCGGAGCGGACGCTGGGGCAGATGGTCAAGTTGGTCTACCTGCACGGCGCATTGGTGCGGACGGCCATGGTCTTGTTTGCCATCAGCCTGCCGGTCAACCTGGTGGCGTTACTTGGGGGACGAAGCGGCTGGCTGGCCTGGGGAAAGGCACTCATTTGGACGGCGGTTGCCATCTGGCTGATTCACACCCTTTTCAGCATGATCACCACTTATGCGGCCTGGGGAGTGTTCATTGCCTGGTTCGAACCTCGTACTCGGTTCACGTTTACCGTGGCTGTGCTAGGACTCGTCATCGTCGCTATTACTTACCTGGTGGGCGATGACCGTTTTTCTGCGTTGGCTTTTGTCGTGTTAGCCGGGCTCACGCTGGTTCTGGCCCCACGCCTGGGTGCCGTCCAGCACCCTCTCAACGCCATTGGCTCGTCTCCATCCAACGCCATTCGAGCCTACTACACCGCCATTTGGGCCGTCACCTTACTAATGGGCGGGTTGCTTGCTGTCTGGCTTCGAGGTCGACTTGCCTCTGCCCATTAAGAATGTGGCCACTTGCTACTTGTTACCTGCTACCTGCTACTTGCTACTTGCTACCTGCTACCTGCTACTTGTACAAGGAGGAAGAACGTTGAAGATCGTAACCACCGAAGAAATGCGACGCATTGAAACAGCCGCCGATGCTGGCGGATTAAGCTTTGATCAGATGATGGAAAACGCCGGACGCGCTGTGGCCGAGGCTATTAACGAGTGGGTCGGGGCCGAAGGAGCTCGTGTGCTGGTGCTCGTTGGGCCGGGCAACAACGGGGGCGATGGGCTGGTTGTAGCGCGTCACCTGATCGACATGGAGGCAATAGTTAATTTATACGTTTGGAAGCGCAAAGCCAAGGGGGACAAGAATTGGGAATTGGCTATGGCCCGGGACATTCCTGTCGTGTTCACGGCAGACGACGCCGATTTGCAGGCGCTCCGTTCGTTATTGACCGAAGCCGACATAGTCGTGGATGCCTTGTTAGGAACCGGTGTCACACGCCCGATTGAGGGCGACTTGAAGCGCTTGCTGGACGAAGCTCGCGTTGTAATCGAGCGCCGACGGCAGCCGGTCGATGGACCATTGGTAGCCCCGGCCGAAGGGGTGGCTCAGACAGACTCACCCGTTGTCGTGGCTCTCGACGTGCCGTCCGGGCTCAATAGCGACGATGGCGCCCTTGACCCGGCGGTCCTGCCGGCCGATCTGACCGTCACACTGGCTGCTGCCAAGCGGGGACACGTCCTCTTTCCTGGCGCAGGAGCTGTGGGTAAACTGGTGGTCGGTGACATCGGTATTCCCCCCGACCTGTATGCTGATATTACGCTTGAGATGGCCACGCCGGCACAGATTGCGGGCCTTTTGCCGGCGCGCCCGGCCGGAGCGCACAAAGGGACCTTTGGTAAAGCGCTGGTCGTCGCAGGGTCGGTCAACTACACTGGCGCGGCTTATCTAACAGCCGGTTCCGCTACCCGGGTGGGCACGGGCTTGGTCACGCTGGCGCCGCCTCAGGCCATCTACTCTATCGTTGCCTCCCGGTTGGCAGAGGCCACTTATCTGCTGTTGCCCCACGATATGGGCGTATTAGCTCCTGGTGCGGTCAAAGTTCTTTCGGAGAAAATCGGCGACTACGATGCGCTCGTACTCGGTCCTGGGTTTAGCCAGGAGAAACCGACTGAAGAGTTTCTGAGCCAGTTGCTGAGTGGGCAACAGGCCACTCGCAAACGAAGGTTGGGGTTTGCCCGTGAAGAAGAGATCCAAGAGGCATCTTCCGAGGGAGTCAAGCTACCCCCGTTGGTAGTGGATGCCGATGGCCTCAATCTGTTGGCCAAGATAGACACCTGGTGGGAACAGCTTCCCCCTGAAACCATCCTCACCCCGCACCCCGGCGAGATGGCGCGCTTGATGGGCTGCGAGACCAAGGAAGTGCAAGCCCATCGTTTTGGTTGTGCAACCGAGATGGCTGCCAAGTGGGGGCATATCGTGGTGCTTAAGGGAGCTTACTCCGTGATTTCCGCCCCGGATGGACGTATTACGGTGCTCCCCTTTGCCAATCCTGCTATGGCCACCGCCGGCAGTGGTGATGTGTTGGCCGGGGCGATTGTGGGCATGCGAGCTCAGGGATTGGCTCCCTTTGAGGCGGCCTTGGTAGGAGCCTATCTACACGGTCTGGCTGGTGAGCTGGCCCGCGACGCCGTGGGTGATGCCGGTGTGGTAGCCGGTGACCTGATGGGCTTGCTGCCGTTTGCTATCTCCCGGTTGAGGGAAACCTAAAACTCTTGCTTGGGCTCGGCACCGGGCTCTCGACTGTCGCCAACCTGTCGAAGGATACTCATTCACGTTCGCTCATCGGTCTGCTTAACCCGTTGTTGCCACAAATACCATGTGATCGTCACCAGCACCAGTAGCGCCCCGATAACTTGCCAGACCGATTGCAGGCGTTCGTCCAGCAAGAGCCCGGCTACGGCCAGTGCACTAATTAGACGCCACGCCAGCAAGCTGCTGACCAACGGCGCACCCAGGTGTCGCAGTGCCCCAATCTGCCCTATATTGGCCCCCACCAATATGCCCAACGTAAATATCGCGAAAACCAGCCAGTCGGTTTTCCCCAACGCCGCCCATCGGCTCCAGTCCTCGCCGAGTAGCAAGCTCAGCGCGCCCGCCGCAACGACCAATGCCCCTAACTGCACCATAAATACAGCCTCGGCCGGTACCTTGTGCTGAGCGGTACGTCTCACAAGGATCATATAGGTCGCCAGGAAGAAATTGCTGGCCAATGCCAGCCCAATGCCCCACCAGTCGGTCGGCGTCAGCGCCAGTCTTATCCCCTGCTGCCCAATGTAACCACTCATCATCAGCAGCGCACCCACCAGGGAAAAGGTAATCGCACGTCCTGTGTAGGGTGGCAATCGCTCCCGAAATAGCGTGGTGCTCAGTAGCGCGACGATGAAAGGCGCCATCAGTGTTATTAGTTGTACGTAAATGGCCAGGGTAAAGCGCGCTGCCAACATATGCGTCACCGCCCGCGTGACGACAATGGGCGGGAACAGCCACAGGATGCGCGTACGGAAGACGTGCATATCCAGGCGTGGCAGGGCAACCACTAGCATCAAAATGAGCACCAAGGTGTTCCCTACCAGCAACAGCGACATACTGGGCAGGTGGCTGACCGTCTGCAGATAGCGTAACAGCACCGGATTTGCTCCCCAGCCGGTGTTGGCACCAAGCGCCACCAGAACCCAGACCCATGTACGCGATTCGCGGTGTGTTGTGACGGAGATGTGTTGGGTCATTCTATTACCTGCTGCGACAGCATCCTGAGCCCGTCGAGGGATGCGGGTCCTGCAAAGCCGTCACCCTTCGACGGTCTCAAGTTGACTACCCTTCTCCTAAGGCGTAGCGTGCAAAAGCCTCCGCCGTCCATGGCAGAATGGGTTTGAAAAAGTGCTCGTAGATAGCCTGGGCGTAGGCACGAATCTCGGCCTGGGCGTCAGGGGCCATTCGCAGCCTCAGAAAGTGCATCAGGTTATGCGCATCTACCTTGCACACCCAGATGTAGTAGACCCCGAAACCGGGCAGAAACAAGCGTGCCTGCTCTTTGGCCACCCCCGCCTCCAGGGCTTGTTCATATAGATCGAAGGAATGCTTGTAGTGTTCCGTAAGAAGCGCGGACAGTCGTTCGGCGTCGGCCCGGTCTATTTCCCCCTCACTGCCCTGTTTATTTGACGCGGACTGCTGACGCCAGGTGGACGGTTCGTAGAAATCGTGCTTCTCGAAGGGGGTATAACGACCCGATTGGGCGTTCACGTGCCACGTCCGGTGACGCACCCACTGCCACCAAACTAACAAAGGCGCTCGCACCCGGAACTTAAATTCCACCTGCTCGAAAGGGCTGGTATGTCGGTGGCGCATCAGGTAGAACAGCAGCTTCTTGTCGGCTTCCTCCCCCTTGCTCTCCCCCAGAAACGAAACCCGTGCGGCGTTGGCAATCGCCAGGTCATCACCCATCACATCTTGTAGCTCGATCCACCCTTGGTCCAGTATCTCTACCCGCTTGCCCATCAGCTCATGCTTAGCCATCACAACCCTCCTCCACTGGCTTTTGGAGCATTATACCTATCTGGAGACCTGGTGCAAAGTATCTTCAGATGAATCAGGACTCAGGCCACAACTCCTGATCCCCCGGTTCCCTGATTCCCCGAGTCCTGAGTCCCTGAGTCCTGACTCCCCCCTTGACATTTGCGCTCTGCCATTTTATGATGGACACATAAATGATTTTTCTCCCCGGCAAAGGGGGTAGAGTGCGTCATTTGAATTGGGCAGGCACATCATTGGTGGGTCCTTAACAATTGGCTATATTGTGGCATAACTGTCTCTATCTCAACCATAT
>DAOUMD010000127.1:0-7100 GCA_034412795.1 Anaerolineae bacterium
TCGGAAGTTTACAACAGCGCCTTTGCCGGCATAGTTGCCTGAATTATTCAGTCGATTTGGCGGCAAAATCATCTTCCAAAACTTCCGAAGTCTGGCGAAATCGTTCTCTCCGACAGACTGCTAGGGGATCTCAAGTTCCTACGAGGCCTCAAGAGTTCCTTGAGGTCCCAAGAGTCCCTATAAGATAAGGAGGCACCCAAATGACGGGCCTACGCAGCAACGATCAAGTTTACAGTACCACGCAATTCCGGCGTCTATCGGACGAGCAGTGCCAGAAGCTTTACTGGGCATGCCTGGAGATCCTGGAGCGCACCGGCGTGCGCCTGTACGATCAGGAAGCGCTAGACCTCCTAAAGAAGGCCGGGGTGTCCGCCACGGACGGCAACCGGGTACGCATACCCTCGGGGCTGGTCGAAAAGGCACGGGCCACCACTCCCAAACGAGTGACCCTGTGCGACCGGCACGGAAACCGGATGATGCCGGTAGAAGGCCACCGCAGCTTCTACGGGCCAGGTTCCGATTGCCTGAACATCATCGACCACCGCACCGGTGAACGGCGCAAACCGGTGCTACAAGATGTGGTAGATGCCATGACCGTGGCCGACGCGCTGCCCCACATAAACTTCGTGATGTGTATGTTCCTACCCACGGATGTGCCACAGCCGGTGGCCGACCGCTACCAGATGGAGGCCATGCTCAATTACACCACCAAGCCTATCATGTACGTCACCACCGAATTCTCGGGCTGTGTGGATGTGGTGGAGATGGCTGAAGCGGTGGTCGGTGGCCCGGAGGCACTGCAACAAAATCCGTTGGCGGCGTGTTACATCAACGTCACCACCGGGCTGCGTCACAACCAGGAAGCATTGCAAAAACTGCTGTATCTGGCGGGCAAAGGATTGCCCATGGCCTACGTGCCCTCCACCCAAGGTGGTGTGACGGCCCCCGTCACCCCGGCTGGGGCCATGGTAGTGGCTCAGGTCGGCGCGCTGGTTGGCCTGGTATTATCGCAGCTCAAGCGGGAGGGCGCTCCCTTCATCATGCCCGGCTGGGGCGGCAATATGCTGGACATGCGGACCACCGTCCAACCTTACGCCGACCCCGACAAGCGAGCTATGGTCCCCGACTTCGTACACTACCTGGAGCTGCCCATGTTTGCCCTGGCCGGGTGCAGCGACTCCAAAGCAGTGGACCAGCAGGCAGGCATCGAGGCCGCCCTGACCCTGATGACCGACGCTCTATGTGGAGGCAACATCGTCCACGACCTGGGCTACCTGGAATCGGGACTGACCGGGTCGCTGCCCCAATTGGTCATCTGTGACGAAGTCCTGGGCTGGATTGAGTACTTCGTGCGCGGCGTGGAGATCAACGACGAGACCCTGGCGCTGGATTTGATCGACGAAGTCGGCCCCGACGGCCAGTTCCTCGACAGCGACCACACCCTGAAACACTTCCGCGAGCGCTGGTATCCCAAACTCTTCGACCGCAACAACTACGACGGGTGGCTGGCCAAAGGGGGCGAGACGCTGGGCGAGCGAGCGACTACGCGGGTGGCATCCATCCTGAGCGAACACAAGCCGGAACCACTACCCGATGACGTGACCAAGGCGGTGCACGCCATCGTCGAGCGAGCCGAGGCAAAGTATCCATAATGGGCACCTTACATCCTTATGCCAGCCTGGATCGGCCCTTTGTTTTTCAGAGCCTGACCCAAGATCAAATGAACCTGCTCCACCAAGCCAGCTTGGAGATCATGGCACATACTGGCATGCGTTTCTTTGAGCCAGAAGCGTTGGATCTGTTTAGGAAAGCCGGTGCCGGTGTCAGCGACGGTAACCTGGTGCGTATCCCGACCCGCTTGGTAGAGTGGGCGCTGCGCAATGTCCCAAAAAACGTTACTATTTACGACCGCGACGGCCGGAGGGCCATGTCTTTGGGCAGTTACCGCAGTTACTTCGGTGTCGGTTCCGACTGTATGTATATCTATGACTTAAACACCGGCGAGCGGCGCCGGGCATTGTTGCAGGACGTGCGGGATGGCATCCGGCTGGTGGACGCGCTGCCCAACATCGATTTTGTGATGTCTATGTTTATGCCGGACGATGTGCCTGTCGAAACCTACGAGCGCCACCAGATGGCCGTTATGCTACTGGAAACCCGCAAGCCTATCGTCTTCGTGGGCACCGACTTGGCCAGCACGGTAGACACCATTGAGATGGCCTCCATCGTGGCGGGGGGAGGGGAGGCGCTTCAACGTAAACCCTTCGTCATCAACTACGTCAACGTAGTTGGCCCAAGGCGACACAGCCGGGAGGGGCTACAACGCTTGCTGTATGCGGCCGAGCGTAACCTGCCCACCATCTACCTGCCCGGAAACCGACGGGGCATCGACACCCCCATCACCGCTGCTGGCGCGCTGGCCATGGGAAATGCAGGCCAACTGGCCGGGCTGGTGCTCTCGCAGATCAAGCGGGAAGGATCGCCCTTCATCCGTGGCAATCCTTCCTGGGGTGAATTGGACATGAGTGTTATGGTCGATGTCTACGCCAGCCCGGATATCGACAGGCCGGCTGGATGGGACTTAGCCCACTACTATGACCTGCCTATTTTCGGGACGGCTGGATGCAGTGATGCCAAGGTTTTTGATGCCCAGGCAGCAGCCGAGGCATCACTTTCCATTTTGTTACACGCCGTCAGCGGGGCCAATCTGATACACGACGTCGGCTATCTGGACTGTGCCATGACCGGTTCGCTGGAGTTGGTTACCTTTTGCGACGAAATCATCGAATGGGTCAGACGCTACACGCGCCGAGTGGAAATCAATGAAGAAACGCTGGCCCTGGACCTCATTGACCAGATTGGGCCGGACGGCACCTTTCTGGATACCGAACACACCCTCAAGTACGTCCGTGAGGAGTGGCGGCCAAAACTCATAGACCGGCGTAGCTACCAGCGCTGGAAGGAGAGGGGAGCTACTACCTTGCAGCAGCGGGCCAACCTGAAAGTGCGACACATCCTGGAGACTCATCAATCCGAACCCTTTCCCGACGATGTAGTGTCGGCTGTCAAGGCTATTGTGCAACAAGCGGATGACAAGCTGGCTGGCAAATAACACGCAGAGGAGATACATCAGTGAAAGCAATCAGACTGATCGAACCCGGCCACCCGGTGGAAATGCAAGAGATTCCCCTTCCCCCGGTCGGCCCGCGAGATGTGCAGGTGCGCATCAAAGCCGCCGGTATCTGTCACTCCGACGTCCACTACCGGGCCGGAGTCGCGCCGGTGCGCTATCCGCTGACGCTGGGCCACGAAGTGGCCGGCGTGGTCGAGGAGGCGGGATCGGAGGTCACCAACGTCAAGGCCGGTGACCGGGTGTGCCTGCATTATATGGTCACATGTGGCGATTGCCTGTATTGCAGCCAGGGCAACGAGCAATTTTGCACCTCGGGGGAGATGCTTGGCTACCATCGCGACGGCGGTTACGCCGAGTACATCGTCCTGCCCGCCCGGGGCGTCTTCCCCCTGCCCGACGAGATCCCCTTCGAGAGTGGAGCCATTATGATGTGCTCCTCGGCGACCTCGTTCCACGCCTTGCGTAAAGGTCGCCTGAAGCTGGGTGAGACGGTGGCCGTGTACGGCGTGGGTGGCCTGGGCACATCGGCGCTGCAACTGGCGCGCGCTTTCGGCGCATTGGACGTGTACGCCGTAGACATCAACCCCCGCAAGTTGGAGATGGCTCGGGGATTTGGGGCAGTGCCCATCAATGCCGCCGAGACCGACCCCGTCGCCGAGATCAGGCGGCTGACCGGCGGACGCGGCGTGGACGTCGCCCTGGAGCTGATCGGTCTGCCACTGACCATGCAGCAATCGGTCGCCTCGCTGGCCAAACTTGGGCGGGCAGTGGTCGTCGGTGTTACGGATAAGACCTTCGAAGTCGCGCCCTATACCCAGTTGATCCCCACCGAGGGCGAAATCATCGGCTCCTCCGATCACCTGGCCCAGGAACTGCCCACGCTCATCGAACTAGCCCGACGCGGGGACTTGGACCTGTCAGGCGTGGTGACCGACACCCTGCCCCTGGACGCCGACGCCATCAACGCGGCCATGGATCGGCTCGAACACTTCGGCGACGACGTGCGCGTGGTGATCACGCCCTAGCCGCTGATGAGCCCAGCATAGTCTACCGCGGTAATATGCGGGCGCCAGCCAACCCGTGCGTCAGCCCTGATTGCCGCACAAGCTCAGGGCCTGGGATTTTTAGCCGAAATGCTGTATACTGCCTGTCTCAGAGGGATGCATTGACCAAGCCAATGTCCACAGTCCAAGCAGACTTCGACCGAATCGCGCTGCTCTCACAGGACGGTTGGGATCACAACGGACATTACCACAGCTTTCTGTTGAAGCACATTCCCGCATCCTGCGAAGCAGCACTGGATGTCGGTTGTGGTACAGGGGCATTCTCGCGCCTATTGGCAGAGCGTTCAGATCAGGTGGTCGCTTTGGACCTGTCACCACGCGTGATCGAGATCGCGAAGGCGCGCTCGAAGCCCTACTCGAACATCGAGTTTCAGGTTGCTGACGCAACGAGATGGGTGTTTCCAGTTGGAGAGTTCGATTGTGTGGCCTCCATAGCGACGCTGCATCACCTGCCGATTGAGGAAATGCTGCTGAAGATGAGGAAAGCACTGAGCGTTGGTGGCACACTGGCCATTCTGGACCTGTATGAATCAGCAGGGCTGCATGATGTGCTCGCGGGGATGGTGGCGGTGCCGGTGAGCTTCGTGTTAAGGTTGATCAAGACCGGCCATTTGAGCGAACCGCGCCAGGTGCGCGAAGCCTGGGCAGAGCATGGGCGCAATGACACCTATCCTACCTTGGCATGGGTTCGTCAAGTTTGTGGGAGGGTATTGCCTGGGGCTGAGGTGAGGAAGCATCTGTTGTGGCGCTATTCAATCATTTGGAGGAAGACGGCCTGATAAGTCGATGGATCCGACCTTTCAAGAGGATTTCTTCTACTACGATCCACTTGATGAGGGGTATCACGGTCTACTCTTCTATTACATCTGCAAATCCAGGACATTCCATTTGTTAGATGACAGTGAGGTTGATGATGAAGATGCAGAGAAACCCAGATGGATAGACATAGAAGGCTTACAGGCCCAAGACTTCCAAAACCACGGCGAAGTGATATTGGGTTTCCCCAATCGCAAGCTGCCTGCGAGTAGAGAACTGATCTCAACTGTACCCGAAGCGAAGGGGATCTCTCGCATAGAGCAGGGGGCGGCCTAACCACCGCATGAACCCGACCGCCCTGTCGAGCGCGAAGTCGGCGGCCTCACGCGCTTTCAGTTAGCTTTCTGGCGAAGGCACTTTCCCGCAGTCGGGCGGCGGGTTATGCGGGT
The DNA here is from genome assembly GCA_034412795.1 of Anaerolineae bacterium. Lineage (GTDB taxonomy): Bacteria > Chloroflexota > Anaerolineae > 4572-78 > NAK82 > JAUVPY01. The sequence goes on from DAOUMD010000127.1 coordinate 5,403, forward strand.
GCCGTTGGGCGGCAACATTACATACAACAGAGGCAGAAGCAATGACGTCATAATCCAAGTGGTGACTTGAAGTTGGGTGGTGAAAACTGACGTAAGGAGGTGTCCATTATGTCTACACCTGGATCATACCCCCAGTCTACTGCCGAGCAAGCTTTTCAAGTAATGGAATTGATCGAAATGGCTCTGATGGCTCAGAGTTTTGGGGAGCTCACAGAGAGTATTCTCCCTGAGGTTGCCAGAATGACACAATCACCTGTACTCCTTTACATTGTAGACCCACGGCTACCTACACCTCGCTTTTTTCAACGTGGGTTTCCATCCAGGGTAACCTCCGAGATAGAGAATCTGTGTGCTGAACAATTCGACCAGATCTCTAGCCAACCCGACTCTCAGCCACTCTTGGTACGTGCTTCCTCGGCTTGGGAGACTACGGCTAATCTCATATTTTATCCTCTGCGAACTGAGGAAAGATGCCTGGGTCTAGTAGGGCTGACAGCGAATGGGGACGCGATGCCGACCTCACCGGAGGTTTGGGAGAGATTGCTTCGATCACTGGCTAATGTCATCAGTCGTCTTACGGGGTGTATAGAGTCTGAGAGACAACTCTTGCATCTGAACACCTATCTGACCGTAAGCTCGATGCTGGCTCAGTCGCTGGATCTCCACGAGTTGATAGAGGTAGCCTTGTATTGTTGTATGGACACCGTGTCAGCCGAGGCAGCCTCTGTCTTGCTCCTTGATGATGAGAAACAGAACTTCAAATTCTACGAAGTCGAAGGTCCTGCCAAGCCGATTCTGATGGCTGCAACCTTTCCTGCGGATAGGGGACTGGCGGGTTCCGTCTTGCAGGCGCAGCAATCAGAGATCATCAATGATGTTCGCAATGACCCCCGATTTTATAAACGGGTCGATTCAGTGTCTGGTTTCGAGACCTGGAACATGATCGCTATTCCACTCACGGCTGGTGAAGAGCGGATTGGCGTGCTGGAGGTCTTGAACAAGACCAGCCGTGGTTCCTTCACGGACGAGGAGCGTCTGTTACTGGTCTCCATTGCGGAGGAAATCGCATTTGCAATTCGAAACGCCATAGTGTTCGAGTATGTAGTGAATACCTACTGCAAGCAGCGGCAAGGGCAGATGTCGTGTAAAGGATGCAAAAGGCCGCTCGGTTCATGGACACCGTGTGTCAAATATCGAGAGGCTACTGGTACGTTTCAGAAGTTTTCAGGATCATGTTAACCGGCAGCAAGTTGGCTTTGTTGGTAGCCTTTGCATCCCAATGGGCCATCCAACAAGTCATTGTACACGAATGGCCTAGCAGCCTGTCGGAGAAAAAGCTTTGATACTCATATCTTGTGCTTCAAGACCAATTCTTTGTTGCTTTCACCACAAGATGTGGTTCTCTCCGACAGCCTGCCAGCAGCGCATTTTCTGAAGTTGTTGAGCTGTCGGCATCGTCTTAAATTCTGGCAAGTCTCGCCAGCCCCGGCCATCGCGTAAATTCCATCGTTAGCGCGGAACACTTCGCGTCCCGCGCCGTTAGGCGCACGACGATTCGGGGACCAAGGAAACCCCACCAATGGAACACCATACCTTTCCTGACACGAGTATTCCCGCGGCCTACGGCGCTTACTCTCACGCTGTAGTTGCGGGTGACTACGTTTTTATCGCGGGCCAGACTGGGCGCGATCCGCAAAC
>DAOUMD010000128.1:0-15739 GCA_034412795.1 Anaerolineae bacterium
AACAGCGGCAGGTGGAACGCGTACTGCGTCCATTTATCTTATACTGGCCCGACCAGCCCAATTGTGCGCGGGCCTTCGACGACTTTGCCGCGTACCACTTGAGTCACAATCTCGGTATCTTGGATGCATTGATTGCTCAAACGGCTGTGGGGCTTAACGTAGAACTGGCCACTTTCAATACCAAACATTACGGCGTTGTGATCGGTCTGCAAACAATCCAACCCTACAACCGCGATTATGGATAGAGCTGTCTCCTATTCCAGCAGCATTGACCTGGACATGTGCGCCTGCTGGCCCTGCTCGACGCGCGCGAACTGGTGGTCGGCTTGATCCGGGGCCGCTTGCGCCGTCGCTATCCCAAACTGTCCCGGCGGGAGATCAACCTGAAGCTCTTGAGGAAATTCAGCGTGCCCAGCGAACGCCCCCCGGACCTTAGCCTGTTCCTGGACACGCTTTGCGTGTGCGCCCTGGAGGTCATCGATGCGCCTTCGCCGCCATCGTCTACGGGGGCACGCGCACTACCACTCTAGCAAAGTTCTAACCAATTTCTCACAAAATCCCGGTCTTCGAGTGATACATTTTAACCGTGGCTATTCCTCTAACCTCAGTTCGGAGTTAAACAGAAACTCGGTTTTTCCCAGTTGAATACGGCTTCAATTCGGCAAATTGGCCCTGGTAATCAGGCATTTGGCTTCAACCACCTGCCAAAAACCGAGTTTCTTGAGCTATCGCCTCTAACCCCGAACTCAGGTTCCTCTAATACCCCCTGCGCTGCCAAATCGAGCGAGAAAGCTAGCCGGTCTGGCTGTCCATCCAAGCTGGTCATACCTGCGGGCTATTGCCTGGGGTATGAAATTATGGTATTCTTAAGCTAAACGAAGTAAATTTTGCCAATATAGTGGGCATTGAGGTGCCCGATGACGATCATCCCGCAAACACATAGTCTCTATTTTCAATAGGCAAATGCACAAAAGGTAGCATATCTCCCTGCTTGAGATATGCTACCTTTTCTGTTCGACCCGCTTGAGACGCGAATGGCCCACCAAGTCGAAGGTGCCCTGTAATGAACCAACCCACCTTTGCTCCTGGAACCGTCATCACCAATCGCAACCGCCTGTGGCGCGTGGACGCCCAGGCTGGATATGTCCTGATTGCCACCCCCATCGACGGCGGCGAAACCCAGCCCCAGCAGTTCTACATCCCCCTGGAGAACATCCGCCCCGGTCGCCTGGAACCCCAACCGGCTGGAGCAGCACAATGGCCGGGTGGATTGCTTCGGGCAGCGGTCGCCGGTGGTCTATGTGCGTACTATGGTGATGGACGAGACGCTGGACGCCACCATCCTCAAGGTGCTGGTGGACAAGGCAGCCCAGATCCGGCGCGATTACAGTTTCTCCCCGCCTTACTTCGGCGACGAGACCAACATCCTGGACTTGCTGGGGCAACACGAGGTGACGCTGGGACCGCGACCTGACGCTGCTGGATGTGGGCCATCCGCTGGTACGGCGGTTGATTGAGGAGGTCAAGCAGAGTGCGTTTCGGGCGGAGGGTAACCGCGAGGGTTGCCCCTACGGCCGCATGGCCTGCATCGTCACGCCAGACGTGGAGGAGGTGGCCGCCCTCTTCCACCTGTTGGCCCGCTACGTGGTCAACACCCGGCCGACCTCCATCGTGGAAGAATTGCTGCCGGTGGCGCTGCCTGTCTATAGCGACCAACCGTCAACCGTCAGCGGTCAGCCAGCCAGCCAGGCGGCTGTTGGATGTGCGGCCTGGCCCAGAGACGCGCACCAAGTCGGAGGTGCGGGAGGCACTGGCTGGCGTGCTGGCCATTGAGGGGCTGGAAAGTCTGTTAGCAAGCGAAGTGGAGGCTCGCCGGCAACAACTGGTGGCCGAGCGGCATACTATGCGACAACAGATGGAGCAAGGTGCAGACGCACAGACCGCCGAATGGCTGCAAGGCATTGACGTCCTATCGCCCGGCAGTTTCGATCTGCTGACGGTGACGATCTACTTTCCAGGCTGAGCTTCCCCAAGTGTCAGATTGAAGCTTGACAAGATTGATCCTGGATCAGAAAGGACAACGGATGAATATCGACCTCTTAATCGCTCGCTTCCGGCAATACTTCGGCCACACTGACTTTCGTGACGAAAAGTTAACATGGGAGGAGTACACGTACAAACTTGAGCGTGGCCAACAAATGCGCGAGTGGCTGGGCCAGGAAGCACTGCGCCAGCTCATTGAGCAGGAGAATTGGGCGGACGTATGTGAACGCACCGCGCAATCATTTGTTATGGAAGGCCCGCTGGCCCGCTGGGACGAGTATCAATGGGTGAGAGATCTCGAGACGGAAGAACAAAGACAGTTTGCGTTGGCCCTGCAGGATTTTTTATATGCAGAGGCTCCTTTTCCCGATCGTTTAGAACGCTTCGTATCCGAGACGACGGACGTCTATCGCCACTTCCGCGATCGTGACCCGGTTCATCAGAAACGCTATAATGCTAAGAAGCTTTCCTGGCCCTTTGTCTCCTATTTTCATTTTCTTATGTGGCCCGATCAGGAGTATGTCTTTATCAAGCCTACCCCACTACGCAAAGCCAGTATGGCGGCCGGTTTCGACTTACGCTATAACAGTTGGCCCAACGCCGATACATATGCCAATGTCCAGCAGTTGTACCGCGCGCTCTGGCCCACTGTGCAGAGTCTGGGCGGACGGGACTGGATCGACGTGCAGACACTTATTCACGTGGCCGGGGAGGGCTTCGGTGTCCCAGAAAGCGGTTGGGTTGACGAGCCTGAGTCTGATCCCTGGGAACAGCGGATCGCTGACTGGCAGGCAGAGCACTTGCCGCCAGAGCGCGTCGCTGCCAGGCACGAAGCTGAGCAAGAAGCTCGCAAACTCTTGGAAGAAGAACTCGGTTGTCTTGACAGCGAGACCCTAGACCGCTTCTTGCGACTCCTCAATAGTGATCTCTATGGCGGCCAGCCAAATCAAACGCGCTTTGGTCAGGCTTTTCGCGGAGCCAATCGAATGCATATACTCGATCATTTGGAGCAGTTTAACGCCTGGTCGACTCGGCTCTGGGAGGAACCTGAACCACACTTGTACAAACTGTTGGATGAGTTTTGGCAACAGAAGGATCTACCAGGCGCCGGTGGGTCTCTTCCGACTATGATATTGTACTTACGCGATCCGTCACGTTTCAATATCTGGATACCCACTCTGATACACGGTGTCGAGCGCATAATGGGCAGCCTCACGAACTGGGAGAGCAGCGGTGCTGCTTACCGTCAGTACAATGACACTGTCAACAAAGTAAGGCAACGTTACAGCTTGCAACCTCAGGAAATAGATGTCATCTTGACGTTGGCTTGTGGCTTGCGGTCGGCCAGCGAATCACTATCCCCTCCATCCTTGGCTGCTATCTTAGCCCATATCGCTGACTCGCCTTACGTCTTCTCCGAAGAAATCCTGACCAACTATCACCTCTCATTGCTGACCAAGCCTTTCGTCATCCTGACCGGCCTCTCGGGCACCGGCAAGACCAAGCTGACCCGCCTATACGCCGACGCTGTCCACGGCATCCCGGACGAAGGGACCAACGGCTACTATAACATCGTAGCCGTGCGACCCGACTGGACCGACAGCCGAGGATTGCTGGGTTACTACAACCCGCTTACCCGCGCCTACGAGGCAACCCCGTTCTTGCGCTTTATGCTGCGGGCGGCGGCCGATCCCCAACATTGGTACTATCTGTGCCTGGACGAGATGAACCTGGCCCGCGTGGAATATTACTTCTCCGACTTTCTCAGCGCTATGGAGTCGGGTCAGCCGGTGGCCCTCCACAGCCAGGCAGGGTGCGTGGCGACGCGAGCTGGCGATGGCCTGCTGGCTCCCATACTGCCGGAGGCCGAAGTGGCGGCTCAGTGCTACATCTTGGATGGCGTGTTGTACATACCTCCGAAGGTGCATATCCCACACAATTTGATGCTCTCGGGCACCGTCAATGTGGACGAAACCACCCACGCCTTTAGTGATAAAGTGCTGGACCGGGCTAACTCAATCGAGTTTAACCGAACGGACCTGGACCGCTACGCCCAGCGCTACCGCGAGCGCTTCCCGGAACGAGCTGGGTTGGTGGATGAGGTGATGCCCTTATTGCGCCAGGTCTATAACCTGTTAGAACCCTGTTATTTGCACTTTGGCTACCGCACGTTAGAAGAAGTGCTAGGCTATCTATGGCACAACGAGACTCTGCCTGAGGATGTGCGCTGCGAGCGCAGCGAGGCGCTGGACAATCAGTTGATGCAAAAGGTGCTGCCCAAGCTGCGCGGCGACGAGCGCATCCAGAAGATACTGGAAAAGCTGCGAGACCTGCTCGGTCAGGAACTGGACCCAGAGTGTCATTCCGTGACCAAGCTCCAATGGATGTTGGACGAGTTAAAAGCTTTTGGTTCCACCCAGTTCTGGCGGTAGGCGATGAGGCTATTGATTGAGGCAGGCGGAAAAGAATACCAACTGCTACCTGGGCCCGAGGCCAATCTGCCCAGTGATCTGGTCATTGAAGATCAAACCTATAAGCTGCGCTTGGAGTGGGCGGACGACGATGCCGATTTAGCCGGATGCCATCTCTTCCTGGGTGACGTGGATATGGAGGCCGGGAGATATGAGCGAGCCGGCCAATTGACGTGGCTCTGGGAGGTTCGTGACTACGCGGGAGAGCTGACACTTGGTTTAGAGCGTGAGGATGGGACTCACCTGCTGCCGGTACGTGGGATCGTGGTAGACCCCAACCGCAGCAAGCTGTCGCGCGACCAATTCGCGGCCATGGTCAACGACATCAATGCGGAGGCGGCCGTCGCCTACAGCCTGTCGCCAGTTACCCAGCGGGTCGAGTTGGGCCAGCGGCGGCAGGCGCTCAACCTAGCCCAGCTCGAATACACGCGCCAGAGAATCGAGGCACTGCGCTGTGCCGTCGAAGCTATCGCCCGTCGGCCTCGTCGAGCCCTGGTCAATGAAGATCAAGTGCTTGATCTGGCCCTGGCCCGGGCGCCCGACGATCGCAGCGTAGCTTGGCTGCTGGGCCGTCCCGCCGAGCTGGTGGCCGTGAGGGACCAAGCAGCCGTCCCGGCAGGCGCACGCGATCTGCACCGGCGACTGCAAAATCACTTGCCGCGACGCCTCCAGGTCAGCCGTCGCCGCGTGAGCTTCGACATCTACGAGAACCGCCTGATCAAGCATTTTCTCGCACGCCTGAACGTGGTGCTGCGCCACACCCAAGACCGCTTGAGGGAAAACATCAATGACGGCGGGCTGGATGAACCGATCAGGCGACTGGCCCGGCGTCGCCTGGGCGAGTTGAAGCGCTACCGCCGTATCCTTTACAATCTGCAGGAACTCGATTTTCTACACGAGGTCGGTCCGCTGCATCACTTGAGACCCGCCACCCCCGTATTGCTTAAAGACCCCCTTTACGCGCGCTTCTATCGCCTCTACCGGGAGTTTGAGCGCGCCATCACGCCCTTTGACGGCACGCCCTTCCGGCTGAGCCTGGAGAAGACCTGGCAATTGTACGAGTACTGGTGCTTCTTCCAAGTCGTGGCTGCCCTACGCCGTCTGGCTGGCGATGCCCTGGCCTTCGACGCCGGTGAGTTCCTGAAGTGTCACCCCGACCGCATCAGCCTGGTAATGCCCAAAGCCGAGATAGCCGTCAGCCCGCGGCTGCGCATCTACTTTCAGAAGATATACGGCTATTACGATGGCATCCGGGTCGGCACCTACTCGCACCAAATGCGGCCGGATATCAGCATCGAGATACGGGATGCGGGGGGAGAGATCGAACAGATTATCCTGCTCGACCCCAAGTATCGCGTCAGCGACCAGAGTCTCAACCAGGCTATGGATGAGCTGCACCGCTACAAGGATGCCATCGTCGGTCCCGGCCAGAGGCGACTGGTAACCACCGCTCTGGCTTTGTGCCCCAGCGATGAGAAAGCCAAGGAACAGTACTTCAAGCCCGATTTTATCTGGACCCACGGGCTCGGTGCCCTGGTCCTGAGACCTGGTGTCGCCGACGGTCCCGAGCAGCTAGCACAGCACTTGAGCAAATTCGTTCCAGGTCTGGTCCCGACATCTATTGTCTCAGCACAATATCAACCTGAGAGTGTTATAGGAGATATAGTGCGCCCAACTCAGTGGACTGAGCGGCATTAGGTCACGCGACAGGCAATACGCAGTTCACTTCACGTTTTTCTGTGCATCGGAAGTGTGTTATAGTATACGTCACTAAACTCACATATTAAAGGTATATTTCGTGTCGCAAAATATAACTGGGCTGGGCCCCAAAGAGGCAAGATTCCTGGCTGCGTTCGCCTCGGAGGGTAAGACGATCTTCACCGTCGAGCAGGCGCAGGGTTTCTGGGGGAATGCTGCCTATACGGCCAATGTCTTAGGACGGCTGGAGGCAAAAGGCTGGCTGCGCCGCCTGGAACGTGGCACTTATATGATCATCCCCCTGGAGGCAGGCCCGGATCGGACCTGGTCAGAGAGCGCGCTGGTGATCGCGGCCCACCTCATACAACCAGCAGCTATTGCTTACTGGTCGGCCTTGCACTACTGGCACATGACTGAGCAGATCCCACACACTGTCTTCGTTCAATCCACACGCCGTAAACATCAGCGGCAAAAAGATGTTTTGGGCATCCCTTTCCGCTTTGTCACCGTCGTCGAATCCAAGTTCTTTGGAGTAGTCAAGCGAACGCTGGGCGGCCAACCGGTCTACGTCACCGATCGAGAGAAATCGCTCGTAGACGCTGCCGACCGTCCTGATCTGAGCGGAGGCATTGCCCAACTGGCTCAGGCGCTGCGTGCGGCATGGAGCGATCTTGACTGGCAAAGACTCGATGAATATCTGAACCGTTGGCCCACTGGGGGCCCCTTTAAGCGCATCGGCTACCTGGCGGAGGTCCTGGAACTCCCATTTCCCGGCCGGGAGGAACGACTGGCTGGCTGGCGCCGCTCGCTTTCTTCCGGTATCGTCCCTCTCGAGCCGGCGGGCGATGCTGATGCAGGGCGGATTGTGACCCGTTGGCAACTACGCGTCAACGTGGACGAAACGTGGCAATCTGGGGAGAGCAAACCGTGATCGGTGAAGCAGAACTGCGGCGCCGCGCGGCGCTTTGGAAGGTTGATCCTATGGTGGTGGATCTCGACTATAGCCTTGGCTGGTTCGTCGCCGCGCTGTACGCAGCAGAAGAGAGGGCTGAACGGCTGTTTTTCAAAGGTGGCACCTGCTTGCGCAAATGTTACTTTGGTGACTACCGCTTCTCCGAGGATCTGGATTTCACCATTACAGTTCGGTTCAGCTCCGAGCAACTGCTGGATTGGGTAGAGCGGGCCGTCCGCTGGGCTGCGGAGAACGATGGTCCTGACTATCAGGCCTCTCCGGTTCGGCTTGAGACCATTCGAGATGAGTATGGGAGCGAGACATATCAAGTACGCGTTTACTATCGGGGCCCATTGCAATGGGGTGGGAGCCCACGTGTGATACGGATGGACGTCACTCGCGACGAAAAAGTGGTGCTTCCCCTAGCGGAACGTCGCCTTATTCATCCGTATTCCGATGGGCCGGTGCTGGCTCAGGTGGAAATGGGCTGTTACACACTGATCGAGATCCTGGCCGAAAAGATGCGTGCTATCGGCGGGCAGCGGCGCTTTGTCATTGCTCGTGATCTCTACGACATCCACCGGCTGGTGCAGTCTGGCGTAGCGATTGCTGATGTGATCCCGTTGCTACCCGCCAAATTCAAGGCCAGGGGTTTGCCTATGAAGGCGCTGGATGTTCAGAATATCATGGCTCGACGCTCTGACTTCGAGGACGACTGGAATCGACGCCTCAGCTACCTCGTTCGTGATGCGCACGCCGTGGATTTCGAGGCGGCCTGGAAGACAACCATTGAGGCGCTGCAACAGATTGAGGAGCACCTGGCACAACAAACTTAGGCCGCGTCCAAGAATAACCTTGTGCATTTTGAAAGATTTCACTCGGATTTTCGGCTCGGAAAGTCGGGTTACACTACAACGAATTGAGAAATCAACGAATTATTCTTCTTGGCCAGGCAATTCGTTGTAGTGTCCCACAGCAAACATTTTCCGAGAAAGCTCGATAGCCAAAGGAGGAGATGTAACAATGTCCACAAGACCACGATTCCAGCCGGTCACCACCTTCTGCTGGGACGTCAACCGCGCCGAGCGCAGCCAGCAGGTCCGCTGGCTGGCGCCGCTCCTCGACCAACCTGAGGGACGTGCCTGGTTTTTGGAACGATTGGCGTGTCCTTGTTCCCCGGCCGAGGCCCGAACCGCCGACGTATTTCATCTCTGTTTCCCTCTGGGTGACATCTTCACCGCCGACTACCACCGGTGTCGGGGTAACTCCCACCTGGAAGACCAGTTCATTGCCTACTACAATTGCCTCTTCGGTCTGCCCGAGGGGTTTGGTGTGGAAGAGGTGTGGCGCACGGCGCCGGGCGGCGATATCCGTCATCCGGGCGCCCGTGGCCGGGCCGGCTGGTACGACGACTTCCTACGCGAGCGTATCCCCGACCACGAGTTACGCGCGTGTGCACGGGATGTGCGCCGCATGCTGAGCACCGAAGCCGACGTCCTCCTCCTGACGGACCGCTACGTGATCCTGGTGGAGTGCAAGTACAAGAGTCAACTCTCGACCGGGCAATGCAAACGTCAGCGAATGATGGGCGAGATCCTGGCCCGCCGGCTGGATAAGGCCTTTCACTTTGGGCTGGTGATCGAAGACGAACACGATCCACACCTTGCACGGATTGATGCGCCTTACGTGTATTGGGCTGATGTTCAAACCAGGTTACAGTAAGCAGGTATCTCCAAGTCTGCCTCCACCGTTGTGGAATGGCTAAGTTGAGACTGTTGACATAACTTGAGTGTCTGTCATGAGCCTTTTTGATGCATTGTTTATTCTCGGAGCTGTGGTCGCCTTTATTTCGCTCATCTGGCTGGGGCTGGAATTTCTAACCAGGTGGTGCGAGGGGCGATGCAGACAGAGACTGGCGCAGATAGTCTCTGTGCTCGAGACCCTTAATGAGGGCATCCAGCAGGCTGAGCGAGAAGGCCGCCGGTTTCTTCCCGGTGATCCACCGCCCTATGGTTCTACCGCCCGGGAATTACATCAAACGTTGGAGCAGATCAGAATAAGCCATGTCAGCCAGATGCAACAACTTGCTCGGTTACCGCCGGAAAGTTTTCCGGAAAGTCATATACTTTTGGGCGTAGTTTGGAATGGCTTTTCGTCCAGACCCCGTTATCATAAGCAACGCCATAACGAAGTCGAGGCACTCTGGCAGTCCGCTCAACAACTGGAGGGCCAAGTAGATTATGTGAGAAATCTGCTCGACGAGTTGCAGCACAAACCTTGGGATGTTGCTCTGCGATGTAGAGACTTATTGAGAACCATTCAAGAGAACCTCAAAATGGCGCTGGCGCTTACGGCAATCGGTTTGGAAAGCACCACGTTGGAATCAACTACGGAAACCCTTGAGCGAATTGAAAGTCTTCTAAGGGAACTACCGGGCTATTTCCTCAACGGTACACACCAACAGGTGATGGCGGAAGCTACCAAGCAGAGCACCATCGATACCTGGCAAGCACTGAACAACTCTAAAGCGCAGGCTCGGCCGTACTTGGAACAAATCGGGAGATGGTCCTCCTTATATCGGAAACTGGGCGAGTATCTCACTGGAAGTTACGATTTGTTGCGCCAGATCACCGACGAAATGGATGAGGCAAGAAGTCTGGCGGAATATCGTATAATCTGGAGAGAAAGTGAGATAGAGTTGAATCGTCTTTGTGGGCTTCAAGCTAACATCGGCGGGATAGAAGCCAGGCGAACGTCAGGTCAACTCAGTAAAGATCTGGCTGAGGCCAAAAAGCTCGGCGCATGGTCTAGAGCACTTGCGTCAAAAGTTGCCGGTGCGCGAGAATGGCGTGAGAAGCTAGCCCCTCTCCTCAGAAGACCAGATATTGTTCAACAGCAGAGCTGGATGGAGCAGGCCAGGGATCTTGATAAAACTATAGCTGATTATGCCTGGGGCTGGTCTGCAGATAGAGAAGTGCAAGGTGTTTTGGAAGACGCCAAGCGATTGGCTAAGCGCCACAAGCGCTTGACAGCCCCGTATCTCAACAAGCCTTTGCCAGAAGGAGTGCTGAACGAGCAGTTCGTGAATGGAGTGCAGGCCCTCACGTCCGATTTGGAGCGATTTCAGCAGCGGCTGCAACAGATTGATGCCCAACTTAAAGCGTTGCAACACCAGGAACAAGCAGCCCAGCAAACTTTGGATATCTACCTTGCGAACTTGGACACCGTGCTCAGGCAAGTTGAGCAGTTGAGCGGAGAGTTACGATCCAGGCCACGCGTGGCGGATACCCGAAGAGGGGTTATCAAGCTGCAAGAAGAGGGGAACAGACTGAGGGCACGACTTCGAAAGCGGAACGCTAACCAGATATCGAACATAGCCGGGGATGTTGAAAAATGGGCAAAAAACTGTCCAGACCATCTTGAAAGGCTGTCGAGGGACCTTCAAAAGGAAGTCGAGGATCTGGGATGGCAATTACAGGACGACGTTCAGTCGTTGATAGACATGGCTACGTTTAGTCGAGAGCCAGCTATGAAAACTGCGGACGAGCTTTTAAAGTCCAGGTGTACCTTTGACCGACCTCAGGCGAAGAAGGCTGACCAAAACGCCCTCGAACCATTCGTCGCCTGGGCATGCCAGTTGCTCGATAGGTTAGTTGCCCTGGAAAGATCCCTCGCAGCCCTTCAAGAGCAAATCGGGGAGCCAGTTCGCGACCGGTACCAGACTCTTGACCTTCAGCGCGAGCAGGCCACAGCCAACTTGAGGTTCCTGGAAGAGAGCGCTATGGATGCTGGGCCGGACGTTGCGCGCCAAATAACGAGGATAAGAAGCATCATCAGGGAGGCCGATCGCGATCTCGCCGACTTGAGGAAAGGTGGTGAAACCCTGGACCAAGTACGACATCAGTTGAATAATCTCACCGAGCGTTATGAAAGCGCTGCCACTGAAGCCGCTCAGAGGGCGGCAGAACTCCAGGGATAACGAGTGTCTTCCCGGAACGATTAAGAAACAAAGGGATTGATTTATGACCTGGCTCATCACCCACAAACCCGCCTACGACACCGACTTCATCGAGTTGCCCAAGGATAAGGATCTGCAAAAACAAGCCTCGCAGGCACATGCAGAACTGGAGCAGGACCCGGTCACGCCGCACGGGGACACCATCAAACCGCTGAAGATGTCGGATAACTTTGGCGCTACCGGCTGAGGAGTCATCGCCTCATCTACTCTGTAGCGCTCAAGTGGCGGGGGCAGCTACCTTCCATCGGGCCGCGGGGGGATGTCTACCGAACGGGTTTGAGGAAGGATGAGCTAAAGAAAGAGATCAGTGAAAATTTGTGTTCATCTGTGTCCTTCATCAATCTTGAAGCTCATTGTGGAAAGCTTCAGGATTTTATAGGACAACTACAAAGCGATATGCAAAATAGCCTGCATACGAGGAGTCTCTAGCAAACGATGAGCAACGATCAAGACCCAGGCTGCTTGGGATCAATTATGCAAGCTCTAGGCCTTGCGCCTCAACCTGCTGCCCTAGACATAGAATTCCTTGGTGAAGAAGCTTTGCCTTACCATCTGCGCGATGATTTCTTGTCGCCGGCAGAACTTAACTTCTACCGGATACTGTGCGTAGCCGCCGACGATTGGGCCGTCATCTGTCCCAAGGTCTCGCTGGCTGACCTCTTCTATGCCCAGACTGGGGACTATGCCATCAACACGACCTACCGCAACAAGATTGACCGCAAACATGTTGACTTTCTGCTGTGCGACAGGCACTCGATGGTTCCGCTGGTGGGTGTTGAATTGGACGACGGCAGTCATCGGCGGCCCCATCGCCGCGATAGGGATCGCTTCATTGAGGCGGTTTTCCAGGCAGCAGGTTTGCCGTTGGTTAGGATAGAGGTTCAGTCCTCCTACAACGTCCAGGCTATCGGCGCCGCGTTAAGAGACTGGGCGCGGGTGAGTGAGGAAGAACCTGGCTCAGCGGCAGAGCCGGAGGCCGAACCCCAGGTCACTGCGACGACCGAAACGCTGCCACAAGCTGATGTGTCGAATAAGGCTGATGTTGCGCCCCTACCTTCACCGCTGCCGATCGAGGACCCACCACCCGCATGTCCTAAGTGCGGTCAGCCTATGGTGCTGCGGGTGGTCAAGAAAGAAGGGCCACACAAAGGCAAGAAACTCTGGGGTTGTCGCAGTTTTCCGCGCTGTCGTGGCCTTCGCGAGTACCTGCCACAAGATTGAATGCCACTGACACCTCATCGTATAGCTGTCACAAACCTCCTACTCCCAAACCCCCTTATCGGTCATCGCCCGTCGCACGGGCGCACTCGCCACACCGGCGCACCCGCCGCAAAAGCTGCCTCTCGAAGCTAAGGCGACTTTGGCTTACCGCCTCAAGTGCTCTTGCCGTGACGTCACCCCCGGCGACCCCGACAGCGGCGACCAAGACATCCACCACGCCGCGGCCCAGGGCGCCGGTCGGAGACGTGACCACCTTACCGGGTCTCCTCGCCAACCGATGAGGTATGGTTTATAATGCCCTCTATGGTACAATTCCTCGGCCGGGGGGGGTATAACAAACGATGGACAGACGCACAATCTGGATCGTTGCCTCGAAGGAGAAATCCTTACCCCTGGTCGTGGCAGCGGCAGACTGAGAACCAAAAGAGACACGAAGAAACGAGGAATTTCAAATGCCTGATGCGCTTGCCATCGTCAGCGGTGGTATGGACAGTGTGACCTTGCTACACTACCTGGTCAAACGAGAACGTTTAAAACCAGGTGTCCTTACTTTCACCTACGGCCAAAAACACAGCAAAGAGGTAGACTACGCCCAGTACAACGCGCAGCGTCTGGGATGCGAGCATCACCAGGTCCTCGACCTGTCCCCATTGGTTCCTGCATTTCAGACCTCGGCGCTGGTATCATCCGGCATAGCCATCCCGGATATTGGCCAGGTGCAGGGTGACCCTCAGCCCCCCACCTACGTGCCCAATAGAAACATGATCTTCCTGGCCATCGCGGCCGCCTATGCCGAGACCCAAAACGTCCGCGATGTCTACTACGGCGCGCAAGCGCACGATCTGTATGGATATTGGGACACAACGCCTGACTTCGTCGAACGATTAAACGCCGTCTTCCAATTGAACCGCAAGAACCACATTCGCATAAACACGCCGTTCGTTCACTACTCAAAGACCGATATTCTACGGCTGGGTTTAGACCTGGGAGTCGACTACGCCAAGACATGGTCCTGCTATCAGGGGGGCGATGTCGCCTGTGGCACCTGCCCGACCTGTGCCGAGCGCCTCCAGGCGTTCGAAGAGGTGGGCATCCCCGATCCGTTGCCCTACGCCAGTTGACATAAAAATCTGGACGCATCCCACCGGACGGACAAGATGCCAAAACACGCGAATTCTGGTACGATCTATAGGGATGGTTCAGAAATAGGGTGACACTTTCTCAACTGGACGAATGACGAACGACGAAGAGATCTGGGCCAATAATTGGTCCTTCGTCTTTCGTCTGCAATTGTTAACCTGATTTCAGGGACATCTGAACCATGCCAATCTATATCGCCCGTAAGTTGGTTGAAGGGGAAATCGAATGGGGACGAGATTAACCTTCAAGTACGATCGCGCGGCAGACATTCTTTACATCGATAAGGCCTCGCCTTATCCAGAGCAAGAGACGGAGGAACTGGGTGACGATGTGATTGCCCGGCTCAACCCGGCCACTGGTGAGATTGAGAATCTGGAGGTACTCTTTTTCTCCACACGCCTGCTGCGCGACGATCTCTTTGAACTGCCCGTCATCGCCGACCTGCGCCTGGTTGCCTGAAAGGGCGTTTATACGAGGTAACTATGCAAAAAATCATCGGCGTGACCGAGTTACAGCGCCACTTCCGTTCCGTCTTTGACGAGGTGGCAAAAAAACGCGTCCCCTACGTGCTGACGCGCGGCAGCCGGCCCGAAGCAGCTCTCATTCCATATGAGGAATTCCTGCGTTTCCAGGAATTGAAAGAACAACAGGTTTTGGACCGCTTTGACCGGCTGGTGGAACGTATGGCTGAACAAAACGCGACCGCCAGCGAAGATGAAGTGGTGGCCGACGTGGCCGCAGCTCGGAATGAAGTTCGTAGTGAGGTATGACGGTGCCAGTATGTGGGGAAGGGTGAATATGGACGAAGAATGGAATCAACTCAGAGTGGAATTGGTAATCGGTTGATCCCCAGGTGGTTCTTCCCAATCAGCCAGCAGTTCGCTAGTTCGAGCAATCAGGCGTTTGGCCGCAGCCAGGTTGTGCCGCGCGCCGGCCGCCGAAAACTCCGCCCGATAGTCAGCATCCTCTCGCAAAGCCCGAGCGTCATCCATGTCGTCAATCAATCTCTCATCCAGCGTCCCCTGGCCAACGAATAGGTGACGCATAGCTATCGAAAGGCAATAGTGGCTTTTCTCTCGATATCCCCGGCTATAGAGCAATGCACGGGCGGCGTGAAACATGGCGTAGTAGGATTGTACGATACTCCACTTATACCCACCTCGTTGGTAGCCGCCCTCAGCTTCAGCCTGGTCGTCGAGCGCCACGTTCAACTCCTTGGTCACCAGATAGCCCGCCTCGGGCATCTTCACCAACCAGCGCCTGTCAAGGCAACGCTCAAACTCAAGTTGCCAGTTCATCCTCATCCCTCCAGAGCACGATTCCGCGCTGCACCTGGGCGTAGAAGGCCGGTTCTCCCTCTTTCATTGCCACAAATTCCTGATTGTTTACGACGACTGGCTGAATCCGCCGCTCAGAGCGATGGTGGCTGACCGCCGCCATGACCCGGCTGCGGTCTGATGCCAGGATGAACAGATCCACGTCGCTGTCGGCTGTGTCGCTGCCTTCGGCACAACTCCCAAATAGAGTGATCTGGCGGGCCAGCGGCCGCAGCTCCCTCAGCAAAGGTTCCAATTGGGCGATGGTATGCAGGATCTTGAATTGACGCACGAAGGGATGATGGTCATCGGCGGCATAGAAGTTCATCCGCCCGCGCTGCTCTTTGCGCAGCAACCCCACCTGGTGCAGAGCCCGCGTAGCCAGGTTAACCGCGCTGCGGCTGACACCCGTGTGGTCTACGATTTCCTGTTCGTAGAACGATTGCCCCGTATGATAGGCCAGGAAGCGCAAGACACGTGCCTGGCTGGTGGCCAAGATCTCCTCGTACATACTCAATCGTCCATCTAATTGGATTTATATCCTTCTGGATGGATTATAATCCAATACGTTGTTTTTGACAACACCCGGGAAGTATCGCTCTAAAGGTCCATAAATATATAAGTTCCCGCACCTAAATTATGTCATTTCGAGCGATAGCGAGAAATCCCCATCAACGTTGGCCGCGCCATCAACATTGACAGGGATTAAGCCCGTCGGTCGAAATGACACACGGGAAGTTATTCTTTTATGAACCCCTAGCAGTCTGTCGGAGAGAACGATTTCGCCAGACTTCGGAAGTTTTGGAAGATGATTTTGCCGCCAAATCGACTGAATAATTCAGGCAACTATGCCGGCAAAGGCGCTGTTGTAAACTTCCGA
>DAOUMD010000129.1:0-6823 GCA_034412795.1 Anaerolineae bacterium
CCGCCGCCCCCCCCCCACCCCCCCCGCCAGTGAGAACACCAGGGTCGTACTCAGTGAGATCACCTCAAGGGAGAAGAGATGTCCATAAACACAAAACAGCGAGACCCATCTCAGAAGTTCTGGTTTCAAGACTACAAGCTGCGAGCAGCCTTCCTTTTCCTTCTGCCAGCGATGGCCATCCTGATCGTTTTTTCATTGCTTCCAAGCCTGGCTGCTATTGGATTGAGCTTCACTAAATGGGATATGATGAACCCGGCCCGCTTCGCGGGCCTGGACAACTACAAGCATCTGCTGGTTGATGCTCGCTTCAAAGCTTCGTTTGTGAACACGCTATATTACGTGCTAGGCTCAGTACCTTTGGGCGTTCTGTTTTCGATGATAATAGCCATGGTGCTCAACGAAAAGTGGCTGAAGGGGAAGGTCCTATTTAGGACTTTGTATTTCATCCCGGTAGTCGTCTCCTCCGTTGCAGTCTCCATGATGTGGAGTTGGATCTACAGTCCAGCCTACGGTTTCCTGAATGCGATTCTTTCTGTGGTAGGGATTCCAAAGCAATTTTGGACTTCTGACCCTCATCTGGCTATTCCTTCGCTCATCGTCATGACTATATGGCAGACCTTTGGTTTTAATGTGGTTATTTTTCTGGCCGGCCTTCTGTCCATACCCATTCAACTTTACGAAGCGGCCATGGTTGACGGCGCCAACAAGTGGCAACAAATAAGACATATAACCTTGCCCCTATTGGCACCCACGACGACGTTTGTGATCATCATGGCTATCATAAGATCGTTTCAGGTCTTTGACCAGGTTCTGATACTGGGCGGAGTGGCTGGCCCTCCCAAGAGTTTGATGGTGACCGTTTACTATCTCTACCAGGTAGCTTTTGGATCACTAAAGATGGGCTATGGCACCACTATAGGTGTCGTCCTGTTCTTGACCATTCTCATTGTTGTCGTTACTCAGTTTAAATACTACACCAGGAGATTTGAGGTATGACCTCAACTGTGTCCAGGTCAAAAATATTCGAAACTTCAGGAAAAGCGCTAATCTATCTGACTCTGGCTGCGCTAGCTCTGGCTACTCTCTTCCCTTTCCTGTGGGCGGTGGGAACGTCCTTCAAAACCGAAGAGAATGCGATTGCTATGCCGCCCCAATGGATCCCCGATCCGTTCCGGCCTCAGAACTACGTAGAGGCCTGGAACATGTTTCCCTTTGCCCGCTTCTACTTCAACACTTTGCTCATCTCTGTGCTGGGAACATTAGGGGCTTTGCTGTTGAGTTCGATGGCTGGATATGCCTTAGCCAAGTATGAATTTCGGGGGCAACATGTGATTCTCCTTTTTATTGTAGCCACGATGATGCTTCCTTACTGGGTGAACCTGGTGCCTGTGTACATCCTCTTGGCCAAGCTTGGGTGGCTGGACACCTACCAGGGCCTCATCGTGCCCCAACTAGCCAGGCCCTTTGGCATATTTCTGATGAGACAGTTTATGCGTAGCATACCATCCGATTTCATTGACGCAGCAAGAATCGATGGGGCCTCGGAATTCGGCATCTTCTGGCGCGTGATACTGCCGCAATGCACACCAGCCTTGGCCACTTTAACCATATTTTTCTTTACGGCGGATTGGAACTCTTTCATCTGGCCCCTTATCGTTACTAACAGTCTTGAAATGAGAACATTGACCGTCGGCTTGTCCCTTCTAGCTGGAAGTCCATATCGAACGGCATACGTCCTTCAAATGGCTTCTGCAACTATCGGTGCCCTGCCAGCGATTATCGTGTTCCTCGCCTTCCAAAGGCACTTCACAGAGGGCATCACACTAACGGGTCTCAAGGGATAACACTGCTGTCTATCAACTTCCACGCAGGGAGGACTTAAATAAGATGTCAAATTTTGATCAAAACCCGAGCCCGATGAGAGGCTTAGCAAAGCTTCGGAAGTATCGCTCGAAGAAAGTCTCAAGTTGGGATAGGTCAGGCGGGAACAGGGATTTTGTCCCGATTGCCAAGGGAGAGACCCTGACTGTCGCTGACATCAAAGGGCCGGGGTGCATCACCCATATCTGGATCACCGTTGCCTGTGAAGACCTTCTTTATCCACGCAAGATTGTCCTACGGATGTACTGGGATGGGGAAGAGACCCCGAGCGTTGAGAGTCCGCTGGGAGATTTCTTTGGAGTGGGCCACGGCCAGGTTTCGCACTTTGTTTCCGCGCCATTAGCCATGATAGCGTTCGACCCGCCACTTAACAACAGGGCGGGAATGAACTGTTTCTTCCCCATGCCTTTCGCGGAGTCTGCGCGGATCGAGGTAGAGAACGAGTGCGATCGGGATGCATGGGCCTTCTTCTACCACATCAGCTACGAGGAATACGACACCCTGGAAGAGGATATGGGGAGGTTCCACGCATTATGGCGACGTGAGAACCCATGTCAGGGATGGGGTGATTTCCATATGAGTAACCCTCTTGCCGCATTCCGGTTTGGTGCAGAGGAAGTGGTATGGAACACACCAAATTTGGACGGTGCGGACAATTACCTCGTCTTGGAGGCAGAAGGGGAAGGACACTATGTCGGTTGTAACCTCAGTGTTCACCCTATAACCAACAAAACCTTTCCATGGTTCGGCGAAGGGGATGAGATGATCTTCATAGATGGTGAGGCTTTTCCTCCGTCTATCCACGGAACCGGCACCGAGGACTACTTTTGTTCGGCATTTGGGTTTCCAGGTCAGTTTTCGACGCCCTATTTTGGCGTGTCCCTGGCTGGCGATCCCAGGACTCTGACAGGGAAATGGACTCTGTACAGATATCATGTAGAATCACCCATAGCCTTTTCCAAGTCAATCCGGGTGACCATCGAACACGGGCATGCCAACAATAGATGCGATGATTACTCAAGTGTGGTATACTGGTATCAGAAAGAGCCCCACAAGGCGTTCCCTCCTATGTTGCCGGTGGTCGAACGCCTGCCCCGTCCCGAATTAACACATGTACTGGCTGACTTCGAAACAAAGGATAAACCTATTACGGAATAGGGATATCACCGAATAGGTGCATTTCCATTTGGGGCAAACCCTTGCGAAGGTTCAGGCGACCGTAGGTCGCACACCTTCGCAAGGGTTTGCCCCAGGACTGAAATACGCCCCACCGAGCTCACTGTTTCGGAGGATCTTTAATGGCTAATAGAAACCTGGTCCTTAAACCCGATCTACTCAAGGTGCCCGTGTACACTCGTGGCAAATCGGCCGAGGACCTGAAGCGAGAACTAGGAGTCGAAGAAGTGATCAAACTAGGATCGAACGAAAATCCCCTGGGGCCATCGCCCTATGCTATCGAAGCGGTCAAGCAAGCTAGCGTCGATATGCACGAGTATCCCAGCGTCGAGGCCCAAGATCTGAAGCGCAAACTGGCAACATCGTTGGGGCCAGATATCGAGGTCGAAAACATCATCGTCGGGAACGGATCGGCCGACGTGATATGTTCAGCGGCACAGGCATTCCTATCCGATGGAGATGAATCACTCATCTCCAGACCAGCCTTCCAGATGTACGAACTGGCCACAAATATGCACGGCGGTCGGTGCATATTTGTGGATGCGACGAATTTCAGGTATGATCTCCAGGTGACAGCGGATCAAATCACGGACCGGACGCGTTTGATCTTCATCACCAATCCCAACAATCCCACCGGGCTGATCGTCGGCCAGGCTGAGGTCGATGCATTTATGGAGAGGGTCCCGTCATCTGTTGTCGTGGTTTTTGATGAGGCGTATCAAGAATATGTGGATGCCCCCGACTATCCAGACACCATACGCTACGTTTTAGAGGGGCGCAACGTGCTTATCACCCGCACCTTTTCCAAGGTTTACGGTCTGGCGGGCTTGCGGATCGGCTACGGCATAGCCAACAAGACACTCATTGATTACCTGCTCCGCACGCAACCACCCTTTCATAGCGGCCGGCTAGGGCTAGTTGCTGCCATGGCCAGCCTGGAAGATCAAGAGCACGTAGAGAAATCCCAACAAGTCAATGCGAAAGGCAAGGAATATTTATGTCGCAGCTTTGAAGCTATGGGTATGAAGTGTCTGCCCAGCCAGGCGAATTTCATCATGCTAACAAATTTGAAACAGCCTATGCATGCCATTGACCAAGCCTTATTGCGTCGTGGGGTGATCATACGACCCACCGACCCCTTTGGCATACCAGAGGCTTTGCGCATCACCGTCGGCACGCCCAAACAGAACCAGTGCCTGGTAGCCGCATTCAAAGAAGTTCTGGAAGAACTGGGGTAGCACCTGGAAGTCAGCAGTTCTGAGATCTCTCGAAAAGTCTGGCAAACGGGGCAGACGCTTCGGCATCTGGGGATGCCTCGCTCCTCACTGCACCTAGCGGAGTGAGCACGCCCACGTACGAACGGTATTTTCCGAGAGATCTCGTTCTTGGAAAGGAGGTGATTTAAGGAACGATTGATCTAATATAACCACAGAATAACTAAAGTCTCCCATGCAGAAGAACGATCAAAACCCATTCGAGCATCATCAAGGAGGACAAAGTGAACAAGAAGGCATCTCTACTCCTGGCACTCTCGGCTGTTCTGCTACTAGTCCTCGCCGCGTGTGCCGGTCCCGCCCCCACTCCGGTTGTTGAGAAGGTAGTGGAAACCGTCGTTGTCGTTGAGACGGTTGAGGTCGAAAAGGTAGTCGAGGGCGAACCGGTTACCGTCGTTGAGACGGTTGAGGTCGTCAAAGAAGTTGAAAAAGAAGTAATTGTCACCGTTGAGGTCGAAAAGGTAGACGAGGCCGAACTCGAACGTCGCAAAACGGTCATATTCGACCTTGAGGGAGGCAAACCAGCCGATCCTCAGAACTGGAGCCCTTACTCAGCCGGCCGGCCCAGGATCAAGGGAATGGCTCAGGCGTTGGCAGAACCGCTGTTCTTGGTCAATATCGTCACCGGTGAATTTGAACCCTGGCTGGCCCTGGATATGACCCCCAATGAGGATTTGAGCGTATGGACACTCACCTTGCGGGAAGGGGTCAAATGGAACGATGGCGAGGAGTTTAACGCCGACGATATCATCTACACCGTCGAGATGATCCAGAACCATCCTGATTTGAACACGTCAATTGAATTCGGCGGCGTAGAGCTCAACAAGGTGGATGATTATACGATTGAATTTATACTCGAGGAGCCCGATCCGCGCTTCCAGCTCACCAGATTCGGGAGCACCGGTTCTCGAGCCTTCTACCCTGTCCCGGAGCATATCTGGAGCGAACAGGAGGATCCAGTCACCTTCAGGAACTACGATCCTGAAAAGGGATGGCCGATCTTCACCGGGGCGTACACCCTTGATAGCTTCACCGATACCGTGTATAATTTCGTGCGCAACGACAACTGGTGGGGCGCGGAAACAGGTTGGCGGCCGTTGCCTGCTCCTGAGAAACTCGTCTGGGTTTTCTACGGTCCCGAGGAAACCCGGGCTGCTGCAACGGCGAAAAACGATTTGGACTCTATGGCATTGGCCAGCCCCGCCTCCTTCGAAACGCTGCGGGTTCTCAACGACAAGGTCATCGCCTGGACAGAAGAACCGCCATTCGGCTGGATTGACGTCTGCAGCCGTAACTTGGAGTTTAATCACACCGTGCCACCGTGGGATGATCCCGAGATGCGCTGGGCGATCGCCCATGCCATCGATCGGGATCAGATCGTTGACATCGCCTACTCAGGCATGGCTGCGCCATCACGTAACCCACTGCCCGATTTCCCGGCGCTCACACGTTACGTTGATCTGATCGACTTCGACAAATACCCAGTGGATCAGTATGATCCCGAACTGACCAAGAGCATCTTCGAGAGTAAAGGGTGGGTGTTGAACGAGTCAACCGGCTACTACGAGAAAGACGGTGAGGAGTTGTCGGTGACCGTCGCCAATTTCGAAGATGCAATTATCACCAGCCTGAACGGAGTCCTCATTGAGCAGTTGCAGGCGGTCGGTGTCAACGCCGTGCAAGACGTTCAGACCATCCCGAATTTCATTGACAACCTGTTGAACGGCAACTTGGAGATGTTCATCTTCTTCGTTTCTTGCGGTTCACAATTCGATCCGTGGCTTTCGCTGGACGCCTACAGCATACGACACCTCCGCCCAGCCGGCGAGCCTGCCGATGGGTTCTATTCCAACACGCCACGCTGGAGTGGCGAGATTGCGGAACAGTACAGTGAAGTTGTGGCTCAAATGGCAGATGTGCCGCCTGGCGATCCCGAAATAGATGAACTATTCTTGGAGGCCATGGATTACTGGTATCAAGACCTGCCCTCGGTCCCCCTCGTCCAGAATCCCATCATCTGGCCTTTCAACCAAACCTACTGGACAAACTGGCCCTCCGCGGACAATCCCTACATCCAGCCTGACATGGCTGCGACAACGACGGCTTGGATCATTCACAATCTGCAACCGGCAGAACCGGAGTGAGTCAGTGACGTGAACGTGGTCGCTGGTAGTCGAACGATTACCAGCGACCACCTCTCCCCCAACCTACAAGAAGTCAGCAAGTAGCAACTAAGGATTGAGGATTAAATAACTTCCTCAAATGCAAGTGAAATACTAGCCTGATTCAGTCGGCATAGGTAGTGTTGACATTTGTGCATTTCCAGAGATGCATTTGGTTATCTGTTGCGGGGTTCTCAGGCGCAAAGACTCAAATGTCAACACGGCCTAAGGAAGCGTCCAGAAATAACTTTCTATTTTCAGGCCAAAATTCCGAGTGAAATATTTCAAAATGCACAAAGTTATTCTTGGACGCGGCCTAATGGGTAAGTT
>DAOUMD010000130.1:0-16297 GCA_034412795.1 Anaerolineae bacterium
TCGTCAAGCCGGTTTGGTGCCGAAGACCATGTCCCACAGCGGCGAGCTGACCCCAAAGCGCTGGTTGGGCGTCTTGTAATGGTGCTGCATGTGATAGCGCTTGAGATACTTCCACACGCCACGCCGCATGGGGAAATGGTGCGTGGCGTAGTGGGTGATGTCGTAGAACAGGTAGCCGGTCACGAAGCCGGAGAACATGGGCGCGATCCACTCCGGCACCCCCAGCAAAACTGCAAAGACCAGGTAGAAAAGGCCGTAGAAGATGAGGGCCAGGGGGATGCTGACTGCGGGCGGCATCACCAGGCGCGACTTTAACTGCGGCTGGATGTGGTGGTTCTCGTGGAACAGGAAGATGATTTTCTCCTGCCAGTCGTTACGTGGCTTGAAGTGAAACACAAAGCGGTGCATGGTGTACTCCGTCAGGGTCCATATAAACACGCCAAGTAAAAAGCCGAGGATGATTTCACCTATCCCCAGGGTGGACCTGATAGCGGCGACCAGAAAGAGGACGGCCACCGGCACCCAGATGATCACAACCACGGCCGGATGAATGTGGGTAAAGAACTCGAGGAAGTCCGACGCGAACAAGCGGATAGGTTTTGGGTCGGGGCTGGTATCAATACGAGTCGTGCTCGACATAGTTAGTGCCTCCTTCCACCAGCATATTACCGACAAAATATACCCGCTTTTGCCAAATTGACAAATCTGGCGATTGGATGGAACTCGGCGGAGGCTCAGGTCTGATTGGGACTGCCGGGCCGCATAAGGCGGATGCGGCGCGCGACTTCTTCTTTCATGCGCAGCTTGCCCTGCTGTAGGACGTCTGTGCTCTTGCGCGAGCCTATGACCTGGTGGAAACTGGGCTGCTCGGGCAGAGCGTGGACGGCCTGGTTCATCCCGATCATAAATTCCTGCTTCAGCACCAAGCCGATGTTAAACTTGGCCACGCCGCGGGCAATGGCCGGCACGACTGCCTCGTCGGGAAAACCGGTACCGCCGTGGACAACCAGGGGAACTGAAACAGTCTGGCAGATGGTTGCAAGGCGCTCCAGGTCGATGACCGCCTTGCCCCGAGTCAGGGTGTGGACATTGCCTATAGATACGGCCAGGGCATCGACCCCGGTCTGCTCGACGAAGCGGGCGGCTTCTTCAGGCTCGGTCATACGCCCCAGCCCACCCCCCATCTCGCCCGATGCGTCGGGTAGTATGCCCACTTCAGCCTCTACTCCCACTCCGAGCGCGTGCGCGGTGGTTACCACCTGCCGGGTGAGCTGGACGTGCTCGTGGTAAGGTAACTCGCTGCTGTCTAGCATTACTGCGTTAAAACCAGCGTGCATACCCCGAACGATTTGGGAGTAGGTCGACGCCTCGTTGAGGATAAATGACACGGGCACTCGAGCGGCCCGGGCGGTAGCCAGACCCGCGGCTCCCAGGCGTTCCAACCCACCCGAGTCAAACCAGCCAGGCTCTATCATTACCACCCCGAAGCCGAGGATGACCGGAGCATTTTCAGCCTCGGCAGCCTCCAAAACCGCTTCCAGGGAGTATACATCCCAGGCTTCGAAGTAACCTACGGCGTACCCGCCCGATTGGGCGTCCGCCAGAAGTTCTTTGAAGGGTACCAGCATTCGTTGCAGCCTCCTTATCAGAATGGACCAGACTGTGTCTTGTCAGGAGCGCATGGCGCGTGGTGACAACTAAAATGTGAATGCCAACGGAGCAGGCAGCATCCTGGCCAGCACTGGTCAAACATCGCCCAGGCACGCTTGTGCCCGAAACAGATCAGCGCGGGGGCCTATTGCGAAAAGTTAGGGACGGCATCCGCAAGATGAACCGGCCTTGTAGTCTCGGTGCCAGCCCAGTATAGCCCAGCCGCTACAGTTTGTCAATATGTTTATAAGTTATTATATATTGACAAAGAGAGGCGAGCGTGGTACACTAGTGGTGCTTCCCGAAAGTTTTTAGGGTAATCTTTGCTCCCGTCGGGTCTGTGACCCGACGGCTCTGGCTCGCTAAACACGCGGGTCATAGACCCGCTCCGAGCAAGATGGTGCGCTTGGCTTTACCCTAAAAACTTTTGAAATCGTGGTCTAGTCCTGAAATCTAAGTGGGAGTGTACGGGAGCGTGAGTGTACTAAGGCAGGATGGTATCCCTCTATACCACCAGATCAAGGAGATCTTCCTGGAGAAGATCGTGAACGGCGAGTGGCAACCCGGAGAGATCATCCCCAACGAGCTTGAGCTGTGCGAGCAGTACGGCGTCAGCCGTGGACCGATACGCCAAGCGCTGGATCAGCTAGTGCGCGAGGGCTTGCTGAGCCGCAAGCAGGGCAAGGGGACTTGGGTCCTGCCCCCCAAGATCGAAAGCGGCCTGGACAAGCTGTACAGCTTCACGACGTTGATCGAGCAAAAAGGGCTGCAGCACAGTGCCCGATTGATCGCCTTTGAAACGGTTCCAGCACCTGCCGGGGTGGCGCGCAAGCTGAACTTGGCACCTGGTAGCCCGGTGCTTAAGATTGGCCGATTGCGACTGGCAGATGACGAACCGTTGCTTTTGGAGACCATCTACGTGCCGGAGGAGATATGCGGTGGACTTAGCCAGGAAGACCTGAACCTGGCGCCGCTGTATACCATCCTGGAAAGTCGCTGCAAGCTGCCATTGGTGCGAGCCAAGCAGTTCTTTGAGCCCGTGGTGGCCGACGAATATGAAGCGCGTATGCTGGTTATCCCCAAGGGGGCGCCGGCGCTGTTGCTGCAGAATATCACCTTTACCACTGGTGACCGACCGGTGGTGCTCAGCAAGGCCATCATGCGCGGAGATCGAGTGCGTTACTACGTTGAATTGAGCGCCGCCATCACCAAGCCCTGACCGGAAATTTTGGTCCTCATCCGCAGGGCTGGACGTAGGCTTTCTACGAAGGCCAGCTTCGCAAACCATAATCAAGATCGAATCGTTACTACTTTGACAATGTTACAGTAACATAACAGGGGCAGCCAGGCTCTATGGCATCGGGCAGACACCCAGGTCTGCCCCTACATGGCCGGGTTGTAAGGGCGAACTTGGGTGTTCGTCCGCTGCCTGAAGCAAAATGTGACATTGTCAAAGCAGTTACGTCAAATCAAAACTCAGGATCGGCTTTTGGGATAAGAGCAATGGCAACCTGGAATGATCGTGACTGGAGTCGACGGCAACTCGTTCAGTACGTCGGACACATGGATCAGATAGCAGGAATCAAGCTGGTAGAAGCCGCGGATGGTATGGAGCGGGGCAATCGGGTGTTGCACGTATGGACGGGTAGCGGTTTGTGTTTTCGTATCCAGGCAGACCGGGCGCTCGATATCTCAGCTTGCCATTACAAGGGTATGGCACTGGCTTGGACTTCGTCGGTCGGGGACGTTCATCCCACCTACTTTGAGCCGGAGGGGCCAGGCTGGCTACGGTCCTTTTCGGGTGGACTGCTCGTCACCTGTGGCCTGGATCAGTTCGGGCAGCCCTCCCACGACGATGGTGAAGCATTGGGCCTTCACGGACGTGTGAGCAACTTGCCTGCTCGATGCGTGAGCTACCGGACCTTCTGGTCGGGTGACGAGTATGAGCTTGAGGTCACCGGAGAAGTTCGCCAAACGCGGGTGTACGGCGAAAACCTGGTGCTGCGACGGCGCATCTCGACGCGTCTGGGTTCGAATAAGATCTGGCTTGAGGACACGGTTACCAACGAGGGATATGATCCACAGCCGCATATGATCCTCTACCACTTCAACTTGGGGTTTCCCTTACTCAGCGAGGAGGCCCGGCTGCACGTAGACGTGGAAGAGACAGCTCCCCGCGATGCGGATGCAGAAGCAGGGCTGGTAGATTGGGACAGGTTCCAACCGCCTACCACAAGATACCGGGAGCAGGTCTTCCGTCACGTGCCGGTGGCCGGTGTCGACGGAAGGGTCGAGATTGAGCTAGAGAACCCGTCTCTAGGTCTGGGGCTACGATGGACCTACGATAAGGCCCATCTGCCCCACTTGTTCCAATGGAAGATGATGGGTAAAGGGATGTATTTGCTTGGCATAGAGCCGGCCAATAGCAGTGTAATGGGAGGACGCGCCGCAGCCCGCGAGAGCGGCGACCTACCTTACCTGGAACCCGGTGAAAGCCGCACTTACGCCATAGAGGTCGAAGTGGTTGATTAGCTGAAGCGTACATTGGGGTGGCTTCGGCCCTGCAAGTAACCACAGGTTTCGCTGAGATTTCTCGGAAAGTCTGTCAAACGGGGCAGACGCTTCAGCACCTGGGGGTGCCTCGCTCCTCATTACGCAGGGCGGAGTGAGCATCCCCAGATGCGAACGGCATTCCCCGAGAAATCTCTTCGCCGAGAGAGGAGGTGCGTATGAAATAAACTTTGTGGGCCTCTGGTGGGCGAAAACCGGCTTGACTCAGGCGTCCGGCCTGAGTAGCTCAACCCGTGTATTCAACAATTGAGGAGATATGGACCATGAAAAACAAGTTTATGTCCCGTGGCCTGATGGCACCCTTAGCACTCTTGGTCGTTGCAGGCTTGATGTTAACGGCTTGTTACGTTCCTACATCAGTGCCGTCGGAGACTACGCCAGCCGCCCCTGCTCAGGCAGAAGAAGAGGCGGCTGAAGCGGAGAAGGTAACAATCGTCTATTGGTCCCAAGACGACACCAACGAGCTCCAAGAGGGCCTGATCGATGAGTTCAACGAAGCCCACCCCGGCATCGAAGTTCTCGTGGAAACAGTGCCGTATCAGCAGCACTATGATCGCGTGGTGACGGCGTTCGCCGCCGGCGCACTGCCGGACGTTATCCGCGTGCCCAACGTGAATGCTGGGAAAGCCTGGGCATCGGCGGGCATGCTCCTCCCACTCGATGATTACCTGGCCAACTCGGAGATTAGCGCTGAGGATTACTTCGAGTCCGCGTGGCTCCCGGGCGTCCTGGATGGGGTAGTATACGGCATCCCGCAGAGCATCGATACTCGCGGTCTGGGGTACAACATTGACCTGTTTGCCGAGGAAGGACTCGAACTGCCCACCAACTGGGACGAGTTCATGACCGTCTCCAAGGCGCTCACTAAGGACACGGATGGTGACGGCGCCATCGACCAATATGCTTTCTCGCCAGAGTGCGGTGGCGGTGGCGGCTGTCTAGTCTACGATTTTGGCATGTTCCTGGTAGGCAACAATGGTTACATCGTCAGCCCCGATGGAAAGGAATGCTGGGCTAACAAGAAGGAGGCCGTTGAGGCACTCGAGTTCTGGGTTGACCTTGATGAATATACGCTCAAGGGCTGGTGGGAGATGTCCGACGAGATGGACACCTTATTTGCCAATGGCAAAGTTGCCATGATGGTCGCTGGCCCGTGGAAGATGGATACCTTCCCCGAGATCAATCCAGACATAGTGCTGGGCGAGAAGTTCGACATTGCGCCGTTCCCGGGATCCGGTAATGAAGGGGCTCCACCTTATGCCGGGACCATGGGTGGCTGGATGTGGTCAATCGCTGCCACCAGCGAGCACCCCGATGAAGCATGGACCTTCATCGAGTGGATGCAGGCGCCCGAGCTCATCGCCAAGCATACCGACGCGCTGCCTGTGAGCCATGCATCGGCAGAGGAACCCCGTTGGGAGGCAGAGCAGTATGTCAATGTGTATATCCCGAAGGCGGTCCCCAACAGCAGGCCACCTGCCGGTCTCTCGCCGGCCGTACTCGAGATCTACGATCTGGAGGCTGATGCGGTCCAGGCCGCTGTGCTGGGCGAGAAAACCCCCCAGCAGGCTATGGATGATCTGTGTGCACAGATCGATCCGCTGCTCGCGGAACTCGATTAATAGACGTCTGGCCAATGGACTAGTACATCTCGGCGTAAACAGATACATAGTTATTTGCTCGCCAGGGATTGGCAAATCCCGGCCCTTTGCGCCTAAACCAGGGATTTGGCAATCCCCTTGGAGCAAAACTAACTATAAGCTCATTTCCGCCTTGGTGTGCCAGGCCAGACAACCTCGAGATTCGAAGCAAAGTACGTGAAAGCATAGCTGCGGGGGCCGTGGGTTTCCCGGCCCCCGCAGCCAAAGGGGTACGCTATGGGTTATTCTCGCGACGCAATTGTGTCAGATCAGGCGCGTCGGGTGTCCCGACCGATGCTATCCGCGGCGGGCCAGCGGCGACTCAACATCACTTTGTTCCTTCTGCCCGCACTGGCTCTGCTGGCGTTCCTATTCCTATATCCCCTGTTGTACAATCTCTATGTCAGCTCTCTCGATTGGACACTGCGCAAGCAGGTGCATGAGTTCATCGGCCTGGCTAACTACATCGACACCCTGACAGACCCTGGGTTCTGGAAGGCCGCCAAGGCCACGGTGTTCTGGACGCTGGGTTCTGTTATTCCCCAGTTCGTCATCGGATTTGGACTGGCGCTGATCCTCCGGGAGAATATCCCCTGTAGAGGTCTCTTCCGCACCTTGCTCTTCTTGCCCTGGGTAAGTCCTGCTGTCGTCACGGGCATCATGTTCCGATGGCTCTACAATCCCCAGCTTGGGATCGTCAACCTGCTGCTGATCAAGCTTGGCATTCTCTCCGAGTCCGTTGCCTGGCTTTCGGAGCCCCGCAGCGCGCTCATCGCTGTCACGATCACGAACATTTGGCAAGGCTATGCCTTTTCGATGTTTACGATGCTGTCTGCAATGAGCACCGTGCCCCAAGACCTGGAGGAGGCTGCGATAATGGATGGCGCGAACTATCTGCAACGGCTGCGCTATGTCATCGTGCCTTGCATTCAGCCCGTGATGGTTACCGTGCTCCTGTTGGGCTTAATCTGGACCACGAACGCTTTCACGCTGATCTTTGTGATGACGCAGGGGGGGCCCATTGGGACCACCACGATCTTCCCGGTACTCATCTACAAGACTGCATTCAGCCACCTCTATTTCGGCCGTGCCGCGGCAATCTCGGTGATCACATTTGCCTTTGTGTCGGTTCTGTCGTTGATCTATCTGCGTATTCTCTATCGCCGCTCGGAGGTATAAGCTTATGAGACGTCGACGAATCATACGGCGTTGGGGCCTCTTTGCCATCCTGGTGCCTATCACGTTTGTCATGATTTTCCCGTACTACTGGACGATAAACGCTGCTTTCAAGACCCAGGCCGAGATTCTGAGGTCACCTCCCACTTTCGTACCGCTTTCCCTAACCTTGGAGAATTTCCGTGTCGTCCTCTTTGACAAGCCTTTCCTGAAATATTTCGCCAATAGCGTGATCGTCGGCGGCGGCGCGTCTGGCATCGGGCTCTTGATCTCCAGCCTGGGTGCCTACGCACTGGCCCGTTTCTCCTTCAAGGCTCGTAGTTCTCTGAGCATGTTTGTCCTCTTCACACAGATGTTTCCCCTGGCCGTGTTGATCGTGCCGCTGTTCATCTTGTGGCGCACGTTCGGTCTGACAAACACACGCCTGGGACTAATCGGTTCGTATGTGGCGATCACCCTGCCGTTGGGTTTATGGTTGCTCAGGGCCTACTACGACGCGATACCAAAGGAAATCGAAGACGCGGCCAGGGTGGACGGTTGCAGCTACTTCGGCGTGTTTTGGCGCATCATCCTGCCGCTCTCAGTCCCGGGCCTGGTATCGGTCTTCATTTACACCATCACGGTTTGCTGGCAGGAATACCTCTTTGCGATCACGTTCATCAGCAGCGATCATCTCAAGACCTTGCCGGTCGTGCTCAGCTCATTCACGGGTGAGCATGGCACCGATTGGGGAGGGATGATGGCCGCGGCGATACTTATGAGCTTGCCTGTCGCCGTGGTGTATCTCCTGCTGCAGCGCTATTTCCTGGCGGGTCTCACGGCAGGTTCGGTTAAGGGTTAGCCACCCGGAAGGATGGAAACAATGGCCAACTATCGTGTATTCGTGGTACCCCACACCCACTACGATGCAGAGGTCTTTCTGACACGAGATGTCACGTTGAAACTGGGATCGGACAACATCCTGGATGCGTTGTACCTGCTGAGCCGGGAGCCTGACTACCGTTTTGTGCTCGACCAACGGGCGTATCTTGAAGGCTTCGCCAGGCTCTATCCCGAACAGGCCGCATATCTCAAGGAGCATATCGCCTCGGGACGGGTCGAGGTAGTTGGAGGCGTGCATAGCATGCCGGACGTCAACATGCCGGGCGGTGAGGCGTTGGTGCGCCAAGTCCTGTACGGCCGGGCGTATCTGGACGGCGCTTTGAATGCCAGCGTGACCACCGGTTGGATGATCGACACATTTGGGCATCACCCCCAGATGCCTCAGATCATGCGCCAGGCCGGGTTCGACACCTACGTCTTCGGCCGGGGCATGTGGGAACACGAGCAGGCATCTTTCTGGTGGGTTGGGCTGGACGGCACCCGGCTCCGTTGCGAGTGGTTGCCCTACCTGTACGGCGGGCTGGGCATGGTGCCGGATAACTTGCCGGCCTTCCGCCAGGTGCTGGCGGGTCACATGGCCGACTGGATGCCCTATTTCCGCGACGGGCAACTTATGGTGCCGGCCGGCCTGGATCTGACCGCGCCCGATGCCCATCTAATGGACCTGGTCCGCCGCTACAACGCGTCCCAGGATGAAGTGGAGCTGATCCCGGCCACGCCACGCGAGTATTTTGCGGCCCAGTCCGAGCAGGGGTTGGTGGAGATCGAGGGCGATTTCAACCCGATCTTCCCCGGCTGCTACGCCTCGCGCATCGCACTTAAGCAGCAAAATCGGAGGATGGAGAACGCCTTGATCTCAGCCGAGAAGCTGGTCGCCATCAATTGGGCAGAGAAAAGTGAGCCAGCCAGGAGTCTGGACGACGCGTGGGAGCCGGTCCTCTTCAATCAGTTCCACGACGTATTATGTGGCTGCCACGTCGACGCGGTATATGAACGGGCCATGGACCGCTACAAGCGGGTGGACAAGGAGGTCAGCGGTACCACCGGGCGCGCGCTGGATACTCTGACTTCTCAGATCGACACCCAGGGGGAAGGTATCCCGTTGGTGGTCGTCAACCTGCTAGCTTTCCCGCGCACCGATGTGGCACGCTGCACGCTGGGCCTGAGCCAGGAAGGCTGGGAGTCGCTTGCCCTGTATGACGAGACAGGGCAGGAGGTGCCACTCCAACTGGAAGACGTGCAACGGCACGGCGACGGCAGCATCAAGCGGGCCGATCTCGTGTTTATCGCCCAGGTGCCCTCACTGGGCTATCGCACCTATTTCCTGCGCCAGGGGTCCGGGAGTGAAGTGCGCACTGACCTGCGGGTCAAGCGTGTCTCTGCGTCCTCTTTCAGAGGCTGTAATCTGGGTGATCAGCGGCCCGACGACGGGCGAATGAGCAACGGTCTGGTTGACGTATCGGTGGACCTGCGCACCGGTTCTATCGAGCAGATCACGCTGCGCGACATCGATTGGAACGTCGTCGACGCCCATCACCCGGGTGGGTTTGCATCGGTCTGCCGGCAGGAGGACCGGGGGGATCTGTGGGAATACTACGGCCCCCTGCGTGGTGCGGTAACCGGGGCGGTTCCCTTTGTGGACCCGGTGCCGAACCTGGGGCATGGACATTTCTCTACCGAATACGGCGGCCAGGGCTGGGCCGCCGGCGGGCCTGTTATGGCCGAGATGGGTGTGAACTCACCCTTCGGCGACGGGCAGTTGCGCGTTCGCTTCAGGCTGTACGCCGGGCTGCCGCGGGTGGAGATCAGCACAGAGCTGGTGAATCAGCAACCGTTCACCCGCTATCGCAACGTCTTTGCGGTGAACCTGGCAAACCCGGAGATCACCTACGAGATCCCCTTTGGCGCCATCCGGCGACCCGATGGCGAATATCCGGCCCAGAACTGGGTGGACGTGACCGATGGCCGGAAAGGTCTTGCGCTGCTGAACCGGGGCCTGCCCGGACATTCATTGCTCGGAAACGTACTCACTGTGTCTCTCATGAAGTGCTCCAAGCTGACCAGTTATCCCGAGCATGGCGGCTACACCAGCGCTTCAAAAAGCGACACCGGCTTCGAAATCGGCGTGCTCCACCGGTTTGAGCAAGCACTGATCCCCCACCAGGGGAACTGGCAAGCGGCACGCGTGTATCGCGAGGGGTTGGCTTTCAACCAGCCGCTTATGGTATGCAAGTCGACATCTCATGCAGGCCGGCTGCCCGCATCGGGGAGCTTCCTGGTCGTGGAGCCGGACAGCGTGGTCCTGCACGCCATGCTCGTCGAGGGGGATCACCTGGTACTCCGCCTGGCTGAGGCAGCCGGGCTGCCTGTCGAGTCGGGCATGATCTCGTCACGCTGGGACCTGGCCAGGGTGGATGAGACCGACCTGGTGGGCAAGGTTACGGAAGAGCCAATCGTGGTTGAGGACAAGGTGTTTCGCTTCACCGCCCGGCCCTTTGAGATCAAGACCTTCAGGCTTGCTCTGACCTGAGCCAACGCCGATCATGAAGACTTAGAAATTAAACGGGTAACTTTGGCGAAGCCCGCCCGGCGCTGTCAACACGGCCTAATTTGCCCCAATTGACGTAGTACTCCCCTTCACGTTCCGCAAGTAATACACAGGTCATAGCCAGTGCGCAAACTCATCCCCCGTCCGAAGTTACCAACCGTTGAAAATGAGCACGAAATGTGATATATTAAACTGGGATGGTTTACTATTTGGTTGACACTTTTTACCGGTCAAATCAAGGGTAGTAACCGCGTAAAACGTAAAACGTCAAACGTGATGCGTGAGTAATCCACCGAAATTATCTGCACGGTTCTGGTGTTGCTATGAAGCCTGGAAGCCCGCGTCTCCGTGTAATTTATTTCGGTGGATTACTTGAAGGCCCATTTGCAAGGTACATTCGCCCAGAATCATTACGTTTTACGCTTTACGTTTTACGAATTTGTCTGGCAAAGCAGGCCAAATTGTCAAACAATTCTCTTGGCAAAATGAAGCATGCCCAAACGTCCTATGTGCTGATGCAAGGATTGGCAGGCTATGTATGCGCTGAATATTGACCCCAAGAACCCCAGAGGCGACCCGGCGGTAGATCAGTTGCGCCACCTGAACGTGGAGATGGTGCGCTACACCTACCATGATTCGAGTAGCGGGGATCACCTAAACCCGGGAATGGCTGAGCTTTTCACCCGAAAGGTCCGCGAGTATCAGGAGGCAGGCATTAGCTCGCTGATCATCTTAACCTACGACACCTATCCTGATCGGCCCGCCCTGGATGCGCCGGACTCTGAGTGGGATGGCTATATCGAACACTTTGCCCGGCGTGCCGGTCAGATTGTCAACCGGCTTTCCTCCTGGCAGCCCGCTTTCCAGGTCTGGAACGAACCGGACCATCCAGTTTCCCCCGGCTATGCTCCCACGCTACGTCCGGAGGTCTATGGACGAATGTTGCGCCGCACCTACGACGCCATCAAGGCCATTGATCCCAACACGTTGGTCGTTTCCGCCGGCCTGGCCACGGGCAACCCCGCCTGGCTGAGCAACGTCATCAATTCGTTGGGAGGCGACCTGCCTGCAGATGTCGTCGCATTTCACCCTTATGGTCAGCGCCCTGACCCGGACTGGCCGCGCCCCGACTGGTTCTTTGGTTATGTGGGCGACCTGCTGGAACGTTACTATGAGGCCGGTAAAAGACGCCCCATCTGGATCACCGAAATGGGTACCCCAGAGCAAGACCTGGACAACGATCGCCAGCAAGTTGCAGAGTTCATCCGGCGCTACTACACAACCATCGCCACCCGTTATAGTGACCAGGTGCAGCAGCTATTCTGGTACTGTTACAGCGATGGCATGGTGCCCACCTTTGGCCTCATTGACCTGGATGACAATCCTAAGCCTGCCTTTCACGCCTTCCGCGACGTGGCGGCCTTGCCTGCGCCTGGTCTGCCGGAAACGACTATTCCGCCATGGTTCCATAGGTTGTGGCACACACTCAAGGCATTATTAGAAAAGATATTACCGCCCTGGCGCGGGGGTGAAGCTGGCGATTGACACATTTACGAACGTGCTACGTATTGCGTACTGCGTACTGCATATTGCGTACTGCGTATTCCGTTTGCTTTCGGGTATGAATACCACTCTCCGAGGCGCAAAGACTCAAATGTCAACACGACCTAATTTGCCCCAATTGACGTAGTACTCCCCTTCACGCCCGACGGAATATTCAGGTCATAGCCAGCGCACAAACCTGCTGGCTCCTGCGGTGACCACTTGAGCCATTCCCCATGGGCCATCTACAAATCTACTTGCCGTTCTCACTGACCAAGAACGCCAGGCTTTGACGGCTTGCCAACAGGGAGCAAGTCAGGAGGTAGCTGCCCCACAGTCAGGTCTGTCCCAACCGACCGTGTCTCGCCTGCCGGCCTTTGTAAGGAACTTGATGGCACATAGAGCAATCGTGACCACACTGGAGGACGCTTTCTTTTCATTAGTGAGATAGAGAAAGTGTTGCCGCAGTTCTTGGTCGCTGATTTGGTCCGGCGATTTGCCGTAGTGCTCGGCCAGTTGACGAACGGCGGCCACATAGACCTCTTGAGTTCGCTCGGCCAGGCCGCGCAGTTGCATGTCTTCGATCATGTGTCGTCTTAGGGCTGTCATAGCTACACCTCCTGGAGTAAGTAAAAGATTTTCCAGGACTATAGCCCGAGAAGAGTAAGGAGAAAACTGTGGGGAAATCTAAGGGGACACTAAAAACTGCGCGAAGCGCTTAGTTCAAGTACGCCTTTGACGCAAGAGACCGCGAGCGCAGGGATTAGAAAAGCCCAGGTTACCTCTTGGGCTCTTCGGCAACCGGTCGTAGCTACGACAAATACATGGTATAGGCACGACGTGCCTGCTAGCTAGCTTGTTAAAAGGCTCCAACTTCCAGTGCAATTTCCTGCATTTTGCGATCAATCACCGCATTGCCTCTCCCCAATTTCCTTGCCGCATCTGTTAACCCAAAAGCCTCAGCATACTTTATGCTCGCCTTGATGAAGTACAGGACCCCAAAGTACACGAGCAAGCGGCTGAAATTCACTGTTTCTAAGCCGACACTTTCCACTACCTGCGCATCGCCGGAATAGATTGCCCAGAAATAGTTGAGCGTATCTTCAGCGTCCATATGAGTCTGAGAACTCATTCTCGCATATACTGTACGATAGTCTGTCTCTAGGCCAAGCTCATCAAACCTCGTAAAAATGTTAGGCCAATTGGAAAACTCTCCATTCTTGATTGGCGAAGGCATCTGGGATATGGCATAGTCCGCAAATTCCTTCAGTCTCTTGATAGCTTTTTGTCTGCGGTGAGCGGCCTCTCTATGTGCTTGAGCTTCAATACCTGACATATGCAAAGTTGCATCTAACCATTTTCTGACTTGGGCATTTACATTATCGAAATACGAACGAAAATAGGCCGCCAAGCGGCCAACTTTGTCTCCAGCAAGTATATACATTACGTTGATAGAGGACTCCACAGCGGCTCTTGCTACCACTTCTGATGCTGCCATCGATCCAGTATCGTATGCAACAATCGCACCTTCAACGTGCTCGAAGGAACGATCAAGCATATTCAGCAGCAAACCTATTGTTGGTTCCGAAGTTAGGGTCTCGGGAGGCAGGCAATGATAACCACTATGCAGCAATACATTAGCAACCGTGGTCCAGTATATAGCTGACCTATCACGGTGAACCAGGTCTGTTTTTAGAATCAAATGCCGATTTACAAATTCATCGACTGCTTCTGTGGGAGTCGGAAGCTGTTTTTCTCGCATCAGAGACTCAACGGGTTAGAGAATTCGTCAGGGGCTACTACTTCGATGTAACCTGCTGGGAGAATCTGTTGGTATTCCTGGGGGAACGACTCCGAAAATCCTCATCAGCTTAAATACATCCTCAAACTGCGAGCCACCCTTTATAATGTATTTAGCAAATGCCACTTTATCAACAAAGATAGGGTTTGCCAAATGCTCAAGTACCCATCTTAGCCCTTTGACGTCATTGGCCTGAATGAGACCTAAATCAATAAATTGGTATACCTGGCTCAGGTATTCGAATAGTCGTGCGAATACATCCTGATACACATAGAATTCGGGCGTATCTTCATGATAGACTTGCATTACTCGAGATAGAACTTTGCTATCGTGAATAAAAGTCTCTTTCTTAATAACCTTTTGGTATTTCTCCGGCAAATGTACCTCGCGTTTTGAATATTCAAGACATACAATAGCAAAGAGCAGCTCAGGGTCAGAGGTTAGACGCTGCAACTGAGTAGCCGCAAATTCCAATCTCTTCCATCTTTGCGCTTGACGGTACTGATACAAACCGAAGAAGAAACCAACGATTGCGGCTAAAGATACCAACACTTCAATTACTTGGTTAAACGTCATACGCTTATATCTCCAGGTTAGTTTGTGATTGCAGGTAACTGAAGCGGTTACTGCTCTCGATGCCTACTTCAACAAGACGCGCCTGTCATACAGTCAGAAGCCAGTGGAGGCATCTTTAGAAGGAGGAAATAGGGCATTGATTAGAGCCTATGCCAGTAGCAATGATACTCCTCCCCAATTCCCTCCTGGTTACTATTTGTTTGTTCACTTTCTTCGTCTAACTGGGACTTTGATACAGCGCTGAGCCTCCTAGATTGGGTGTTCTGGTGCAAGGGGTTGTTAGCCAGTATCTCCAACTACTCTAACATTACACTGTTCGTTGGTTCCCAGGCTGGTATGCACGTTGCTAGAAACTCTAGATCATCGTCCCCAATGTTGAAAATCTTATGGGGCTTGTTCGGTGGTATGAGAACAATTTGTCCAGGTGAGATCTCTGCCTCCTCCTCGCCAATAGTTATTCGTGCAAGGCCTTGGAGGATGTAATAACTCTCTTCGGCCTCGGGGTGGTAGTGAAGCAGAGAAGATTTTTGGGGTGGTATTATGACATAGGCTACGCTATGGTTTTCCGTCTTTTCATCGAAATCGCGACCAAGAAGTTCGAATATAACTTCACCGTGAGATGTTGCGATAGGCGATGAAACTTGATCCTTTGAGAAAATATGCATTGATTCACCTTCCAAGAACCCGCTAGGGTGCGGGAATGAGCGATTTTACAACTACAATGTAGCTGATTCCCATGGCGAAGAACAGAATCAGGCTTACGCCGGCAAGTAAGAAGCCAAAATTAACCAACAGATGTTTGCGCAAAACATTCTTCGATAGAGTGTGAAGATTGGTGGCAAGCGCCATTACTTCTGTCTTATGGTCCGCCGTCAACAAATATCCTTGGTATTGCTCAGGGTCAAGCCAGGTTATTTTCTGGAAAAACCAGGTTACATCTGGTATATAGGTCTCCGCTTTGCCTGTCTCAATCTTATTGATATCAAGATAGTCCTTCTTGTATCCTGGCCTCATCGGGATGCGCGACCACAGACAAACAACTGCGCATATGATTGATCCCGTGAGAGTAAATGACATAAGGGTCAAGAATATCCAAGTAGGTCGTTCAAACTGCTGTACAATATCACGCAAATCACCTGGATTCATGAATATCGAGCTAGTGACGAATGCAATGAATAGACCGTCAAGCGTGAGGATAATCTGCGCTTTGGCGTCCGCATTCTTGTACCAGTCAAAAGTGTGATCGTAAACACGTCGCGCATAGCTTAAATTCTCGCGAGAATTTGAATTTGGCATGAGGCTGTTCCTCCCTGTTCACCGTAACCGTGCCCTCAACTATAGTGCACGCGAAGGAGTGCTTCTGTCTAGTTTCCTGCAAGGCC
The DNA here is from genome assembly GCA_034412795.1 of Anaerolineae bacterium. Lineage (GTDB taxonomy): Bacteria > Chloroflexota > Anaerolineae > 4572-78 > NAK82 > JAUVPY01. Next base: position 15,769 of record DAOUMD010000130.1, read on the forward strand.
TGGCGTAGTGCCTCTTGGGAGCGTGAAAATGGCCCATAGCATTCCGTCTGGGCTCAAACACAGAAGCAGAATTTGACGTTAGCCTCAGAACCATGTCGCACCATTTTAAGTTGTGCGGCAATTAGGATGCCGGCTATAACAGCCAAGAAATCATCACTGGGCCAGGTGCACTTCTCTCAATCTTGGGCCAAAGCTGCATAAACTCAACATCTGCATTAGAGAAGATGCTTGGCCTCAGTCAGCTCCGGTAGCCCATGTTCTTATGAACTACGCTGTTTTGTATAGAAGTTGTAGTGTATGCGTGCAATGTAGAACCCCAGCACAAGATCGGTGACCAACACCAAGATGGCTATCAGCAGCAGCCAAGTCTCATAAGCACTCCATTTCAACCTGAATAGGATTAGGGACGTGGAAAGAAATAAATGTCCCAGTATTTGACCAAGGTTGAACTTTGCGAACATATTCAGTTCAGGCATGGCATATGAGAAATCTTCTGGTATCATCAATCCAAACGTTTGATCCAGGAGAC
>DAOUMD010000131.1:0-8628 GCA_034412795.1 Anaerolineae bacterium
GGCTTCACGATGGCCTTGTTCAATATCTTGGTTCAGTGGCATGGTTTTCAGCCGGATGAGAATGGCTTCGTGCCTCTCTCTATCGCTGAGTTCAGCCTTTAACTCAACTAGCACCAAAGGTTACTAATCCAATGACAATGGCCAGGACAAGTGAGCCCCACTGTGCGAAAAATGCAGACCATCCTGCTATACAAAATGGCGTTACTGCGCCAACTAACATTATGATACCCATAAGCAGTCCTGTATTCCTATCAACTCGACGCTGTCTGGTAATATTAAATTCGCCCTTGATCACGCCAATAAGGCCAAATACGAGTAGAAAAATTGAAACCATAATCGTGAGTTCCATTTTTGTCCCTCCATTTGCCTAACTGGACTTTGAACGGATGCCAAGAAACCTATTTTCATCAAACAATGGCGACATTGAGCGGCTAGGCATACCCTGACGCCCATAACTCCGTCAGCAGGTTTCGCTGGCATCAACGCCCGGCCAATCGTCCACCGCAATGGCCTCCAGGTGAGACATAGCTGTCTTGAACTGCTCATAGGTGGAGATAGCGGCGGCCTTTCTACCTGTTCTATTGTATCATAAATCTACTTTTTTTGCCTGAGGATTCCTTGCTATCCTCCGCTGCGCAAGGAGGATTTGACGACACTGACCTTGGGCGCCTACCACGCCGTGCTGGACGACGCACCGGCCTACTTCTTTGCCCACATGCCCTGGCTGCTGGCCAACAGCGCCGGCGAGTACCTTGACACGCGCTTCGAGCACGCGGCCTGGTACAAGGACCGGGAGGGCACGGTGCTGCCCGTGGTCGAGGCGCTGAAGGCAGACTCGCGTAAAGATGAAGTGCGGGTGTGGGGGGAGCCTGAGGTGGCGGGGGGAGAGTGATGAAGAAGGGGGATTCACGCTTAAAAGGCAAAACGCGATGGAAATACCGTCCAGGCTCACCGCCCGGTGGAGCGCCTGGTTAGGGCGATTTTCGCACGACTGGCTTTGTCGCAAACACATAAGCCCTTCGGCTTTGGTACTCCACCTCGGGATATGGCTCTCTCTCGATTATGTCTATCTTTTCAAAGCCACTATTCTTTAGACAACAAGAAATGAAATCTGTCGTGAAGAACATGAAATCTATATCAATCTTCTTGTCGAGAAACTCTTCTATGTGGATCGTCTCCTCGCCAACGTGGTATGTGAGAAGGTATAACCCACCCGGCTGCAATACACGGAATACTTCACGGCAGGCCATTTCTACTTGTTCTTGTGTGAAGTGAACGATGGCATAGAAAGCCACAGCCCCGGCGATTGAGTCGTTTTCAAATTCGAGTTCAAGAATATTTCCCTTTCGGAAGTGTATCTCTGGGTGAATTGCACTTGCCTGTTCCAGTATTTTCTCCGACACATCCAGCCCTGAGATTTCAATACCAAGATTCTTCAGGTATTCTGTCGTCTGACCTGGACCACAGCCCAAATCCCAGACCGGTCTTCTGTCCCCGATCTCCAGCGAGAACCTGTGGAGTATTTCCTGGTCTTTCGGTTTCTTTTCGTGTTCACCAGAGAATGTTTCTGCGTATTCTTTTGCCAGCGTATCGTACAGGTTTTCTATTCTATTTAGGTCCTGTCCCATAATCGTAGCCTTAACAAGTGATTCTACGGGAACCCGTAGCGCCGAAGGGGCTAACCGCCAAATCGTACCGAATTCGCGACCTTGAAGCGCCAGGCAGGCCCCACCGTCGAATTTGCTGCTAACGCCGGTTCGCTGACATCAACCCCCGGCGGTCGCGTGCAAAATGATTGTTAGGCCGACCTTTGGTTGGGAAGGATGATTGGATGGACATTAAACCGCTAATCCTTTTCTTCTATCCTATGCCCTATCCGAGCAGCTAATGAAGCCATTTCTTCTTCTGATAAAGTTAAAACTCCCTTTTCCAATCTTAGTGCTTCAAACTGTTGCTTTTCTAATGGAACCGCTGGCGGCAAAGGAGCGATATGCCAATGAACGTGGCTATTCCCTTGCTGGCTTCCCAATGATAAAATATACATTCGCTCGGTTGGCACTACTTGGCGTAAGACCTCTGCAACCCGATAAATGAGGTCTTGTAACGACAGATATTCCTCGCGGGTAAAATCACCTGTCACTCGTTCACGATGTTGTCGGGGAGCGACCAGGGTATAACCATAGAGAATTGGATATCTATTTAGAAATACAACGGCTATCTCATCTTCATAGATAATATGGTGTCGATAGTCAGGATTGCCAGCCAGCATTTCACAAATGAAACAAAGGCCGCTGGTAATTTGTTCAATATAGCCATCTATATCAATGTGTTGATATTGAGTCATTTTTTTTCTTGTATGGGAATACGTTCAAGGTGTAATTTCAAGCGCCCTAACTTCTACGGAAACCCGTGCGCCGAAGCGGCCAACCGCCAAATCGTACCGAATTCGCGACATTGAAGCGCCAGGCAGGCCCCACCCTCCAATTCTCCGCGAACGCCGGTTCGCCAACATCAACGCCCGGCCAATCATCCACCGTAATGGCCGCCAAATTCGAAAGCGAATGGGCAGCCAGAAACCTACGCTTGCCATTAAGCCGCCATTGGCCAGTCTTCGTAGATAGCCTCGGCCTGTTTCATCAGTTGTTTGCGCAGGAAGGCGAATTGCTCACCCTTGATGCGTCGCTGGCGTAGTACGCGGCTGACCGCGCTCTGCACGCTGGCGTAAACATCCCGGCGATGGGCCTTGGTCCAGTCTACTTTCAGATTGCTGCGCACAGCGTCTACCACGTCTCGTACCAGCTCTGCAATCCACTCGTCACCGGTCGGGAGCCCCTGCGGCGCTCCATGCATAATCACGTCGTAGAAAGCTAATTCCTCATCGTCGAGCCCCAGCTCGGCCTTGCGGCGATCATTGGCCAGTTGCTGCTGGCGGATTTCGATCATCACCTGGACTACGTCCGCTGCCTGGATGGCACCGTTGTTGTAGCGGGTGATGGTTTCGTCCAGCATTTGCTTGAAGGAGCGATACTGAGCCAAGTTCTGACGGCGACGTTGGTGCAGCTTATCCTGCATCAGCCTGGCCAGCAGCCGGGCCTGCAAATCCTGGTTGGCTTGCGCCTTGAACCCGGCAAGGAATTTTTCATCGAGAATGGAGATGTCCGGCTTCTCCAGCCCGGCCACGGCGAAGATGTCCACCGTCGGCTGGGCGGTGATGCTTTCGTCTAGCAGATCTTGGACGGCGTGGTTCAGATCGTCAACGCTCTTGCGCGCCTCAGGGCTCAGCTTACGCAGACCCTTGCGGATCATCTGGTAAAAGGCGACTTCGTCTAGATGAGGGCTTACCTCAGGCTCGTCCAGACTCCCCGGAAAAAGCACCAGTTGCTGGTGGGGGATACCGGTGATATGTCTCATCGAGGGCTACCTCCTGAAGGTAGAGCCATCATAATCCCCACTCATGATTTACGTCAAATAACTTTTTACACAGTCTGGCGAGTTGTTATGTGGTACTTCAATGGTTTCGATTTGGGAATTGACTGCACGTACTTTCCAACATTCCCCACCACAAGCCCAAGCCTAAAACACAATCTCGAGTTAGGCCAATAATCCGAGTGGCTTATGTCATACTCAGCCTACTTCAAGTCTCTGTCTGAGCGAAAACAAACGGTGCAAATATGATGCAAATGGTGGTGACTAAACCTGGCAGAAAAAGAATCAGATCAACTCCCCAGTGCGAAGTGAGCGCTAGGAGAATATATATAATGCTGAGCATAATAGCGATTCGATTCTTCAGGAGGATGGACAGAATTGTTGCTCTCTTCATTTGTCCTTTAGCTGTCACGGTGATCGCAGGCTTCTGAAAGGGTCTTCGCCGGCATTTTCTCAAAAGCTCTTCGAGGATGAATTGAAAGGCAAAGCAGGCATGATATGGATAGATCGCATGGTGAGCGAGAAGAATCAACGGGAAGTGACTCATCCAATCCTTGCGAATCGGAAGTTTGATGCCTTGTAACAGATGGCCACACAAGCCCATTGAGTACCCCAGAAGTCCTCCATAGATGATAAAATCTGCCAGCCATGATTTGCCATGAAAAAATGGAACGAAGTTTAGTGCAAGAATCATTCCAGAGGTGAGATAGTTTGACAACTCCAGTAAAGAGTCAATCTTTTCGTTAAGACGGAAATGCCTAGATAGCAGAATATCCTTCCAGTATCGATAGAAGACGCCTGTTCCTGCTCGCACCCAGTTTCGTTGCTGTTTGATATACTCATCAAACGTGGCTGGAACCCACTCCCCTGATCGAATGTGCGGGTAATAAACTCCCTTCATCCCAAGCAGTTTGGATAATATGGTGGCTTCTGTATCCTCGGCCTTCAAGTCGGTGGGCCATAGACCGATGGCTTCTAATGCTGACCGCCGCCAAAGACCATTCTGGCCCCAGAAAAAGGCCGTACCAATGATGGACCGGAGATACGCTGTATAGTGATAGGAGAGATATCTCAGCCGTAAGACCTTAGCCAGCGTCGATTGCTGCCAGTTCGTTACCTCTTTTGAAAACTGTATAAAGGCTACATCCGGATGACGATGGAATTCTTGAACGGAATCGCGCAAGGCATTTGCTGGCACGGTTGAGTCCACATCGAGAATCAGGATGTACTCACCCATCGCTGTTTTCATACCAAGATTGAGATTCCCAGCTTTATACCCTTTGATGCCCTCCCGATGAACAAGTTCAATCTTGGGTCCTCGAATACGCAAAGCATTGTAACTTTCTATGTAATTGACCACACGCAAATAGTCATCATTGAAGGAGTCACTGTTGTCGACTATCTGAATCTGCAACCTGTCAGTTGGATAATCCAGAGACAAAGCGGAGCGAAGTGTCATCCGTGTTATATTGAATGGCTCGTTGCGTGATGCAATTTGAACGGTGACAGGAGGCAAGTCATCCTCAGCTACGCGACTGTCTCGATACATTGGTGACCGGCAGGTAATATCGGGAGCAACATCAAATCCCAAATGTGTATACATTCTAAAAGCCAATATTGAGGTAACCAACATCGCCAGAACATAGCTCAAGACATCCAACCCACGACTGAATGAAATGAATTCGATGAGGTAATGATGCACAGCACGTAGTGTTATCAATGTTAAGCTCAGTGTTGTGACATAAAAAAGTTGCGGCAGGATTTTGATTCGGAAAGTTACCAACGCAAGGCTCCCAATTCGCCTTATGGATGCGATGAGGATCTTGCCGGAATGTGACAAGGACTTTGAGACGCTCATTGTAGACCTAAAACTCGCGAAGCTGTAATAGGTAGCAGCATATCCGACTAATCTGGTCAGAGACCGAAATGGATAACAGGATAGCGCCCAATGACCCGCAGCTCAGCCACCCAACGTTGCTAACCTTTCAGTTGGTCATTTCATCAAGATTGCGCGAACTGTCGTGGGAAGATGTCATAGAAGGCTCTTTTGAGAGCTTTGGAATCTGAATTTGTGCCCCGATCGTCATGCTAAATTTGCGGGTCGGCTGCGGCGACTTGCTGGGCTACCTTCCCCCTGCATTACCAGTGGTCGCGCCTCTCACGAGGGCTGGCGCAGTATCAGAGGCAGATAAACCTCAGTATGAAACGTCCCATAAAAGGGGTTGTATTTTCGTTCGGCAAAAATGTACCACGCAGTAGCCCCCACATGCAACCGGTTATAGTACATCCAATCAAAGCCGGTGGTCAGACTATAACTAGGAGAAGCCACAATTCCTCTGTCATTCGCATTGACTGCCTTGACTTGGAGTTCTCTCAATTCACTCAGATATTCTTGTGCCTTAGAAGTTTCTCCCAATAACCAATAAACTACTACCATCTGAGCTGTTCCCTCGGGCCACGGTACGTCCTGGTCTTCATTGAAGTCAAAGCCCCGAAAATCATAGCCTTGCACATCTGAATAAGCGGTTGTGTGACTTATCTCAGCAAAGTGAATGGCGGCAGTTGTCGTGTAACTCTCGCCCATTGCCAACAACGACCAGGTCTGGGCATCCAGGGGAATGACCGTTTCATTAATGGTTGTACCATCCGCGCATGTGCCTGTCCAGAAGTGGCCTCCATCAGGATTCCACATGTCGTCTACAAAGGCTTTAGCATGTAAAGCGCGATTATGCCAAGTCATTTGCCCAGTGATACGATAGAGTCGTTCAAACGCCGCATACAAATCCAAGTTGTGTTCTGTAGATTTCCAGGTCTGGGTTACAGGCGCTGTATCTGGCCCCTGATAACCTCCTATATACCCTCCATTGCCACTGTATGTATTCGCATGAATCCAATTCCCTATGTCGATAGTGGTCGTCAGGTATTGAGATCCGCCTTTTGCTTCGTAGTAATTCAGCAGGCCAATCATTGCCCAAGCCAGATTGCCCGTAGCAGTGCCCACTTGTTCTGCATCTTCAAACCATTGACTGGCAGACGCGTCCCACCATCCAGGCAACCTCGCAGCGGCATTTGGGTTCCATCCCGGGGGAAGGGTGAGATCTCCGGACTGATAAGCATTTCTCAAGCGACTGTCCGTATAGTAGCGATCGTGTTGCTGGGCATATACCAGAGCATCAGCCAAAAGACCTGCCCGCTCCCAATCCCTCATGGTAATAAAAGCACTTAGTGCTAACACGCTATCATAGGTAAAAGCCACGTTTCTTTGCTGTGTATCGAAACCCAGCGTGGACGAGATTGTTTCATAACTCATCGGTAATCGCAAGGCATTAAGGTGCGGCTTGTCATACCATATATCATCCAGGTAGAAAATAATGCTCTGATTATTGTTTTGAGTGGCATTTGTCACCCAACCAAAACCACCAATTATGTAACTGAGATCCAGGCCAGTGAGTGGAATCGTATAGAGTTGCCAGGTGTTTGTCAGAGTAATGTAACAAGGACTTATGCCAGGGCCACACAAGGTTGTCTTGGGAGCCGAGTCACCGTAAGGTCCAGCAATTCCGAACACAAAGAATTCTACCCTTTCCCCTCCTTGATCGCCGCGAGCCCAAAACGACAATGCAGTAGCATCGCTCAAGTCGTAGCCAGCATTAGGATATGTTCCCCAATTGTCTTGAGGCCGTTGGATGCCAGTTATCAGAACTCCATTCTGAAAAAACCATCCACCCCAGTCTGCACTCTGCGTAGGGCTAAATGTATTCCTGATCGCCGATGCTCCCGAGCGCACAACCTGCGTATAGGCATCATTGATCGTAACGTCCGATCCTGCCATTGCCCGATGCACGAAATGGTTTCCGCCTGCTCCAACATCAGAATAGACGTCAAAAGTGTGATGATATTTATCCATCACCTCCGTCAAATGTTGATAGGCACTGATGACGTGGGTGTTAGCCATCATAGAGGTACGCACAGCGCCAAAACCGTGTGCACCAGTCCTCTGGTTACGAGATACAAGTAATGCATCAGGACTGTTAGTGATGTCCCACGCGGCCCTTACTGATCCCGAAACATACTCTCCGTTAGTCTGAGGCAATAGGATCAGCAAACTCGTTACAGCTGTTCCAGCAGCGAACATAGCAAACGTCAGCCATAGTATACGAATTCTTAGCCTCATGATGTCCCTCCCTATACTACGAGACAGATTGAAACGCCAGAACACGGCTACTCCATCAAATGCTCTTAGGGCTGCTGCTCAACGCGCTTGAGGCCATCGGATGAATCCGACGGCTGGTAAATCAAACCCGCTCAAGCGGGTTGCGTCCGCCTAAACCCTCCCATATCTGCCACACATCCAAACCTCGCAACCGAGGATGCGTTAGACCCCGGCCGTGACCAACACTTCTTCGCCCAACATATCAATGATTTTCACAGCAATGGTGGTGGGGCCGTCCGGCGCGGCCAGTTCGTAGCGCCCGATGACCAGGTCGTTCTTCTTCTCCGGCACGTCGGAGAGGGCGATGTTGAAGACTTTCAGCCCCTTATCAACGGGGTTTCCTCTGCACCCGATCTGCCTGGCCAGACGAAAGGCTTCCGCAAGAAATCTTTCAGTCCCCTACTCAACGGGGTTTCCTCTGCATCACGGGTGGACATTCGTCCGCCTTGAATTCGGTGAAGACTTTCAGCCCCCTACTCAACGGGGTTTCCTCTGCACCAACACCCACACCTGTTCAAGCGGGCGCTTGAATTCATCTTTCAGCCCCCTACTCAACGGGGTTTCCTCTGCACCCATCCAGGCATCAAAATTCTCATCCTTGGTGGCGAACTTTCAGCCCCCTACTCAACGGGGTCTCCTCTGCACCGCCTCTGCCCGTACAATACCCACGTGGTCATGGAGACCTTTCAGCCCCCTACTCAACGGGGTTTCCTCTGCACCGCCCAGTCGTGGCCCTATCTCTGTCCGCCGTGCATCCTCTTTCAGCCCCCTACTCAACGGGGATTCCTCTGCATCTTCCATTAGAGATTCCTGCGAATTACACGTAAGGGACGTGGAAAGAAATAAATGTCCCAGTATTTGGCCAAGGTTGAACTTTGCGAACATATTCAGTTCAGGCATGGCATATGAGAAATCTTCTGGTATCATCAATCCAAACGTTTGATCCAGGAGACATATCTAATGAGTGCCTTAGTCTTGGTTGATGATAT
>DAOUMD010000132.1:0-98125 GCA_034412795.1 Anaerolineae bacterium
ATTATCTGCACGGTTCTGGTGTTGCTGTGAAGCCTGGAAGCCTGCGTCTCCGTGTAATTTATTTCGGTGGATTACTTGAAGGCACATTCGCAAGGCGCATTCGCCCAGAATCATTACGCTTTACGCCCTACGTTTTACGGATGTGTCTGGCAAAGCAAGCCAAATTGTCAACCAGTTCTCTTGGCAAAATGAACCATGCCGCTCAGCGTTTCGCCGTTTTGCCCACTATTGAGCACACAGTGATGAGATTGAAGGTATGCTTTGGGTTTGGGATCTCGTGCGCTCTTTGGGTCTTGAGTGCGTGTCAGGTGACGCCTGGTTGGGTCTGGGAGAGGGCCGAAGCCGGTCTACCCCGTCAGGCAGTGGTGCTGGCTCTAGCTGTCGATCCAGCGCGCTCTGATCGAATGTGGGCCGGATATTACGCCCCCGGCGGTCTGGCTACCAGCGATGATGGGGGGCAAACGTGGATCATCGGCGCTCAAGGACTGGGCGATAATCCTATTTTTGATCTGCTGCACCTCCCAAGCGACGTCCTCTGGGCAGGGACCCGGGATGGTTTGCTGAAAAGCGCAGACGGGGGAACAAGCTGGAAATCGACAGACCCCGATGAGGGCCTGCCCTCGGCAACCGTCTTCGCCCTGGCAGCCGACGAGTCTGGACAGGTTTACGTTGGATTGAATGACGCCGGACTGTATCACCGAGAGCCAGACGAGGGGACGTGGGAACCGCTGGCTCGTGACGAGCCACTAAGCACATCGGCGGTCCTAGCATTGGCAATTTCACCCGATGGGAAGTATCTATATGCGGGCACCGCGGGGCAGGGGCTGTTTGCAAGCCAGGATGCCGGGCAAACGTGGACTGCTGCCTTTCCCGGCGACTACGTCCCCAATCTGGCGCTTAATCCCCGGCGTCCAACAGCGGCGGTTGCCAGCTTGCGCGACCGCCTGGTCCGAACCCAAGATGGCGGTCAATCCTGGGAGACACTGGCTATTGACTGGGCGCGCGATGAGGTGGTATCTCTACTATGGCTGGCGGACTCCACCACGGAGTCGCCCACCGGCAGAGTTGCAACCGGAACACTCTTTGCTGGTAGCGGAGAAGGCCAGGTATATTGCAGTCAAAATGACGGCGAATCCTGGGAAAAAGTTGGGGTGGGTGTGCCGACACAAGGCGGGATATTGGCTTTGGCGGCGGCTGGCGATCGGCTCCTGGCCGGAACCTGGACCGGCATTTATGCCACCAGTTTGCTAGCGGGCGGAACAGGGCAAGCACAAGTGAACCAGTGCGGCGATGCCGGTAAGGGCTGGACGTACCTGTCACCGCCGCTAGGTATGCCCAATGCCAACGTTCTCCTCGCCGCGGATTCGGGGCTGCTGATCAGTACCCGCGCCGGACTTTTCCGTTGGCAGCCAACGGCGCACCGTTGGGCAGAGGTACCTCTGAGCCACTCGCCGAGCAACCAAAGTTCTCCGCCAGGGGGCGTGGCGGCGCTAGCGAGTGCCCCGTCAGATGGGCAGGTGGCTTACGCGGGGGCAGCCGGCGGTGGACTGTACCGCAGCGACAACGGAGGTGCAACCTGGACACGAGTAGCCTCAGGCCAGGAGATCGGTATCCGGGCCCTGGCCGTTGCGCGACAGGACCCGGAACACATCTACATACTGGCCGCCTGGGAGCGGATGTACGAGAGTACTGATGGTGGTCGAAGCTGGCAAGCTCGATGGACCGGGCTAGGCGTGACCACCGAGGCGATCAGTCTGGCGCCAGACCCGGCGAGTTCTTCGACCGTATACCTGGGCACCGACACCGGCCTGTACCGCAGCCGCTACGGAGGTAAAGACTGGCGACCGCTAGGCCGCCGACTGGATGATCAGACAGTACTGGCCCTGGTGGCCCGTCCTTCTCCAAATATTGAGGAAGGGACATCGGTCCTTTACATCGGGGCAACGCGCGGTGCGTACCGGAGCTACGATGAGGGAATCACGGTCGAGCCGTGGGGGCGAGGGCTGGAGGATATATCGGTGACAGCGATACTCTTTGATCCCAAGGACCCGCAGGCCATCTACGTAGGCACGGCCGGGGCCGGACTCTACGCTTCGGCCGATGCAGGTGACACGTGGCAGTCCATAGGTCCGCCCGAGCTGGCGGAGGAGGTTGTGGAGACAATGGCGTGGGGTCCGACAGGGGAACTGTTTGTTGCCTCAGCGAGCGGTGTGTGGAGGGGCAGTAAGGATAAAGATTCTACGAAACTACAAGACGGCTTTTGGAATTAGCTCAGGAAAGCGCCACCCAAACGCTACCCTCTTTCACTTTGGTAGAATAGCTTTTAACGCCATCAGAAGCGGGTGGCCCAATAACCTGACCGCTGGTCACGTCGAACTGGGCGCCATGCCAGGGGCAACTGACCGTAGTGCCACGCAAGGAACCTTCACCCAGTGGGCCACCTCGATGGGGGCAGGTGTTATCAATGGCATAAAACAGACCTTGGATGTTGAATACGGCAATCTGTTTGCCGTCAACTTCCACAACGATCCCTTTGCCAGAGAGAACGTCGTCGATACTGACTACTCGCCTGAACCCAGTCATTCAAAATCTCCAGTGATTGGGAAGAGATGACGGTCGTAAGAATGCAGACCTGTAGACCAAGCTCCCGGCCATGTCCGCCTAAACCGGAACCACATTCACTGCCTGCGGCCCCTTGATCGTCTCTTCTACCTCGAATTCCACTTGCTGTCCGTCTTCCAGCATCCGGACCCCTTCTCCCAGACCCGTCTTGTGCACGAAGATCTCCTCTCCGTTTGTTAAGGTGACAAAGCCATACCCTTTTTGGGAGTTAAACCACTTCACCACACCCTGAGCCTTGCCCTCGGAATTGGTGAGCGGCATTAACTTTTGACAACGGGGACAAAACTCAGGAGGTGTCAGCGGCAGATCTTTTTCCGCCAGCGCCCGCTGGGCAGTGACAGTGAACACAAACTCTCGCCCACAATGCTGGCAGGTTACCATAGTATCTACAAAGTTCATTTTGTGCTCCTCGATTTTTTCCCTGCCGAACGAGATGACGTGCCTTTCCGACTTGATCGAGCCTTGCTCGTTTTAGAGCTGCTTCGTTGACTGGAGGCACTAGATGTGCCTTTGCGACTTGATCGAGTCTTGCTCGTTTTTGAAGCGCTACGCCGAGCGGAGGACCGAGAGGTGCGTCCCTGACTGGCTGGCTTGGTCGCCTCAGCCTCCACCGGCGACAAGGCCAGCAAGGTCGCCAATCGATCCCGCCCACGAATGGCTATCAACTCCCTGCCTTGGGTAGCGCGGCGAGCCTTCGGCAGGCTTCGGACAAACACGGCTTTGCTATTTCCCTTGGCGGACACCATTAGCAGCCGGTCAGAAGCATTAGCCACCACCCCGACTGCCAGTTGACCTGTCTTAGCCGACAGGCTGGCAGTAGCCACGCCTGCCCCATAGCGTCCCTGGGTGGGGTATTCGCTTAGAGCGGTGCGCTTTCCGATACCCATCTCAGAAATGACAACCACATCGCCCCGAGGGCGGTAAACTCCCATACCCACGAGCCAGTCCTCATCACCCATCTTGACGCCCAGCACCCCGCCGGCTGGCAGGCCCATAGGCCGGACATCCTCCTCAGAGAAACGAATAGCTTGGCCGTTGGAGACAATGAGGATCACATCCTCCTTGCCGGCGGTGCGAACTGCCCAGCCTAGTGCATCGTCCTTGTCCACCTTCATGATAGTGATTTCGTTGGTACGCGCGGCACACAGGTCAGCCAGGGTGACTCGTTTAACCCGGCCCTTTCGACTGGTCAAGAAAAGATAGCCAGATTGACCATTTGCCTCTCGGTCTCCAGGGGGATCCATGGGAGGTAACGCGAGTGCAGCAGTTACGGTCGGCTGTGTAGAAAGGCCCGCCAGTTCCGCGACGGACAGCCCTTCACCAGGGGTCGCTCCCGACGGGACCCGGTGAGTGGGCACCACAATAGCCTTGCCATGCTCGGTGAAGAGGTATAGATTATCTCGGGTGTTAGCCGTAGCAATGGCGACCAGGGGATCTTTCTGTCGACCTCGGGCCGGCTCTACACCCTGGTCTATAGCCCAGCGACAGACCCGCCCACTCTCGCTGACGGCGACGACTACGTCTTCTTCCGGTACCAGATCCCGAGCCGTAAGCTGGCTTTTCTCGCCAGCCACGATAAGGGTGCGACGCGGGGAGCCGTATTGCGATTTGAGTTCCAGCAGGTCGTCCTTGATGACGCCTAGAATTTTCTTGGGGCTGCTCAGCAGGCTTTCCAGCTCTTTGATGCGCTTCAGCACCTCTTTGTATTCAGTCTCGATTTTCTTGCGCTCCAAGGCAGCCAGACGACGCAATGGCATATCAAGTATTGCCTGAGCCTGAACTTCGGTCAGCTTGAACTTGCGGCGGAGGTTTTGGCGAGCCGTGTCCACAGTACGTGAGGACCGGATGGTTGCTATGACGTCGTCCAGATTGTCCAGCGCCACCAACAACCCCTCTAACACGTGGGCGCGTTGTCGAGCCCTGTCCAGTTCGTAGTGGCTACGACGTGTGATAATTTCCTGCCGGTGCTCGATGAAAAGCTGCAAGGCACGCTTGAGTGGAAGTAAGCGCGGTTCGCCGCCTACCAAGGCCAACATATTCATTCCGAAAGTCTGCTGCATTGGCGTTAGCTTGAAGAGCTGTTCGAGCACCTGACGCGGCTCGACGGTACGGGTCAGCTCAATGACGATACGCATGCCCTGTCGGTCGCTTTCGTCGCGTAGATCGGTAATGCCTTCGATCTTGCCATCACGAACCAATTCGGCAACACGCTCAATGAGGTTGGTCTTGTTGGTCTGATAAGGCAACTCAGTGACTACGATGCGATGTCGGTTGCGTGTCATCTCTTCAATGTGCGCTTTTGCTTGCACGGTGAAGCGACCACGCCCTACGGCGTATGCGCTCCGAATGAGGTCGGCGTCTTCGTCACTGGCATCAGCTCCTCGTGCATAACGATAGACGATACCACCAGTGGGGAAGTCTGGCCCCTGGACGAACTGAAGCAAGTCTTCTACTGAAATGGCATCCCCTTTGCCTTTCGCCATGTAGTCAATTATAAAAATAAGAGCGTCACAAATTTCGGCCAGGTTGTGAGGTGGCACGTTGGTAGCCATAGCCACCGCAATGCCCGAAGCACCGTTGATGAGGAAATTGGGTAACTTGGCCGGCAAGACCTCAGGCTCTGTGAGACTACCATCGAAATTCTCAATGAAGTCGACGGTCTCTTTGTCGATATCGGCCAACATCACCTGGGATAAGATGGTTAGCCGCGCCTCGGTATAGCGCATCGCTGCTGGGGGATCGCCGTCAATGGATCCAAAGTTGCCTTGACCATCTACCAACGGAGCGCGCATGGAGAAATCCTGCGCCATACGGGCCATGGCCTCGTAAACGGCAGCATCACCGTGCGGATGATATTTCCCCAGCACTTCACCCACAATTCGCGCACTCTTTTTGTAGGGAGCGCTGGCGTGAAGCCCCATATCGTGCATTGCATACAGAATGCGACGATGGACTGGCTTGAGCCCATCGCGCACGTCCGGCAGCGCACGGGATACGATGACGCTCATGGCGTAGTCCAGGTACGCCTCCTGCATTTCTGTTTCAATGTCCACAAGTCGGACGGTGCCAATCTCCATAGAGCAATCCTCTGAGTTTCAAAAAGAGAGGGGGCGACTGCTCGGCGCCCCCTCTGTCTGCATTAACTGGATGTATGTCACGTTCTCAGAGTGGTCTTTCCCAAAAGGGTCTACGCAGACTAGTAGGGTAACATTTCCGCACAGAGGCCCCTTCAGGAAAAGCTAAGATTTAGAGTCAGAATCGTCTAAAATTGATACGAAACTCTTCCAAACCCAGCTTTCGGGTAGGTTCGGCGCGTAGTTTTCCCACTAAAGCGTGTTGAGGCCCTAAGACAGGACGCCCTACCGTACCCATAGTTACCGTTGTTGTTGTTTCGCCATCCTTCGCAACATTTTACGCCGTGCTTTTCGCGCTGCGCGCTGTTTCGCCAGACGGCGTTGCTCGCTCTTTGAAACATACCAGCGCTTTTTGCGATAGGTACTGAGAATACGTCCCTTAACAACTTCTTTCCGGAATCGTTTCAATAGACTCTCTTGCGATTCACCCGGCCGCAGTGTCACACTCATTGTTTTGATCTCACCTCCTTTCTCGACAGGAGATTTCTCGGAAAGTGCCTGAAAGCAGCCCAGACTCCTCAGCCTGACTCACCAGATACGGGAGTCGTGAGCGGCTCATCTAAATCATTTCTAACTCATCGCTCTCGGCGTCCTGCATATCCATCTCTTCGACATCTTCAATTTCGCTCTCAATCGCCTGGTCGAAGATGCCCTCCACATCCAATTCGATATCCCCGTCTCCATCGGCCTGGCTCATTAACTCTTCTTGACGCTCTCGGTGCTGGTAATAGCCAGTGCCGGCTGGAATAAGCTTACCAATGATGACATTCTCTTTGAGGCCATATAGCTCATCCTCTTTGCCCTCAATGGCAGCCTGCGCAAGCACATTGATTGTGTGCTGGAACGATGCGGCCGAGAGGAAACTGTCGGTGTTGAGAGCAGCTTTGGTGATCCCCAGCAAAACGGGCCGTCCATTTGCAGGTCGCTTGCCTTCGGCAATGAGCCGGTCGTTCATCCTCTGGAATTTCAGGCTGTCAATTAGCTCACCCGGCAAGTACTCGCTGTCGCCACTTACAGTAACACGGACTTTATTGGTCATCTGACGAACAATGAGCTCAATGTGCTTGTCGTGGATCGATACGCCTTGCGAGCGATATACTCGCTGAACTTCCTCCAGCAAGTACACTTGCGCCGCTTCACGGCCCAAAATGCGCAGAATGCGGTTGGGATTCTTAGAGCCCTCGGTTAGCTGCTGCCCAGCGGCCACCATGCTACCAGATTCGACGCGTAGGCGAGCTGCTGACGCCACTTCGTATTCATATTCATCTTTGTATTCCCAGCGCACAACAACGTTGTGATCACTCCGCTGAACGATTCCAGCGTGCTCAGCCAATATCTCTTTGTCACCACGCTTAGCTAACCGCGTACGTGCAGCGATTTCATCTCCATCCTCGACCAAGACTGCCCAGTTACCGGGGACTTCGTGCACATCCTCGCGCATCTCGGAAAAGGTCACTTTGAGCATACGCCCGCCGTCTTCCGTGGTCAGCAACTCTGCCCGGCCGTCAATATCCGAGATAATCGCTTCACCTTTGGGATTGCGAGCCTCAAACAGCTCTTGGACGCGCGGCAAACCGTGGGTGATGTCTTCGACACCGGCCACACCACCTGTGTGGAAGGTACGCAACGTAAGCTGGGTGCCTGGCTCGCCGATGGATTGGGCTGCGATGATGCCCACCGCTTCGCCCACCTGCACCAGGCCACCTCGGGCCAGGTCACGTCCGTAGCACATGCCACAGATGCCATGCTCGAGTTCGCACGTCATGGGGGTACGGACGTAGGCCTCGGTTATACCGGCCTTCATAATCGCCTGAGCTTCGGCTCCCTCAATCATCTGGCCACGATCAAGAATAACCTCACCGGTTTCTGGATCAACAATTTTGCCAGCAGCCACACGCCCGAAAATGCGTTCCGCCAGCGACTCGCCGATTCTCTTCGATGTATCTTCACGAATCCACTCGCCAGCGTTGGTTCCACAGTCAATAGCGTTGATGATCAAATCCTGCGCAACATCCACCAGCCGCCGGGTGAGATATCCAGCGTCGGCCGTACGCAGCGCCGTATCAGCCAGCCCCTTGCGTGCACCGTGAGTGGAGATGAAGTATTCCAGGGCGGTCAGGCCTTCGCGGAAGTTGGATCGGATCGGCAAGGCGATGATACGCCCCGACGGGTCAGCCATCAATCCGCGCATACCGGCCAACTGGCGGATCGGCTGGAAACCGCCTTTGGTCGCACCTGAGTCGGCCATGATGCGAATGGGGCTCCGGGCATCGATGGAATCGCGCACTGCTTCGGTTACATCATCGGTCGCCTGGGTCCAAAGCTCAACCGTCTTTACATATTGCTCATCCTCGGTGATGAGGCCGCGCCGATACTGCTGCTCAACCTTTGCCACCTGCTGGCTCACTTCTTCGAGGATCTGCCTCTTAGCCTCAGGCACCGTGATATCTGAAACGGCAATCGTCGTGCCAGACTTGGTAGCATATTTGAAGCCAATGCTCTTGATATCATCAACCAGCTTAGCCGTTGCTTCTGACCCTAGCTTCTGATAACAAGTGCCCACCAGATCTTGCAGCTTTCCCTTTTCGAGCACATCGTTGACAAAGCGCAATTCGTCGGGCAAGATTTGGTTGAAGAGCGCGCGACCGACGGTAGTCTCCACAGGATATTTTCGAGCGATGCGCCGTTCGGTAACCCTCATCACCTTGATCTTGGCGTGGAGATCAACTTTCCCCAAAGCGTAGGCCAAGGCAACTTCGTCCAAATCGGCGAAGATTTTGCCTTCACCTTGCCTGCCATCTTCCGCCATCGTGAGATAGTAAACACCCAGCACCATATCCTTGGTGGGTCCCACGACCGGCTTACCATTAGCCGGCAACAACAGGTTTCTAGATGAGAACATCAACTCGTGGGCCTCGACCACCGCCTTCTGCGACAAGGGAATATGAACGGCCATCTGGTCGCCGTCAAAGTCAGCGTTGAAGGCAGTACAGACCAAGGGGTGAATTTGAATTGCGCTGCCCTCGACGAGCACCGGCTCAAAAGCCTGAATTCCCAGCCGGTGCAACGTGGGCGCACGGTTGAGCAGGATGGGGCGCGTCTGGATGACCTCTTCCAGCACTTCCCACACTTCGGGCCGTTGCTGCTCGACTATGCGCTTGGCTCCCTTGACGTTGTTAGCATAGTTGTATTCCACCAACTTTTGAATAACGAAGGGGCGGAATAACTCTAAGGCCATACTTTTGGGCAGACCGGCCTGATGCAGTTCGAGTTCAGGTCCGATGACAATGACAGATCGTCCGGAGTAATCCACCCGCTTGCCCAGCAGATTGCGGCGGAATCGTCCCTGCTTACCCTTGAGCATATCGGAAAGTGACTTGAGCTGCCGTCGCCCTCGAGACGAGACAGCCTTGCCGCGCCGGCTATTGTCGATAAGTGAATCGACTGCCTCTTGCAGCATACGCTTCTCATTGCGCACAATCACGTCAGGCGCGCTTAATTCCAGCAAGCGCTTTAGCCGATTGTTGCGATTGATGACGCGACGATAGAGATCATTCAGGTCACTGGTAGCAAAGCGCCCGCCATCAAGCTGCACCATGGGCCGCAAATCGGGTGGGATCACAGGCAGCACAGTGAGAACCATCCATTCAGGCCGGTTTGCGCTCTTGCGCAACGATTCCACGACGCGCAGCCGCTTGACCGCCTTCTTACGGATTTGTTTCGAGCGGGTACTGCGAATTTGGGTGCGTAGTTCTCGTGCCAGTTTATCCAAGTCGAGATCAACACAGATGTCACGCAGAGCCTCAGCACCCATAGCCGCCGCAAAGATGTGTCCCCAGCGGTCGTCAAGGTCACGATACTGAGCTTCGGTGAGGAAATCCATCTGTTGGATGTTCAGAAGCTCAGAACGTTGTTCTTCCAAGCGTCCGGCCAAATCGGCCAACTCTCGCTCGGTCGCCTTGTATACCTGGTCAATCTCTTGTTCGGTGGTGAAGCGCAGGCGATCGATCTCAGCCTCAGCCAATTCTGTCTCTCGGGTGAGATCCTCTTCAATCTCAAGTTTGATCTGGTTGAGACGTTCCTCGACTGCCTCATTAAGTCGGGTCAGATGCACTTGGCCAACAACCTCACCCTTATCCGCCACCGGGGTGTCGGAATACGGTAAGACGATGGGAGCTCTCAATTGTTTCTCTTGTCGCTCTTCAAGCTTCTTCTGAACTGACTGTGCATCTTTCATCACCGCTTCGATTGACTGCGTCTGTTGCTCATCGAGGCGTTGTTGGGTAACTTCAAGTCCGCCACGCAGGCGCTCAATTTCGTTGTCGAGCCCCTCGCGCATGGCATCAACCTGCTCTTGCTGAGCCCGTTCCATCCGGGTTCGCTCGCGGCTGAGCTCGTCGTCAAGCCGCTTGAGCGCTTTAGCTCTGGCCTGTTCGTCAACACGGGTGATGACGTATTGGGCAAAATAGAGGACACGGTCGAGGTTGCGCCGAGAAATATCAAGAAGCAGACCCAGGTAAGAGGGCACTCGCCGTGTGTACCAAATATGTGCCACAGGGGCCGCGAGCTCGATATGCCCCATTCGTTCCCGCCGTACCGAGGAACGAGTGACGAGTACGCCGCACTTTTCGCAGGTAATGCCCTTGTAGCGGATTTGCTTATACTTACCACAGTAACACTGCCAGTCTTTGGTGGGACCAAAGATCGCTTCGCAGAAGAGACCATCCTTCTCAGGACGCAACCGTCGATAGTTGATCGTCTCCGGTTTGGTAACCTCACCGTACGACCAATTCCGAATCTCCTCCGGTGAAGCCAAGCTGATACGTAGCGCGCGAAAATCCTTTACTTCCAAGATAAACCTCCAAAGTCAAACATCGAACACTGTGCCAATCACGAAACTCTGTTTCACCGAGCAGCCAATTCGCCGACCTGCTCCTTGGCCGACGCGTTAAGATATCGAGTCGTGGTTGCCAGGTTTTGATGCCCCAAACGTCGTGACACGAGCACCAAATCACCTGTGCTGTCCAGTAAACGACTCGCGTATGTACGGCGCAAGGCTTGCGGTGATACGCCGTCCAGACCCGCAGCCCGCGCGCGGTCGCTTACAATACGCTGCACACTGCGCGTCGAAAGCGGCCGTCCTTCACGACTCAAAAAAAGACGACTTTCCCCTTCAACCTTGGGTCGTACTGAAAGATACTCATACAGCGCCTGTCGCAATTCGCCTTCCAAGGGAATTTTTCGAATCTCCCCGTGACGACCATCTTTAACTATCAGATGGGTACCAGGATGGTCAAAATAAACATCATCCAGACGTAACTCCACCAATTCATTGATCCGCAGACCGGTATGCAACAACAGCATCAGAATAGCCGTGTTTCGTCGCGCCAGACCTGACTTCTCATTGCCAGACGCTCTAAATAGCTCTTCAATTTGTTTTCCGGTCAGGGGCGTAGCGGAGACAGTCCCTTCGCTTCGAACCAGTTGAACTCCCTCGGCGGGATTAGAGGCCATGATTCCCGCCTGAACGGCAAAGGCACAGAACTTGCGCAAAGCCTGCAATCGCCGGTTTACGGTAGCTGGGGCGGAGTGTTTTTCTTCCAGCAGGTGGGAGCGATAAGACCGTATGATATTGGGGGAAAGGTTATCCAGTGAGAAATCTGAACCGACGTGGTCCACGCCCCATCGTACAAGGGCGCGCAGATCAGCCAGGTAATTAACAACTGTTAAAGGCGATAATTGCGTGAAAACCAAATGTTCCTCAAACTGGGCCAGCAGTGCCTCGCTCGCCCCCTGACTCATTTACTCCCCCTGAGAAAGTCCACGCCAATCCCCCGTATCCAAATGTGAAGTTTCAGATGTGCGTGAAATATAATTGCACGACAAAAGGCGCCTGGATAAGGGCGCCGCTATCATTGCGTGCATATTCACGGATGCCGGTAATATACGTTATATTCACTAATCAGATTGATATTATAACATACTCCGAGCCCTGTGTCAAGTAGGAATTTATAATTGTTGCGTATAATGTTTGAAACAGATGGGAAATGTTACATATAACTCGGTCAATTGTCTAGCGCCAGACTTGCAACGGTAACACCCTCTCCGCCCTCACCTTCTTTACCGGCCTCATATGAGGAAACCAGCGGGTGCGCGCGCAACGCATCGCGTACAGCGGCTCGCAGCACGCCCGTACCCTTTCCGTGGATAACACGCACCCAAGGCAAGCCAACCAGATAGGCATCGTCCAGATAACGATCCAATCGATGCAGCGCCTCTTCAGCCGTCTCGCCGCGCAGATCCAGTTCGAGGCCCGGCGACTCCACGGCAGGCGTCTGCACGCCAGCGATCTCCCCCCCCTCCTCGCCAGGTGGAGTCTCGCCCTTGGCAGCCCGCTGGCGCAATTCCACCTGGTTACGCCTTACGCTGGTTCTGAAGCGCCCCAGTTGCAGATCAACTTTTCCTTGATGGCTGCTGATGACCTCGCCAACCGCCTGATAGGGCTCGACCCAGACCTGATCCCCCGGCTGCAGAGGTCCTCGATATTTCACCTTCGGTGGCGGCTGTGTCTCTTCCACACTGACGCTGGTCTCCAACCTGGTCAGGGTTTCTTGAGTGTGTCGTTCCAATTCCCGCAGAGAAAGACTATCCTCCACCGACGAGTCCTGAGCCTGAGCAGACTGAAGCCCAAGGGCCCACTCCTCGCGTAAACGGCGCAGTTCTTTGCGCACAGCTTTGAGTTCGCGACCGGCGTCGGCGCGGGCGGAATTGAGGATACCGCGCCGTTCGTCCTCAATTTGGGCCAGGCGCTGGGTGAGCCTCCCCAAGCGTGTTTCAACCTGGACACGGGTTGTCTCTGCCGCAGCACGCTCGCGGGCGGCCGAATCTAACTGAGCCTGGATGTCCTGCAACATTGCCTCAGTCTGCATCGCCTCGGGCGACACCATACTTTGTGCCGAGTCTATGATGTGGCCGTCTAGCCCTAACCGATGGGCAATGGCAAAAGCATTGGAGCGACCAGGCAGACCGATCGTCAGGCGATACGTGGGCGATAGCGTATCGGCATCAAATTCAACGCTGGCATTGGTTATTCCAGATGTGGTGTGAGCATACGCCTTCAACTCGGAGAAATGGGTAGCCACGAAAGTAGTCACTCGGCGCTCTCGTAGGTGATCCAGAATGGCACGAGCCAGGGCCGAACCCTCCACCGGATCGGTACCTGCACCTAGCTCATCGAGAATAACCAAAGACTCGGCATCGCATTCAGCCAGAATGCTCACTATGTTGGTGAGATGTGATGAGAACGTAGAAAGTGATTGCTCTATCGACTGTTCGTCGCCGATATCAGCATATATGCCGTCAAAAAGAGGCAGCGTTGAGCCTTCGGCAGCGGGAATGTGCAGCCCGGCTTGAGCCATGGCCGCGAGAAGCCCAACCGTCTTAAGGGTGACCGTCTTACCACCTGTGTTCGGCCCGGTGATGACGAGAATAAAAGTCTCGGGCGGAAAGACCACGTCGACAGGAACCACAGATTTCGGATCAAGCAAGGGATGGCGGGCCGCAAGGAGTTTGACCGAGTCAGTCTGTCCCGAAGGCAGATTGCGTGAAGCGGAGTCAACCCAATTTGGCTCGACGGCACCTAGCTCGTCGGCGTATTTCGCCTTGGCGAGGGCCAGGTCCAACTCGGCCAGCGCCTCGACAGTCCAACCGATGCGCACCGATTCTTCTGCCACCAGATCAGTGAGGGCTAGCAATACGCGCCGTACTTCTTCCTCTTCGTCGAGTTGGAGCTGGCGCCATCGATTGTTCAACTCGACCGTCGCCAATGGCTCAATGAAGAGCGTGGCACCGCTGGCGCTTTGGTCGTGGACGATGCCCTGGATACGACCTTTGAACTCCGCGCGCAGGGGGATTACGTAACGGCCCTGACGTTGGGTAACGAAGGTCTCCTGCAAATATGGACTGTTCTGGGACGAGTGAACGATTTTGTTCAGCCGGTCTAGAAGCCGTTGGTGGACAACCCCCAACTCGCTGCGGATGCGAGCCAGGTCCGGGCTAGCTGTGTCAAGCACCTCGCCATTTTCGCTGATGCAACGACCAATCTCCTGGATCAGCCCCGGACATTCTTGAATGCGGCCAGCAATGTCATCCAGGTGGGGAAACTGATCACCCAGCCGTGTGATGGCCCGCTCCAAGCTCCGGGCGGCAACGAGAGTCTGGCGTATATCGAGCAACTCAGTAGGGAGCAAGGCCGACGAACGTTTCGCCTGTTCCAGCAATGGACGCACATCACGCGCACCGCCAATGGACACGTCGGGATTGATACTCAGTAAGCGACACGCTTCGCTCGTCTCGGCCTGGCTTTGAAGGATTTCAGGTAAATGGCAAGCCGGTGCCAACGCCAGAGCCAACTCTTTGCTGGCAGAGAAATCGGCGTGATAGGCCAGCCGTTCCAAGATTTTTGGGAATTCGAGGGTGTTCAGGTGTTTGAGATTCAATATCGCCTACTGAAGCTCCTGCATAAGTCCGGAGAGGATGTTAGGGGCATCGCCAGGTATCCAGAAGCTAATTGCCGAATAGATAAGCGTCATGGTATAAGCAAACCAAGGAACCAATGCCGATGCGCCTAATTGTCGCCGAAAAGCACTGGCGCCGCCGCCAGTGACAAAGCCAGACCGCAGGATAAACTGAAGCACGGCCAATATCAAACTGATCCAAATGATGGCAACGATAATGCCTAACAACAAGCCCACAAGCCGGTTCAACGGACCAGTCAGGAATCTCTGGCTACCCTTGGAAACAGCTTCCTCCAGATCCCCTCGCTGCTTGCGCTTGCGCTCTTCAGGTGGCGTGGCAAAGTAGCGTGTGAAGAAGCCGATACCATTGACCAATACAAACAAGAGAAGCACAAAGGCTAGCGCCTGGCTGCCCTGGACTGACATACCGGGAAGCAAATCCCGAAAGAACTCGCCCAGTGGCCGGTAAAGCCAGAGGGCGATGACCAGCCCTATATATAAGCTGAAGAGTCCAATAAGCAATTTGGCCGCACCGCGCAACAGCCCCCACAAAGCGCCGACCACGAGAAAGAATATCAACAAAAAATCCAAGGCATTGAGCATTAGAGGCTCATCCTCCTTTCTTCAACGAATTTGTAATGGATCGGAACAGTGTGCCATCGGCGACTAAATGCCGGACCGTCTCAATATATGGATACATGATAGCATCATTTTCCAAAAAGGGCACATGCTGACGTACTAACCTATATGCTGCGCGAGTCCCTTGCCCCAACTGCGCCGACGGCCCCAGCTCCATTCTTCGGAAGTCAATGCCCTGAGCAGCAGCCAGCAACTCCAGGGCCAGAATATACTCCAGGTTGTCGAGAATCTGGCAGGCCTGGCGAGCGGCAGAACAGCCCATACTGACGTGATCCTCTGTATTGGCCGAGGTGGGAATAGTGTCGATACTGGCCGGATGGGCCAACACTTTGTTCTCCGAAGCCAGGGCAGCCGCAGTGTACTGGACAAGCATAAAACCCGAATTAAGGCCGCCATGCTTGATGAGAAAGGCCGGCAGAACATGGGAGTTGCTGGCCTCGTCGGTCAGGCGGGTGATGCGCCGCTCTGAAATGTTGCCGAGTTCGGTCAAGGCCATAGCCAGGTAGTCCATCGCGATGGCCACCGGCTCGCCATGAAAGTTGCCACCAGAGAGAACTGCCACTTCGTCCCGGTCAAAAAAGAGCAGTGGATTGTCGGTAGCCGCATTCAGCTCGATTTCGATGACCCAACGAGCGTAGGCAATGGCATCTCGCACCGCCCCATGTACCTGGGGAATGCAGCGCAGCGTATAAGCATCCTGTACATTGTAAGGATCGTGGTGGCGAGTGAAGTCGCTGTCATCCAACAACTGACGGAGGTGACGAGCGCAATCAACCTGGCGAGGATGCGGACGTACAGCGTGAATGCGCTCATCAAACGCCAAAGCAGTACCATGCAGCGCCTCCAAGCTCAAACAGCCGGCGGCATCAGCAATGCAGCTCAGTTGCTCGGCCTGACGAGTGGCCAGTGCACCCAACCCACACATCACTGCCGTGCCATTGGTGAGAGCCAGCCCTTCCTTGGCCGCCAGCGTGGTTGGCGCCAGTCCAGCCCGTCGCAATGCCTCAGCTCCGGCCCAAATTTCACCTTGATACTCCGCTTCCCCTTCACCAATGAGCACCAACGCCATATGAGCCAGAGGGGCCAGGTCACCGCTGGCCCCCAGCGAGCCCTGGCTAGGGATAACTGAATGCACCCCCCGGTTGAGCATATCCACCAGCAAGTTCAGCGTTTCCAGGCGAATTCCTGAATGCCCTTTGGCAAGGGTATTGGCACGGATGAGCATCGACGCGCGCACAGTCCGCCGGTCAAAGGTCGGCCCAACGCCAACGGCATGGCTCATGACAATGTTGCGCTGTAGTTGCTGAACCTGATCCGGCTCAATGATGCGGTCCTTGAAGGCTCCGAAGCCGGTGGTGATACCATAGACAATCTCGCCTCGGGAGATCAACTCGGCGACAGCCTGTTGCGCACGCTGTACTTTGTGCACCGCCTCAGGCGACAACTCGACAGCCGGCGCACCCGGTTCACCCTCGGCCACAGCCACCACCTGCTCGATCGTCAGACTCTCACCGTTGAGAGATAAAGTATTCACACCCACCACCTCTATTGTGACCACTCAGCCGGTTGCCGCTCCCAACGATGCGGGCGCAGCTTGCTATACAAGTCTGCCGGCAATGGACCTTTGTCACTGGTAGCCAGATTTGCCTCCACGTGGTGCAACTTTCGCATGCCTGGTATGATGGTGCTGACAGTTGAATTGGTGAGGATGAAGCGCAAAGCCATCTCGGCCATCGTCATCCCTTCAAGCACCAACGGCTTGAGAGCATCCGCGCGCTCCACGCTGGGGATGAGGTTTTCCGGCACAAAATAGCTGTTGCGCCAATCCCCTTCCGGCCATTTGCTATCCCTGGTCAGCTTTCCGGTTAGTGTACCCTCATCAAAGGGTACGCGTGCGATTAGCGCGACATCCATTTCGTCGCAGGCCGGGAATAGCCCATCCTCTGGGTTCTGGTCAAAGATATTGTAAATGACCTGGACCACGTCAACCAAGCCACTGCGCACCGTCTGCACGCCATTCCACGGTTCCCAACGATTAAGGCTGATACCTACCGCATTGATCAAGCCCTGGCGGCGCAGGTCATCCATCTTCTTGGCCCAGCGATCATCCTCCACCCAACTGTCTTCCCAGGTATGGAACTGCATCAAGTCAAAGGACGTCAGACCGGCGTTTTCCAAACTTTCGTGGACGTACTCCTCGATGTGATCGGGTGGGAAGCAGTCATCCAAGGTGAATTCGCGCTGGCTAGGCCATTTGAAGTTTTTAGGTGGAATCTTGGTGGCCGTGTAGAGCTTCTCATCCGGGTTGGCCCGCACCAATTGCCCAAGCAGGTGTTCACTATGTCCCTCGCCGTAGCCCCAGGCAGTGTCGAAGAAATTGCAGCCCAACTCTACGGCTCGCCCCAGGGAATGCAAGGATTCTTCGTCGTCAGAGCCACTCCATCCGCCCCCCATGGCCCACATGCCGTAGCCAATCTCGCTGACCATCCAACCGGTGCGTCCAAATCGTCGGTAGTTCATCATCAAACCTCCCCTAAGTTAGCGTGTAAGTATGTCATCAACAAAATGCGAACCGCCCTAATTATATATCCTAAGCTGTCTTCAAGCTAGTGCACTGAGGCGTAAGCAAGCCAATAGTTTGTAGTAGCGACTTCAGTCGCTTAACCAGCCCAAAAACGACTAAAGTCGTTACTACGAACTACAGACCCATTTACGCCTCGGTGTACTAGATTAGACACCGTATGAACAGAGCCCAAACCGAATTACGCTGTTGAAGGCCCGATATGGTTAACATCGTTTTGCCTAGAAAATTTATGTAAAGTTAAATGCGCTCTGCGCAAGATCGTGGATGAGGCAGCGAGCGATCGCGACAGTAGAAGTGACATCTCCCCCACAGTATGCTATAATCTCTCTCTTGAGATAACATTGACGGTATATATCTCATAAGCGGGGAAGGGGAATAAGAACAATGACAGATAACCGCGAACTTCACGTTGTATTCGGCACAGGCCCGGTAGGCATAGCGGTGATGGATGAACTCCTTACCAAGGATAAGCACGTGCGTATGGTCAACCGCAGCGGTGAAGCGACTCTGCCCGAAGGTGTGGAGTTGGTGAGCGGCGACGCCAGCGACCCGGACTTTGCCCGACGGGCCAGTGCAGAGGCCTCGGTCGTGTACCAGTGCCTCAACCCACCTTACTCGAAATGGCCCGAACTTTTCCCCCTTCTTCAGGCCGGGGTACTTGAAGGCGCCATTTCTGCCGGGGCCAAGTTGGTTTCCATGGAAAATGTGTATATGTATGGCTCGCCGGGGGGCAAGCCTATGACCGAAGACATGCCCTATGCTGCTCATACAAAGAAGGGCAAAGTCCGCGCTAAGATGGCGGAAGACCTGCTCAAGGCCCACGCGAGCGGCAAAGTCCGGGCTGTGATCGGACGGGCATCGGACTTCTATGGACCGCGCGTACGCCTCTCAGCGATGGGCGATCGTGTCTTTCCTCAGGCGCTAGAAGGCAAAGCCACTCAGGTGCTGGGCAATCCGGATATGCCGCACACCTACACCTACGTGCTCGATATCGGCAAGGCGCTGGTCGTGCTAGGCGAACGTGACGAAGCGCTCGGCCAGGCGTGGCATATCCCGAGTACGGAAACGGTAACCACCCGCCAGTTTATCGATATGGTCTTCGAAGAGGTCGGCAAGGAACCCAGTATCCAGGTAGCGCCGAAACTCATCTTGCAGGTGATGGGACTCTTTAATGCCGATCTACGGGAGGTTAACGAGATGTTATATGAATTCGAGGAGCCCTTCATTCTCGATCATAACAAATTCGAGCAGGCATTTGGCAACCACGCCACCCCGCTCAGTGAGGCGATACAGGAAACTGTTGAATGGTATCGCCAAAACTTCTAACATATCAAACAATCAGTTGTGTGCCAGCCTTATGTTTAAGAAGCGGGAAGAAGAACAAGGGTACAGCCAGAGCGCAGTGGGAACACCATCTGCGCTGGATGTGATTTCCGAATATGTCGCCGCCCTGTCGAGGAGAGATGGCAACGGCATGAGCTCGTTTCGTTCGCCCGATTTCGTGCTCGATTTCGTGCACGGCGATGCCTTTGAAGATGGCCCACTTTCGGTTGAAGAGACCAAGAAATTCTGGCCGGCCTGGTTCGCCGGCTTCCCAGAGATGGATTTAGAAGTAACCCGCACCGTCGCCGCCGAAGAGATAGTGGTAACGCAATGGACCTTCACTGGCACCAACAGCGGGCCGCTAGAGCCGCCGATCTTCGAGAAGCTCAGGGAGTCAACAGGCAGGACGATCCGACTCCGCGGGGTGTCGATCTACGACGTCCGCGATGGCCTCATACAACGTGAAACAATGTATATGGATCTGGCCACTTTGATGGTTGAGCTGGGAGTGGAGCCGTGAGCAGCTACCCCAATCACCAGAATCTCGGGGAAGTCGTCGAAGCCACGCAGGTTAGCGCCTCGACTCTCGACCCGCGTCAGGTTCGCACCATCATCCTGCTGCTGGCCGCCTGTGTAGCACTGATGATGACCGGCTATGGCATCATTATGCCCGTCTTTGCCAGGCGGCTTGGCGAACTTGGCTCTGGCGTGGAAGCATTGGGTCTGATGACTATGTCCTTCGCGCTGGCCCAGTTCATAGCGGCGCCATTTATGGGGATGCTTGCCGACCGTCTGGGGCGACGACCTTTGGTTCTCACAGCGCTGGCCGCCTTCGCCGCTGCCAACGTCGGGTTTTTGTTAGCACCTTCAACCGAGGTTTTCATTGCGGTACGCACCGTGGAAGGCGCCCTCACAGCCGGCCTCTTTCCGGCGGCTATGGGCGTAGTAGCGGACACCGTTCCCGAAAACCAGCGTGCTCGTTGGGTTGGCATTGTGATGGGCAGTTATGCGGCTGGCTTCATCTTCGGGCCGGTAATCGGAGGCATCCTCTATGACGGATGGGGATTTGCGGCTTCATTCGTCGCCTCGGCGGCAATGGGCAGCATCGCGCTGGTCGCTGCCGCCATTTTGGTCTCAGAGACACGCACACCGGAGTTACGGCAAAGAGACGCACTTCGTCGAAGACGCATTTCCGCAATGGAACCTACCCAACAACGATCAATATGGACCTCACTCCCGAGACCACTCTACATTTTTGGAGTGCTGCTTATCCTCGACTTCATCGACGTCTTTGCATTTGCGTTCGTCGAACCGCAAATGGTCTTTTATTTCTATGAAGACTTGGACTGGACGACTATCCAGTTCGGCATCGTGGTCGGGGTCTACGGGCTGGCCATGGTACTTGGTCAGATTGGACTCGGTCAGGCGAGCGACCGTTTTGGCCGCAGACCAATAATCACCCTGGGAATGCTCCTGAGCGTAACGTTCTACGTCGGTCTGGCGACTGTCTCCTGGTTTCCTATGATGATCCTGGTCGCCTTTATAGCCGGGCTGGGCATAGCATTGATATCACCCGCAGTAAGCGCATTTTATCTGGACATTACTGCGGAACAACACAGATCGCGCGTTGTGGGCATTAAGGAGTCGTCAGCTTCGCTGGGTGGTGTGGCAGGTCCGCTGGCAGTGGCGGCCGTCAGCGGCATCACCACACCGAAAGGCATCTTTATAATCGCCAGCGTGTTGACGTTGGCTGCGGCGGTACTGGCGCTCGTTGCCCTTCGAACGCCACGCCGGGTTGCCGGGGAGACCGAAAACGCCGAGGGGGAATACTCCGGCAATCGGGCAATGGCCGCCCAGACTGCCCTGCGCGGCGTCGTCCTGAGCGCAACTACCACGCGCGTGGCACGCCAGATGGCATAATACTTTGTCAACGATGATTTCAAGAGCAAGATGCAACGCAATTGGTAGTTTTCTAAAAGATCCCTCACATACATGGAGGTAGCGAAATGAACTTGATCAGCCGTGAGGAATTAAATAGGAATCTTTTACCACTTGCCAGACCGCCGAAATTAGGGTAAGATCGAACTTGGCGTTTCTATCTTGCCAGAAAGCAGTTTCATCATTGATTAGGAGATAGTAGTGAGTCAAAGCATCGGATCCCTCTTACTTCCACCCGCCAGCCTGGAGGAGTTGGACGTCTCCCCCGGGACTGTGATAGACATTATGCTGCGCCTTCTCTTCACCGAAGGAGACGCATCAGCTACCCGTTTTGAGGAGGTCTTGCGCCTCCCCTTTAAAGTCCTCGACGAACTCCTGGTACATTTACAGCAAGAGCATCTAATTGAAGTTCCTCGCTCGACAGGCAGGTTGGGACGACGCAGCTACTTATACAGCATCACCGACGACGGCAAAGCGAGAGCGCGCGACGCGCTTGAGCGATCCCAATACATTGGGCCGGCCCCGGTTCCCCTTGAGAAATACAACAAGGCCATCTTGTGGCAAGCACATCGGGAAAAGGTGAATCCGGAACGTGTAAGAGAGGCACTGAGCCACCTGATTCTACCTTCAGACTTCCATCGCCACATCGGGCCGGCTCTCAACTCTGGCACATCCCTTTTTCTCTATGGCCCTCCCGGCAACGGCAAAACGACCATCGCCCAGGCGATGGCCATGCTGGTCGCGGGCGGTGACACCATCTGGTTGCCCCACGCAATCACCATCGGCGGCCAATACATCCAGCTACACGACGAATTGATACATCGCGAAGTCACACCTGATGACGACTATCAGGCAAAGATCGATCCACGCTGGCGCCAGTACCGCCGCCCGGTTGTAATTGCAGGCGGAGAACTCAAGCTGGACAGCCTGGACCTGCGCTTCGATCCGGTCGCCAAGTTCTACGAAGCGCCACTGCAGATGAGGGCCAACGGCGGAATGTTTCTCATCGACGACTTTGGCCGTCAGCAGATGCGCCCAACCGACCTGCTCAACCGCTGGATCGTGCCGCTGGAAACCCAGATCGATTTTTTCCGGCTACAGACGGGCCAGACTTTCCAGATACCATTTAAGCAACTGATCGTCTTCGCCACCAACCTCGATCCCGAAGATTTGGTCGATGACGCATTCCTGCGTCGTATCCAGATAAAAGTCGAGGTCACCAGCCCCGACGAGAAGCTGTTCTATCGCCTCTTCGCCACCACGTGCCAGCAATTCAACGTGCCTTTCGACAAAGACACCTTTGTCCACTTTCTGCGAGAATGGTACCACAAAACGGGGCGCAAGTATCAAGCGGTACATCCCCGCGACGTCCTCAAAGTTGTGGTTGCCCTGTGCGAGTACGAGGGAATCCCCAACCAACTAACCCCGGAGTTGATCGACGAGGCTTGCCTGAACTACTTCGTAAAACCGCAGACCGAGTGATCTCTCGGTGAGATTAATGTACTAGATTATAAAGTCGGTGATTCTCTTCGTCCGGCCCCGGTACCTGGCGCGGAATTGGGCGTTGAGGCGCAGAACCTCGCCCTCATCTCCGGTGAAAGAGCAGCGCAGGCAGTAGTACTCGTCCCGGCCCCGGTCGTAGAGCATATCCATGTCGATCTCCCGCATCAGGCACCACGGGCAGCGGTAATTCAGCTTGCCTTTTCTACCTTGAGCCATGTACGCAATTCTCCTTTCCCGTGGATGGTCTTTTTTAGGCCGAGGGTATACATGGGTGAAAAGGCAAACCCCTCGCGAAAATACCCGCTGGCCTGGCCGGTATCTGCGCGCATGGTGAGGCGGGTATCAACCTGTGGCACCACGGCCTCGACCAGCATGACGTCCGTGACTTCGGCTTGACGACATTGGTACGCATAGTCGATGGTTTCGATGCCAGACGCCCCTTCCAGGGTGAGCCTGACCCCGGTCAGGTCCTCGGGATATTCCGTGGTGCCGTAGCAGGCGGTGATGTATTCGTCAATCGCGACCTCCGCCTCGGGGGCGGTGGTGGCGATAATCCTTCTCACGATCTCGATCTCTCCCGTGCCCTCGGTGAAGCGGAAGACCGACTGCACACGGATAGTTAGATGGGTAAACTCGATGTCTACCGGATCGAGAGTCACGATCCGGGCGTCGCCCTCTTCCGAGAAGGAGGCGCGGGTGCGGCAGGTGCACAGGTCTACTTCCTCACTTTTATGCCTGAACTTGCAGCTCTTCACGGCCCCTTCGCCGGCGTAGTGGGTAAAGTGGCCCGCCCGGTAGTTGGACTGGATGAGGAAGGGATAGGAGGCGTCCTGCAGACACCGGGTGCCCACGCCACATGGCCGTACCAGTTTGGCCGCATAGGGCCTGAGATCGATCATTGCGCCGCCCTGGTTCATGTCCAGGCACAGGCGCATCCACGGGTCTGCATACCAGAACTGCTGCCGCCGGGAGCCATACAGGATATCCTGCCACAGGGTGCATTCGGGGTGGGCGTACGGACGGTCCTGGCGATAGATGTCGGCAAACTCGCTCATGGTGACATCTTGGGCCTCACCTTCCTTCTTGAGCTGCCCGTAATAGGCCACGCCGTCCTGGTAGCTCTTGAGCAGAAAGTCGTAGTCCGCCTCCCAGCGACCATTCTTGCTCATCCAGCCCGGTCCTACGAACATCATGTTGTAGGAGAAACCACGGTTGTATTTCGCCATGGCACGATATTGGTCTACGATATTATAGAAATAGGGAATCTCCCGGTTCTCGTAGACCATACCGCGCAAGATGTTTTGAGGGTGAGTGCCGTAGTAGGAACCCGGGCCATCAAAGACAGCCATAAGATCGCGTGAAAGGTGGGGAATGGCCACAATTCCGATATCGTCTCCCTCGTCCGAGGCCGGGCAATGGATGTTGCGTTTGGAGGGTATCCAGGGGTTCCAGGGACCGCCATCAAAGATGGTGTACCAGGAGTTGTTGGCGTTCCAGTAAGCCTTGGGGCCTTCTTCCCAGCAGGTTGCCACCGCCACCTTGATCATGGGGTACTTGTCTTTGATATAGTTCACCAGTTCGGCGTCCATGTAATAAGAGCCGGTCGAAGTGGGATAAAAGCCGAAGACCGCATAGAACTTACCCATCACCTCGTCTACGATTTTCTTTTTGTCTTCCAAGGAAAAGAGCCAGATGGCCAGCTCCCTGGACTTGAACTTGTCGCGGAATTGCTGGCACTGGAGACCGAGGAAGGTCGAGCCGATTTCGTCGCCATACTCTTGGTGATGCTCTTGGGCAATGGCAACTGCTTCCTGGTTGAACAGGCTGGCATAGGTCATCTGGATGGTGGTTCGCAAGCCGTTATCGTGGGCGACCTGCTGCTGGGTGCGGAAAATGTCCAGCGATTCCTGGATGACCGCGCTGCGGGTGAGGTCTTCCTGCCTGCCTTCCTCCACTCCCTTTTGGATGTATTCCGGCACCATCTCCGGCCGGTGAATGATGGTCACATAAAATCCGCTCATGTTGATTCTTCGCTATATCCGATCCATAATTCCAGGTTATAATTTCGGTAGCACGTTCAGCGCTTCATAGTACCCGGCGCTTGGGTTGCCGAGAGGGCAGCAAGAAAAGCGTCGTACGTCAGTGGATGCAACAGGCAATCATCGGCGCCCAACTCGCGCGCCCGCGCCTCATCGGTGATGGATGAGCACACCAGGATAGGAATGTCACAATTGCTAAGATCTGCGATCAGCGCCTGGGCTGCATCCAATCTCTCAATTGAAGAAAAAAGGAGCGCCACCGGCTGCTGATTGCACACCTCCTCAGCCGACGGAACGGTCTGTAGCGTAACGATATCATGACCGCTCCGTTCTGCATACCGCCCAATCAGATAGGTCAGGGCCATATCGTTACCGATCATCAAAATTTTGGATGGCGACGATGGCTTCACAACCTGTTCTCCCTAGGAAGCGTCCAAGAATAACTTCCTGTTTTCAGACCAAAATTCCGAGTGAAATATTTCAAAATGCACAAAGTTATTCTTGGACGCGGCCTAACCTGTGATGCTCCCCAAATTCAAACCTGCCTGCCAGTAGCGCTGCAGGAACAGGAACACGATCATCACGGGCACAATTGCGACCACCGAACCGATGACGACCAAGATGTAGAGCACCTGTGCAACTCCCGGCTGAGAAGCGAGCGAGTTCCAATAAGCCAGGCCCACCGTGAGCAGGTACAAATCCGATTTGCTCAAGAGAAGCAAGGGCAAGAAATAGTTATTCCAGGCGCCGACAAAGGCGAACAGCAACACGGTCACGAAACCGGGCGCAAGCAGACGGAACGCAATGGCAGCGAAAATGCGGAATTCACTCGCCCCATCCACACGGCCGGCATCGATCAAATCCGGAGATATTGCCCCCTCGGCATAAATGCGCATCAAGTACACCCCAAAAGGATTGACCAGCCCAGGCAAAATCACGGCCAGCAATGAGTTCGATAAGCCGCTTTTGCTCATCATCAGGAAAAGCGGGACAGCAAAGACCGTAAGGGGAACAAAGACGGAGGCCAGCACAATACCAAACAACAGATCACGCCCCGGAAACCGATATTGTGCGAAGGCGTAGCCTGCCATGGTGGCGATCAGCGACGAACCCAACGCGGTGATGACGGCATAGACAGCCGTATTGCGTATCCAGAGCGCAAAATTACCGTTGTCGTAAGCGAAAAGGTCTCTCAGATTTTGGAAGAAATTAAATTCTTTGCCGAACCAAAACCCAAATGTCGAGAACAGGCCCGCGTTCGTTTTGGTGCTGGATATAAGCAGCCAAATCAGCGGTATCAAGAAGTAGCTGAGGCACACGATCATGAAGACATAGGCCGACGTGGTGTTTAGGCCCCGGCGCAGTCTATAGTAACTCGAATTACGTGGTTGAGCCGTCATCGCTTTACCTTTCCCTACGAGTAACAAGCAAGACCAGCGAGGCCATGATGCCCGACACGAGCGCCAGGGAAAAGGCCATGGCCGCCGAATATTCAAAGCGGGCATTTCGAAAGGCAAGAAAATACAAATACAGATTCGGCGTAAAATGTTCATTCACGACCGTCTGCGCGACGGCCCTGAGAACATTCGGCTCGTTGAACAGTTGAAGCGTACCGATGACCGAAAAGATCATGGTCAGAACAATCGCCGGCCAGACGATTGGAATTTTTATGCTCCACGCAATTTGCCAGTCGTTGGCGCCGTCGACGCGGGCGGCTTCGTAGAGATCGGGCGGAATAGCCTTCAACGCAGCATATATGATCAGCATGTTGTAGCCGGTAAATTGCCAGGTGGAGATATTAGCCATGGAGGGGATGATGCCTTTGACTGTGAGAAATACAGGTGGCTCCAACCCCAGCGCCTTAGCGACCTGGGTAATGGGCCCGAAACTTTGTCCGTAGAAATATCCCCACATCAACGCGGCTACGACAGTGGGAACGGCAAACGGCAGAAAGTAGCCAAGCCGGAAGACTGTTGCTCGGCGGATGACCTTGCTATCCAGTATCAGCGCAAAGATGAGCGCAAGTCCAAGCATCACGGGTATCTGCATGGCGCCAAAGATCAGAACGTTGCGTATTCCTTCCCAGAAATTAGTGTCTTGAAAAACATTGACGTAGTTTTCCAGGCCAACAAAAGTTACGCCCCCGATGATCTGTTTTCGATACAGGCTCAAGTTGAACGAATAGATCAGGGGATATACTATGAAGGCGATGTAGCCTATGAGGAATGGAGACAGAAAGAGGTAGGGCGTGATTTTTCGCCCCAAACGTCGCCAAGGATAGCGTGTGGGTGGGGCCTGCATGTCACCCTTGGGCGATCTTGGCGCAGAGGTCTTGGCCAAGGACATACTCTCTCCTTCTAAACTATGTTTCCCGACAAGGGTACCGGGGCAACTTGTCTATGCTGCCCCGGTACCCCAGGCATGTTCCACGTGCGCTCAAAGGGGTGGTACCCCGACTTCAATTACCACATCCGTGATCGCACTAGAACCGGGAACGTGGAGTCCCTGGCTACGGAGTGGTGACTGTGAAGCCTTGGTCCTCGGCGTAGGCCACGCATTTGTCCTGCATGTCCTGCATGGCTTCCTCGAAGGTCATCGAACCGGCCTGGACCAGGGTCAGATTGTCAGCATACGTCGAATAGACGAAACTCGTGAAGGGGCTCCAACCGAAGTTGGGATCGACCTGCTGCGCGCCTTCGGCCATAACCTGGTGGATCGCCTGCCCGCTCCAATAATCATAGGTGACATCCGACCATTCCGAGTTCGACAACGTCGCCAGTGTCACCGGGAAAAGCCCGGCTTTGTCGGGGTTGGTGAGTTCCAAGGTGATCTTGGGGTCGGTGTTCAGCCATTGCGCGAACTCGGCGGCTTCTTCCGGGTGCGCGCTGGCCTTCATTACGGCGATGGTCGATCCGCCGTAGTTGCCATTCACTTCGCCGCCGGCCGTCCACTGCGGCATCAGGTAGACCTTCCACTGGCCCGCGTAGTCCGGCGCGTAGCCTGAGATGTAGGTCCCCCATGCCCCCGACGGCCAGCAGGCGATGCTGCCGTTGCCGAGCGCCGTGTTCCAGTCGCTGGTGTAGGTTTCAATCGGGCTCAAGACACCGGCGTTCATCATATCGCCCCACAGCTTGACGACGCGCGTGACTTCGGGCGAGGTGAAGTTGATGGTGATATTCGAACCGTCCACCACGAATGGCTGCGCACCCGACTGCCACAACATGCCGAAGAACCAACCCTGATCGGCGGTGAAATTAGATAAATATACATCCGGGGCAGCCTGATGCAGATCGGCCGCCGCCTGGGCAAACTCATCCCAGGTCGTCGGTGCGCTGATGCCGTACTCTTCAAGCACCGCGTCGTTGCAGAACATGACCATAGGACCGGCGTCCTGCGGGTAAGCATACACGCCACTCCCCTGCGAAACCTGCGACCACGTCCAGGGGACGAACTGGTCTTTGACGTCATTGGCTCCATATTGCGTCAGGTCGAGCAGCACGTCCTGCACGATGTAGCTGGGCAAATGCTGATATTCGATCTGGACGACGTCGGGAATGTCAGTATTGGCCTGGAGAGCCGTATTGAGCACAGTGTACTCGGCATTCCCCGCACCGGCATTTCGATAATTGACCCGGATGTCGGGGTGGGTTTGATTCCATTCGTCAACCTGATCCTCGATACTTGGTACCCACGACCAGAAGTTGATCTCGACCGGTGCCTCGGCTTCCGGGGCCTCAGCTTCCGGGGCCTCGGCTTCGGGGGCCTCGGTGGCCGGGGCCGCAGTCGGGGCCGCAGCCGGGGCACATGCTGCCAACAGTAAGGCAACAATGACTACAAGAACCGCAATTGTGTTTCTCATTTTCTTCTCCTTTTCTCTTGAAGAATTAATTGGGTGTGACTGAAATCAGTTGGGGACATCCTTGTGAAAAACCCTGGCAAGGATGTTGATCAACCAGGTTTAGTCAGCCCCGAGCGAATTGAGCCCCTGGGAAAAGTCACCCAAGGCAAACCAGATCATAACTATTATAAGATGGCCGCGCCGACACGTCTTGTCGGGAAGCAGGATATTTTTGACAATTTCCGAGATATCACAAATAGAGGGGGAATAATCGAAGAGAGGAAGTTATTTAATCCTCAATCCTTAGTTTTGCCTGCCGCGGCGATAGGCGCGGGGTGTCATGCCAACCTCGCGTTGAAAGGTACGTGAAAAATGGGCACTCTCCGAGAAGCCAACAGAAGCCGCGACTTGCGTGATGGTAAGGTGAGTGTTTTTCAGCAATTCACATGCCTGGTGGATGCGGTAACGGCGCAAGTAAGTGATAGGGGTAACCCCGAACTCCTGGCGGAAGCAATCCGTTAAATAATCAGGACTAAGGCCGACGTGATTGGCGATGTCCTCACGAGTGAGCGATTCGGCATAGCGCGTATGAATGCAGCCCATAGCCTGGCGGACGTAACGTTGGGTCGCCCTGCCCAGGCTATGTTGCCGGCTGAGTGCTGCCTCGATGTGATTGAGCGTTTCGGCGGCGTTAAACAAGCCCTTGCCCAGTATGGCAGCCACACCGCGATTGCAGCGTTCCAGATCAGCCTCAGTGAGCATGCGGGCCGTCAAGATGATGACTGGAATGTCACGCGTCGCTTCTCGTTCCCGCAGCACATCAAGCACGGCAAAGCCGTCCATCTCCGGCATCACCAAATCCAAAAGGATAAGATCAGGCCGGGTATGCTCCAGCACAGCCAGTGCCTCGCGGCCATTACGCGCCGTGACGGTCCGGCGCCCCGTGCGCTCTACCAGGCGACAGTGCATGTCGAGGATACCCGGATCATCATCCACCACCAGCACTGTTTGCTGACCATCTCCCATGCCGCAGTAACGTGCCAGCTCTTTGGCTAACTGCTGGGGACGTAGCGGCTTATGGAGATAGTTCAGCTCCAGCAACTCACCTTGATCGTGATCGATGTCCAATGAGTAAGCCAGCACCGGGGTGTTCTCGGTAGCCGGCTGCCGCTTCAGCATTCCGATGATGGCCCAGCCTTCACGCGCTGCCAGGTGCTCCTCCAGGATCAGGGCGGCTGGCCGTGAAGCAATGACACTCGATAGCCATTCGGGATCCTGATCCACGCGGCATACCTGAACGTCGAAGCCGCATTCGCGCAGATAGGTACCCAACTGCTCGGTCGTGTCGACGCCTTCGGACAGCACCATAACCGAATTAGCGGGGGTGGCTAGAGGCGTTGAAAGGTCATTCTTCAACGCGGCGGCCGAGATGATGGGCAGGCTGAAGAAGAAGGTCGAGCCACTCTCAAAGTCGCCGGGCGAACGCACGCCGATGCGGCCGCCATGTTTTTCGACCAGTTGCTTGGAGATCGTCAGCCCCAAACCCAAGCCACCGTACTCCGATTGAATCAAGCGTTCCGAGCGATGAAACTCGTGAAAAATGGTGTCTCGCTCGGCCGGCGGGATACCAATACCCGTATCGCTGACGGATACTATGGCCTGTTGATCAGTAACCGTCACGCTGAGCGTCACCCGGCCCTGTGGCGTGAACTTGACAGCGTTGCTGATCAGGTTGAGTGTCACCTGGCGCAGTCTTGTCCGGTCACCGAGCACCCATGGCCCCTGGCGGGGAAGGTCTGCCCGCCACGTCAAACCTTTCTCACGTGCCAGTTGCTCGCCGATCCTGGCCGCCACCCGCAGCACGCTGGCCAGGTCGAGCGGCTCGCGCAATATGCGCAGTTGACCGGCTTCACTGCTGGCCAGGTCGAGTACGTCGCCGATCAAGCGCGACAGATGCCTGGCATTGGCATTAATCTGCCCGAGATCGCGTTTAGTAGCGCCAGAAAGCCCTGACTGTTCACGCAAGACCATCTCGCTCAGGCCCACAATCAAACTCAGCGGCGTGCGCAGCTCGTGGCTGACCATAGACAAAAAGCGGCTCTTCAAGCGGTTGGCTTCTTCGGCCAATTGCCGCCCCTCCAGGGCGTCACGGTACAACTGACTGGTGCGCAATGCCGAAGCCAGGTTATGAACAATTGCCGCACACGATTCAAGCTCCGTTGCACCGAGGGCCACAAATCCGGTTGTGTGTTCGTCGATCACCAGCGGCAGGATCGCCAGTTGAAAGGCGGCGTCAGTTGGATAGAGACCCGGCGGCGGGAACTCGCGTGCGGAGAATTGGCAACCGACCCCACTTTCGGGCAAACCCGCGTCGAGCAAGACCGTGCAGTGTGCCAATGGATCGTCTTCCCGCGACGAATAGAGCGTGACCAGCGCGTGTTGGATGCCCAATTGAGGCAAATGCTGGGCCAGGATGTTGGCGCTTTCGGAAGCGTCGAACGCGGCAAGCAACTGCGAGGTCATCAATCCCAGACGATTGGCCATCTCCATGTGCCGCAGTAGCGCATCGGTCGTCTGACGCTGCACCTGTTCGGCGATTTCGAGACGGGCACGGTCAATCATGGTGTCGGCGAAAACGAGGTCTGCCCCGGGAACCAGGGCCGGCAGATTGGACAAGCCGCGACGCAACGTCGAGAGCGCGGCGTGCCACGCGTATGCATCCTCGCCGTGCATTTCAAGCCAGTCAAAGATATGCTGCAGCGCGGCGTCGAATAGCGCAGGATCGTTACGACCCAGACTCGACGTGAAGGCACGGGCGAGATTTAAGCACAAGCTTTCAATTTCCTGACGAGTGCTGTGCCGTGCTTCGATGAGCGTCGCTTCGGCCATCGCGCGCGCGAGAGCAGCCTGGGTGGTTTCAAGATCCGCCGACGTCGAAGGGACGAGTGTCGCGACCGGTGTACTCTCTGGACGACAGCCG
This sequence comes from Anaerolineae bacterium, assembly GCA_034412795.1. Taxonomy (GTDB): domain Bacteria; phylum Chloroflexota; class Anaerolineae; order 4572-78; family NAK82; genus JAUVPY01. Next base: position 31,117 of record DAOUMD010000132.1, read on the forward strand.
CACGATTGGCGAATGACGAGCTGCGTCGGTATACGTGTGGATATCTCGTCGATGCGCTTGCCGGCGATGGCGTCAAGCAGGCAAAGCACCGCCTGATAGCCCAGCGTGAAGGTGGGGTGCCGCACGGTGGTAAGGGGTGGGAGGTGCGAGCGGGCATCGAGAATGTCGTCGAAACCAATGACCGCGACATCGTCCGGGATGCGCCGGCCTGCGGCGCGGAGCACTTCCATTGCGCCCAGGCAGGAGAGATCGTTGCTCGCCAACACTGCGGTGAAGGGCGCGCCCGTGGCGAGGACCTGCCGCATGGCGCTGCGCCCGTCCTCGCGCCGGTGTTCGCCGAAGGCAATCAGGCGCGCATCTGCTTCAATGCCTGCGTCACGCAGGGCTTTGCGGTACGCAGCCAGGCGTTCCGCGCTATCGCCGCCGCGTCCCGATTTGCCCGCGATAAAGGCAATACGTCGATGCCCGTGCTGCAGGAGATGCTCGAATGCCTGGCGGATGCCGCCCGTGTTGTCCACGGCGACCAGCGGTCCCGGCTTTTCGGCCGTGGTCAGAACGACGGGGTAGCCCGAACGGATCAAGTCCTGCACATACCTGAATTGCTCATCGGACAGATCGTCGGGGATGATGATCAGCGCGTCGGCGTTCCAGGGCCCGACCGGAACAAAGTCCACGCCTGCGCCCGGCACCGCCCAAACAGTTCGGCTTTCGCGGGGACTGGCAGGCAGGCCAATCCCACAGCCGAGCAGCAGATTACAATCTCGCTCGCGCGCCGCGGCGCAAATCCCCTGCAGGAGCGTGTGGGTATAGCCATCAATGGTCGTGCCTTGATAGACGGACCAAGTGCAGAGGAAACCAACGCTGGGACGTACACAAACTTTTTGGCGCATACATCTTCACGAGCTTATTATACTCTGATTTTGCGCTAACGCCCAGCGTCAAAAAGCGGTCGCCACCCCGCTCGGCTCCGGCTGCCTCAACTCTGTGGGACACTTGAGGCCTGGCCCGCCCAGAAGTCAGTCCGTCTACCCACATTTATAACGGTAGAGAGAAGTTATTGCCGGGTGGCGACCGCGACTCCTGCACCAATCATGATTGTGCCGGCACCACGATTGAGCATTCGCATCTTTTTAGGTTCTCTGAAAAATTTCCGAGCCCGTGTCGCCGCATAAGCATAAATCGTAAGCGTGCTGCCGAGCACGGCCGTAAACATCGCCACGATCAGCAAAGCGTCAATCGCGCTAATAGTGGAAAGATCAAAAAACGTTGGTAAGAACCCTAAATGAAATAAGATAGCCCTCGGATTACCAAGCGTGATCGTGAATCCGGTAAGGAAATTCTTGTAACCTTTGGACCCTCTGTCTGCTGAATCGTAATCCAAAGATTTCGGCTGTTCGACCCATAAACGAAAGCCCATAAAAATAAGATAAGTTGCCCCCACTATTTTAATGATAAAAAACAGTTCTCCCAAGGTACGTCCAATTGTGGCCATTCCTAATATGGCAAGTGTGATATAGAAGAAATCACCCAACAGGATACCGATGATGAGGTTAAAAGCGGGCTTGAACCCTGAAGCCAACGATCGGCCAATGATCGCAAAAATAGCCGGACCGGGAACTACCACCCATATGAGCAAGGCGAGTATGAAAGCAATGGCTGATTCAAGAGTCATTTTATTTCTCCAAACCTTATATGTTCTGTATCGCTTTGTCAGCACCTTTAATCTTGATCAATAAATTTCTCCATAAGAATCTCATCAATGTAGTTGCCCCTAACAAAAGCATGTTTTTTAGCAATGCCTATGACGCTGAATCCCTGACTTTGATAAAAAGAAACAGCTTGTGGGTTATCAGCCCTGATAGTTGCACTTATCTTTAGAAATCCTTGCTCTTTTGCCCCTTTAAAAGTTGCGTGGCTGAGACTTCTACCTATCCCGTTTCTGTGTGAGGCAAGCGATACGAATGTGCTTATTTCCCCAACGTGCTTGAAAGCATTTACCCCTGTTGATATGGGTTGTACATCTTGAAGCCCTAATACTTTTTGGCTGTCGTTACACACCGCCACATTGAACACGCCTCGTTTAGGAAAGCCACGAATAAAGTCAATTTGATCGTCCACCGAAAGCTGTTCGTTCATTATGGTGTACGTTCCCGCCTGGATTATGGGATTCAGAAGCTCAACAATTGATGCGGCATCCTCTTCTCTTGCCGCTCTTATAGAAAATTCCACATCTTCTCCTGAGTAGTGCTAACAGCGCGGCATAAGCGGCACGCAAGGCGACTCTGAGCTAAAACCAACTCACCCACACAAGGCGATTCACATCGAAAAGCGCCGCACTTGGCGTCCGTTTAATGCCGTTGTTGGGCGGCCCTTCGCTTTTAGAAATTCCGTTTGAGTAGATGATCATTGTTGATTAATCCAAACAGGTGGTCCAGTATCGGGCATGATATTTTGACTCATTCCCAGTTGGCACCACTGTAGTTCAACATCCGTCATCCGCTTGGAAAATATCAAATGATGCCAATCCCTGAGATTATCCAAATCATCTATAAATTCTGGATAGCTTTTATACCAATCTTCAATACCCAAATCTTCTTCTAAGAAATCGCTCATTTCATCGTGTGCAAAAATACTATAACTGTCTCTCGACTTTTGGAGACGTTCAACCATTTTATCTCTATCTATCCCAAAAAGATTAGCTAGTATGGAGGGATGCCCTTGATATGCTGCCATTTCTTCTGGTGATGCCTGCCCCATGTCTCCCAATCGATCAACCAGAGTGGGGTCTGGTAATTTCTCAATTAACTGAGACCTTTCTTCTAGTGTCGGTAGGGCGGCTCGCATCTCGTTCATACTTTGTTCAAAGCTTTTTTCCAGGTCTTCCTCTAACTCTGCCCTTTGATCGGGGCTGAGGGTATTCAGCATCGGTCCCAATTTTTTCAAGAGACTCTCTTTCAAAGCAGGTGCCAAGTCGGTCATTTCGCCTGGAGACGGCATCATCAGCCTGACCAAGTCTGTCACCGCTACCCCAGACTCAGGCGGCGGCAATTCGATGATGTTTCGCTCAATCATTGCTTCAAAACCAAACTCCCCATCTCGTTCGTGGAGTGTTGGCGAATAAGGATTCGTATGAAACTTGTCCAACACTTGACCATTCTGCGAGAGTTCATAGCCCCAGCCATAGCTATCATCCAATAGGAAAACCAAAACAATACCTTCAAGTTCTTTTGATAACTGTACCCCAAATTGTTGAGCTTCACTGAACCAATTAAGCGTGTGATAAATGATACTCCATTTGCCTTTGTCAGGGGATATAAGGAATTTGCGCATCATTAACTTTTTGTCAATAGCCGGGATGAGGTTTTCCGAAATATGTTCTATCTTTTGGACAATTTCAGTCGGCGCAAAATCATATCCCCAAGTTTTCATCACACGGGGAATAGCCTGCCGGATTTCATCACCTGAGTGATTGTATACAGCTATGTTATAAACGAAATTCATAATGATTCTCGAAAAGTGGAATAAATTTAGCTACCTGCACAGGATGACCTTGACCACTCCCGCACGACAAACCCCTTCTCATTATCCCCCCTGGCAAACGCCCCCCAGCATCAAGTTGTCACGCCCAACTCCTCCAACACCTTGAGCACAAAACGTGCTGGCCACTCGGCCAAACCACCGCCCAGGGCTACAGTCACCGCCGTGGCTTCCAGAATCTCCTCTCGACTCGCACCCATGTCAACAGCGCTGCTGACGTGAGCCTCTATTCAGCCATAACAACTCTGGCTGATGCTGATCCCCAGGGCAATGAGCTCTTTGTGCTTCTGAGTGAGAACGCCATCTCGCAGGGCGTTCCCTTCGAGTTCCTCAAGCTCTCGAAAGGTACCGATGCCACTGCGAAACATCTGTAGATTGTACTTCTTGCGCATTCTCCTGATTTGCTTGATCTCATCGAACATGGAATCCCCCTTATCCTCTGGTTGAAGCCGTCCAACGTCGAAGCTCAGAGGCGCGGCTTTTTCGCGTCCGCTACAGTGTCTGGTTCTGCCATTTTCAGGTACGCTCTTGCATATCTTCGACCCAAGTCCCTTAGCGACTCGGCATCAAAATGAATGTTGTCCTTCTTACAGGTCAGGCCATCGGAAGATACAAAGCTGGCACAAGCCACCTCCCTGGCAATTGAGATATGGGCTTCATTCACAAGCTTTCTTGAGGCATCCCACGGGCACCCGGGAAACTGGCCCAACTGGCCAATTATAAATGGCACGGATGGGGCATTCAGGTCCTCTCGAAATCTATCGATCAGGACTCTCAACTTCTCCTTGTGTTCTTTGGCAGATTGTGGATTGCTGTCGGCCTCCCCCTGGTGCCATAGAATGCCCTTGAGAACACCGTCCTGCATAGCATGTTGCATGCGTTTTATTGCATCATCGTAGGGGTGGCTTCTCGTCTGATCATGATATTTCCCCGGTTCCCAGGTTGAAATTGGCGATCCCCCGCAGGCAGCCGGCACAAGGCCGATTGAAATGTCTTTGTTTCTTTCAGCCAGGGCTACTGCAAATGACTTGCCGGGCCCCACGCCAGCTTCTCCCTTGTCATAATGAATGGGATCAACTGCTGGTTTCCATTTTCCGTCTTTGGACAGCGCAAAGATCCTGGGATGAATCTCCTTGTCTTCCTCTGCAACTATTCCTCTGCCAGCCATGTTGGATTGCCCGGCGAGTAGGAATAGATGGAAATTCTCTTTAGAGGAAAGCCGCACTTGTGCGTTTTCTCCGGCGATACCGAAGGACATATAGTGTAAAAGAGAAGTAATTACTGTGAACCTTAAACTTTTCATAATTCCCTTTCTGTTGGCAGAACAAAAACTGTCCTGAAGTTCTTTTGATTCCTCTTCTGATAGATGCTTCCAGTGCGTCGGGTTGCATCCGGGGGAACCAAAGACCATGCACCAATGAATAGCAGACTGAAGGAGGTGCGCATCAGGCGATAGCTTTCACTTTCTCATTATCCCCCCTGGCAAAGGCCCTGGAGCATCAAGTTGTCACTCCCAACTCCTCTAACACCTTGAGCACAAAACGTGCTGGCCACTCGGCCACACCACCACCCAGGGCTACAGCCACCGCCGTGGCTTCCAGAATCTCTTCTCGACTCGCACCCAGGTCAACAGCACTGCTGACGTGAGACTCTATTCAGCCATAGCAACTCTGGCTGATGCTGATCCCCAAGGCAATGAGCTCCTTGTGCTTCTGAGTGAGAACGCCATCTCGCAGGGCATTCCCTTCGAGCTCTTCCAGCTCTCGAAAGGTACCGATGCCGCTGCGAAACATCTGTAGGTTGTACTTCTTGCGCATTCCCCTGATTTGCTTGATCTCATCGAACATAGAATCCTCCTCATCCTCTGCTTGATGGGGCGACGAGCCGGTGATTCTTCGCAATACCACAAAAAATCAAAACAAATTACTTGCACTACCAAGAAGCACAAACACAATTATCCAACATAAAGCTGTTATCCCACCGCATATGGCAACACGTGTCCCAGTTCCTTTAGATGAATCTTTTGCTATCGAAGCACAGAAAAAAGCACCACCAACACCAATAACAGCAGGAATAGCACCCCCCAGTGTGAGGATTGGAATGATGCCACAAGCAACGATAAATAACCAAGCCCAACCTGGTAGAGGCAAAGGTGGTAGAACTTCCTGTCCTGTTTCAACTGAGCGATTATCTATTGTACAGTCGTATTTGAACGAAAATCCCGCAGTCCGAATATGCACCGTACAGGTATGCCCATTAATTTGAAATGAATGAGCACCGCCTGTATCAATCACCTTTTTGTCTTCTAGAACAAGTTCATTATCAAGATAGATTTCTCGTTTACCCGAAAAGTAGCCGTGTTCTAGTTGTACTGTATGGCTACTTCCATCCTCAAGTTGAAATGTCCAGATTTTCTGTGTCATTAAGAGTTTTCCTCTTCAGAATAAAAAAGCATCCTCTGGATAATGGTTCTTTGATGAGCGGGGCATACCATTTTTCTGTTGCCACGTCTAAGTCGGGTAGCACCACATCTGAGCGTGGAGCGCCGGAGCCAATGATTGAAATCATCGGCTGATATGAGGAAGTGCGTTCAAAACGCACTAAAACTTCGGTTCTTAACCTGTTTTTAACAGGTTTCGCATATCAGCGGGGTGTTTCAACGCCCCGCGACAAGGCCAGGGTCACCACCACGGTTAAATGTGGTGCTACCCTAAGTCATCTTATGCGGAAAGTTTCCGTATAATCTGCCTACGAGAAGGGCTTTTCAGAAATCCTTGGACTTTTCAGTCGCCCGCCAACGAGGTCGGCTTTCGGCTATGTCAAGAATACTTCATCAAATATACCACATTTACCCCCCGCTTTCAAGAGATTCTGCTTGAGATTCGGTCTTAAACCTGTTCGACGTAGCATACCAGGGCTTTGTGCTCTTCGAATCTGCACGAACCTGCTAAATCGAAGCCCACAACCGTCTCTTTCATATTGGAGAGTCTGGGGGGAAAGGGAAGTTATTAAATCCTTAGTCCTTTTGCTTTCAGCCCTAAACGGGTGAAAGCGTGACATCGCAATTACTTTCAATCTGTAGATCGCAGGATCAGCGGCAGGAAGATCTGCTCGGCCTCAAAGATGCGCACCACCCCACACCCGCTGCTAAAGAGAAGATCACCTTCCACCCCGGCGGTCACCGCTGTCGGATCCATACCCAAAGGATATGCAAAGAGAGATACGGCACCCGATGGGGTCACGCGCAGCATCCTCATACCCGGTTCGTGATCCGGCGTGTACCGGTCGCCAAATCCCACGACGTAGATAGCCCCATCCATACCTGCCCCGATGCGGTTAAGCGTGCAGCACATATCCACGGTGCTCAGATCAGCGACCAGCGTCGTCGTATAAGGGGCTGACGTCGCCACGTGATAGAGCCCCTGTGTCACCGGCTTTGACCACAAGTCACTGGTCACCATATGCACGTAGAGTTCCCCTGAAGGAGTGAAGGTCAGACTCTCTACAAAGCCCTCCCCGACGTCGAGCGCCACTTCCTGTACACCGCCGAACTCGTCCAACACCCAAAGTCCGTGTGGAGCTCCGCCCCAAAGCATGCCCGAGAGCGGGTCGAAAGCGAGGTCGAAGCCGGTCGTTGGCAATAGCGCAAGGGTCTCAGTTATACCCGTGGACGTCGCCGCGTACACCCGGCTGCGAACAGTACCGCTCACCTCACCGGTCGCTACAACGTACGCCGTACCGTCGGTATCGAAGGCCAGTCCCTCAACTTCTGGCAGTAGCCCCTCAAAGACAATCACAGGGTCGCCCTCCGCGTCCAAGGCCGCAACTGCACCTGAGCCTCGGAGCCAGGGGTTGCTCACCCCAAGGTGAACGGTGCCATCGGGCGCGGTCGCCAGCGCTCGTGTGTTCCCCATCCCTTGCCAGAGCACTTGCATCGTCTCGGTCTCGAGGTCAAAACGTGCCACATGATTGTACGTGCAATCTACGGTCACCAACCGTCCCTGGGCATCGAAGGCAAAGTCCTTCGGGCTCAAGTTGGCCCAGCACTCTTTCATCCACGGCACCGGTGCGCGCACCGTCTTCCGTAGACACAGCCACCAATCCCTCATTGATACTCAGATGGTAGAGCGTGCCATCCGGGGCAAAGGCGATGTAGCTCCAGTCGGTCATCAGCCCGTCTACGAGGGTCACGTGAGAGCCATCGGGCTTTACTTCCACGATGGCCCCGGCCCCCGCGATCCATGACCATGATTTCTCCGGTCACCGGGCTGACAGCGACGTCGCAGGCGCTCTGAAATCCCGTGGCATAAGCGGACACCACGCCGGTTGGCATAACCCGCTGCATCGTGTGGTCGTCCCCGCCGACGACAAAAAGATCACCCGCTGGCCCAACGTCAAGTTGCCAGCCCCAGACCTCTTCGGCCCGCAGCTCGACGGAGCTATCAGGCGCCACGGCCCAGAGCCGGCCCGCATCGTCGTTGACGTAGAGTGTGCCATGGACATCAAAGACGATACCGAATTGCTTGCCCGAAGAAGGTTGAGCATACGTCGTGAGGGTACCATCTTCGTGGATGTGGAAGACCCGGTCGCTGACGCCCCAATCGGTCACCACCACCGCACCACTCACCGGGCTGACCGCCACGTGGATCGGTGCCTGCAGCGATGGACTATAAAGTGTCTCTGCTAAATAGCCGCTTGGTAAGCCCAGATCAAGTAATGTCCCATCAGCCACCGCCCCCAGCGAAGCCGGCATAATCCCCACGAGACCAGCGAGCAACACCGCAAAGAACCACCGAAGGCGTTTGCTATCCATTCACTCAACCCTCCTCACCGCTTGCGCTATAACCCTGACAAATAGGAGACTCACCGTCTATTTTGGTGCGCCGGAGCGTGAAACGCCGTTCTCCGTTCCAACCCACACCGTGCCATCTGGTGCAACTGTAATGGAATAGCCATGCCTTTCTACTAACCCATCGCTGGCATTGTAGGATCGCCAGTTCTGCCCGTCAAAGCGAGAGATCCCATAGATGCCACCGAACCACACAGCTCCATCAGGGGCCACAGTGGCACAGTAGATGTTGTTCGAATTCGGTGCCGTTCGATAGTCACCAAGGCCCCGGAAACCTTGATAAGTCGTCCAGGTCTGACCGTCAAAACTCGATATGCCGCCGTTCCAGGTGCCAACCCACAAGGTGCCATCACCCGTCACCACAATAGCATAGACGTGGTCGCTTTGCAGACCACCCTGAGTAGACTTTGAGGTATAGGTCTCCCAACTTTGTCCATTGAAATGTGCAAGGCCACTACCCTTTGTTCCAGCCCATAGAGTACCATCCGGCGCAAGAGCCAGCGACCAGATTGCATTGCTCGGCAGTCCGTCGTCGGTTGTGTAGGTAATCCAGCACTGTGCCTTCTGATCAAAACGTGATATGCCGCCGCCAAGTGTAGCGAACCACAATGCGTCATCCGGGCCCACTTTGATATCCCAGACTCGATTGCCTGCCAGGCCCTCAGCGGTAGTATAGGTTGTCCAGGTCTCAGTCTTCTCCTCGAAGCGTATAACACCTCCCCCATCCGTACCAAACCATAAGGCCTCATCTGGCCCTACCGCGATAGACCGGACTTCGTTGTTTGCTAGACCGTTCGCGGTGGTGAAAGCCATCCAGCGTTCGCCATCGAAGCGCGAGACACCACCCCACGTACCAAACCACACAACATCGTTTTGGGCCACGGCGATGGCAGAAACGTGACGCTCTGCCAAGCCATCTTCGGTAGTGTAGGATGTCCAGGTAGGTATTGGGGTTTGGGTAAGCATTGACGCGCTCGGCAGTGGTGTTCCAAATGGGGCACACCCCCATAGGAACAATGACAAGGTTGATAGCATTAAGCACAGTCTGTTCTTATAGATAGATTTCACTCTCTCGCTCCGGTCCAGCTACATTTAAATGACAGCTATCTTGATATTTATTTCAAGAGACGTTCTTCAAATCTTTCTATTCGCCTTCTGACAAGTTCAGGCGTCGTATCAGGAACGTACTGCGAGAGCAGATCCAAAATTTCAACCAGGGTGTCGATATTTTTGAGTTGAATTTCACGCTTATCTTTGAGGAAAATCTTCAGTATCATAGGCCCTAAACCTTTAATCTCCCGAATATCCTCAAAAGTCAAATTATATTCGATCATACTAACGGCCAGATCAGTACCATGTATTTTGACCGTTCTGGTTTCAGGCTCTATTTCAAGGATACCTTTGGTTAAACGACCTGTAGGGCTAAATAGTAACCCTAAACAACCTTTAGCGGGCGAAACAACGAGAGCTACTTGATATTGTGGCATTTTTCTATTCCTTCCTAAAATTTGATAATGAATATGCTGATATTTGTTTACAACGCAGATCTCCCTCTAATGATACCACCCAATAATTGAAAAATATATAGGTCAAAGAAGCTATTACCAACCGCTTGTTAGCCGGAGGCGAGCACCAGCGAGCTGTAGGCTAGCAGCGGATGTCAAGCCGCCGCGCCGTTAGCGCGGCGGGTGTGTGGAAATCACCTTGGCCAAAAAGCTAACCTCAAAGCGCATTGTGCCGCCGGTTGCTGCGGCAATAGCCGCGTCGGATTCACGCCCGTGTTAGCCGCTAATCTTGACTAGACAAGTGTGCTATGGGATAGGGGAGCAGTCAGGGCCAAAGCTTTCTAACAGCGCCTGATCAAAAAAAGCCAAAACCTTTTCCTGATATTCCCTGGGCCGCGCTGCCCATCCTCCTACGTGACCTGCCTCCGGAATCTCGAACAGTATCTTGGGCTCCCCAGCCGAGGCGTAGAGTTTGTTCTGGAGGTTGTGTTCAAATCGGCTACGCACGCCCGCGATCAATAAAACAGGACGCGGTGAAATCTCGGCAATTGCCTTCGTGATAGGTACAGACGATGCGGCCACACCCTCCCGTTTCCACACCTGGAACGTGGTCCACTGGAAAGGCAAATCGAGCCAATGTGCCAGGGTATCGGGTCGGGGCAAGTCACTGAATGCCGCCGGCGCGGCCCCATCAGCAACCACAGCCTGAATGGCCTGCGAGTCTGCAGCGGCCTGCACGACGACCAATCCACCCAGGGAGGCACCCATGGCCCCGATGCGACCAGGAGCAACATCGTCTCGGCTCTTCAAGTATGTCACAGCCGCCTGGACATCTTCTCCGCCGTAGGTGATGGTATCCCCCTCGCTTTCGCCATGAGCGCGCATGTCGAACAGCAACACACCATAGCCTTCCTGGCTCAACGCCTTGGCCAATTCAAGGTAATTCGTGCGATCGCCGCCGATGCCATGAGCTATGATTATGGCTGCGCTATTCTGAGAAGGGATGTACCAGCCATATAGGGTCAGCCCATCGGAGCTTTTGAAGGATACGTCTTCATATGGTAGCTCAAGATCGGCAGGTGTCGTGCAGCAGATAGGGGTACGCGCCGGGTGAGCGACGGCTTTGGCGTACGAAATCGGAAAAACCACGTAAAAGAGAATCCCCAAACCTATTAGCAAAGCTAATACACCAACCCCGAGTAAATTAATCCAATAACGGCATCCTCGCCGTTGCGTCTCTTTTGTGTTTCCCAATATTCTCTCTCTTGGAAAGTTTCCACATAATCTCTCAGTAGGTCGTGTTATGCAGAATGGTTCGGCATAAGATCCCAAACGTCGTCTTATGCGGAAAGTTTCCGCATAATCTGCCTACGAGAAGGGTTTTTCGGTCGCCCGCCAACGAGATCGGCTTTCGGCTGTGTCAAGAATACCGCATTGAAAATATACCACATTTGCCCCCCGCTTTCAAGAGATTCTGCTAGCAGGCTGTCGGAGAGGGTATGCGCTTAACCTTCCTGGAAGCTTAAACGGCGCTCTGACCAGGCATTTGGGCACCTGTTTAGGCCGAATTTTTGCTCAAGTTGTGCCGCCCAGAGCTTCCAGGAAGTAAGGTTTTTCGGAATAGGAACCGTCGGACGCTGAATTTGCTCTCTCAGCTTCCACTTCGCGTAATTTGTATCCCATAGGGCGGCTCCTTGGATCTCTTGAGGTAGCGACATTTATCGGCAACTTCGTGGTTCGAAACCCCGCCCGCATTGATGAAAACCTGATAGCCAATTGTTAGTTTGCCGATAGGCAGCCCCTCCCCAAACGTGATAAGCTGATCTCAGATGAAAACACACGGGAGGGATAGCCAACCATGACAACCCAAAACCTCAGTTTGTATAACCAACAGGCAGAGATCGCCCAGACCGAAACCCAGTACAGCCTGGCCAAGATCCTTGGCATCTGGGCGGTGGTAGCCCTACCGATGGCTTTGTTGGCCTGGGTGGTCACTCCGGCCCTGATCCCGCACGTGGACCTGCACCCGGGGATCCTCTTCTGGCTGATGATGATCGTCGGCCTGGTCTGGCAGTTCGTGCTATCACTGGTCATCCTATATCGCGAACTGGGCACGCTGCGCTGGTCGGCGGTCCGACATCGCACCTGGTTAAATATGCCTCGCTCGCCACAGACGAATGAGCCCCAAGCCAAGCTGTTCTGGTGGCTGGTGCCGTGTCTTGTGGTCAGCGCACTGGTTGACCTGGCCATCGGGGAGTTCTTGAACGCTCCGCTGACCTGGCTCTTCCCGCTCCTGGCGGAGCCTGCCTACGCCGACATGAGCGGGCTGGTCAGTCCGGAGTTCGTGGGCAAATGGTGGCTGGTAGGAATCGTGTTGATTAGCTGCCTGTTTAACTATTTCCTGGGTGAAGAGCTGCTTTTCCGGGGCGTGCTGCTGCCCAGGATGCGCGGTGCTTTTGGCAAGTGGGACTGGGTAGCCAATGCGGCACTCTTCGGGCTCTACCACCTTCACAAGCCGTGGATGATCCCGTCCATTGCCGTCAGCTCGCTGGCCACGGTATGGCCCGCCCGCCGCTTTCGTTGTAACTGGATGGCCGTCATCATCCACGGAGTGGAAGGCATCTTTCTGCTGGTAGTCGTGCTGGGTGTCGTAATGGGACTGGCATAAGCCAGCGGCTTACAAGGAGAATATCAATGTTCGGGAGACAAGATCAACACATAGACAACCACAACCTGATAGACTTGCATGACGTGGTGAAGACTTACGATACAGAGGCGGGGGGATTGACCGTGCTCAAGAACGTCTCGCTGCGGGTGCGCGAGGGAGAACTGGTGGGCGTGGTGGGTCCCTCGGGTTCCGGCAAGTCCACACTGTTGAATATGATCACCGGCATTGACCGGCCTACTAACGGCGAGGTGTTCGTCAGCGGCGAGGCGGTGCACACGCTGAGCGAGAACGAATTGGCCCGCTGGCGAGGGCGAAACGTGGGTGTCATCTTCCAGTTTTTCCAGTTGCTGCCCACGCTGACCATCCTGGAGAACGTAATGCTGCCTATGGATTTCTGCAACGTCTACAAAGGGCGCGAGCGCAAGGCGCGAGCCATGCATCTCCTGGAACAGGTAGACATCGCCGAGCAGGCGCACAAGCTGCCCAGCGCGCTCAGCGGCGGGCAGCAGCAGCGAGCGGCCATCGCCCGCGCCCTGGCTAACGATCCGCCGCTGTTGGTAGGCGACGAGCCAACCGGCAACCTGGATACGGCCACCGCAGACCAGGTGTTCGCGCTGTTTGAGGAGCTGGTCGATCAGGGCAAAACGCTGGTGATCGTCACCCACGACCTGAGCCTGAGCGAGCGCATGGGGCGGGTGCTGCACCTCCTCGACGGGCGCATCCACCGTGACCAGAGCAACGGGCATAATTAAGCGTAAAACATAAAGACGTAAAGCGTGATGCGTGACGCGTGATGCGTGACGCGAAAATACACGGCTCACACATCACAAATCACGTAAGCATGTGAACTATGCCAAGCTTTCGGGAAGATGACTGGGGAGGCACTGATGGCAAGTATAGTCTGGAAAAAGGTCTGGCGCGATCTGGCGCATAACAAGGCACGCACCGCCCTGGCCGTGCTCTCTACGGCGGTGGGCGTCCTGGCGTTAGGGCTGGTCTTCGGCCTGTCGGGCGTGATGCGCGATCAGTTGACGGCGGCTCACCGCGAGGCACTGCCGGCGCACATCACCTTCCGGGGCGGCCCGTTCAGCCCGGACATCGTGGACGCCGTACGGCGCGAGCCGGGCGTGCTATATAGTGAAGGTGAAATCGTCGCCTCCTTCCGATGGAAGCTCGAGGGTGAGGAAAACTGGCGCGATGCGCACATCGTCGCCCGCGACGACTTCGAAGACCAACGCATGAACCTGCTGCGCCTGGTGGAGGGCCGGTGGCCCACGGGGCGACTGCTGGGCATCGATCGCCTGTCCTCAGAACACATGGGCATCCGTCCCGGCACAAGCATCCTCGTCGAATTTGGGGGACGCGAGCGCCGTGTGTTGGTCGATGGGGTCGTGTACGCCCACGACGTGCTTTCACCCGAAATGGGTGGCGAGATGACGTTTTACGCCACGCCGGAGACCGCAACCTGGCTGACGGGCCGTGAAGATGGGGAAGACTACAACCGGCTTCACGTGCGTCTGGAAACGTACAGCCAGGAAGCTGCCGAGGAGACAGCGGGGCGCATCAAGGATCGCCTGGAGCGCATCGGGCTGACTGTCGGTGAGTACGAGATCACCGACCCGAACGTCCACTGGATGCAGGACATTATCGACGCGGTGCTGATCATCCTGGCCGTTATGGGAGTCCTTGCTTTGGGGCTGAGCGCTTTTCTGATCATCAACACCATGAATGCCATCATCGCCCAGCAGGTATGGCAGATCGGCGTGATGAAGGCTGTGGGCGCGACCGTCTTGCGCGTGATAGACGTCTATCTGGCGACGGCGCTGATCTACGGCGGGCTGGCCCTGTTGCTGGCCGTGCCACTGGGCGCGGTTGGCGCCCACCTCATGGGGGCCTGGCTGCTGGATATGCTCAACGTCGAATTCAGTACATTTCAGATCCAGCCATCTGCGATAGCTATCCAGATCGGGGTGGGCGTGGCCGTGCCCCTGCTGGCAGCGCTGGTGCCGGCCCTGGGCGGTGCGCGCGTCACGGTGCGAGTGGCCATCAGCACCCACGGCATCGGGGGCGGGTTTGGGCATGGCTGGCTCGACCGTCTGATCGGGCAGATCCACTGCCTGCCGCGCCTGATGACCCTCGGCCTGCGCAACACATTCCGTCGTAAGGGGCGCCTCACATTGACGCTCGTCATGCTCACGTTTAGCGGCGCTATGTTCACCATGGTTATGAGCACCGGGGCCTCCTTTGACAGCACCATGATGATCATGTACGAAGTCGGCGGCGAGGTGGCCCTGGAGCTAGACCGACCGGGACGTGTCTCGCGCCTGATCGAAATCGCCGAAGTGGTGCCGGGCGTCACCAAGGCGGAAGTGTGGAACGAGCATAGGGCGACACTTTCGCTAGGGACCAGTCCTGAGCACAGTCGAAGGGCCGGCGAGGAGCCCCCGGTCTCGTTAAGGGGGGTACCCCTTGACTCGGTGATGTTCAGCCCGCGCGTGGTCAGCGGCCGGAGCCTGCTGCCAGGTGACACCAACGCCGTCCTCATCAACCACCAGTTGGCCGAAGAGGAAGGCATCCAGGTCGGCGACGAGCTAACGTTGAACATCGATGGCGAAGAATCTGAATGGACGGTTATAGGTTCCTATCTGAGCATCAACTCCCTGTCCGATGAGTTCTTCGTCCCGTTCGACGCCCTGGCACGGGAGACCGGGACATGGGGTCAGGGGAGCGAAGTGATGATACGCTCCCCGGCGGGTGACATCGAGTCCCACCAACGGCTGATCAAGGCACTGACCGATGCCTTCACCGCTCACCGCATCGAGGTAGACGGGACCTGGAGCGCCAGCAAGCAATGGGAGGAGACCAAGTCCGCGTTTGGCGTGCTCATCTACCTGCTGCTGACCATGTCGATTTTGACGGCGACCGTCGGCGGTATCGGGCTGATGAGCACTATGTCGATCAACGTGGTGGAGCGGACGCGCGAAATCGGCGTCATGCGCGCCATCGGCGCCACCTCGCTGGCCATCGTCGGAGTGTTCGTCATTGAGGGCGTATTTGTGGGGGCCTTGTCCTGGGTATTAGCCATACCGCTCAGCATCCCGGGCGTGCGTCTCTTCGGAGATATGATCGGCGAAGCCGTACTCGAACTCCCGCTTGACTTTGCCTACTCGACGGAAGGGTTGGTCCTGTGGCTGCTGATCGTGGTTGTCATCTCAGCGCTGGCCAGCCTGTGGCCCGCCCTGCGCGCGGCGCAGGTCAGCGTGCGCGAGGCATTGGCGTATGAATAGGAGACGTTACGATCTTCACCGTTCCCAGTCGTTGATGTTGCTACCCAATAAGCTCAGAGTTTCGACTCTCGTTCCAATTCAGCGATCTTCTTCAGAACACCTTCTTTTGCCCGCAGCAGATCTGGAGGGACGTTCCGCTGGTCTATGAATTCGGCCATGGCTACTTCGATCTCAAGCAAATTGTGGCGGTATGTGCGTAACAAATCCCGATAGCCCTCCGCCAATTCCGTATCCACCGTGACAGGCACCACCGATGGCTGTACACCACTTAACTGCGGCAACGGCAAGGGCTCTTTGGCTCCACCGGCGTAGTAAGACAGGGCGAAGTTGTTTTCCAGGTTGGAGACCTTGAGGATGGGATGCTGCTTATCGCCAGTGCGGTTAGGCACCATACGCCCGACGTAAATCGCCATGTCCAGCACTCGTGCATAGCCGTCCTTTTCCGCAGCGCCCGCCCCAGCCATCGCCTCCAGTAAGGCCTGAGTATACCGGCTGTAAGGTGTGCCAGTGAAAGAAAGCTCGTCCCCACGAGAAGAGGCCATGATCACCCGCCCACTTCCCTCAGTCAACACCGTCTCCGCCTGTAGCGGCATGGGTGACTTGGCCAGGGCCACGCCCGGCGCTTTGGGCTGAGCGACGCCGCCCGCGTGGCAGCAATCCAATAATACCACCAGTTTCTTAGCTTGGATGGCGCGTAGCCTAGCCGTGAGGTCGGCACCGCTGATCGCCGTTTTGGGCAAATTATTAACATCGTAGCCGTAGGTCAGCAGGTAGAACGACTCGGTCTGGCCGGGTGACTGGACACGGTAGCCGTGACCGGAGAAATAGATGATCACCGTCGAGTCGTGGCCAGCAAATCCGGCCAGCGCGTCGAGGGCTGAGATCACCTGAGCCCGAACGGCATCTTTTTCCGTCAGCAGACGCACTTGGGTGGAGGGGAAGGCGCAGCGGGCCGGATCGCGAAGAAGTTTGGCGATGACTGTAGCGTCCTTTACGGTGACCGGCAGGTCGGCCCCAACGCCGACGAGTAGGGCATGTCCCTGGTTAAATCCTGGCATCTACGGCTCCTTTTGGGATCAGGCACAATGTTTAGCTAACTGAACTTCGATGTCGGCAATCTCCTCTTGTACTTCGCGCATCGCTCTCTTTAAGTCAGGCGGTGCACTGCGAGGGTCAACGAATTCTGCGCGTTGTTCTTGCAATGTTAGCAGATTACGCTTGAGACGCTGGAGTTGACGCTGTAAAGCAGCATGCTCCTCGTTTGTCAGAGGTGGCTCATTGAACTCAGGTCGCTTGGCCTCGCTTATTTGATCTTCAATCCACAGTGAGAGGCGTTCGGCCAGCGACTGGGGACTGCTGTACTCCAGGAAGAGCAAGCCCTGAATATCGGCGGACAGAGTGGCCCGAAGCTCCTTGAGGATCGTACAGCGCACGCCATTGGCGTGCATCAAGCCCAGCTCGTACAGCACGTTGGCGCCCGGAATGGAAAGGTCGGTGACGCCGTACTTGCAGGTTTGAATCAGCTTGCAGACGTTACACAGCAAGGCGGTCGGCTCCAAATAATCCTTGGAGAGCACAGGCACCAGTCCATAGTGCTCCAGGGTGCGCCGGATGACTCCCTCACATTCCTCGTATTCCCGTGCGTAGGGCACGTTGACGAATACCCGGCGTGGGGAATAGAGCCGGATGATCTCAACTTTTTTGCTGCACGCGCCCAGGTTGAGGGGACAGACGCGTAGGATTGTATTCGGATCTTTGCTTTCCTCCTTCTTCTTACGCCCCCGGCCGCGCTTGGGCGGTTCGTAGTTGCGGATCTCGGGGCGCAGGTGTTCGGGAAGGATGGCCTCGTCCGGGACCGTGGTCAGCGCGTACTTAACCGCGCTCTCCAGTTCACGCACGTTGCCTGGGTAATCGTAACGGTGCAGCAAGGCCACCGTCTCGGGGGCGAAGTGGACCTGGCGCTCCTGGCTGTGGCGCTGCAAGAATAGGGCCGCCAGTGCTGGGATGTCATCGCCATCCTTGCGCTCCCGCAAAGGTGGCACCGAAATGACAAACTCGTTCAGTGCGACGAACAGTCTTCGCTTAACTTGCCTGACTGAGAGCATCGTTTCCAAGTCCTTGTCAGTGGAGGCGATGACCCGCACATCCAGCGGAATTGGGTCTTGTCCCCCTATCCGCTCCACGATCCGATCACTTACCGCACCGATCAGGCGCGTTTGAAGCCGTACATCCAGATCGCCGACACTGTCCAGAAAGATGGTGCCCCCCCTGGCGCGCTCAAATTTGCCTGGGCGTGCCTCACTGATCCCATACAGAGCGCCGGCCTCGTAGCCGAACAACTCACTTTCCAATACGGACTCAGAAAGGCGACCACAGTCGACCGCCAAAAACGGTCCATCCTTGCGCCGGCTCTGGCGGTGGATGGTCTGGGCGATGAGCCGTTTGCCGGTGCCTCCCTCGCCATAGATCAGCACGTTAAAGTCACTCTCGGCCGCATGGCCGATCTGTTCAAACAGCACTTGCATGCTAGCGCTGTTGCCGATGATGCGGTCAGCCTCTAACTCGACGTCGTCTCCTGGCTCTTCGCCGAGCAACTCCTGCTTCAGAGATTGGGCTTCAAGTGCACCTTGCACGGTGAGCGTCAGCTTTTTGCGCAAGTCTCGGTCCTTGGTGATGTAGTCGTAAGCGCCGCTGCCCATCGCGCGCAGCGCGTGGTCGGCGCTGCCATAGCCGGTGATGACGAGCACCTGCACGTCCGGGTTGATCGCCTTGGCCTGCTCCAGCACGCCGAATCCCGAGAATTCCTCCTGACCGCCCAACATTCTCAGGTCGGTGATCACCACGTCGAACGGTTGCTCTTCCAACAAGGCCAGGGCGGTATTGAGTTTCCGAGCCGCCGTGATTCTGTAGCCCTTATCACTCAGGCATCGCCGATAGATCTCCTGCCAATCGGCGTCGTCTTCGACAATCAATATGCACGGTTCCGTCATAATTGTCCCTACTCTGCCTCGATCAGTAGGTTCAAGGTGAAAGTCGTTCCTTGACCCACCTCGCTTTCCACCGCAATGATGCCCCCGTGACGTTTGACAATAGTATTGACAATGTGTAGCCCTAGCCCATAGCCCCGATCCTTGGTAGTAAAGAACTCCTCGAACAGTCGTTCCTGATCCTCTGGCGATATGCCACATCCAGTATCGCTGATCTCAACGCGCAGCATCTCACCCTCACGCTGGGTGCGAACGGTGAGTGTACCGCCATCCGGCATAGCCTCCCCGGCGTTCTTGATCAGGTTCATGAAGACCTGTTTCATCTGGCCTTCGTCAGCCAGTATCTCTGGCACAGTTGGGTCTACATCCACGACCAGCTCAACATCAACTAGTTTGCGCTCCAATATGAAGAAAATCTCTCGAACGATGGCTTCTAAGCTGAGCCACTTGGGCTGAAAGATGTCCTGACCGCCCAAGGCCGAGAGATTGCGAAGCACCAGTTCACAGAAGTCCAGGCTGCGAGAAATCTTGAGCAGATCCGATTGATGAGAGTCATTGTCCAGATCGTCTTCAAGGAAGCCAAGAGTGTTGTGAATGACGCCCAACCCACTACGCATGTCGTGAACGATGCCGTCGGTCAAGCGGCTCAGCTCCGCCAATGGGAATTGCCCACCAGTTGTTGCGGTGGCTCCTTGCTTATGCTCGCTTAACCGGTGCCACAGATCGGCCCGCTCCTTGCGTAGCTTCTTGACTTCGTTAACAAGAAATTCGATGTCTTCTTTCATATCTACTGGATCGTCCATTAAGTCCTTCTCATAAATTCCGAGCCTGAAGCCACGCAGCAGCATCTCAATGGCGTAGAAGTGGCGGACGTCATCAACCACATTAAGCAATTTTGTAGGACCGAAGGGTTTTGTCACGTATCCGTCTGCACCTAACGCCATAGCCCGAGCGATAGCATTCTCCGCGGCAAGCGCGGTAACCATAATGACCGGTATTTCAGCGGTGGCAGGTTTTGACTTGACGGTGTTCAGAAACTCGAGGCCGTTTATACCGGGCATAAAGATGTCGCAGAGGACCACTTGGGGTCTTTTTTCTTCAATCAGGCGCAACGCCTTGACACCGCTGGCAGCTTCAAGCACACGGTAACCACCAAGTTCGAGCATTCGCGCGATTAGACCGCGCATGTGTATCTCATCATCAACGACGAGTACCATAGCGCCCATGGCTCATCTACCACCGCAACCCAACGCATTTCGAGAGATTTTCACATTCTCTCCGAGAATTTCTCGTGAACTTGCCAATCTCAGGATAGTCGTAGCTCCTTCCTATTAATTACGTAGTCCGAGCCATCATCTGGAGATAACGCTTCTTCGAAGACCTGTTCTTCCCTTGTTCCACCAATTCTCTCGATCCATTCGCGCCCCCCACTCTCCTGTGTGGTAAGATGTAGACTTCATTTGCCCGCGTATTACCTTGTCCCGGCATATGTTATCTATGCAGGAATACCTAGAAAATCATCGTTAAAACGGGCCGTCCTAACATTTCACCTACCTGCTACTATCTCAGAGACTCTGTTCTTCAAGTCATCCCATTGTCTATTGTCCTGAGGCTTGTCAATGAACGCCTGAGCCCCAAGCTGGAATGCTCTGGACTTTTGTTCAGCATCGCCGTACGCGGACAATATGATAATCGGAGTATCGGGATTTGTTTCTTGGGCTGCTTCTAAAACACCTTGACCACCTACACCAGGCATCCGCCAATCAAGTACGACAAGTCTGTATCTATTCTCTCGTATCAGTTCAATGGCCTCTCCTGCCTTACGTGTCTTGTGAATAGTATAGTCGGGTGAATAAAGTCGTCGTACAAAAAACTCTAGCCAAGTGCTGTCGTCTTCCACAATCAAAATCTGGGCCTGTTCCGAGGCGTGAAGAACTGCCCCGGGATGAGCCCCAATGGTATTACTTGCTTCCTCTGACTTAATTAATGTCTCTCCGACCAGCAATTCACCAATTGTAGGCTTTGCCACCTCTTGTACTGGCTGAGGGGAGATGGGCCAGCGGATAGTGAAGCAGGTACCAACGCCCTCTTCACTTTCGACGTCTATTTCCCCTTGGTGTTGCTCTACAATCGTCTTGGCCACAAACAGACCAAGCCCACGTCCCTTTTCTTTGGTTGAGAATCCACGCTCGAATATATTTCCAAGATTCTCCTCTGAAATGCCAGCTCCGCTATCACTGAAATGTATCACCGCGAAGTTACCCTCCATGCGTGCATCAACACTCAATTCAAATTTACCTTGGAGACGCATAGCTTCGAGTGCATTACGGGTCAAATTGAAGAAAACCCGCCGAAACTGAACTAGGTCAGCCCTTATCCAGACTCGACTGTCTATCCCAAAAGTAACCGATTTATGCGGCAGCTTGGTCTCAAATAGCCTCAGCACATCAAAGAGCGCACTTCTCAAGTGAACAGGTTGGGATTGCTCAGGTTGTGACGGTTCCAGCAGGCTAGTAGCTATAGCCCGAGCATACGCACAATTGCTCAATACAGTTTTGAGCAAGGGCATCTGTTCTTTAACGTTGTGTTGCACCATTCGGTCCAACACTGGTGATAGAACTGCCTCGACTTCTACAATGGTGGAAAACAAGCACTTCACAAACACTGCCAGAGTTCGTGTTGTGAGATCACGGGCTGCATCTTCTTCTTCGGGACTCAAAGGTAGATTGCGACACTGTTGCAGCGCTTTTCTGAGATCTTCAATTCTGTATTGTTTTTCTCTTTGCTTGAATTTTTTAGGTAAAGTGATCCTTGCTACAACGCCTCGCTCATATTCGCGTACAAGGATATTGCCTTGGTAGCGAGTTGTGATTCGTTTGCATACGAATAGCCCAAGTCCAGCATGATTGGCCTTTGTCGTATACCCGAGTACATAGATCTGATCTGGTGGTCCTATAATCCTACTTCCAGTATTCAGCATTGCAACGCGACAGTCCGATTCACCATCATGAACGAATACCTTTACCTCTCCCCCATCAGGTGTTGCTTCGATTGCATTTTCCAGTAGACACACTGCCATCTGGCGAATGTCCGTATCTTTAACTTCAATTGAGATGCTGTCCGGTATCTCCTCAGTCTTTACAGATACTTTCGGTTGAAGGTATGCCCGAGTTATCTCAATTGCGGAAGCCAAACTCGCAGATACAGATGTCTTTGTCTTAACTGTTAGTTCTCCGCAAGAACTGAGGGAGATGAGACGATCAATGAGCATCAGAGCGTAATCAAGTTTTGCCTTGCAATAGACGATGCTTTTGTCTGAGGAGAGCGAAAGCTCGGATAAATCATCCAGGATATTGCGGGCAACCCCTAGCGGCTCTTTTAGATCGTGCGGAATTCCTGAGGTAATGCGTTCCAGTTCATCTAAAGCATGGCCAAGCAACAAACTTTCGTTATACGCTTCCAATCTCTCAAGGGCTTGCAGCTCCTCAAGAGATTCGATATCAGGAAACAACTCTGTTTTACCTAATCTTACTGCCCCTAGCTCGTACACACGCCGGATCGAGCTGACAAGCTCGTCGCTCGAAAATGGTTTGATAAGAAACTCCCTGGCGCCTGCCAACATCGAGCGCCGGAGGTAGTCAGCTTCTCCCTGTATTGACATCATAATGATTTGGGTGAGGGGAACTTGCTGGATGATGAACTCACTGGCGGTGATGCCGTTGATCCCAGGCATATTGATGTCCATGAGTACGATATCGGGCTTGAGTTCACCGGACAAGGTTATGCCTTCTTCTCCACTCCTCGCTTGACCTATAACTTCGATGTCGGACTCGAACTCTAACAATTTAGTCAGGCGGTCGAGTGTGTCTAGGATGTCATCTACGATGAGAACCCTAATCTTGGTTTGCTTGAGAACCCTTGTCTTGGCTTCCTCTTCGAAAGCTTGGTCTTCCTCCAAGGCTGTCATATGAGTGTCTTGTTCCAAGTCTGCTACAGATTCTGGGGAAGATTTATGCTTTAACAGTTTGTTCAACCATGCCGGCATAGCTCTTTATCCTTTCATATCGTTCTTATGTCGATATGAAAGGCCAACCACCTGTTACGATTGCCTGATGGCAACAAGTGTTTCGGCGTTGACCGCGACTTAGCAGCAATCGCATCTTCTCCCCATTGGACGTTCTTACCCTTCTTGCATATCCCGAACCAGTTGGTCAAAACCCTCGGTCACAGTTTCTCGGTATCTGCCGATGTCCCACCGCCATCATCACCACCGCCATACCTACCAATGCCAAGTCAGGCACCAGGGTCAGACGATGGTCGAGGGCAGTTAAGTCAGCCCGGCGGAGCTCCAACAACTCGCGCTGCCTGGCCTGGCGGATGTTGTCAATAGCGATGTGAGCCACAGCACCCTCTGGCTGGCGATAGTAGCGTTCGATCTTGTCCCTCGGCGGTCAGGCGCTCGGCGTAGTCCAGTTGTGCCTCCGAAAAGCGATCGGCGGTCTGTGCCTCGGCCAATCGGCGGGCTTGAGCCCCTAAGGCGGAAAGGTCCAGGTTATAGGT
Organism: Anaerolineae bacterium; assembly: GCA_034412795.1. Lineage (GTDB taxonomy): Bacteria > Chloroflexota > Anaerolineae > 4572-78 > NAK82 > JAUVPY01. The sequence goes on from DAOUMD010000132.1 coordinate 54,510, forward strand.
TGGGACAAAGGCCGTCTCCACCTGATCAAGCGTCATATCCGGCTGAAGGTCACACAAACGTGACTGTGGTTTGCGCAACCCATATTACCGACACTCATCGGCTATCACGGACGCCGGGGGTACTCCCTTGATGAGACAATCGCATGATCTGGCCGCCCATCGGAACCGGTCAAAAAGGTCCAGTACCGAACCAGGCAGAACGAATATGAACAACGGTTGTTTCCATCCAAGCGTATCAAACAGCAAAGGCGCATATTCTCACGCCTCGATATATGCGACTTAGATATCTGCCCATCGGACTAAATAAGAGGCTTATTGTGGTGACCCTCGGCGGTCATTCAGCACCACAGCGGCATCAGGAAGGAATAAGTTTTCATAACAAATATACCACAAATCACAGTCCTAATCAATAGCCCTATTGACTAATCGATAGCTAGCTGTTAGCTAACAGATAGGTAATGCAACCAAGAATATGATACCATATTATCAGTATCAGTGATCTTCAGACATGGATATGGGAGGGTGAACAAAATGAACAAGCAATTCCAAATTTTGGCAGGTATCGGTCTGATTATTCTGGGCGTCCTGGCCCTGTTCTTCACTATGGCGATTCCCATGCTGGGACTAACCCTGTTCCGTTGGGGCCCGTGGCGCATGTGGCCACTGATCGTGGCCGGCCTGGGCTTGCTCTTCGTGGTGCCGCCCATTTTAGTGCGCGGCCGGCGCGGCCTGGGGCTGCTCTTCATCCCCGGCATGCCGATCCTGACCACGGGTGCCATCCTGCTGCTGGCCAGCGTCCTCAACTGGTGGAGGGTGTGGGAGTGGCTATGGCCACAGGAGGTGCTGGCCTTGGCGTTGGGCTTCGCCTTCGCCGCTGCCTACGCGCGGAAGGTCTGGCTGGCTTTCCCGGCCATCATGATCGGCCTCAACGGATTGGTATTTCAGTTCTGTGCCGTGACCGGTCTGTGGGAGACATGGGCGGCCTTGTGGACCATCGAGCCGCTTTCGGTGGGACTGGCGCTGCTGGTGGTCGGCGTCATCAAGCACTCGACCGGGCTGGTGACGAGCGGGCTGGTGGTGTGTGGGCTGGCCGGCTTGGCCCTGATCGGCATGACGGCCATTCTGGCCGTGGGAGCTTTGTGGTCGGGTTGGTGGTTGGCCAACCTGATCGCCCCAGGCATCATCATCCTCTCTGGGTTTATCCTGCTGGCATGGGGCGTGATAGCCCGGCCGGCATCCCCAGGCACGGCCCTTGAGCCAAGCCAGGGGTTAAACGAAGTGGTTGAATCTAACGCATAACGATTCTTGCCGGTGCTTTCTCGAAAAGTGATTGCTGGAGACACCACAACTGCCGGGTCACCCTGCTGCGTTGGCCTTCTATCCGATTCCTGTGTAGCCAGACACTTTTCTGTCTCAATTCGAGACCTGCCGGATTTGCGAGATAGGCCACTTTCTGGTATCATACAATCCCGGCGTGCACAAACCGCCGGGATTGTTTTATGCTGCAAAGTTTGCTCAGGTCACAACGTATAAGATATCGAAGCTGCACAACACCCATTCAAGCCCCAAGACAGGGGTGGCTTCCTTTGCTTTTCGTGGCAACTCGTTTAATCGGCGAGTTGCTTTTTTGTTATATGACGAGTCAGCAAATCAGTCACGAGAGCGACAAAAGTGAGTGACTTAACCCGCCTGCCTGGGCTGGTGGACGTTCACACCCACATGCGCGAGCCTGGCGGTGAACACAAAGAGACGTTTGCCAGCGGCACGGCAGCGGCATTGGCGGGTGGCGTTACTACCATCCTCGCCATGCCTAACACCAGCCCCCCCATCAGCGACGCCACGACGTTCGACCAAACCGAGGCCTGCGCACGGGCTGGAGCTCGCTGCGACTACGGCCTCTTTTTAGGCGCAACGGACGACAACCCGGACTTTCCCACCAACCTTCAGCGCCGCGCGGCTGGACTCAAAATCTACGTCAACGAGACATTTGGGCCACTGCGCGTCGAGTCCCTGCCTGTTGTGCTCGCCCACTTGCAGTCTTGGCGTGGCCCCGGCCCGGTCGCCGTCCACACGGAAGGGTTGATGGTCGCCGCGCTGGTAGCATTGGCGGCCCTGACAGGCACTCCAGTACACTTCTGCCACATCAGCCGCGCGGCTGAAATTGCCATCATCCGAGCAGCCAAAGAACGAGGCCACCCGGTAACGTGTGAAGTCACACCCCACCACTTGTGGCTCACTGAGGCCGACCGGCCACGTCTGGGGTCGCTGGGGCTGATGCGCCCACCACTGGCCACCGCTGCCGACCGCGACGCCCTCTGGGCCAACCTCGACGTCGTGGATTGCATCGCGACCGATCACGCACCCCATACCCTGGCCGAAAAGCAGGGCGAAAAGCCACCACCGGGTGTCCCCGGCCTGGAGACGATGCTTCCATTGCTTCTCACGGCGGTGCAAGGGGGGCGACTGACGCTGGAACGGTTGGTGGAACTCACCAGCAGTCGCCCACGAACTATCTTTCGACTGCCGTCCCTGCCGGATACCTACATCGAAGTAGATACTTCAGCCCGCTGGAAGCTGCCCTCGTCCGGCTGGCACACCGGCCCCGATTGGTCGCCCTTTACCGGTATGGCGGTCACCGGCCGTCTGGTGCGCACGGTGTTACGCGGCCAGACAGCCTACAGCGACGGCCGGGTAATGGCTGCGCCAGGGAGCGGGCGAAATGTAAGAGAGTAGAGACGTACTCTTGTGGTCGCCCTCAGAGCGAACCAAGGGGTCCGCCCCAAGGAAGTTAACCATTGACGAACAAGACGAGGAGTCTCGTATATGCAAAAAGAGAGGAGGATATGATATGACTCTTCAAGTAATCGCCGAACGCCCGGCAACTCTTTTCGACAATTTGCCAGGCACCAACCAGTTCTACGGCCAGCATGTCCTGGCCGTCTCGCAGTTCAATCGCCCAAACCTGACACATCTCTTCGCGCTGGCCGAGCGGATGCGTGACGTGGTCGAAGCGCACGGCGGCATTGACCTGCTCAAGCACCGCGTATTGGCCGCCCTCTTCTACGAACCGAGCACGCGTACGTCGGCCAGTTTCGTTGCCGCTATGGAGCGACTGGGCGGCAGTGTGATTCCCATTACACAAGGCGTTCAGTTCTCCAGCGTCAGCAAGGGCGAAACACTGCCCGACACCATCCGCACACTGGAACAATATGCCGACGCCATCGTTCTACGTCATCCAGAAACGGGCAGTGCTGCCATCGCCGCCCGCTACGCCCAGAAGCCGATCATCAACGCTGGCGACGGCATCGGCGAACACCCAACTCAGGCCTTGCTCGACCTCTTCACCATCTTAGAAGAGCTAGGCACAATCGATGGACTGACGGTAGCCATGGTTGGGGACTTGCACTACGGCCGTACAGTCCACAGCCTGACCGAATTGTTGCTCAATTATGACGTGCGGTTGCGCTTCGTCAGCCCCGAAATCCTGCGCATCCCCCTTAACCTGATGAACAAGGTGCGCGATGCTGGCTACGATGTGCGCGAGACCTACGATGTGCACGACATCATCGGCGAGGCCGACGTGTTCTACGTAACCCGGGTTCAGAAAGAACGGTTCGGTGACCTGGCGCAGTACGAGCAGGTGAAGGACTACTACAAGATCACGCCCGAACTACTGAGCGAAGCCAATTCGCGAATGATCGTTATGCACCCCTTGCCGCGCGTGAATGAGATCAGCTACGAGGTGGACGCCGACCCGCGCGCCGCCTACTTCCGGCAGGTACGCAACGGCCTCTACATCCGAATGGCATTGCTGGCGGCCGTCCTACACAAGAGATCGTGAGCCGCCCATGAACGTTTTCGACCGCATTCAATACCGTCAGCAGACCTTAGACACCAGCCTCTGCCTCGGCCTGGATCCGTGCCCGGAATGGTTCACGGCAACTGACCGGACTGCCCCAAATTGCTGGGCTGCCTGGGGACGGCGGCTCATCGAAGCCACAGCCGACTATGTCTGCTGTATCAAGCCTAACAGTGCCTTTTACGAAGCAGGCGGCATTGAGGGAATGGAAGCCCTGCGCGCCACGATCATCCTGGCCCACGAGCAGGGGCTGCCCGTGTTGCTCGACGCCAAACGAGGCGACATTGGCAGTACCGCCGAGGCCTATGCTCGCGCTGCCTACGAATGGCTCAACGCCGACGCCGTGACCATCAACCCCTATCTCGGCCCCGACGCTGTTATGCCTTTCCTGGAAGACCCAACACGCGGAGCCTTCGTGCTATGTCACACCAGCAATCCCGGCGCGGAAGAGTTCCAGAACCGCCTGGTTGGGGGACGTCCGCTCTACGAAGTGGTGGCCGAGCGCGCAACACGCTGGGGCGACCGCGTGGGCTTGGTGGTAGGCGCTACCTATCCCGAGGCGATCGCCCACATCCGCCGCGTGGCCCCCGATGCCTGGCTTCTGCTGCCTGGCGTCGGCGCGCAGGGTGGTGATCTGGAAGCCGCCATCGCTGCCGCGCGTATGCGCTTCATCCTGCCCGTTTCGCGTGCGATTGCCACAGCAGACAACCCGACTGCCGCAGCCCGGAGGCTCCACGACGCAATCAGGGCGGCCTGCCCCAAACACGAGCAGGGGCAAGTTGCGCACCGCCCCCACGAGTCGCTGATCCTTGACCTGCACCACATTGGAGCCGTCCAGTTTGGCGAGTTCACGCTGGCCAGTGGCCTGTCGTCACCTATCTACATCGACCTGCGCCTATTGCCCTCCGATCCCTCCATCCTGGCCCGCGCCGCCGCTGCTTACGCAGACCTGCTGAGCGGCCTGAACTTCGACCGGCTGGCAGCGATTCCTTATGCATCCCTGCCCATCGGCACCGCGGTAGCACTCCAGATGGGCCATCCACTCATCTATCCGCGCAAGAAGGTTAAGGCATATGGCCATCGGCGTGCCATCGAAGGCCACTTCGAGCCAGGGGAGCGCGTCGTCGTCCTGGACGACCTGATCACGACCGGTGGCTCCAAAATCGAAGCAATGCAGACGTTGCGCGAGGCCGGCCTGCTCGTCGAAGACGTCGTCGTCTTGATCGACCGGCAGGGCACGGGTGCCTCGGGCCTGGCCACCCACGGCCTACGCCTACACGCCGTCCTAACCTTGCCTCAGATCCTGGCTGTACTGGCCGAGCGAGATGCCATTTCCGATTCTGAACGGACGGCCGTTGAACAACATCTGAGCGGCCAATGAGCCAAGCACCTTCACTCCAAGTCAATCTCTGCGGCGTCAGCCTGCCGAACCCGTTCGTGTTGGCGAGCGGAATTCTGGGGACCAGCCCCAGCCTGATAGTCCGGGCAGCGCAGCTCGGTGCCGGTGCGGTAACCGCCAAATCGGCCGGGCCGGTGCCCCGGAGCGGGCACCCCAATCCGATTGTGATGGACTGGGGAGGTGGTCTGATCAACGCCGTGGGCCTGCCCAACCCAGGCGTAGAACGCCAGGTCGAACTGCTGGCCGAGGCCAAAGCACAACTGGAGACGCTAGGCGTGCCGCTCATCGCCAGCATCTTTGGGGGCACACCCGAGGAATTCGCTAGAGTCGCCCGCACGGCGTTACAAGCCCATCCCGACATCCTTGAACTCAACATCTCGTGTCCCAACGTCCACAACGAGTTCGGTGAACCCTTTGCAGCCAGTTGCACAGGTGCCGCAAGCGTGGTCGAGGCGGTGCGGCCTAGCTGCGACGTGCCTCTCTTCGTCAAACTGGCCCCCAACGTGCCCAACATCGGACGCATCGCTGCTGGTGTCGTCGCCGCTGGCGCCGACGGCATCACGGCCATCAACACCATGCCCGGTATGGTCATCGACGTCGAGAGCGCGCGCCCGGTACTTAGTAACCGAAGCGGCGGCCTGAGCGGCCCGGCCATCCGGCCTATTGCCGTACGTTGTATCTACGAGATCGCGGAGGCTGTACCAGATGTGCCCATCATTGGCACGGGAGGTGTAGCAACCGGACGTGACGCGGCAGAACTCATGATGGCGGGCGCGACGGCAGTAGGCGTCGGTACAGCAGTCTACCTGCGTGGACTCGAGGTCTTCCAACTTCTGACACGTGAACTGGCCGAGCTTCTGGTCACCCACGGCTACGTAAGGATAGAGGAAATGCGCGGTCTGGCCCACATAGCTTTCGAATGACCGCCGAGCGCCGAAATGATCCGTATCGCTCGCATCTGACGGCTGTCGGCTGTCAGCGGTCTGCGATTGAGGCGTCAGGAAAGGAGATTCGGTTATGACTACGTCAACCGCATACGACCTAAAACCGGCATTCCGGGCCCCAGGTCCGTTTGGCTGCTTGCCGCGCCCGGCTGTGATCCGGGACATTCGCGTTGAGAACTATCGCATCCAGACCTTCGTTCTGGATGCGTGCATGCCGCAGGCCCAGCCAGGCCAATTCGTGATGGCATGGCTCCCCGGCCTCGAAGAAGCCCCCTTCAGCCTGGCCTATCACGCACCGGTTACGCTCACGGTGGCACGGGTGGGACCTCTTACCGAGGCATTGCACCGTCTCACAGTTGGTGATCAACTGTGGCTGCGTGGTCCCTATGGTCAACCCTTTCGCCCGGAAACAGAGGTCCAATACCCCCTGCTCGTCGGAGGTGGCTACGGCGTCGCCCCCCTTGGCTTCCTGGCCGAAATGCTGCTGGCCCACGGTCAGGGCCCAATCGCGTTGATTGGCGGGCGCACAGCCACTGACATCATCGGGATCGAACGTTTCCGACACCTCGGCGTGCCAACCATCATCACAACCGAAGATGGTTCGCTCGGCGAAGCCGGTCTCGTCACAGACCCGGTGGCGCGTCTGATATGTGCTGGCGAAGGCGACGCCCTCTACGGCGTGGGACCACATAGCCTGATCGAAGCACTCAAACGCATGGCAGAGGTACACACCGTGCCCACCCAACTCTCATGGGAAGGGTATATGGGCTGTGCCGTCGGCCTGTGCGGGATGTGTGAACACAGCGACGGCAAACTTCTCTGCGTGGAAGGGCCGGTGCTGAGAATTGGCCGCTGAACTTATCGTCTGTATATGTTTCGTAAGAAATTCGTGTTATTTGGTACATTGAGCCAATCAATGGTATAATAGTACTAATCACCTAGATTTCCTCCGGCAATGTTGGGCTCTCATTCTGCAAAGCCGTCGGCTCCAATCCACACACCCTGACAGGATGCGTATTATATGGCACAGGCAAGATTGGATCGGAAGTCCTTCCGCGAGCCACCCATTGATCAAATCCTTCGCCCATTCCAGGAATTCTTCAAGATCGAGGCATCAAGTGGCATCATTCTGTTGGCTTGCACCGCCGTTGCCCTCATCTGGGCCAACTCGCCGTGGGCCGACAGCTATTTCAACCTGCGGCTAGCCAAACTGACCATTGATATCGGCGGCTTTGGCCTGTCCAAGCCCCTCATCCTGTGGATAAACGACGGGTTGATGGCCATCTTCTTCTTTCTGGTCGGACTGGAAATCAAACGGGAGATACTCGTCGGCGAGCTGTCGTCACCGGGTAGGGCATCTCTTCCCTTTGCTGCAGCAATAGGTGGCATGTTAGTTCCAGCGGCTATCTACGCTCTCATCAACCGGAATGGGCCAGGCGCTGCCGGCTGGGGCATCCCTATGGCCACCGACATCGCCTTTGCTCTGGGCGTGCTAGCACTGCTGGGCAAACGCGTGCCACTATCATTGCGGATCTTCGTGACGGCACTGGCCATCGTCGATGACCTGGGCGCGGTGCTGGTAATTGCGCTGTTTTATACTTCCGAGATCACCTGGTCATGGCTAGCTATCGGCGGCGGATTCCTGCTGCTGATGATCCTCGCCAACTGGCTGGGGGCGAGGCGTCCGTTGGTCTACAGTCTGCTGGGTATTGGTCTGTGGTACGCCTTCCTGAAATCAGGTGTCCACGCGACCATCGCCGGCGTGCTGGCAGCTATGACCATTCCGGCAGCAGCGCGCATCAATACCAGACAATTCGTGACATGGGGTCGGGAGGTGTTAGACGAATTCGATCACTGCTGCGCGGGCGACAGCAACCAAGACCATAAGACCACTCTCAGCCAACGCTCCCTGTTACAAGCTATGGAAACGGCTGTGCACCACGCTGAAGCACCGCTGCAGCGCATCGAGCACGGGCTGGAGTATCCAGTGGCCTACGTGATCATGCCCATCTTCGCCTTGGCCAACGCCGGGGTACGCCTGGGCGGCGGCTCTAACCTGTTCCACCCCGTGAGCCTGGGCATCATCGCCGGGCTCATAGTGGGCAAACAACTGGGCATCACATTTTTCACCTGGCTGAATGTACGCTTAGGTCTGGCTACGCTGCCCGAAGGTGTCACCTGGCGCCACATCTACGGCGTTGGCTGGCTGACCGGCATGGGCTTCACTATGTCGCTGTTCGTAGCCGGCCTCGCCTTTGGAGTCAGCCCGCTGCTGGACACCGCCAAGATCGGCATTCTGACCGCATCGGCCATCGCCGGAGTCGTTGGCTGGCTGATCCTACAGCTAGGCCCAAACACCCGCTGATCTGGGCATTACCTTCTGACGACGACGGACTGGTAGAACAGCCCATCCTTGATCTCGTAACCATCAACGCCCGCCTTGGTCAGCAAGTCACGAATCTCTTCCGGGATGAAAGCGGCTCTGATTGAGGTGAAAAACCCTTCCCGGAGTGGTATCCAATACAGCCACCACACCCTCTTCAAATCGTGGATGAATAAGACACCCCCCGGCGCGACGGCTCGAAGTAGATTCTTGATAACCATCTCGGGTTCGTCCCAATGATGAAGCGAGTAGTTTGAATAAACCAGATCAAACTTGCCAAGACGGTCCAACAGCGCCGCGTCGGCGGCGTCCCCCTCGACAAAGTCGATCCGATCTCCCACCCCCTGGCTCTCAACTTCCTCCCTGGCCACGGTGATCATATCGGGCGACAGTTCGATGGCCGTAATGTTGACCTGAGGTATCGCCTGGGCAACTATGGCCGTCAAAATAGCCGGACCAGCGCCAACCTCAAGAAATCGGCCGTCGACTCCCAGATCGCCTATCCTGTCCGCAACCTCATGATACCCCCTCTGCATTATGGGTGATCTGGCGTGTTGCGCATAGGCCCGCGCGCTTTCTATCCCAGAAAGAGCCTCCTGGTGTTGCTGTTCTACAATCCGTTTCGGCATGGATCGCTCCTTTCAATACCGCATACGATGTCCTCAACCGCTTCGTTGTGTGAGGTCGCTGCTCCTAACAATCATCTGATCTCAATATACCGAAAGCTTGTGAAGAAATTATGGAGGGGTATGGGACTTGTGGTGAAGTTATGCTTTGAGATGCTCACTCCACGACTTTGCAACAAGTGTGTCCTCCACTTAGAATCCTAGTGACGACTCAGGCTGGATAACCCTTGCGAAGGTTTTGTGAGAATTTTTAGGATTGGAGTGCCTTTGCCTAACCGAATATGCCCCGTTAACAGAGTTATACGTAACCTTCGCAAGGGTGGCTGAGCAGTTACGAATCCTATTGATATTCCTGCTCAAATATGATAATATGTGAGCATAAAAAAGACCTGCGAATCGGATTCGCAGGCTGACGTCGGAGTCGTCTATGAACCGCCTACCGGCCGATACACCTTCCGAATCCTCCCAGCCAGGGGATGAATTCCACTACGACGCCTTCATCAGCTACAGCCACAAAGACAGTGCCTGGGTGCGTAATGTGCTGCTGCCGCGGCTTGAAGGCGAGGGGCTGCGCGTCTGCATCGACACCCGTGATTTTGAGGTCGGCGTCCCCAGCCTGGTCAACATGGAAAACGCGGTTGATCAGAGCCGCAAGACCTTGTTGGTTCTGACCCCCAACTGGCTGTCCAGCGAGTGGACTGCATTTGAGGCGCTGCTGGTCCAGACCGAGGACCCGGCCGGCCGGGGACGGCGCATCCTGCCGCTCATGGTGCGGGACTGTCAGGACCAACTCCCCAAACGCTTGAAGATGTTCACCTATCTGGACCTCACCGATCCAACCCAACTCGATTCCCAGATGGAGCGACTGGTGACGGCGATCCGCGCCGCGCCGTCCCCGCCACCTCGTGAGCCATCTCCTGCCCCAAAACCCCCCCCTCCCGCCCGCCCATCCAGCAGGGACTTCAACCTGGAGCGGGGCCTGGCTGCGTTGGGCCAGCTTCTGGCCCATGCCGACGCCGATACCCGGCTGGCCTTCTCCGTGCTCGAGTCGCGCCTCCTGGACAATATGAAGGACGAGCGACTGTACGGCTCGACGGAGACCATCCGGGCCGAGCGAGCGCGCATTGTGGCGGAGCTGAACCGGCTGGCGTTGGATCACGTGGGGCGAAGCTTCAACGAGTTGTGCGGAGGAACATGGTATTGACATGTGCTGAATAATGTTGTAAAATGGCATTATTGAGATAATTATAATCCCATTAATCGATTTATCCGAGTTAACTCATCCTTGCTGCTGAAAGTCAGTTCAGCGTAGGGTTGTCAGCGTAATGGATTGTTTTAACTGTTCCTTAACTGTGTTTACATACTGACTGAGTGGAGACTCTCATATGCCTCAATCTCGACGAGACCTGGTTGGATACGTTTTCGGTGGCCGCTATCAAATCGAAGACTGGATTGCACAAGGCGGTATGTCCACCGTATTCAAGGCCTGTGATCCCAATCTGAAACGTACCGTCGCCGTCAAGCTGATCCACCCCCACCTATCCGACGACCCCGAATTCGTACAGCGCTTCGAGCAAGAAGCGGCCGTCGTCGCTCAACTGCGCCATCCCAATATCATCCAGGTGTACGACTTTGATCATGACGGCGACGTCTACTACATAGTGCTGGAATATGTGCCGGGTGAAACCCTGCAGGACCGGCTCAAAGCACTCAACGCTGCCGGCCGACGGTTGCCGTTGGCTATTACTATCCAAATTATGGCTACCATGTGTGATGCGATTGCCTACGCACACCACCGGAGTATGATCCACCGCGACCTCAAGCCAGCCAATGTTATGCTCAACCACCAAGGGGAACCTATTTTGATGGACTTTGGCGTGGCCAAAATGCTGGGTGAGTCGCACTTCACCGCCACCGGGACTGTGATCGGCACCGCCTTATACATGTCGCCCGAGCAGGCGCGCGGTGAGCGTCTCGATACACGCACAGACATCTATTCACTCGGCGTCATGCTGTTTGAGATGATCACCGGCCAGCCCCCCTTTGAAGGCGACTCGGCGGTGGCTGTCCTGATGAAGCACGTCAACGAGCCGGTGCCCGATGCGCGGCAGCTCAACGCTGATATCCCGGATGAATTGGTGGTAGTGATTGAGAGAGCTCTGGCCAAAGACCCGGCCGAGCGCTATCAGACTGCGGCTCAGATGGCCGCAGCATTGCGGGCAGTTGAGATACACCGCCGAGCGCCAGTGCAACCCATCTCGTCGGAGGTGTCGAGTCAAGCATCAATCGGCCAGCCCCCTATGCCTTCAGCATCGGCCGGCAGGCCGGCCCAAACAGCTAAAAAGCGCAAGTGGCTTCCGTGGCTGGTCGGCGCAGCGGCCGCCTTGATTCTGTTCCTGGCGCTGGGGATCGGTGTGCTCTATGTGGCCTGGCAATTTGTTCGCCCCACAATCCTGGCTGGAGCTGCGAATCTCCCTGCGGCCGATGGTATGGTGAGGATAAACGAGGGCGTCTATTTGGTCGGCCTGGATGCGCCGGATGACCAGCATACCATCCCCCAGCAGATCGAATTGGGCGAATTCTGGATCGACCAATACGAAGTGATGAACGTTCAGTATGCTGAGTTTCTGTCTGATAGCGGCCGTCCGCCACCGGTGTATTGGCCGGAAGGCAAAATACCACCGGGCCAGGAATCTCACCCTGTCAAAGGAATCACTTGGGAGCTGGCCGCAACCTATTGCGAGTGGGCAAACAAGCGCTTGCCGACCGAGGCCGAATGGGAGGTTGCGGCCCGAGGGCCACAGGGCTTACTTTACCCGTGGGGAGATGACGAGAACTCCATCGAACTCCCCCGGAGCGAGACGTATGCTATCGGCAGTGTCCCCTCTAACCAGAGTCCCTTTGGCGCTTTTGACATGGCCGGCAATGTCTGGGAATGGGTGGCAGACCCCTACGTGCCGATCGTGGCCGGTCACCGGCTGCTGCGAGGGGGTGCTTACGGGTTCCTGAAGGATATGGCTTACCGTCTTGAGGGTGACCCCAATGTGCCAACTATGATTGCCAGCGCGGGTATTCGCTGCGCCGCCGACCAGGTTACCGGAGGAACAGAAACTGAGGAACGGGCGATGCTGGCCCCATTGACAAGGGGCGTGCTGTTTCGCGACGAGTTTTCCGATCCTAACAGCGGCTGGCCGACAGGGGAACACGAACACCAGCAATTTGGCTACCATCCTGCAGCCTTTTATCACCTGGAGGTGAATGCTCCCAACGACAGCCTGACGATCTTTCGAGGGCTGAGTTATGGTGACGTCACCGCTGAGGTTGAGGTTCTGGTGGATCACACCGACACGGAGAGCGGTGATTTCCGTTACGGTCTGGCCGTTCGCCGGTCGGAGGACGGGTACTACGCCTTCACCGTCTCCCCTCGAACCGGAGCCTGGCAGGCCATCAAGGGTTCTCCTAGTGGTGTGGAGGTTCTGGCGGAAGGGACGAACGACTCAATCCGAGGCTTTTTGACCACCGACGCCCTGCGGGTGGTTGCCGAGGGCTCCGATTTCAAATTCTATGTCAATGACCAGATCGTCACCCAGGTGAGTGATCCGGATTACGACAGCGGGGACATAGGCTTCCTCGTCGAGACATTTGACGAGACTTTGGTGCACGTGCACTACGCCTCGCTGATCGTACGGGAGATTGATCCGCATGAGGCGAGCCGCTTTTCTCACGACGACTTCACCGATCCCAACAGCGGCTGGCCGACGTTAAGCCAGGATAACCACACGTTTGGCTATCATCCCCCCGACTACTACCACGTCGAGGTCAGCGCACCCGATGACCTGGTGACAGTTTCCCGGGAGCCGAGTTTCGACGACGTCACCGTGGAAACTGAAGTCTTTGTGGATCATACCGACACCGAGAGCGGCAGTTTCCGCTACGGTCTGGCTTTTCGCCGGTCGGGGGACGAATACTATGCCTTCACGATCTCCCCTCGCACCAAAAGCTGGTACGTGCTCAAAAGTTCTCCAACCGGACTGGAGGTGCTGGCAGAGGGCCCTCAGGACTCGGTCCAGGGCCTGACGGCCTCCGACACTTTGCACATAGAAGCTACCGGTCCTGAATTTACCTTCTACATCAACGGTCAGGCTGTTGCTCAGGTCAGTGACCCGGACTACACGAGTGGTGACGTGGGCTTCATCGTGGAGACATTTGACGAGTCTTTGGCACATATTCACTATGGTTCGCTGACGATCCAGGCCAGCGAATGATGCCGGTTTGAGAAGAAAAAGAAACCTCGGAGGGTTGCAAGCATAACCCTCCGAGGTTCTGTTGTTGGCAATCACGATCGGGCAAAGAAGAATAACAGACTTCTCAAAACCGACGCCGGCGCACCGCTTTTCTTGGTGACTGAGAACCGGCGGGCCCTTTTCGCATCGCGGACCCTATCTGCGTATACCGCGTTTGCCAGCTCTGGAAGGACAAGGTCGGACATCTTGAATCTCCCTTCATTGGGCGTCGTGGTGAGGTGCCCTCGCTGCACCAACAAAAAAAGGGCACCACAATGGCTATTACCAGGTGTCCTTCTTCCACGCCGACGGGGTTAGCTGACGGGCTTGGGCTGAAGAAGCTAGCCCTACGGCACTCATGTCGACTCGCCCCTGAGTTTTGGGTCCCCCGTTGCCTTCGGCATTAGGCGGTGAGCTATGCAATTATCGGCTCGCATGATACCCTGATTTGTTCGGTTTGTCAATTTCGGCGATGTCAAAATGCCATCCAGATTTTGACAGGGGGGCGCCATCCTGCTATAATACAGACAAGTAAAAGCACAATGGTGTGCGGAACAAGAAGGAAAGCTTGCGAGAGGTCCGGCCGGACCTCTCGCAAGCTTTTATATTTCCTCTGGTCTACCGCAAGGGCAGGCAAAACCTGACAGGTTTTGAGTCAGCGTTACACGAACTTAGCCGAAGTCCACGGCACGTGCCCCACCACCTGTCCGTCGCGCATCAGCCCCAGCGCACCCGTTCCATTCGGCGGAGGGCCGGGTATAAGGGGGATGTGACCGGTGACAACCCCCGAGGTGTCCACGTTGACCAGGTACTCCGTGCCCGCCGGTGGCGGTGTCGTCCCACTGGTTTTCTCCATCACCTGGAAGATGGGATTGGGGATGATGTGGTCATCCCACCAGCCCAGCTTGTCCACCGCATCGGAGCCCACGCGCCGCGATTCAGGCGGCGACTGCGTCTTCGGGTCCGAGGAGACCCAGATCAGGAAGGGTCCGCCATCCGGCCCAATGTGGCTCTCCGACCCGAACCCCCAGCCTACGCTGCCTTTGTCCTCGGTGAACCCCCCTATACCGGTTTGAGCGTAAGGTGGGTCCACCGGTTGGGGGAATGGCTCGGTCCCCGGCCAATGCGAAAAGAGCAGGATGCCGGGTGGCGTGGTGATGAGTTGACCATCCTGATCTCGCACCTGGGGCTGAAGGATGGCCGGGCCGGCTTTAAGCTCGAAGGCCACGATCCCCCAGAAAAGCTGACCGAGCTCCGCCCGCTCGTAGCCATGGGTGAAAAGCAACTCGAACTTGTAGAACTCCTGTAGCTGGTCGACGTCATTCACACCCAGCCTGGGCAACGTCCCAAGCGACTGGTGTCCTTCCGGGCGCGTATCAATGACCTTGATGGGGTATGGGTAACTAGACATATTCTCCTCCCTCGTTGCAAATCACAAGATCCCAAAAGTTGAAGTACCCGGATAGATAGTACACTAGTTTGAAGCTTGGTGCAACCTCCAGACAAATCCACCAACAACTACGGGTGCCGTGACCACATCGCGGAGCAGCGAGGGGTTATCTGCCAACAACAATCGGCTCACCCCCCAGCTCAAAGGCCCCGACATCGCACGGGGTGTCGGGCGACGTCTGGGCCACCGGTCGGGTGTATCCACGCTGGTCGGTGCTCAGCGGACAAGCGTCCGACGGAACGGCATCTACCGCCGGGCTGTCGGGGAGCAGAGCGCGCGTCTCGGTATCCCCGCCATTGTCGGCCAGACCATCTATCGCCGGATCGCCGGAGAAGGCCGAGCTACAACCCCCGTCCTCTACCAAGTTATGGGCGTTCGCTCCGACCACGCCGCTCCCCCCCACGACGCAATCCCCACCCTTAGGATTGTTTGCGATCAGGGTATTGGTGTAATGTAGTGTCCCCCGCACCGAAACGCCACCGGCGGGGTTATTATCCAACTGATTGTTGCGCAGAACCCCCTTGGCGCTGTTGCCGGCGATGGTGCAGTGGATGAGGTGGACCGTGCCTCCCAAATTGATCCCACCCCCGCGACCGCCGGCGAAGTTTCCGCTGATGGTGGAGTTGATGAGCGTGGCCGTGCTCTTGCAGGAGACGTGCAAACCACCTCCCCTTAGCTTGGCCCGATTGCCGGTGAGCGTGGAGTTGGTGAGAGTCAGCGCCCCCGCCTCGGTCACCTTGATGGCGCCACCGGCTCCGCACTCATAGCCGATTGGCCCCTCACCGTCGGCCTCGTTATCGCGGATGGTGGTGTTGGTCACCGTCAGCGCTCCACCTTCGTTGTATATTCCACCGCCGCAATTGGCCTGGTTGTCCCAGATCACGCAACGCGAGACCGTCAACGTCCCCCGGTTCTCGATCGCGCCGCCGGAGCGGATGTCCTCCCGCGGGTGGCCGTGGCGGATGGTCATCTCTTCGATGGTCGCGCCAACTCCCTTAGGTATAAAAAAGACGCGGTCGCGGGCATCACCCGCTCTCTCATGGGCCTGGACCGTCGTCTGATCGGCACTCCGCCCGCGAAGCGTGACGCCCTTGTTGACCACCACTCCCGCCTCGGTGTGGACGGCGTCAGTCACGTAGATCACGCTCCTCGCCAGCGTGCCAGGATCGTCGATCGCGGCCTGGATGGTGGTGAAGTCGCAGCCATCCGCGCACACGGTGACCGTGTCTGGCTGAGCGGCAATCTCCTCAAGCGAGGGCGTGCTGGCCAGCGTTGGAGCCGGACTGGGGATTGGCACAGCCGACGGTTCCGGCGTCGGCGTGGTGGTATGGGTGGGATGCGGCGTGCTCGTCGGCATTGAAGTAGAGGTTGGCTCCGGTGTGCCGGTTGGGCTTGGGGTATCCGTCAGCGTCGACCCCGTGGTAAGAGTGGGGGAGGGTTCGGTTCTCGCGACAGGAGATGGCGCCTCCATCTGTGGCGTGGAGGTACACGCCGAGGCAACCACCAGGATTAGGATTGCGACGAGGACTGCTCTCAGGCTCACATACGCCCGGGGAGATCGACAAGGCATAGGATTCTCCTTGTTGTTGTGAGGGTCTGCGCATTAAGGGGAGATTTGTGCTGTTTATTGTATCACAAAGAGGCCGTGTCTTCAAGCCCCACATTACTGATGATTGTCCCCATGTCTTTTTTGAGAGGTACTTATTCGGCATGGTTCAGATGTCCCTGAAATTAGGGTAACAATTGTAGACGAAGGACGAAAGACGAAGGACCAATTATTGGCCCAGATCTCTTCGTCATTCGCCATTCGTCATTCGTCCGGCTGAGAAAGTGTTACCCTATTTCTGAACCATCCTACTTATTCCTAACGCAGAGACGCAAAGGCGCAAAGAAACCAATAGAAAACTTAGCGTCTTTGCGTCTCTGCGTTGAGAATTTCATACAAACTCAGAGATGTGGATAATCACCGACCGCATTAGGAGAGGGTGCGTTCAGATTTGGGGCGAGTTTGCCAGAAGTAACTTGCCTTGCCGGACATATGGCAGTATACTCGCTTCTTTGAGTGCCGGCTCGAGAATATGCGGGACGGCGCGCACGTCCTATCGACTTTGCAACTCACAGGCAGGCACCGCATGGAACTGACCTCATTGACGTCAGAGCACGCCCGGCAAGTAGCGGAGATTCACGCCGAAGGCCAAGTGGGAACCTTCCTCACCCGCCTGGGCCTCGACTTTTTGACCACTCTGTACGCGGCCATGCCCGAGTCCCGGTGGGTGTTCGGCAGCGTGGTGATGGATGGCGAAATTGTTGCCGGGGTGGGAGTCGTAGCCCTGGACACAGATCAGTTTTTCCGAGACGTGAAACGCCGCCATTGGCCCCGCCTGCTATGGTGTGTGGCACGCCAGGTGCTCCGCCACCCATCGCTGATTGGCGAAATTGTACAGAGTGTTCGCTACCCAGCCAAGCTCTCTGCCCCACCAGGCGAGGCAGAGATTCTGTTCTTGGGCATACGACGTGCCTACATGCGTCAGGGGATCGCACCCAGCTTGTTGGACCACCTCCTGGACGAGGCGTACCGGCGAGGCTGCCCCTCAGCAACCGCCACAATTGACCGTCGTAACCGGGCCATCCGCTGGATGATCGCTACACTGCCGGGGGTCTATATTGACCGCGAGATTGAATTGCATGGCAAGACAATGCTAATTTACCGCGCATCATTGCCGCTTGGCGGGAAAGAGTGACCGGCACTTCAGCTGCTCCCCCTTCAATTCGCGAAACATCAAGACCATATCACTCAAAGTGTACGCCCCACCGCTTCAGCCACGGGCCGCACGCTTTGCACCAACGCGGCGAAACGAGACGGTTTGAGAGACTGGGCCCCATCCGAGACCGCTTCTTCAGGCCGAGGGTGGACCTCGATGATCAACCCATCCGCTCCGGCTGCGATGGCCGCCCGTGAGATCGGCTCTACCAATTCCCACCTGCCCGTCGCGTGGCTGGGATCCGCGACAACGGGCAAATGGCTGAGTTGCTTGAGCAACGGCACAGCGTTGATGTCCATGGTGTTGCGGGTATATTTTTCGAAGGTGCGAATGCCGCGTTCGCACAGGATGATGCGATTGTTGCCATGGGATAAGATGTACTCGGCGGCCATCAACGTCTCTTCAATGGTTGACATCATGCCACGCTTGAGCAGAACCGGCCGCTGCGCCTCTCCGACGGCGTGCAACAGCGCATAGTTATGCATATTTCGCGCGCCGATCTGCAGGATGTCGGCGTAGGCGCTAACCATAGGCACCAGGTAGGGGTCGATCACCTCGGTGACGATCAAGAGCCCCGTCTCCTCACGCACTTCGGCCAGCATCCGCAACCCTTGTTCACCCAACCCCTGGAAACTGTAAGGCGAGGTGCGCGGCTTATAGGCGCCGCCCCGTAGCACCTGGGCTCCCGCTTCCTTGACGGCATAGGCCGTTTCCAGCAACTGCTCACGGCTTTCCACCGCACACGGACCGGCCATCAGAACCAGTTGTTGGCCACCGACTGAGACACCGTTTAGCTTCACGATTGTGTCCTGCGGGTGAAAGTCACGGCTGGCGCGCTTGAAAGGCCGCATAATGGGCACCGTTCGCTCAACGCCCTCCATGCACTCGATCTGCTCAGGCTCCAGCCGCCGGCCATTGCCGATGATGCCGATGATGGTGTGCTCCTCGCCTTCTGATACTTCTACCCCGCATCCCATCTGCTCGATGCGAGCGATGACGTTGTCCATCTGGCCCCGCGTCGCACCCGGCTTCAATATCACAATCATATCATCACCTCTCACCTTATGAGAGATTTCTCGGAAAGTCCTCCAAAGGGTAGCGACGCTTCGGCATCTGGGGATGCCTCGCTCCTCGCTGCTCTTGGCGGAGTGAGCATCCCCAGATGCGAACGGCGTTTTCCGAGAAATCTCATGAGTCAAGTGGACCGACAGCTTGGCTTTCAGGCACGGGCGTCGTGGCCGCCGGGTAGGAGCCCAACAGCTTGACGAATAAAGAACGTCGTAACAGCGCCATGATGGCCGCTTCACACTCGGGGTCCTGGCAATGTCCCTCAAAGTCCAGATAAAAAAAGTACTGCCAGGGCCGGTTGAGGCGTGGGCGCGACTCAATCTTAGCCAGATTGATGCCTCGTTTAGCAAATTCACCCAGGCACTCGTACAGTGCCCCCGGTTCGTGAGGGGTAGTGAAAACCAGGGAAGTCTTGTTACGTTGTGCGCGGGGCGGAGCCTCGCGTGCAAGGACGAAGAAACGCGTGTAGTTGAAGCTGAAGTCCTCAATATCCCGGTCGAGGATCTCCAGTCCGTAAAGCTCAGCCGCCAACTCACTGGCAATCGCCGCCACCCCGGTTTCTGGGTTGGTTGACAGGTCGCGGGCGCCGCCAGCGGTATCGAACGTGGGCTCGCCTTTCAATCCGTGGCGGTTCAGATAACGCTGGCACTGAGCCAATGCCTGGGGATGCGACCGTACCCGTTCCAGGTCACCCAGCGCCGTTCCGGGAAGGGCGAGCAGCATATGCCGCACGTGCAAGATCACCTCGGCGTATACACGCAGGTCATGCTCCACCAGGAGTTCATAAGCCCGGGTCACCGAGCCGGCAATCGCGTTCTCCACCGACAACATGGCGTAGTCGATATCACCGCTTTCCACCAGTGGAAACAAGTCGTCCAGCGCCCCGCAGGCGACGCTCTCCACCTCCGGGCCAAAGTACTGACGAACTGCTTGTTCGGAATATGCCCCAGCAATTCCTTGAAACGCAACTTTGGTCATGTCAGTTTCTCCACTCTCCCCTCCTCTACTACACCGTCAGATAAGTTTTGATAGGTTCGTAGTAACGACTTCAGTCGTTTTTCCCGCGCAGTGAGCGACTAAAGTCGCAACTACAAGTCGTCACAACTTGCCTGACGGTGTACTACCGGGCATACAAAATAAAAAACGCGGAGCGGTTGCTCCACGTCTTTGTAATTACCTTTGGGTTTTGCCTATCTTGCACCGACATTCACCCGTCGCGAAGCAACCGTCCCACGCGCGGGATAAAAAAATAAAAAGCGAAATTACTCCAGGACTTGTGAACTGGCATTTGCGGCCGCCCCACATCAGTGCTCAGATTGGGCATCATAATACGTGCACCAGGCTGATTTGTCAAGTCAGCGATTGCCCTTATAAATCATCGCCTGGTAGGCATCCTCCACTGTATCAATCTGCCAGGCCAGTTCCAGCGGGATGTCGATACCCTTGTTCTCCAGCCGTAGCATGGTGTCCACCACGTGACTCGAACCGACGCTCAGGTCAGTGTACAAGGACGCCTCGGGCACAATCCTTTCCTCGTCCAGCTCTAGTTCGCTGGCCAGGATGCGTTTGAACTCATCAAAAGAGAGACTGCTGTTATTTTGCTTTGAACCTATCATTTTCACTTACCTCCATCGGGTGTCTGCCTGGAAACCCATGAGGATATAACACGCAACAGGCCGATTCGTCACGCTCCAATGACGACATCTTCGAATCATTCCCCTACAGCCCCCAATCTCCAGACAGCAGAAAAGCCCTCCAAAAGAAGGGCCTTTCAATGCGGATATAGGATACCTTTCAGCGAAGGCCTTCTGGCCTTATTTCATTCAGGCGTAGTGCCTCGCCGCCCCAAACGTCGAGACAGTGCCCACAGCATAAGAAGTGGTCCTGTTAATGCAGCACCTACCTGGAACCCGATGCTCCCACGGCTCACCAGCGTTGCCGCCAGACGATCAGTAAAAGCCTCGTCGTGGACAAGGTAGGTCCATGTAGAGGAGGGGCCGCGCAGTCCCATCTGCTCTATGTCAAGTCCATCTGAGGTGATCTTCAGTGACGCAAACCTGTCTACCACCCGAGCATCTATGGAGCTAACAGCATGAATAAACGACTGTGCCACACCCTTCTGAAACTCTTCGAGAGGAGAAAGCCCCCCCAGCTCTACCAGATGGATGCTTTCCCGAATGTCTGTAACCGTCGCCAGATGCTCCGCCCAACACTCGTCGATGGCATGCAGAATCAGCCTCCTTCCGAGATCTTGTAGAGCTTCTTCTCCTAACAGACGACGCGCTCTCTCACGGGCATCGGGAACCCGCTCCATCAGCACGCTTGGGGAGACCATCTCACTCAGCACTTCGCGACGTCGCTTGCTGACGGTGCGGCGCTGCTGCTCGACGAAGTGGGAGTAACGCCACAGCGTATGCCGGATCTCGAAGTTCTGGCCCTCGACCATGCGCTGCGCGCGTGCCACCGCGCGGTGTAGGGCCAGATTGTCTACCGGCTCCAGTTGGGCGACGGGGCGCCACCTCTTCGGTATTAGATCGTCGATCCCATACCGCACCAGCAGATCGTCCTCCAGACTGACGAAGAAGCGGGAAGAACCCGGATCACCCTGCCGCCCGGCGCGTCCACGCAATTGATCGTCGATGCGGCGACTCTCGTGACGGTTCGTGCCAATAACATACAGGCCACCCAGCGCCGCTACCTGCTCGTACCCCTGACCCTCACTACCCCCCAACCGAATGTCAGTTCCCCTACCAGCCATATTGGTCGATATCGTGACGGCACCCAGGGCGCCGGCTTGGGCAATGATGCGCGCCTCCTGATCGTCTCGCTTGGCGTTGAGAACACTACATCCGATCCCGACCGCCCGCAGATCTGTGGCCAGTGCTTCGGACTCCTCCACGCTGACCGTCCCCACCAGGATGGGGCGTCCCGTGCGGTGGACCTTCTCGATCTCCGCCAGGAGCGCACGACGCTTGGCCTCTCGATGCGTAAAAACCAAGTCCGGGTGATCCCTGCGGATGCATAGCCGGTTGGGCGGAACTACCAATACCTCGAGGCCATAGAATTCGAACAGCTCATCGGCGGCGGACTTGGCAGTGGCCGTCATGCCACACAAATGTGGATACTGGCGCAGGAAGTGTTGAAGAGTGATGGATCCCAGGACACATCCCTGCTCCGAGGGCCGCACACCTTCCTTGGCCTCGATGGCAGCCTGCAAGCCATCGGGCCAGTGGCGGTCCTCCACCACACGCCCGGTGAAGTCGTCTACGATCTCCACCCGGTCGTGGCGGACGATGTAGTCCACATCGCGCCGCATCAGGGCCTCGGCGTGAAGGGCGAGATTAAGCTCCGTCAGGGTCTGGAGGTTGGAGAGCGCATACAGATCTCCACCCCCGAGAAGCTCCTCCGCGCGGTCGACACCTTCCTCCGTCAGATAGACATTCCGTCCATACTCGTCGGCAGCATAGTGGACGCCGGGATTGAGTTGCTCAACGACGGTTCGCATCCGAGTCCCTTGGCCTTGCTGGAGAGCCATCGCCCCGGCGATGACCAGGGGTGAGCGAGCTTCATCGATGAGAATCGAATCTGCCTCGTCTACGACGGCGGCGTGGAAGGGGCGCTGCACCAAGTCGGCGACCTCGAAGGCCAGGCCATCGCGTAGGAAGTCAAAGCCCGCCTCCTTGGCCGTGAGGTAGGTTACATCCGCCTGGTACGCCTTCCATCGCCCACCCTGCCCCATGCCCCCCTGGATGAAGCTGACGGTCAACCCCAGAAAGCGATAAATGGGACCCATCCACTCGGCATCCCGGCGGGCCAGGTAGTCGTTGAAGGTGAGGACGTGCACGCCCCGCCCGCCGAGCGCGCGAAGAACTACGGGTGCCACGGCCGCCAAGGTTTTGCCCTCACCCGTCGCCATCTGCGCGATCTTGCCTTCGTGCAGACCCAACCCACCCATCACCTGCACGTCGAAGGGACGCAGCCCGATCTCGCACCGGGCCACCTCCCGCACGAGCGCAAAGACATCGACGAGCATATCATCCAACGAAGCCCCGGTGCGAGCGCGCCCCATGAGAGTTTCCGCTTCCCCCCGCAACTGCGTTTGGCTGGCTCCCCGTAGCTGCGGTTCGAGCGCGTTCACGGCCTCAAGCTTGTCCTGGTAGCGCCTCAGCGCATGATCCCCATGGCCGTCGCTAAAGCGTCGCGTAAGCCGTTTTATCCCCACTTCTCCAGCCTTCTGTGCCTCACAGAATCCATTCATCACCGGGCTGCCGCACCGAGTCCGTGAATGAACTTCTGCCACACAACCGACAACCAGTGCGTATGAGCGCCGGTACACGAGCAAGGAAACCTACTTGATCCCCCGCTCCACCAGCCAGTTATGAAGCACCTCCGCCGTCTCCCGGTAGTTGTGCTCCATCATCACGTTGTGCCGCGCTCCGTCCGCCACCACGTAGTCCGCTCCATAGTGCGCAGCAGAACGCCGTTCAGCGGATTCTAGCAGCAAGGGGTCATCCTCACCAGCTATCCACAGCATCGGTGTCTTGACACGCTCCGGGGGGTACCAGAATGGTGGATTATGCTGATACAGCACGATCACTGACTCCGGCCCCAACCTTGGTTGCAGCTCCTCCAGCGGAACCGCGGCTTGGGGGCCAACCAGAAACCGGGCAGCGCTGCCAGGTCCCTTCCGCTTCATTGGACTCGCATCCCAACTAAGCATCATCAATAACACGCCCACGGGATCGAAGCAGATCAACCGGAACAGCCCGTCTTTGATCATACTGTGCGAAACCCAGGGCGCGACAAGCACGGCGGCCGGAAGATCATCAGCCACATACTTAAGGTACCACTGGACCAAAGCTCCTCCCATACTGTGGCCCATCAATATCGACCGTTGTGGCAGACGCGTAACTTCCGCTTTCAGAAAACTCAGATAGTAATCCAGCGTGCAGCAGGCAATAGGACATTGAGTGGAAGAACCGGCGTGACCCGGCAGGCTATGGGCGTGAGTTTCCCATCCCCACTCAGCGAAAAGCCCCTGCCACGACTCCCAGCACCAGGCACCGTGCCACATCCCGTGCTGCATGACTATCGGCGTATCGAAGCGCCGGTTCTTGGGAAGATAGACGATACGCTCTATACCATCCTCAACCGTGTGAGACCTGAGGTAGACTTCGGTTTCCGTCGTTTCCGAAAATGTGCGCCCTTCCATCGCCCGGTTGACCTGGGTATCGAGCGTGCGCTTGGCATTTCTGTTGATGAGTTGCCAGATTGCCCAGGCTTGTTGAGTCAGAACGTATCCGGCTAGACCACTGAGACCTAAGCCAAGCCACAGCTTGCTACCTCTTCGAATACATCGTCTACTCATTGAACGTCCCCTGAGAATCTGATCTCATCGGGCTGAACGGCAAGGCCGGAGGCACAGCAACGCTAAGGAAGCGTCCAAGAATAACTCTCTGTTTTCAGGCTAAAATTCCGGGTAAAACCCTTAAAAATGCGCAAAGTTATTTTTGGACGCGGCCTAACTACTGCTCGACCGACAAAAGTTCCATGTCGAAAGTGCTCCCCTGAACGTCGGCCGCGATCTTCACCAGGCCGGCGCCCTCGACGTACCAGTGCGAAAAGGAGAACGGTGCTTCCATCTCGCTACCGGGGACGTTGAGCAGCGCCGTCCCCGTCGAGTCGATCCGCACCGCTTGGGGATAGGTGCCCGCAGGCACGACAACTTGCTCCACCGCGGCGATTTGACTGTCCACGCTGATTTCGGCCTGCGATAGAATGCTGATGCCCAGAACTTTTGTCGTAACCTGCATGGTGTAGCCGGTTTCCCAGGAGGTGCCTACCTCCCACTTCCCCGGGGGGGGCACAAGGGCGCCGCTATAGTCAAGGGTCTCAAACTCGAAACCGGGGATCTGGATAGGCAGGAAGGTGGCTATCTCGCTGGGTATCAGGCCTTCATCGGTGCACAGCCACAGCGACTCGGCCGTAGACCCCGGGAAGGCCTGATGCGAGGTGAAGGACTCGGCGCCGATGTCGTCGTAAGTCACCGAATAGGCCGTCGGCTCATCACCCCCCACCTGGGTCTGGTACTTCCAGACGGTGTCAGAGCGGACAGGGAAATAGGGATGCTGGCAGGCACCGGTGGCCTGGGAGATCACCCGGCGGGACGAGGGCGTACTGGTGGGTACCTCCGTCGGCGGCGGGGGCGTGTCCGTAGGCGGAACCGGTGTGGCCGTGGGCGGGATCGGTGTAGCCGTGGGGGTCGTCACAGATTTTGTAGGGGTTGCGGTTGGCTCCTCGACCACAACGGAGGTCACCCCACAGGCCAGTGCCAATGTCGTCAGTCCTATCAATAAAAACAACCAGAATCTTCGATTCATGTAAGCAGCTCCTTATCACGTCTGTTGGGTAACTATCTTGACAATGTCATGTTCGTTGATGACGAGCCCTCACCCCCCGGCCCCCTCTCCCAACTTAGGGCGAGGGGGTGCCCAAAGCAGGTGGAGGGTGGGGGCGAAGGCTCATCATCACCCCCGGTCCCTCTCCCAACTTCAGGACAGGGGAAAACAGTTTTCACATAACCATTCGTCATCTTTTTGCCTACAGATACTCGGAGGTTGATTTGCATAAACGAAAGAGTAACATCGGTCACAATTCATCATCTTATTCTTCTGCCTTATACAGGGAAAAAACAACCTAATCGCATTCTCTACTTGAGAAGTAACATAAATCGCGAAACCGTTACTGTAACGATCTGCTCGCCGGAATACCCGATACTCATTAAGCGGCGGATGCAAATTCCAAACGCCTATGTTAACATTGACATCAAGACAGCCATAAGACCAGTTCCAATAAAAGTAGAATTCTTCATAGTCAGGGTCAAACGCCAATTTTAATACATCGGCCTGTGGGTTCTCCTTTAAGAGTCGCATCGTTTGCATAACAGAAGCGAGATGTGATAGCCGCCTAAGCCACTCAAACACCTCGTCCTTTTCTCGACGCAGAAACCAGGTCTCATCATCCGAAAACCCTTCCACTTGCGAGAACAACTGATAAATGCTAGCTCCTCTCATCTCTTCTCTCCTCGCTTAGACACATTCCAAACACCGGCAATAACACCGCCAATTGCCGTACGCTTGGGATGCCCAACGATTTAAGGATTAGCGTGGCGCGGCGGAGGCGTGGAGACCTGAGACGATTTTAGCAGAAGCGGCCCATATTTGGAAATCTCAAGGCGCTGTCCAGCCTCGACGCAGAGCGCTGGCAGGCTAAGCGGAGAGCTGTTCTTGTCGCGCCGGATGGCGGCGGGTGGATTTGCCCCACCGAACAGGTAAGTGTTAATTCTCAAAACATGGACGGCAACAGTTGACATTTGGGGAGAGCTGACATATAATCTCCAATGTTACTAAAGGTCACTAATAGTAACGAAACGGTCCGTAATGACACAAAAACACGATATGACAACCCCTAAAATGACCCGAGTTACTGTGCGGGTGCCCAAGACGACGCTGGATCAAATCAACGATTGGGTAGACACCTTAGGCGTACGACGCTCACATTTCTTGGGCATCGCACTCGTGGCTGGTGTGCGCTCTTTGATGCGGGCCAGCGCTTTGGAGATGTCTTTGTCATCTGCGGGCTCCTTGCAATCAGATGCCGATTCGCCCGTCAAAGAGCCAGCACAGCAACCCGCAAAATCAGATTCGATAGACTCTGATGGGCTTAACCACGTGGTGAAGGCGCTCAAGGCTGAGGTCGCGAGTTTACAGGCCGAGGTCACGGATTTGAGGGATCAGTTGCATACACAACAGGATGGCAAAAAGCGTTCATAAGAAGGCAGGTTCAGTTTGGGTCTGTGTGGACAAATCTTTAAGAAAGGAGCGTCCGATGGCCAAGAAAGCAAAGGGCAAAAATAAGGATAAGGACAAGAAGAAGAACAAGAAGAAAAAATAACTTCTCATCTTGTCAATTACGGCCAGATGTGCCAGCGACGATTACGTTGTTGGCACATTTGGCTTTAGAGCGTGTTTGGCCTCAACGCAATCGCTTCTGGGACTCAAAACAGGAAGCTCCCACACAATGTATAGGTCATATTGGGCTCATCCGGAATCAAAAAGGCTCCCGCACATTGTGGGGGGCCTTCTTAGGGTTGGGGGATGGATAGATACCAGAACAGGGCGCTCGGTTGTTATGATCTGATATTTTAGCCCGCGAAGACATAGCTTCTCAATAGAATGACAATTAGCCCAACCCAAAATAAGAGCAACAGTATGAGGAGTGAAACTATCCGGCCTCTCAACCACACTGGCTGGCGACGCAGGTTCGTTGTTATCTGCCCCACCGGTGGCGCATAGGTGCTCATTGCCTCGATGTCTGAGGTGAACTGGGCTATCTCGAGCGGCTTGCCGATTAACCTACCAGCCTTGGCGAACCGAGTCAGCCATTCATCTGGCAGTGCGTCTGGCTTCCCCCTGATTCCGTGCAGATGGACCTCATTCCCATCCACCAGCCTCAATCGAGCCATCCACCAACCGTATTCAGGGTCAGTGTCTACCTCGCCACCCGTGTATGTCGCCTGCCAGTGTATGCGAATCGACGTCACGTTTGCACAAGCATACGGACGACGAAATACTTCCTGACCAAAGAAACGCTCCGCCAATACGATTTCATCTTTAAGAGTATTGTAGCCAAGTACGCGGTCATTATTCGCATCTAGAAGGCCCACCACCCCGACAGCAAGCAATGCAAACCCTGACACACACGCCAGGAGCAAGAAGTATGGGGGAGGCAACGTTACCGGCTTGGACAGTCTGCCTGCTGTGACCACCAGAACCAAGATAGTGAGACCCAATATCACCATCAGCGGTATGACTGCTAACAGGGCGAGCACCAGACCACCCCTGCAACTCCCGCTTCGGGGTACAATGACCAGTTTGGACTCGTGTGAGTGAACCGAGTTGTTCGTCATTGATGTGTGTTTTCCACGTGACGACCCGACGATCAGTTCAGTAGGTTGAGTCGGGGCGACGAGACCCAACGCCCTGCGCCAAGTGCCGAAGCCTTTGGTATTCACGAACATGCTGGGTTTCACGCTCGTTCAACCCAGCCTACGTGACTTGGCATCCACGAGTAGGCTGGGTTGAGCATAGCCTCAACCCAGCCCCACTTGGCTCTTACCGTTTCAGTCTAATTGCAGTGCTCATCAAAGTATATCACGTTTCTTTATGAAAATTCACGGGAAGGATGTACCAGCCCTGATGGGGTTTCGGACACAGACTACTGCGGCCGGCTGGTTCGTCAGCTTGGGCTCATCTGGAACAAAAAGGCTCCAGCTCCAACCCGTTGTGGGGAGCCTTCTTAGCGTAAGTCTTGCGCAACCAGAGGCAGAATCGCTTGTTGGCTGAAGATTTCGTCACTTGCCTTGGCGCTGGCTGCCGGATTATCTGCCCGGTAGAGCAATTGGCAGAGCCTGTAACTCACCTTGGGTGCCGCTTCTGTGCCAAAGTTGTGCTCTTTGTATCTACGAGAGTGGATGGAAGTGCTGGCACAACTTATGGAACAGGGAAACGCCTTGCGTTTTGACACCGCTGACCACCTACTGGCCTATTTTCAGCGCCATCTACATGGCAATACGGCCTACCAAGCGTTTCTGTCGTCACCTCCAAATGATGATTTTCGGAGCATTTGAGCGATTCACTGTCTAGTTGCGCAAGAGTTACGTTAGTGAAAACCTATCCTATCAATTTGCCCCTAACCCTCGTGTGTGTTTTAATGATACATAGATACCTACGTACACAGGTACCAAAACATCATGGTAAGCGTTCAGAGGATTACTCAGAGACCCGGTTTCTTGTGCCTACTGCAAGCAAGGGTGCATTGGCCGATAAGAGCTTTCTGGATCAAATGGCGCTCTGCATTGAAAAAACCGGGTTTCTTTGCCTCCAACTGAACGTTTGCACATCAAGAATGATCAGGGAGGCAGAACAATGAATCCATCAAATCAAGGCTCACATCCCAAAAAAATCAAGGTTGAACGCGTTCAGACCGGGATGCGCATCGAAAAAAGGATGCTGAAAGTGCTCAAGGCCCTGGCGGAATACCTCGATATCTCGTTGGGTGACCTGATCGAAGGCATAGTCTTACACGCCTTCGAGGGCAAGTCCGCGTTTAACCAGGAGCTTCTACAGCGCATAGAGACGCTAAAACAGGTCTACAACATGGACTACGACGCTAGTGCGAGCCATCACCTTTTTGAAGAGGAGATTCAAACATAATGATGGCCGAGCGCCCAGCCCCAATTGGATACGGCGAACTGATCCGTGGCAATAGGAACTTTCGTTATCTCTGGTTCGGCCAGATTGTTAGCCTGTTGGGAGATTGGTTCAACCTGATCGCCTCCGCCTCGCTGGTCGCCATGCTGACTCAGTCCGGCTTCGCCGTGGGCGGCCTTTTCGTGGTTCGTATGCTGGCCCCCTTCTTGGTCAGTCCCATCGCCGGGGTGGCAGCCGATCGATATAACCGCAAGCATATTCTCGTCATCACCGACGTTACGCGCGCCCTGACCGTATTTGGCTTTCTCCTGGTTCGGGATGCCGGCCACGTCTGGCTCTTATACGCCCTGACCGCTATCCAACTGGCCATCAGCGGCTTTTTCTTTCCAACACGCACCGCCATCCTGCCCGACCTGGTGCCACCCCGTGGAATTGGGGTGGCCAACGCCCTCAGTTCCGCTACCTGGTCGGTTATGTTGGCCCTGGGGGCGGCGATCGGCGGGCTGGTTTCGGGATACTGGGGCATTTATCCCGCCTTTATCATCGACGGCCTGACCTTTCTCCTGTCAGCCCTCCTGATTGCTCAGATCAGGCTCGACCTGAAGTCCGCTCTCGGCGCGTCCGACAAGACCATTGGCGCCTCGTTAGGACAGTACCTGGATGGTTTACGCTACTTGGGGGAACATACCGACACCCTGGTCATCGCCCTGCACAAAGCCGCCATTGCCTTGATCATGTTTTCCGGGTTCCAGGTTGTCCAGGTTGCTATTTCCGAGGACGTCTTTGTGATCGGCATCGGTGGGGGTATCAGCCTGGGTCTGATGTTTGGAATCAACGGGGTCGGCACAGGCATCGGACCAATCCTGGCTCGCCGCTTCACCGGAGACCGGGATCGCTCATTGCGCATGGCGATCCTGTTGGGTTACTTTATCGGCGCTCTGGGTCTGGCCATCACCGGAACGTTAATCAACTTTG
This sequence comes from Anaerolineae bacterium, assembly GCA_034412795.1. Lineage (GTDB taxonomy): Bacteria > Chloroflexota > Anaerolineae > 4572-78 > NAK82 > JAUVPY01. The sequence goes on from DAOUMD010000132.1 coordinate 84,530, forward strand.
GCACGGTTCTCTTTGGGACCTTGCTGCGGGGAGTCGGCGGCGGCATCATTTGGGTCTTCTCCACCCAACTCCTGCTCCAATTGGTCCCGGGGCACATTCGGGGGCGCATATTCGCCACCGAGTTTGCCATCTTCACCCTGGCCAGCGCGGTGGGCGCCTCCCTGGCCGGCGCTCTGCTTGACTCCTCGCTCGGTTTGTCCGGGTTGATATGGTGGATGGCCGGACTAAGCCTGATCCCAGCTGCCTTGTGGGCGCTGTGGTTGGGCAAGGGTAAATCCGCTGAATTTGCCCCTGAAGACGCCAGCATCTGATTTCCTACTTGACTTGACTACCCAGGCGAATTCTGGTATAATATGTCGTAAGACAACATATTGTAATACGATATATTAGGTGAGGCCTATGACCACTCAGATCGATATTCAGGCGAATTTACCTCTCACTGAAGCAACCTTCTTTATTATGCTTAGCCTTACACCAAAGCGTAAGCACGGCTACGCGATCATGAAAGATGTATTATGCCTGAGCAATAACCGGGTTGTTTTGAGTACCGGCACGTTGTACGGTGGACTCAAGCGGTTGTTGGAACGAAAATGGATAAAACGCGTGGACGATCCAGGCGAGGACGAAACGGGGCGTGTGCGCAAAGCCTATGCTCTCACCGACCTGGGGCGACGTGTTCTGGATGCAGAAGTTGAGCGGTTGGAGTCATTAGTCACCGCCGCGCGCCTGCGCACGTTGGGGGAACGAGCATGATCCGCGTCACCGACCTAATAACGCGCCTTTATGCTTATGCAATACGCTTGTATCCACGTAGTTTTCGCGTCGAGTTTGAGGAAGAGATGCGAGCCGTCTTTGCACACTCGGTTGCGGAGGCAGCTCAACGAGGGAGCTTATCACTACTAGCCGCATGCCTGCGGGAGGCGCGGGACCTGCCGCTAATCCTGCTACGCGAACATTGGCTCAGCTTCAGAAACAATGAGGAGGGGGCGAATATGAGCAAGATCAATGAGCCTTTTGGTAGGCCCGACCGGCCAGCAAGTATTCAACAGTACAGACCCTCCTCTTGGGCTGCGGTCCTGGCCGGTGTTGGCCTCTTCCTGGTTGCCGGATTGAATTTGATTCTAGGTGAGATCCCACATGACTGGGTCGTGCCCACCTGGGTTGATTATGTACGAGGTGTGTTGTTCGCGCTCGTCCTCGCCTTGCCGGCGATCGGTTACGCAGTGGGTTGGATTAAGGATTTTCCGCGCTGGTCATATCCTTACGTAGGGCTAATGATCTTGTTGGGCTTGTACATAGAGAATGCGGCCACACCCGGTCTTCATATCTTCAAGTACTACATATTCGGGCGTGAGCGATGGGGCTGGCGAGCCTGGATCCCGTTTCTGGTGGCAACCGCAGTCGCTCTGCTGATCACGCGTTCAACCCGGCCGCTACTCAGACTGTTCACCAACGTCTGGGAGGATTGGACCCGGTTCACATACGCCATGTACGGCTTCATGCCACTGCTGGTGATGGTTAGCTTCGATGAGATGGACCGGCTCTATTCGCTACGCTGCATGGTCCTCTTAACCTTGTTGATGTGCGGCACAGCGCTGGCCTACCTGCGCAGCGCGCATCCGTGGCAGGAGGTGCTGGCCCTGTTGGGTGGCAGCATCCTGACAGTAGCCGTGACAATGGTGTCCACGACGGTCTACTGGGGAGCAAACGGATGGAGAGATGTCCGTGGGCCAACGCTGGGAGGCGTCATTGTGATCGCCGTCATGTTTTCGCCGGTGCTCATCGGCCTGGCACATCATTATGTCAAGTCTGCACATACCACCTCCCCTTGACCCCCAATTCTGTAATAGCTCAAATCACACGCCTCGTCGTATACTCCACGTTAATTGGCATGGTTCATTTTGCCAAGACAACTGGTTGACAATTTGGCCTGCTTTGCCAGACACATCCGTAAAACGTAAGGCGTAAAACGTAATGATTCTGAGCGAATGCGCCATGCAAATGTGCCTTCAAGTAATCCACCGAAATAAACTACACGGAGACACGGGCTTCCAGGCTTCATAGCAACACCAGAACCGTGCAGATAATTTCTGTGGATTACTCACGCATCACGTTTTACGTTTTACGAGGTTACTACCCTTGATTTGACCGGTAAAAAGTGTCAACCAAATAGTGAACCATCCCCGTTAGTTATACCCTAATTCGTGAGCGGCTGAGCCGAAACGATTTGACTCTACCGCTGATTTGTGTTATAATGGTACACAGATACTTTGGTACACAGATACCAAAATAACAGGCCAAATTTCCTGAGATCGGTAACCGGCACTTAAACAGTGCCAATCACCTGAAAATCTCAACCCAGGTATTCCAAGGGGAGAAAAGCGTGCCACCTTTCAGACCGAAGCATTTAGCTGTGATCAGCCTACGAGCAGAGGACGTGCCAAAGACTGTACATTTTTATCGAGATGTCCTTGGGCTGGCCTTACTGCCACACCACGGCCATCGGCCCGCCTTTGACCTAAATGGCACATATTTGGTAATCGCCGAGGGGCCACCCGCCCCTACGCAGGACTCGAAATCATCTCGCTTCCCATCCCTCGCCTTTGCCGTCGAGGATTTGGACGAAGCAGTTGAACATCTTCAGGCCCACAACGTAGATATACCCTGGGGTATTGAGGCGGGTCAAGAAGAGCGCTGGGTTTTGTTTTACGATCCGGCCGGTAACCTGATTGAGTTTGTTCAATTTGGGTAGATGAGTCCCAAATGTGACATCGAATTATAGGATTAGGCGAATTGCACGTGTGCACTCTGGGTATTCGATAAATTCTTCAATTCGTTGTCACACTTGTTTGTGAGCACTATAAAGGCGGAAGAAAAACGGGATGGTTAGCCAGCCGTCCCGTTTTAATTTTTGAATGAGGAGTTCATTATGACACCCAAGAGAACAGGCAGCGGAATGACCATCTTCTACATTATCTGGCTGGGGCAAGTCGTTTCACTCGTCGGGTCGGGTTTAACCAGCTTTGCGTTAGGCGTATGGGTCTTCGAACGCACTGGTTCCGTCACACAATTTGCCCTCATCGGGTTATTCACCGTATTACCTCGTATCCTCCTGTCTCCCCTGGTCGGTCCCCTGGTCGATCGCTGGGATCGACGCCGGGCCATGATCCTGAGTGACGCGGGAGCAGGGCTCAGCACTTTGGTTATCGTGCTGTTGCTTTACGGCGGCCAGCTTGAAATCTGGCACATTTATCTGCTGGCCGCCGTCAGCTCCGCCTTTGGCACCGTTCAATGGCCGGCCTATATGGCATCGACCACGCTGTTGGTCCCCAAGGGTAACCTGGGGCGGGCCAATGGTATGTCGCAGTTTGGGCAAGCCGCCTCTGAGATTTTGGCGCCCACCCTGGCCGGGGCTTTCTTGCTCACCATCGGGCTAACTGGTGTCATCCTGATTGACTTCGTTACCTTCCTATTTGCGGTGCTTACGTTGCTGATCGTGCGATTTCCCAAACCTCAAACGACAACCCCGGCTGAGGGCAAACCTGGGGAAGGCTCGTGGTGGCACGAAATCGCCTATGGTTGGAACTACATCACGGCTCGACGTGGATTGTTGGGCCTTTTGATTTTCCTGGCTACCGTCAATTTCATTTGGGGTATGGTGGGGGCCTTGATCACACCCATGATCCTGGGTTTCACATCCAGCGATGTGCTGGGGGTCATTATCTCGGTTGCCGGCGTGGGTATGCTGGTCGGCAGCCTGGCGATGAGTATCTGGGGCGGGCCGCAACGGCGTATCTACGGCGTCCTGAACTTTGAGTTACTGAGCGGCGCCTGTTTTATGCTCATCGGGCTACGTCCTGCATTTTGGTCGATTGCCCTCGGTGTCTTTGGCGCCCACGCCACCATCGCCATCATCTACGGCTCGAACCAGACCATTTGGCAAAGCAAAGTCGCCCCGGACGTGCAAGGCCGGGTTTTTGCTACCCAACAAATGATTACGCGAGCCGCCACGCCGCTGGCTTTTCTGCTGGCCGGCCCCCTGGCCGAGCGGTTTTTTGAACCGCTACTGGCCACCAGTGGCCCCCTGGTTGCCAGCGTGGGAGGCATCATCGGCACCGGAGCGGGACGGGGTATCGGTCTGCTGTTTATCCTGATGGGCGTGGCAAAAATCATGGTTTCCCTGGGGGCCTATCTGAACCCCAGCATCCGTTACGTGGAGGATGAATTGCCGGATGCAGTTATTGATGGGTCAGGTGCGTTATCCATATAAGCTCAGTATTTGTGGGCATGAGGATCCCATTCCATCTCCCCGGTTTCTTCGTCGTAGTATGGATATTGGGGAGGTGCCTGGCCGTGCCGACCTACAACTTTCGGATACTGCCCCACAGCCCCGGCAAGGTTGATCGTCAGAAGCTGGACGTCGAACTCGTGGCTATCACCGTAATCGAAGAAATAAAGGAATTTCTGCCCAGGTTGTAAATCAAGCCGGTCAATTTGCACTTGATGCGTATGCAGACTGGTATCCGACCAAGGGCTGCCGATTTCGCTGGCTTGATCGTCAACCTGACCACTGAGGAAGAAGGAATAAAGGTGATCGTCCCACCACTCGTAAGCTTGCTGGATCATCAGGTGCAGGTCTTCCAGGGTCTGATCTTCAGCCAGTTCGATATCACGCCAGACCTGGGGCAAGGCCCGGTGGTTGACGCGGAAGGTAAAAGTCTTGACCCGACCTTTTTTGGCCTTGCGCGAGGCTTTGGGCCGGCGCATCCCTTTGTCGGGATCGTACTCGCGTGGCAAGTCTGGAGGATTCTCGAAATCGTAAACCTGAACAGCCGCGCCAAATAAGGCGCTGAGCTCTGGGTCCGGGATGGGATCGGGTTGGGGCTCGTCAACCCAGTAATAGTCTCCACCATGTTTGCCTTCGACGATATTTGGGCCCAAGGTCTCTTCAGCCCAGATTTCAGTCAGTGGGTCTGGTGGGAGGGGGTGCTGATACTGGCCGGTGGAGAGCAGATGAGAGGAAATGTCCCAACTCATTGCTCCTCGAGGACGGCTGCGTACAAAGCTGATCGTCGCCTGAAGGATGGCCTGATTGCGTTCGGAAATAGCTGCTTCATCACGCTCGGCGAAACGCTGAAAGTCAACGCGATACCGTTTGGCCTGCCCATCCAGAACATCAAAAATGAGGCAATCACCCTCGGCTGCCCCTAATGTATTGAACCAGGCCCAGAATTCTGGTGAAGCGTTAGAGCCCCACTGCCGCTCCAACAGATGCATCAGTGGAAATGGGGTAGGCGTACCGTCAGGGAGTTCCAGCCGAACCGGGCTTCGATCCTTGCGTTTCTGAATCTCAAAGAAGGATGGCCACAAGGCGTCCCGTAGCTCTCCCGTCAGTTCCACGGTTTCCCCATTCAGGTCTGCCGCCGAAAGGATCAATCGCAGGACCGAGCCGGTGATGAGACGCGGTTTCCAACCGTAGCGTCCATCGCCCGTGGGCACGATCAACCGGCTTTGGCTAACCGCATTGCGGATGGTATTTTTGGGGTTTTTGGTCGTAATAGGAGTAATTGCGCCCACTCGGTGCATAATGTCGAGCACGGAAAGCGGTTCCAAGGACTCGCTCACCACCTGATGAGCCAATTCAGTGAAGCTAATCTTTGAGTTGGTCATAGTTACTTGCTCCCCCTCAATGCTGCTATCAGACCCTGCTCCACATCCTGGGGAATCGACACACGGGCGACCACCTGCGGCCATAACTCAAGCGGCGGAGCGGCGATGAGGTCTGTGGCCAATCGGATCGTTTCGAAATCATCGTGCAGATAGGGGCGTCGCCCACAGTGGAGGGCGTCACAACGCATTCGAATGCCCGGCCCGCACCGTTTCCAAGGGCAAGTCCGGCCCAGATAATCCCCTTGGGGATTGGCCAGAAAGACCTCCCCGCCCCGACCAAAGTTCTGAGTGTGACCGTTCAATTTACGCCCTAATGTAGCCAGCGGAGCCAGATCCGCCTCGTCAGTGATGGTAACCAACACATCCACATCTTTAGGTTCAGGCTCGTCGGTGGTTAACGACCCGATCAGGGCAATGCGGGTCACGCCGGGTAGCTGGCTGGCGGCGCGGACAAAGATCAAAGCCTCTTCGATGAGCCGAGGGCGAACGGGTGGTGGGGGAGGCTGTGCCGGTCGAGGCTCGACGATCGGTTCGATCCCTTCTGAGGCCAGCCAATCCAAGACTCGCTGCTCCATCAGTTTATCTTTGAACTCAAACCAGCGATTTCTCTCACGGGGATAACGAGCCAACGTGTCTTTGAAACGGCGAAAAGCGCCCCGGCCCCGAATGGCTTGCCACAGACGATCTTGCAGACGGCTATCCTCGACAGTGAAGATGAAGGCTTCCATATCGTTATATCCCTCGTAAGAGTCGGCCCGGGGGATAGCCAGGTAGCGAGAACTATTCGCCTGGATTTGATAGGCCTCCAGCAAGACTTGTTTCTGCCATTCCGGCAGGCCGCGTTGCTCCAAGACTTCAGCCAGATCGAACGCTTCTTCTGACTCCGAGTCGTAGGCTGCCTCGTAGAAATCCTCTAACTCTCGGTAGGTGTCAGTGAAAACCATAATCACCTGGCCGGTTTCCAGATCCAGGTAGTGGTTCGTTTCCCAAGAAACATTTTCAAGGGCATAGGCCAAATCGAACAGGTCTATTTTTAGTTTTCTCATTCTTCCCCCAACTCCATCGGAGAGGTGTGAATGCCCTAACTGTCGCGAGGATCTACTGGTTGAATATTATACGAATTCCTCCTGGAAAACAAACAGGCAGGCTCACGCACATTGTTAGGTTCTATCCCTGCCCCACCAGATGCTGGACGTTGACCGGCAGCTTGGTCAGGACTTCAACTCGCGGTCCGTACTTTCCCAACGTCCTCTCGACGAGGACAAAGTCCAGGCCAGGGATGACAACGTCGTTCCACATGTTGCCCACGCCTCGCACCGCCACATCAAGCATAGTCACGATGCGTTCTCCCAGCGGCTCCTCCGAATTGAGCGTGATCGCGCCAAAGAACTCCTGGCATTCCGTGTAGCCTGCATTGTGCGTCCCGGTGTACGGCTTCTGCCGGACCAGGTCGATCTTCCGCCCCACACGTGTGGAGACCTCCTCCTCCCTGGATTTGAAATAGTTGACCAGTGCCTGCTCCTGCAACTTGGCCGGGAGACTTTTCCCGGCTACGTCGACATAGGCATCCAGGCCAACCTGGTAGGCTTCTTCCACAAAGTCAAACCAGAATCGCTGCTCAGCGGTGATCTTCGAGGGGTGATCAGTACATACGACTGATACCCGTTCGCAGGCCGTCAGACCGTCCCGCTTGGGTGAGACACCCAGGTGCACCACGTCGCCCTCGCGGATGGGACGGTTGAGCGCTTTACCGATCAGCGTCCGGTTGGCTTCGTTGGCTGTGACCATCACGTCGAAGCCAAACTCCTCAGCTCCCAACTCCTGGGCAATGGCATATCCCCACTGCGACACCTGCGTCTCGTACATCCCCGGTTTCAGCACAGCCAGCATGCCTTCCAGCATCACATCACAGATCAGACTGCCCTGTGCGATCAGATCCATTTCCCGCTCGGACTTCTCGTACTTGATCCGGTAGTATAGCTCCTGAGCGTCAACAATCCGATCATACCCGCCCAGGTACTCAGCAAGGAACTCGTAGATGCTCAGCGGGAACACGGCCCGGGGCGTCAGTAACCCGATGCGGTCCGGCTTGCACCCGGCAGCCTCCTCGATCACATCCTCGACACGCTCGGCATCAATTGGATACTCTTCGTCGGCCAACTTCAGCATCTCGACCTTGCGCACTTTGGCCCTGGAGCGATAGGCAAGCTGCTCGGCGACATAGCCACCCTCCAGGCCTGCCAGAATGTGAAAGCCGTTCTTGCCGATCACGCCAGCGACAGGCTCGACGGAGATGTTCGTGTTGCCGCCCAGGTAAGGCACGTCGCCGTTGTAATGCTCGTCCGAGTAGACGATGGCAGCCTGCAACCCTGCCTGCTCCAGCGCCTCAATCACCTTGCGCTGGCGCGCCTGGAACTCGGCCGTCTCGATGCGCAGGTCTCTGTCAATGGCTGGTGCCCTGGACAGTATTCGGGAGACGATTTTTGCTTCTTCAAGCCACTGTGCGCTTCGGTCCTTCATTTTTCTGGTCCTCCTTGGGTAAGACGATATAAAGCCGTCCCTGCCGGTTTAAACAAAACGAGAAGGTTATGGTGTGAGAAGACAGGGCACGTGCAGGTTCAATACGATTTCGCACAGCTATAAACCTTCAAACATTAAGGCTGGGTTTTCGATGGTCTCTTTTAGGTCAGACAAAAATCTGGCTCCATCGACTCCGTCTACTATACGATGGTCACAGGCTAACGTCACGATCATCACAGGTTTCTGCACTACCTCCCCTGTGTCGCTAAGGGAAATTTCCTTTTTGATTTTTCCTGCCGCCAAAATAGCTGATTGGCCAGGAGTGACAATGGGATCGAAGAAATCGACATCAAACATGCCCATATTGGTAATTGTGAATGTTCCCCCTGTCAGATCATCTGGAGTTTGTTTTCCATTCATAGCACGCTTAACCAAGGCATCACGGGCTTCGGCGATTTCACTTAAGGAAAGAGTGTTGACATTACGTATATTTGGGACAACCAGCCCTCTTTCGGTAGCAACTGCAACACCGATATTGATCTCGTCAAGTAAGATGATTCTGTTTCCCTTGATCGTGGCATTCAGCAATGGATGTTTCTCCAACGCCCGACTGACGGACCAAAGTAAGATATCTGTAAACGCAACCCGTGAACGGGACGCAACCCGTGAACGGGACGCAACCCGTGAACGGGACGTAACCCGTGAACCATTCTTGAGGCGATTATTCACCTCCTCGCGCAGACGGACAACTTCTGACACATCGACCGTCATAGATAAATGAATGTGAGGTGCATCAAGATAGCTTTGGCGCATACGCTCGCCAACCAGTTTTTTGATCCCGGTGACTTCGATAGCGGTACCTGAAATTGGTGATTCGGACTCAGGGTCCTGGCTTGCTTTTTCCAGTGATTCTTTGGCGGCGAGCACATCGTCACGCGTAATGCGGCCTCCCGGTCCCGTACCTTGAACGGTGGACAGGTCAATGCCAAACTCGGCGGCCAAACGCTTGGCTATAGGGGATGCTTTGATTGCACCTGCCTCTGTTGTAGATGGTGAGCCCGTAGCCATACTGGTTGGTTGTGCTGACGTTTCTTCTATCTTTGAGGGTTTTTCGCCAGTTTCGATTTCCTCATCAACTACATCGTCTTTATCGCCGATGAAGGCCATTACTTGTTTGACGGGAAACTCCTCACCTAAATTCGCGACGGTTTTTTTGAGATAACCGGATACAGGTGCTTCGACATCGACCGTTGCTTTATCGCCCTCAATGATGCACAAAGGTTCACCCTCTTGGATATAGTCACCCACATTTTTATACCAATGGGTAACTATACCAAAACTCATTGAAAGGCTGAACTGTGGCATAACAACTTTAGTGATCACGATAATCCTCCCAGATACACCATTGACCAATCAGGCGATGGAACGGATAGCTGCTTCGATATCTGCTTCACCCGGCAGCACAAATTCTTCCAACACACCGGGAAATGGCACAGGAGCATTTTTAGCCCCCACACGCTTAATCGGGGCATCCAGGTAGTCAAATGCTTGATCGGCAATAATCGCGGCCACTTCGCCGCCCCAACCACCTCGTACGGGAGCTTCGTGAACGATGACCACTTTATTTGTTTTCTTCACTGATTCCAGGATCGTTTCCTCATCCAACGGTACTAGACTGCGAGGGTCAACAACTTCAACGGAGATATTTTCTGTAGCAAGCTTCTGCGCAACATTAAGCGAGTAATGAACCATATAGGATGTGGCAATTACGGTAACTTCACTACCTTCGCGCTTGATATCCGCTTTACCCAGCGGAATAGAGTATTCTTCCTCTGGCACTTCTCCCTTCATGGGGTACATGTTTTTATGCTCAACACAAATTACTGGATCTGGATCGTTGATTGCGGTTTTGAGCATTCCTTTGGCATCATAAGGAGTGGAGGGTACGATAACTTTCAGGCCAGGGATATGCACGAACCAGTTTTCAAGGCACTGAGAGTGCTGTTCGCCAGCACGAATATAACCGCCCATAGCAGTTCGCACCACTAGAGGAACTCCTCGCTGTCCAGCAAAAGTATAATAAAACTTCGCGGCCTGATTAACGATAGAGTCCATGCACATTGGGATGAAATCCATAAAAGGGATCTCAATAATTGGTTTGCAACCTGTAATTGCAGCACCAACAGCCATACCGATTATGCCATTTTCAGCAATGGGTGCGTCCTGTACGCGCCGATCACCGAATTCCGCATACATACCAGTCGATGTGTGAAATTCGCCACCATATTCACCAATATCATAAGCCATCAGGTAAACGAGGGGATCTTTGCGCATTTCCTCTGTCATTGCCTCGCGGACAGCTTGCCGATATTCTATGTTCCTGGTAGTCATGGTTGTTCTCCTTTATTTATGAACCAGTATGGATTTTCGCCTATGGGAACTTCACGTAAACGTGTTCGATACCTGCCTCAGGGTTAGGAGGAGGGCTGTTGCGGGCAAAATTAATGGCTTCTTCAACAGCTTCGACGACACGTTCTCGATACTCTTCAATCTCGGAGCCGGAGAAAACAGCGTTGGTGATCATCCGCGTTTCCAGGTTGGTAATGGGGTCTTTCTTTCTCCACGTCTCGATTTCTTCCTTGGGGCGAATGTCGATGTCTCCCATGAAGTGTGTCCCAATACGGTAGGTATAGCAAGCCAGCAGATAGGGCCCCTTGTCCGATCGGGCATGCTCGACGGCGCGTTTTGCGGCGAGGTAAACTTCAACAACATCATTGCCATTGATTTTCTCACCTGGAAAGCCATACGCCGATGCTCGTACCGAGACGTCATCGATCACATCTGGATGGTAGACGGTTTCATACCGCACGCCACACTGCCAGTGATTGACCTCCAAAGCGAAAATAACTGGAAGTGTATAGATGGCAGCCATGTTTGCAGCTTCGTGAAACAGACCTTGATTCATAGCGCCTTCTCCGAAGAAAGCCACCGAGACTTGATCAGTGCCACGCAGTTGTGCGGAATAGGCTGCCCCAACAGCAATGGGAATGCCCGCGCTGACGATTCCGTTAGCCCCTAAGACACCCAATTCGAAATCGGCGATATGCAGGGATCCGCTTTTGCCTTTGCAGTAGCCATCCACTCGACCGTACAATTCGGCCATCATTCTGCCCATATCACCATCTTTTGCAATCATATGGCCATGGCCCCGATGGGTGCTGGTGATGTAATCGTCTTCTCTTAAGGCAGCACATACTCCGGTGGCAATGGCCTCTTCCCCAACATATGAATGCGCAAAGCCTTCTTGTTCTGTGGCGATCAGAACTTTTTCGCGAGTATCGAACTCCCTGATCTTGAGCATAGTTTCATAAATCTGCAGGATCGTATCCCGCCCAACAGTGAGGATGGGATCCTGTGATCTATCATTCTCGCTCATAACTGTTCTCCTTTTATTTCTAATTGATGCAACTACTCAGCCCATTGCTCGCGAGGGCCCTCCGCTCGCGAGGGTCCTCCGCTCACGAGGGATGACAATCCCGAGCCCGATCACTTATAAAGCCCTGTTCAGGGCCTCTGGACTGTCGTCCATCGGGAGCGGCCGAGTAGTTACTAATTGATAAGGTAGAGCAAACTCACCAAACCGAATTTTATGCATATGCATTATAGCATACGATGTACTTACTATTATAACCACACAGCTTATGGCCGGGATGTGTTTGCCATTGGTGCAAATAAGCACACCGCAAGATTCGCCGGCATTAAAGCCGAGCGAACAAGCCTCATGACCATGATGCTTAGGACTAAGGATTTAATAACTTACCCATTAGCCGACTGAATCAGGCTAGTATTTCGCTTGCATTTGAAGAAGTTATTAAATTCCCAATCCTTAGCGGGATCACCGCTGCACTTGCTGGTATGGGAACCCTGGCGTTCTTAGGGACTGCGGATCCTAGCTTTGGCGCAGGATCTGAATTAATTGTGGTTGCGTCCGCCATTATCGGCGGTACCAGTTTGTCGAGGGCGCACTACAAAGGGCACTGCAATCGCATCAATCGCTCAATAAGTAGTGACAAGACAGACCTTGCTTGGACAGAATCGGACAAGAATGTATACTCTGGGCACGCAAAGACGAAGGACCAATTATTGACCCAAATCTCTTCGCCCTTCGTCATTCGTCCAGATGAGAAAGTGTTATCTCATTTCTGAACCATCCTATATAGCCCAATTGAAAGGACCGGATTGGCATGGAGAAAAGGCAAGGTTTCAACCTGGGCATCATGTTCAGACGCGAGCACGCGCCTGAAAACCTACCGCGCTTTGCACGACGCGCAGAAGACGCCGGATTTGACGAACTCTGGGTAGTAGAAGACTGTTTCTACGGAAGTGGCATCGCATCCGCAGCGACGGCACTGGCCTGCACCGACTCTATCAGGGTTGGTTTGGGAATTATACCAGCTGTCGCTCGAAATCCGGTTTTTACTGCTATGGAAATTGCGACGCTTGCCCGTCTTCATCCCGAACGCTTCTTGCCAGGTATTGGACATGGGGTCGCGGGTTGGATGCGTCAAATTGGCGCGTTCCCTAAATCACAGCTAAAAGCGCTAGAGGAAGTTGCAGTTACCGTACGAAAGTTGCTCGACGGTGAAACTCTAAGCTTCGACGGCGCACAGGTTCACTTAAAAGAAGCTGAACTTGTGTTTCCTCCTGATCAAATCCCCCCAATCTCGCTTGGTGTAAGAGGGCCAAAATCGCTAGCCCTCTCTGGACGAGTTGCTGACGGTACGATCTTGGCAGAATATACAGCCCCAGAGTATGTCTCGTGGGCACGGGAACAAATCGTTATCGGTCAGAAGGAAGTTGGCCGCGACGGCGCACAGAGTGCGCACCGCCTTAGTGTATTTGCCTTTACGTGTGTAGATTCACAACCATCCAAAGCATGTCAGAAGCTACGTCCCCTAGTTGCGTCAGCCATAGCTTCTGGCAAAATCGATTCGCAAATTGCGCCTATGGGCATTATGCCCAAAGTTCACGAATACTTGGAAAACGGTGGCAAGCAGCACCTCGAAGAAGAGATGCCTGATGAGTGGATAGACCGGCTGTGCATCGTGGGCACGCCGGAGCAATGCGCGATGGCTATTCGTCGTCTCTTTGATGCAGGCGCCCATACAGTTGTCCTGGTTCCGTTACCTGACAAAGGCCTAGACGAGTTAGAGAAGTTTGCCCATCATCTTCTCTCAAGTTCCTTCAAGAGCCTCTGACTCTGTTAAGTCAATGTCCAAGCTATACAGTAGTGACATAGCTTCAGGTAATGAGAACTTGGCCTGCTTTAGAACATTCTGGCCTGGGGTGATGTTATAATTGCGAGCGGCGCTCAGGTCAGCTTCGGTCAGGTTTGTGCTGGAGAAT
>DAOUMD010000133.1:0-44305 GCA_034412795.1 Anaerolineae bacterium
CACGAGAGGTCGCCTTCTGATGAAACGCGTGATTTGGCATCGCACAGTTTCTATCAGGGGCGGCCTTTTGTCAATCTTCAGCCCACAAATATCTCGTACATATCACAGCCTAGGGTACCATCCCAAATGCCGAGTTTCTGATGGACAAGTGCATAGCAAAGGACCTACACCCGAAAATGGCAAAGAGCATCAATATGAGGGTCTGGGCCGGGTTGGGCGTGATCTTGCTGGCTGCAACCCTCTACCTGATCACCCTGGACACCGGCCTGCGCCCGGACGAACTGAGCGGTGGTGACCTGATCACCCATCAGTACGCCCAAGCCCAGGCCCGCCCCGGCAATGCCCCCGGCTATCCGCTTTACACCATGGGGGGCTGGCTGTGGTTTCGCCTGACACGCCCTTTGCTGGACTGGGCGCTTAACCCGGTGCAACGTCTGTCCAGCTATTCGACGCTGTGGGCTACCCTGTCCCTCATCGTCCTCTATCACCTGATTCTGCGCGCGACGCGGGGCAACTGGCCCATTGCCGCTCTCTCCACCGCTTTGTATGCTACTACTTATTTCTTCTGGTTCTACAGCGTCACCACCGAGCAATACACCTCAGCGGTGTTTCAGACGTTGTTGATCGTGTGGATGGCCTTCAAATGGGATAAGGCGGAAACATCAGGCCAGCCCAGTGATCGTTATCTACTACTTCTTGCGTTTGTTATCGGAACGTGCCTGGCCAACATGGTGACCACGCTCTTCATCGTGCCCCCCCTGCTGTGGTTCGTCTTGAGTCGCCGGCCTAACTTGCTGCGTCGCCCCAACCTGATATTGGGCAGTGCTCTTCTGGCGCTGTTGCCCGTGATTAGCTATGCCTACGTCTATGCCCGAGGGGCAGCCCATCCTGAATGGCGTGGTGAAAGCCAGTGGCCCAATGCCTGGGCCTGGTTCGTGGACTTCGTCACCACCCAGCAGGGTCGTGACGAACTGGCTCCTGGCCTGACCTTGGATAACATCTTCACTGCCGAATTTCCATCCCTGATCTGGAGCGAGCTGACCTGGATCGTGCTGATCGGCGGCCTGATCGGGCTATGGTGGCTGGGCAGACGACGCGCCTTCTTCCTATACGCTACGCTGGCAGTTTACCTCCTCTTCTGCTGGGTGTACCGCTTTGGTAACTGGTTCCAGGTAATTATACCTGCCTATCCTCTCGTGATCTTGGGCTTCGGGGCCGGCTTGAATGCCGTCTGGTCCAGGCAGTGGCGCTCCGACACCTGGCGACTGGCCATTCGCGGCCTGATCTTGGCGGGCCTGGTGGGGCTGGTGGCCTATCGTCTGGCCCTCAGCCTGCCCCGTGCCGACCAGAGTCACCGGGCGGAAGACACCGGCCTGGACCCAGGCTGGGCAGTGTTGGCCGACGGCCCGCCGGCCGGTTCGATCATCGTAGGCGAATATGGCGAGTGGCTGGCCCTGGGATATTTGACCAACATCTGGGGTGCCGAGCCGCTTATCGATGCGCGTCCGCTATGTCAGACGTATTCTTCGTATCTGACCAAAGACACACAGACTTCACACGATATACCTGCTATGTACCTCACTCGCCGCGCTGTTGAGGCCGATCCTGGCTGCCTGGCCGATCAACATCGTTACGCCGCTGGCGCCAACTTGATTCGGGTTCAGCCCGTGCCTAACACCCAACTTCCCGAGTCGGCCCGGCCCACTGCTCTGAAATTTGGACCTGAGTTGGCCCTGCTCGGCTTCGAAGTACGCCCCCCACCGGAGACAGACCTGGAGACTCAAGATGGAACACGCTGGCACATATCGTTGTACTGGCAGGCAGAAGCCCCCATAGGTTCTGATTACACCGTGTCCGTACGTCCACTACGCGATGGAGCGTTGGTATTCGATGAGAACGGGGAGCCGCTTATCCAGGACCACCAGCCGGTGTGGAACAGTTACCCCACCAACCGCTGGTCGCCGGGCGAAATCGTACGTGACGACTACATCCTCTACTTGCCTGACGAGGTGATCCCTGACGCCGCTCAAGTCGTCGTCTATCGCAGCACCACAACCGGGTTTGAGAACCTGGGTGAAGCCCAACTCGATCTAAGCGACGCCCCTATGTAGGGGGCGAACCTATGGGTTCGCCCATCCGGGGCAGACACACAGGCCTGTCCAACAGCCCACTACTTTGCGTGATCCCGATTTCCCTTGCGATGGCTACCTCCTCTTCTCCTCTTTGACGTTTCAGAACATCTGAGCGACTTTGCAAAGCCTTGACTTACGGCCCCATTGTAGCATAGCGGCCCTATCGTAGCACAGCGGCTCTATTATAGCATAGTATCAATATTTTATCAATATCATGCAAAGATATTTTCGATATTTTAAGGTTGAGCGATTTTTTGGGACAACAAGGAATTTGGAAACCACTCGATCAGTCACAGGTAGCTCATCACAGAGGGGGAGAGATTACTCAAACGCCCTACCCCAAGACTTGATTCAAGTCAAGATACGTGGTAAAACTGAACTGAGGAGCAAAAGATGATCAAAGCCGAAGGGCTAACCAAACGCTTTCAAGATAACCTGGCGGTAGACGACCTGACCATACACGTGAAACGAGGTGAGGTGTTCGCCTTTCTGGGACCCAACGGAGCTGGCAAGACGACGACAGTCCGTATGTTGGCGGCCCTCATCGCACCCACAGCCGGCCGGGCCTGGGTGAACAACCACGAATTGGGCCGGGATAATATGAACGTCCGGCGCAGTGTGGGCATCCTCACCGAGGCACCCGGCCTGTACGAGCGACTGAACGCCGTGCAAAACCTGACGCTTTACGCCAAGCTGTATGAGGTAGACAACCCGGCGGACCAGGTGGAGAAGTATCTGCGGCTGCTAGGGTTGTGGGAGCGGCGGGGCGAGCCGGTGGGCAGCTTCTCCAAGGGTATGAAGCAAAAACTGGCCATCGCCCGTGCCCTGTTGCACGAACCACCACTGCTCTTTTTGGACGAGCCCACGGCTGCACTGGACCCGGAGGCGGCGCGGACGGTGCGTGATTTCATCGGAGAGATCAAAGAGGCAGGGCGCACCATTTTTCTGTGCACCCACAACCTGGATGAGGCCGCCCGGCTGGCCGACCGGGTCGGGGTCATCAAGCAAAAACTGATCCAGGTAGACAGCCCAGCCAACCTGCATCGCTCGCTCTACGGCCGGCGCGTGGTTTTCCAACTGGCCAACATCACCGATCCGGTACGAGCCGCCGTCAACAACCTGCCCTTTGTCAAGGAGATGGAGCAAGTCGATAACACATTGGTCATCAGTCTGGATGCCCCAGAGGAGCAAAACCCGATCCTGGTAGAACGCATAGTTGCTGCCGGCGGCGCGGTTCAATTCGTCAACGAGCTAAGCCATTCGCTGGAGGATATTTACTTCACGCTCATCGAAGAAGAAGACCAGGAGTCGTTATCGTGAACAGAGCCAAAATCGGTGCGATCGTGGAAAAGGAATTCGCCGACGCCCGCAAGAATAAGATGATCATCATCACTATGGCCCTGATACCCACATTGTTGGTGGCCATGGTACTGGGCACTGCCTTTTTTATGCTCAACATAGAGTCTGGGAGTGAGGCCAGCCTGGACGAGGACGACTTAGGTATGATCCCACCCGAATTACAAAGCCAGAACCCTATGCACGCCATGCTGATCATGCTGAATGATCAATATATGTTCTACTTTCTGCTCATCCCCATGATGCTACCGGTCTACATTGCGGCCTACAGCATCATCGGGGAGAAGGAGACCAAGAGTCTGGAGCCGCTGCTGGCCACGCCGGTTTCCACCTGGGAACTCCTGGTAGGCAAGAGCCTGGCCGCGACTATACCTCCCGTGATATTGACCTGGTTGAGTTTCATCGTTCTCATCGTCGGAGGCTATCTTATCATGCCAGAGCCGGTATTCCTGGCCATGATCCGGCCAGTATGGATAGTTGGCATGGCCCTGCTTAGCCCACTGTTGGCCTTGCTCTCCGTCTTCAGCGGAATTATCGTCTCCTCGCGTATGAACGACCCACGCGCCGCACAACAAGTGACTGGCATCTTTGTAATACCCATCATCGCTCTCAGTCTTGTAGTGCTCGCCGGCAAAATCTTTTTGAATGTATGGATGGTCATCTTGGCGGCGACCATAGCATTGGCGGTGGACTGCGTGGTGCTCTATTTCGCCGTAAAGCTGTTCAAACGGGAGACTATCCTGACGAACTGGAAGTAATTTATGCCACTCACAACCAATACCATCCTTGTTCAACACGGTGAACTCTATCTGAAGGGGAAAAACCGCCCCGTTTTCTTGAGATGCTTGCACCATAATCTAAAGGGTAAACTCCGGAGCCTTGGCATAACATGGCCGGTGCAACGGCCCTATGGTTATTTCTTCGTGAAAGTACCTCCCCAGGACGACAACACAAGCCTGGAACGTGCTCTCGCCGCGTTGAGCGAAGTGGCTGGTGTCGCCTGGTATACCCCGGCCCATCGCATTCCTGCCCACGCCGTTCGCATCACCTCGGATTCCCCCGACTACGAGTTGATTGAAAGTCGAGTTCTCGAACTGGCCAGTGACCATTATGTTCCTGGCGCAACTTTCCGCGTGCGCGCAAATCGAGCAGAGAAACGTTTTCTCCTCAACTCCACGGAATTGGAACGGCGACTGGGTAGTGTGATCAAAAAACACAGCCGATGGAATAAAGTGAATTTGAAAGATCCAGACTCTGTTTTTTATGTCAATGTAAAATCCGAGGGTGTCTTTCTTTATAACAGCAAAAGACGAGGGATGGGCGGACTGCCGGTAGGCGTCAGCGGACGGGTATTGACACTTTTTTCGGGCGGTATCGACTCTCCTGTGGCGGCATATCTTATCGCCAAGCGCGGCTGTTCCGTGGATTTCGTCCATTTCACCGCTGGCCCGCCACAGGACTGCTGCGCACAAGAAAACAAGGTGAGCCAAATTGTCCGGGAACTGAGCAAAATCACTGTGCGCTCGCGATTGGTACTCGTTCCTTCATCTTACTTCCAAGTTGCCATTCTTGGCAGGCAAGCCGAGAATGAGCTGGTCATTTTTCGGCGCTTTATGACCCGGGTGGCTGAACGTTTGGCCAGCGAGCAAGGCGCGCAGGCACTCGTGGTCGGAGATAGTCTGGGACAGGTTGCATCCCAAACCCTGGAGAACATTGTGGCCAACTCCCAGGCCGGAGAGCTGCCCATCTTACGTCCCTTGCTCACACGTGATAAGGAAGAGATCGTCGAACTGGCCAAACGCATCAATACATACCAACTTTCACTGAAACCATATAAGGATTGCTGCTCCATTTTGGCGAAAAGACCCAAACTTAGACCCAGGCACCAGTACGTATCTTATGAGGAGCAAGCCCTTCTACCGGGATATGAAGACCTGATAGACCGCACCCTGGAGGATGCGGTGTGCCAGGAGTATGAGTGGGGCAAGCGAATAGACTAAACCCTCCTCAACTTTCAACCCTCCAGTTCCATTCAGCCATCCGGCGTCTGGAATAAAGAGTCGCATCACCCGCCTGCTATAGCCGGAGCGACGGGTGCTGGTTCGGAAGGCAAAGATATTGACCAGACTGTTAACCAAGAACAGCGTCGCTGTCGTTTGGACACTGATGCCATATTCGCGCACCAGCAAAAAAATCGCGAACGTGGTGAAAATGTGACGGCGGCTGCCCATCAAATCGGTGGCTCAGCATAGCTAAAGAACAAGGGGTCAGCAGAAAGAAATGGTCATCCTCCTGTTGCGGCTGTTGCAGTTACTGGCTCCGCGGGGGTACGGATGCCCTGCGCGAGGATCAGCGAAATAAGCACGATGACCACCCCGATCAGAAACGGCGCTTGCGAGCCAAACATAACCCACACAGTGCCGCCGATTATCGGTATCACGATGGCGGAGATGTGGTTAATGGTCTGCTCCACCGACAGGTTGCTGGTGATCTCTTCGGGTGTGATGGCGATCTTTTGAAAATAAGTTGGAAGCGCCAGATTAAAGCCAAACATGATATTGTCGACCACAAACAAGACAAACAGCACCGGTAGGTAGGTCACGTAGGCGTAGCCCAGGAAGACCAAAGCCAGCGTGCCGAAGGCGATACTCAACATCACCCGCTCTCCCAACCGCCCTACCAGACTACCTATCCAGTGCAATGTCAAGGCATTGACCACGCTGTTGATCAGGAACAAGGTCGCCGTCACCTGGACGCTGATGCCATATTCACTCACCAACAAGAAAATCGCAAACGTGGTGAAAATGTGGCGGCGGCTGCCCATCAAGAAGGAGAGTGTATAAAAAAGCCAATATCGTCGGCGCAGAACGACTTGGCGACGGGGCGGCAAGCTCTCCTTGGCATCCCTGAAGGGAAGCAATAGCAGCCCCCCCACAGCAACCGCACCGCCAATGACAAGAAACAATGTCCGGTAGCTCCATACTCCGGCCAGGAGAAATACCGCACCCGTAGCCGTCACGGCAGCTATCGCCCCCAAACTCCTCAATTGTCCCAACACACTGGGCGCACGCTCCTTTTTGATCACCATGAGAACGACTGCATTGTTTGTGGGATAAAAGAAGTGAAAGCCGAAGCTCATTATGAGCGTGCTGACCAGTAGGAAAGGGACGTCCCCCGCCTGTCCGGTCAGCAAGGTGCCAATCCCCAGCAAAACTAGACTCAAGGCCATGATGCGCATTTCGGGCAGAAACAGCGCCAGAAAGCCCAACAAGAAGCCCATCAATCCTGGCAACTCTCGCAGCGCCTGTATCCAGCCGATGCCGGCCGGTCCAACGCCTATCTCTTCCACGGCAAAGTTATTGAACATAGCTCGCCAAAACTCGAAGCCGAAGTTGAGCAAGAAATTAGAGATGAGGAGATACAGCAGGATGCGGCGGTTGTTGTATAGCATCTCACGCATAGATTTCCTTCACTTTCATTGATAGGGTCTCACGTTGGATCGAGAAAGCAAGTGACTTGACTTGCATAAGAACTGGGATTGCCCAGTAAGCGATTGAAGCAGATACATAGGGCGCGGGTAGTCAATTTGGTGGACATTACCACCCAACATCGTCAAATCAGTTTGTTTGACTAACTGCGCGAAGCACTGGCACGATATTATATCACTCGTAGGACAAATGCCATAAAGCTGCGTCTCTTTGATGTGTCGTGTATCGCCGTGACGCCAAGAATGCCACGGGCGATCTACCCAAATCGCAGTTCGGTTGGCCGTTTGATTTGCCGACGGATTAAGTCGCTTTAACCCAGATCCTACCTTGTGAAAAAATCTGACACTTGACCGCACTGCCGAGTTTATGGTAAAATGTACACGTCGTTTGCTTACATCCCCAAAATTTATTTGTCTCAACCACCTGCCGCAGGTGTTTTCGTCCAGTTCTAAGTGCCTACCCAACTCCGTCACCTGGCGGCCACCATATTCCACGAGCACTGTCGCTCCTGGTTGCCAAGACACTATCAGAGCCACGGCCACGATCATAGATGGCGTAAGTCGCTCTTACTTTGAGCTCGTCGTCCCAGATTCGTTTTAGATGAACCAATGATTTTCAGGCTGTCCGGCCTGCCGTGAGTTCCCCCTTTTGCTTTGTCAAGGACAGCCCTTTAGGACACAGTTTTCTCGGAATAACTGCTGCACCTGAGGATGCTCGCCCTGTATCGTGCTGAAGGAGATTGCACCCAAACACACGACCGACGTTTTCCGAGAGAACCTCGACGAGATCTCTCGGAAAGTCTGTCAAACGGGGCAGACGCTTCGGCATCTGGGGATGCCTCGCTCCTCATTGCGCAGGGCGGAGTGAGCACGCCCAGGTGCAAACGGTATTTTCCGAGAGAACCCCGACGAGATCTCTCGGAAAGTCTGTCAAACGGGGCAGACGCTTCGGCACTTGGGGGTGCCTCGCTCCTCATTACGCAGGGCGGAGTGAGCACGCCCACGTGCGAACGGTACTTTCCGAGAAAACTCCGACTCGAAAGGAGGTGATTCACTCAGCCTATCTCTTCTCTAGCCCCTGCCCATCAGCTTCTTGCAGGGCAAACCCCGGTACTCTGTCATAGAGTGCTGGCTTGATCAACAACCACACCCTATTCACTATTTTCAGACTAAGAGGAGGAGAACACCAAATGTTATCTAAACGAACGGCCTTCTTTCTGTTCACCGTAACCGTTTTGCTCACCTTGCTGGCGGCGCAATGTGGCCCCACCCCGACCCCACAGACGATCGTCGAAAAAGTCGTCGAGACCGTCATCGTCGAAAAAGAGGTCGAGGGCGAGACCGTGACCGTGGTCGAGACGGTAGAGGTGGAAGTGATCCAGACGGTGGAGGTGGAAAAGGAAGTAGTTGTAACAGCCACGCCGGAGCCGATGGAGGAGCCCAAGATTATCCGCGTCGGCCAGAACGCCGCCGACCTGAGCTCCCTCGACCCCCATTTCGCCACCACCACCGAGGCCCGCGCCCTGGTGGATATGATCTTCAACGGCTTGGTGCGCTACAAGCCGGGCGATGGCTCCTTCGAGATGATGGAGCCTGACCTGGCCGAGGAACTGCCCACGGCGGAGATGGTAGATGGCAAGCAGGTGTGGACCGTCAAGCTGCGCCAAGGCGTCATGTGCCATGGCCCTGGAAATCTCGAGCCCTACGAGTTGACCTCCGAGGACGTGGTCTACTCCCTGGAGAAAGCTGCCACCGCCGAACGATCGGCCTACGCGGGCGAGTACGATGGCTGGACGGTTGAGGCAGTTGACGACTACACCGTCATGATCACCCTGGAGAACCCCATCTCGCCGGTGCTCTTCTACCCCAAGATCGCCAACTACTCCGGCGGCTTCATCGTCTGCAAGCAGGCCGTCGAGGCACTGGGCGACGACAAGTTCAAGACCAATCCTGTCGGGACCGGCCCCTTCATGTTCGAGAGCTACAGCCCCCAGGAGAAGGTCATGTTGATGGCCAACCCGGACTACTTCCGGGGTGCGCCGCAGATCGACGGCGTCGAATACCGCTACATGGCCGACGTCGCCAGCCGCGAGGCCGGTTTGCTGGCCGGTGAGCTAGACGTAGTCAACGGCATCCCCGACATCGCCTGGGTGGAGAAGATGCAGGGCGAGGAAGGCTTCCAAGTGGACGTCTTCGGCGTGGGTGAGGTGGCCACCGTGCACTTCAACACCTCGGTGGAGCCACTGGACGACCCCGAGGTACGCAAGGCGCTGGCCTACGCCCTGGATCGCGATGAATTCCTGGCCCTCTTCGGCGAGCCGGTGGCCGAAAACGTCTACTCGCCCGTGCCTGCCAAGTTCCTGGCCGGTGGCTTGACTCAGGAAGAAGCCGAAGAGTTGGACCTGGCCTACGACATGGACCGCGAGTTGGCCCAGCAGATGCTGGCTGACGCGGGCTACCCGGATGGCTTCGAGCTAGAAGTCATCACCTCCGAGATGACGGGCTATCGCCGCATCTACGAGAACATGCAGGCACAATTGGCCGAGGTGGGTGTGGATCTCAGCGTCAACGTGGTAGATCACTCAACCATGCACTCGCAGATCCGCGAGGACGTGAACCCCATCGTCGTCTATATCGCCTGGCGGCCCAACGCCGACGTCTACCTCACCCGCTTCTTCCACTCCGACTCCATCGTCGTCACCGGGGCCAAGCCGGACACCAACTTCTCCCACATCGACATCCTGGACGATGCAATCGAGGGTGCGCGCGTGGAGACCGATCCCGAGGCGCAGATACAAATGTGGAAGGATGCCCAAGTGGTGATCCTGGAAGACATGTATGCCTATCCGCTCCACTATCAGCAACAGGTCTACGCCCGCTCCGACGCAGTAGACTACGGACACGACCTGGTCTCAGTCCTGGCCCTCTATCCGGGCATCGATGAGACAACCACGCTTGAGCGATAGCTTCGTGTGAAAGCGACCGGGGATTCCTCAGAAGAATCCCCGGTTGATATTGCTGTTTCCCAGGAAACGGCCCCATAGGTATAGGGAGGAGCCTGCCCCGGGCAGGCTCCTCCCTACCACGAGTTGCGGCGGGCGACCGATGTGCGGTCTCAACCCACCGCCCCAGACCCAGTATTCAGGTAGAGATTATGATCCGATACCTTATCAGGCGCATCCTGCTTGCCATCCCTATCCTCCTGGCCGTCTACACCCTGGTCTTTGTGGTTGTCCGCATCATTCCCGGCGATCCAGCCCAGGCTGCTCTGGGTGACTATGCCTCGAAAGAGGCTGTGGAAGCGCTCAGGGAGAGGATGGGCTTGAACGAACCCATCCCGGTCCAATATCTTACCTTCCTGGTCGCTATGCTGCACGGCGATTTTGGGGAATCGCTCATCAGCGGTGTGTCAATTAGCGAGCAGATAGCCTACGTCCTGCCCTACACGCTGCAGCTCACTGTGGCTTCGGTCTTGGTCGGTGTGATCCTCGGCGTCCCGCTGGGCCTGTTTACCGCCATGAACCGCAACAATCCCGTTGATTATGCAGGACGCGTAATCTCCCTGGTCGGACTATCCGTGCCGGCGTTTTACTTCGGCATTCTGCTGATCCTGGTCTTTGCCGTCGAGCTAGACCTGTTCCCGGCTGTGGGCGGCGGGGATATCAAAGAAGATCCCCTCGGCAGCCTGAAATACCTCGTCCTGCCGGCTATGACGCTGGGCCTGATTATGACCACGTCCGTCACACGACTGACACGCTCAGCTATGCTAAACGTGATCAGCGAGGACTACGTAAGGACGGCCCGGGCCAAAGGCCTGGCGGAGCGGGTGGTGATCCTCAAACACGCACTGCGGGCGGCCTTGCTGCCCATCGTCTCCATCACCGGGTTTTGGGTTGCCGTCTTGATCGGCGACTCGGTTTTGACCGAGGTGGTTTTCTCCCGCCCCGGGCTGGGCAAGATGCTGGTCGGCGCCATCAATCAGCGCGACTACACGGCCCTGCAATCCATCATGGTGATTTACGCCGTATTCGTGGTGGTCGTCAACCTGATTACGGATCTGACGTACGGCTTTCTAGACCCACGCATCACTCATTAGAGGTACGCCTATGGCACAATACACCGACACAGGTACGCTTATGGAGCAAGACACCGACACCCTCGAACAACCCATCGTACGCTTGCGCAGCCAACGAGAAAGACTCTGGCATACGTTCACCCGAAACCGGACAGCCATTATCGGTCTTGTTATGGCCATCATCATTATACTTATGGCGGTGTTTGCCGACGACTGGTTCATCGCTGTGTTCCAGGACCGCGAGCCGGTACCTCTGCTCGCGCCATATGACCCCGTGAAACAAGACCCCAGGAACCGCCTTGAGGCCCCCAGCGAAGACCATCGCATGGGGCTGGATACCTTTGGGCGGGACGTCCTGTCACGCATCATCTATGGCACACGGGTATCCATTATGGTGGGCATCCTCTCCGTCGCGCTGGGCGGCGTGATCGGTACCTTCCTGGGTCTAACAGCGGGGTACAGCGGCGGCAAGGTTGAGGACTTCATTATGAGGGCAGTGGACGTGTTGATGGCCTTCCCCAGCCTGATCATGGGCTTGATGGTGCTGGCCGTATTGGGTGCCGGGATTTCCAATATGATCATTGCTATTGGCATTATGCTCTCGCCCGCCTTTGTCCGTATCGTTCACAGCTCAACGCTGGGCGCCAAGGAAAACGATTACGTGTTGGCCGCCCGGGCCATCGGCGTGAGCCAGATGAGAATGATCCGGGTCCACATCTTGCCCAATATCATAGGCGAGGCGATTGTGCTGGCCAGTGTCTACATCGCCACTGCCATTCGTATCGAGGCTAACCTGAGCTTCATCGGCCTGGGCGTCTCGCCTCCCACACCGGCCTGGGGAACCATGATCCGCGACGGCACCCAGTATCTGACGATCGCACCCTGGATCTCCATCTTTCCTGGGCTGGCCATCCTCATCACGGTCCTCGCCTTCAACTTGTTAGGCGACGGCATGCGTGATATTATGGACCCCAAGTCTTATTCATAAATCTTCAAGTGGGGAAAAAGAAACCCGGTTTTTTTTCATAAGCTGAGCGTTTTCACACCTGGGAAGCACCCCTTAAACAGCACCAACTTGCTTCCTGACGGTCAAAAACCGGGTTTCTGAGCTCCCCTCTGAAGATCAGCCCCGCAGAGATCGAAGGCTCAAATTGAGGAGGACCCATCTATGCCACCCAGGACCGCAGAGCGCATTGCCGTCATAGGCGCCGGCCACGCCGGACATGCCATGACAGCCCATTTAGCCCTAGAGGGCTTTCCAGTTCGACTATTCGAACTACCCCGCTTCGCCGACAGCATCCGACCAGCACAAGAGCGGGGCGGCATCGAACTGACCGGCGTAGTAGGCGAGGGGTTCGCCACGCCGGAGCTGATCACCACCGACATAGCACAGGCCATCCAGGGGGTGAGCCACATCTTCGTGGTCACCCAGGCGCTGGGCCACGAGGAGGTGGCCGATTTGTGTGCGCCGCACCTCGAATCAAACCAAACCATCGTCCTCTTCCCCGGTTCGGGCGGCGCCCTGCAAGTCGCCAAGACCCTCAGAGACAGGGGTCTCACCCACAAAGTCTACATCGCCGAGACAGTAACGCTGCCCTACGCCTGCCGCATCAAAGGGCCGGCCTGGATCAATGTCCACTCCGGCCCGGCTGTGCGGGAGATCATCGCCGCCTTCCCCGGCCAGGACATCGACGCCGTCATCGAAGCCACCAAATCGGTGTACCCCATGCTCCACCCGGCAACCCACGTGCTGGAAACCGCCCTCTACAACCCCAACATCTTGTTGCATCCCATCGGCGTGATTTTCAGCCTGGCTCGTATCGAATACTCCCAGGGCGAGTTCTGGATGTACAAAGAGGGCTTCACCCCCTCAGTGATCAAGCTACTCAAGGCTCTGGAAAAGGAGAGAGTCGCCATGCTGAGAGCCGTGGGTGTGGAGCCGATGGACTTTGAAGCGTACTACGAGTACCGCTACCAGAAACCCTGGTCCGACTTCGCAGCCGTCGCCAGCAAAGGACCGGCCAGCGCCGACACCCGTTACATCACCGAAGATATCCCCATTGGCATGGTCCTCTGGGCCTCGCTGGGTGACATGCTGGGCATACCCACCCCCACCGCCCGGTCCTTGATTCACATCAGCTCTGTGATTCACGACACAGACTACTGGCAGGGCGGGCGGACCGTGGAAAAGTTGGGCCTGGCCGGGATGACGGCCGATGAGTTAAAGCGCTACCTGTTGGAGGGATCCCTCCAATAGTCCGCCCCTTGGGGTGAGCAAACACGCAGGTTAGCCCCTACACAATCCACGTCTACATCTGCCCGTTGGGCCAAGGTTACGTCCATGACTACGACAGGTGAGCTGATAACCTTCATCCAGAATCTCAACTACGCCCGGCTGCCGGACGAGGTAATCGCCTACGCCAAGCGCTGCGTGCTGGATCTGCTGGGCGTGGCCATCGCGGGCAGCAGAACCGACATGGCCAAGGTTAGCACGGGTTTTGCCCCCAGACAGTTCGGCCCGGGAAACGCAACGATCATTGGCTCACCGCTTCGATTAAACGAAGTGGGGGCCACCTGGGTCAACGGTATTTGTGCCAGCGCGCTAGACATGGACGATGGTCATCGACTCGCAATGGGACACCCGGGAGCGGCCGTCATCCCTACAGCGCTGGCCGTTGCAGAAACGAGCGGAGCCAGCGGGCGCGAATTCCTGACA
Source organism: Anaerolineae bacterium (assembly GCA_034412795.1). Classification (GTDB taxonomy): domain Bacteria; phylum Chloroflexota; class Anaerolineae; order 4572-78; family NAK82; genus JAUVPY01. The sequence continues at coordinate 13,767 of DAOUMD010000133.1, forward strand.
GCCATCGTGGCTGGATACGAGATGGCGGTTCGGGTCAGCACCGCTATGTTACCGGACTATCGGGCGGGGCGCTACTCCACTGGCATCTGGGGTGGTTTTGGAAGTGTGGCCGCGGCCGGGGTGCTTTTGAGACTCGACAGGCGGGCGTTCCAGGATGCGCTGGGCATTGTGGCAGCCCATGGCCCATCACCCCCTCGGGGCGCATTCTTGCACGACAGCATGGTCAAAGAGACCATCGCCTGGGCCGGTGTGACGGGATGCGCCTCTGTCTTCTTAGCCCAAGAGGGGTTCGCCGGGCCTGAAGACGTGTTGGACAAATCGGGGCGCTACGACACAACCCGTTTAGTGAAGGACCTGGGCCAGGAGTACGCCATCCTCAAAACCTACTTCAAGCCCTACGCTTCCTGCCGGTGGTCGCATTCGGCCATCGACGGCGTTCTGAAGTTGGCGGAGGAGCACGAACTGCAAGGAGGGGATATCGAGAGGATTGACGTGGAAGGCTTTCAGGCAACTACTATGCTGGTCGATTATACGCCCGTCAACACAGTGGCAGCCCAGTACAGCATCCCCTTCTCAATAACGCTGGCCCTGTCTTACGGAAGGATCGGACCTGAGGAGCTGACCGAGGCCAATCTGCAAGACCCCCAGCTTCTGGCGTTGGCGGGGAAGGTCAAGGTATCTGTCGTACCTGAAATCGACCAACTCTTCCCTGAAAAAGCGGCCGCCAGGGTGACGCTTCAAACGGATCGAGGTGACTTTACGACGACGGTGGAATATCCCAGAGGGGACCCAAACAACCCGCTGAGTGATGCCGAGCTGGAAGAGAAATTCCATTGGTTGACGGTTGAGGTCATGGGAGAAGAGAAAAGCCAACAACTGGTGGAGATCGTTGCTAAGATCGAACACATGGACAGCGTGAAACCGTTGGCGCAGTTGCTTTCATCTTAGCTCATGTTCAGAACAAGTGCGAACGTACGAATGCAGAAGCAAATTGGGGAAAGTCTATTCATCGTATCTCACCATACTGTCACTTGTTCTGAACATGAGCCTTCATCTTAATCGGTATGGCATTTCCAAGATTTAGATTGTCTCAAAACTATTGCTGCCGTGATGCGTGAAATGTGAAGCGTGATGAATCTTCGCCATAAATCCTCACGCAACACGCATCACGTTTCACGAAGCTTTGGCCAATTGTTTTCAAGGAACTGCCTATATCAAACTACGGAGGTACACTATGGGAAAGGAAATCATTGTTTCAATTGGGGACGTGGAATGCACCGTAGAGCTGCTGACCGAACAAGCTCCCCGCACCTGTGAGATTATCGAGAACGCACTACCCATCACGGGTATGGCGACCCACGCCAAACTCGTCGACCGGGAGGTCTTCTTCCCGATCCCCCTTTTCATTGACGAGCAGGAAAACTCAAGAGTTTCCGAGAAAGGGGACATCGCCTTCTGGAACGCGCGGCAAACCATCTGCATATTCTACGACGATATGAAGCCGCTGGGAGCGACGCCTACTTTTGGCCGGATCACCGGCAACCTGGAAGCTTTCCAGAGAGAGGCGGTCAAAGTATGGGAAAGACCGGGAACGATCATCACTCTGAAGAAGAAGGAGGCCTGAGACATGCAAACGGCCCTGGAGAAAATCAGAACGGCTCATCAGTCAATCTGGACTGAAGAGCCAAGTGAAATCAAGCGGCTCCCCAGCATCAAGGGCGCCTGGGATCAGGGCGCTTCTACAGTCCTGTTTGCGGCCACCAAGCTGGCCACCCTGATCACCTTCTTGAACCACATGCGGGGGGTGGCCAAGCGGGGCGGGGTTGACCTGGAGACAATAAAGGTGCTCACCCAACCTTATCTTGAGTTTCACGCCAGTGTGCTCGGAAACCACTATCAGTTCGCTGACGCGGCACAGGTGATTCGCTGGGCAGCCGAAGCCGTCTCGGAAGCCAACACCCTGGAAGACTACGCCACGCTAATAGGAGAACTGGCAATCTATCTGAACCGTGTGGATTACTGGGTGGATATGAAAATCCCCTGGGCGGAATTTGGCCGGGCCTTCGAGCGAGGGCTGGCAGATTAGTTCACCAGCTCAGGTAGCCGCGATTTCCCAAGGTTTGTCGAAAAACAATTTTGACGTCCCACTTTGGGCTCTAGCTCAAGGCGGATGAAAATCCGCCGTTCCACCTGACGCGGACTTTCGTCCGCTTTGAGCACAAATCACCCCACCGTGGGCCGTTTTTCGACAGAACCTTCCCAATCGCGGGCCGGCTACGATTGCGCGATTAGGAAATCGCGGCTACCAAATTGGGCGGGTGTAGGGTGACGAATGGTCGCCGCCTTGTTATTAGTCCAACGCTACTGGACCACCCTTGGCGGGCACAGCTATGTGATCTGGCTTACTGACCAGGAAAGGCCCCATCACCAATTGGTCAATGTCGCTGTTGGCAAAGGTGTTTAGCGCATTACTCGGGGTATTGACAATGGGTTCGCCACGCAGATTGTAGCTGGTGTTGAGCAGCACAGGGATACCGGTCGCCTCACCGAACTTCTCGATGATGCGGTAGTAGGCCGGGTTCCACTCCTTACGCACCGTCTGCATACGCCCCGTGCCGCCAGTGTGGCACACGGCTTGCAGGCCATCTCGTTTGTCTTCCTTGAAAGGAGAAACCATCAGCATGAAGCGGGGTGGGTACTGGCTGTCGAGTCCCGGGGTGGTGAAGTATTCCCCGGCCCGTTCTTCCAGGATAACCGGTGCAAAAGGACGGAACGGTTCCCGGAATTTGATTTTGGTGTTAACGATCTCCTTCATTTCCTCGCGGCGCGGGTCAGCCAGGATAGAACGACTGCCAAGCGCCCGTGGCCCCCACTCGAAGCGACCCTGGAACCAACTGACGACCTTGCCCTGAAGGATCGTATCCAAGGCCCGGTCGAGCATCACCTCGGTATCGTCAAAGCGTTCGTAAGGAAAGCCGGTCGCTTCAATCGCCTCGACCATTTGCGCTTCCGAGTACTCGGCACCCCAGTAATTGTGTTCTTGCACAAACTTGCGGGGATGCCCCAAAATCACGTGGTACGCATACAGAGCTGCACCCAACGCGCCCCCGGAGTCGCCGGCCGCCGGCTGGATCCACACATCCTTGAAGGCTGATTCGCGCATAATTCGCCCGTTGGCCACGGAGTTGAGCGCCACGCCGCCAGCCATGACCAGCCGCTCGAGGCCAGTCTTTTGGTGAGCGGCGTTGACCATGTTCAGGACGATCTCCTCCGTCACACGCTGAATGCTGGCGGCGATATCGGCATACTTCTGATTCTGCTTGGCGGTGGCATCATCCCAGTCTGGATGCTCTTTGTTGGGATGGGTGATCAGCGTAAAGAAGTCTGATTCAGGCATTCGGGGTGGCCCAAACACATCCACGAACCGATGATTGAAAGTGTCGCTGGTGGAGTAATGATAAGAGAAATAATCCATGTTCATTTCAATGGAACCGTCGTCAGCGACACGCACGACTTTATAGACGTCATCAATGTATCTTGGCTCGCCATAGGGAGCCATACCCATCACCTTATATTCGCCACTATTGACGCGAAAGCCCAGATAAGCAGTGAAGGCCGAATAGAGTAAACCTACCGAATGCGGAAAGCGAAGTTCGTCCCACAGCTCAATGCAATTGCCGGTCCCATCTGTCCAGTCGGCCTTACCTCTACCCAGTGAAGCCGTAGTCCATTCGCCTACCCCATCCAGAGTCACAATCGCGGCTTCCTTGAAGGGAGAGGCAAACATGGCACTGGCAGCATGTGAGACGTGATGATCGACAAAGAGTACCTTCTCGGCAGGCACGTCCACCTCGCGCATCAGAACGTTCTTGATCCACAGCTTCTCATCGAAGTAGCTGATCATTGCCTCGCTGAAAACCTGCCACGACCTGGGAAAGGTGCCCAGAGTGCTCAGCAAGATACGCTCGAACTTGACAAAAGGCTTCTCGTAGAAGACAACGTAGTCGAGATCCTGTCCCGTGATACCCGCCGTCTCAAGACAGAACTGGATCGCATGGCGAGGGAACCCATTATCGTGCTTTTGGCGGGTGAAGCGCTCTTCCTCAGCAGCAGCAATCAACATGCCATCTTGCAGCAACGCGGCCGCCGAGTCGTGATAAAAACAAGAGACGCCCAGAATATTCATCAAGATTGCTCCCGTGCTTCCTCGATCGATGGCTTCAATGGCACCTCCTTGGGATGCCAATTAGAAGAGTCCCTGGTATGTTTGACACTCAATGGATCGGCGAGAAGTGTTACCCCCACCCCAAAGGGCAAGACAACGACAAAATATATAAACGCCATCAACACACGGCTCTGGTAATTGCCCATTCTCCTGGCAAACCCCTTCCAGGCATTCCACAGGCCGGGGTCCGTATTCAGCGGCTGGGCTTTGGCGTAACTATCGATCCGAATCTTGACCAAAACCATCCCCAAAACCAGGCCGATCACCAGCCAGATGACGATGGCACTCCATTTGCCAAGCGCACTTCGTGTGGCCAGGGCAGCAATCCAGAGAAAGATCACAACAAATAGGTCAAGAATGCGGGGCATAGGGGTATGCCCCTCGGCGCCAAGCACTGAGCCGCTGGAATAGCCGACCAACGTCAGGAGAACCAGGGCTATGCCTGCGATAATTTCCATATTGAGCGTTACTCCTTGGCAGAAGTCGGTCTAGAAGAGAGTATGTAGGGCAGGCTCGTAGCCTGCCGCCCCCAAATGGCGGGTTACGAACCCGCCCTACATATTTCGACAGAAGTCGGGTTAGAAGAGAGTGTAAATGAAAGGCGCTACCGGCGACCCTTGGGCAAAAATCAGCAGTATCCCAAAGAGGACGATCACCACAAACATGGGTATGAGCCACCACAATTTGCGCTTCCAGAGAAATGAGAAAAGCTCGCCCACTATACCGACACGCGTTGTGAATCCGCCGTGTGATCCCTCAGACACTTTTAACCTCCACAAAAAAGATGAATGCAAGTAGTTTCCAGTTTCAGGCAGATATGGTGGATCAAAATCCATTATTGGGTGAGCAACTCCTCACGCAATAGCATATCATAAATGAATTGAGAGGCCAACTCGTGACCCTCCCCATTCCAGTGACCATCGGCAGGGAAGTACAGCATCTCGCCTTTCATCGCCTGTGACTGAAAGCCCGGCAGCAGGTTGAGATAAGTGATACCGTGCGCCTCGCAAAAAGCATGCAAACGGGCCTCGACGTCATCCAGTTGTTGGATGTCAACATCTTTCATCAGACCCTTGATGTAGGGCCAGTATACGTGCTCACGACAGGGCACGAAAATGACCACAAGTGTCGCATTGCATTGGGCGGCAAGATCCTGTGCTTCGATCAACGCTGCCTCGGTTAATTCCCACCCTCGCCGCACTTCAGGGCGATTTGGGTCAGTCACCTCCCAAGCATAGCGCCCTGCACGCATACGCAGCTCATCATTGTCGAAAACCCTGTCGCCCGAGTCAGGTAGCAGGAACAACTGCGGGTCAACCAGCGCCGCCGCCAACTGGAAGACTCGCAGATTGAAAGGGAAAGGCAGACGGCGGCTTTCTTCCACCCATCGTTTGTAGTCTGTTTCACCAGAAGCAAGAAAAGCCTCGGCACCAGCACTCTCGGGAAGGTCATTCCCAAAGAAAGCCCACAGCCAAACATGCGTGTGGAGAGGTATCGCATAACGTTTGATCGCTACGGGATATACGTAGGAGTTCCAACCTGCCCAGCCCATGTTGGCAACGCGTGCCCCACTCCTGGCCTCCAGACGGGCTGGCCAACTCTCCGCTTCCTCTACGCCAAACCCGAAGGTGAACGAGTCTCCGATGGTGGCGATGTCGAAAGCACCCTCGAAGGGCTCATCGCGCAAACCATCCGCATTAGTGCGTACGCTATAGCTGAATTCAGGATGTCCATGGACGCGCATATCAAGGTTGGGCTTCAGGCACATTAACAACTCGTCGTCCGATTCCCACTGTTGCTCAAGTCGCTCCATTAGCGCAAAACGATTGGGAATAGGGACGATGCGCAGCATGATCTCTACAGCTATGAGCGCAAACAGCACCCCAAGAATGATCGACAGCGTCCGGCTGATTACAAAAAGAGGCAGATTGGACCGAGAGGCTGAAGAGTTCAAAGAAAGTCCTCATTTTTTTACCACACCGTCAATATGGGAAGGTCTCGCATGGTGACCAGACCGGGCGACGCCTCAAGCACACGGCGAATGGCATTGACGGCGATGGCTACCGTGGCGATATCGCCATTGGTGCCCTTGAGCTTGATTTCCAGGTTCGGCACCCCGGTGATGCGGATGGTGTCTCCGTCATCTCCCGCATCTAGGGCGGCGAGAAAAGTAAGGGTCATAAACTCACCCTCGTCCGTGAAACCCCGGGCCACCTGCTTGAGACCGCGCACCTGGCCGGGTTGTACTTCGAAGTGATCCGTCTTGACCGCTCGCTCAGCCAGCACCGGCTCGACGCTGTCCTCATAGCGAGCCAACCTCATACCCAACGTATCAAAGACCATGTGCATCGACTCTGGCAGGCCCACGTGTCCCATACGGCCAGCGGCCATCCTTTGATTGAATTGCTTCTCCGACAGGCCGGAGCCGATCTTGGCCTGAAATGGTCCACGCCGCAGCGAGGCGTTGATGACACGCGTCACGTCGACATGGTTCACCTTCAAGCAAATGGCCGTCAAGTTGAGCGGCAGTGAGTCCATAACAAAACCGGGGTTGACGCCGGTGCCCAGCACGGTTTTGCCCACTCTCTTGGCCACGGCATCGATCTCAGCCGCCGCTTTGGGGTTGGCCAGCCAGGGGAAGGAAAGCTCCTCAGCCGTGGAGACGATATCCAGACCCGCTTCCAGGATTTCGATGATCTGAGGCTTGAACAAATCAAAATAAGAGCTGGTCGTGTGCAACACCACATCGGCCTGAGTATCCGTCAGAACCTGGGCTAAACTCTCGGATACCACAAAGCCCAGGGGCCGGTCCAGGCCAATCACCTGGCCGGCATCCTGGCCGACCTTGGCCGGGTCGATGTCAACGCCACCTACCAGCTCCAGGCTTGAGCGCTCCACCACCTGACGCGCCACGGCGCTCCCGATGGGACCTAAACCGTACTGTATGACTCGGACTTCGTCTGGCATGGCGAACGGTACCTCCCAAATAAATTGAACACTACCACAAAGGTCTAGCACTGGCAAGTTTTGACCCTAATTTGGAGGATTTTCCCGGCATGGTTCATTTTGCCAAGAGAATTGGTTGAAAATTTGGCCTGCCTTGCCAGACAAATTCGTAAAACGTAAGACGTAAAGCGTAATGATTCTGGGTAAATGCGCCTTGCGAATGTGCCTTTACGTTTCACGTTTTACGTTTTACGAGGTTACTACCCTTGATTTCACCGGTAAAAAGTGTCAACCCAATAGTGAACCATCCCATTTTCCCAAAGTAGCATTTTGCCGCGAAAACCTTAATGTGGTATGCTTTTTTCGGTGAGGGAAAATCTCATTCAATACCCCCCGGCATAGGTGCCAGGCCAGCCGCCTTGATGATATTCCACAGCACGGGGGCAACCGGTCCAAGGGAGGAACAGCATGTGTGCCGAGCAGAGACATGGTACCCCCCAAGAAACCCTCGAAAATCTACGCCAACCCATACCACTCAGGCGCAAGCTTCGACTTGTCTTGCGCAACAACTGGACAAAAATCCGCACCCGCTCAAGCTGCTGCGGCAATCACGGCGAGCCCGGCTGCTGACGCCAGAAAGACACCCCGTGAGGGTGTAGCGACACATCCAGGTGCAATGCACCCAAAGAACAAAATGATGACCCAACAACGTCCTTTGACTTGGTTGTGAGATAAGGGAGGTATCTTATGCAGATTACGCACGTCGAAGTTGTCCCCCTCGAGTTGAAACTGCGACAGCCGTATCGCACAGCCTATGCGGACCCGGTGGAGAGCGCAGCGGCGGTGTTTATCCGCATTGAGACGCGCCAGGAAGAAGTGGCCTGGGGCTGCGCCGCCTTTAACCCGGCCCTCAGTGGCGAGACGATGGAGGAAGTCACCCGCGTCTGCCAGGCCTGCGCCGACCTGGCCGTCGATCTGAACCCATTGAACACCGAGTTCGCCCTGGCCGAACTGGCAGAGCTAACGGATGACACCCCGTCGGCTCAGTGTGCGTTTGACGTCGCGTTTTACGATCTACTGGGGCTGGCAGCCAGCATGCCTCTCCACCGCTTGCTGGGTGGCTACCGCAATCGCATTCAGACGTCGATAACCATCGGCATTGCGTCGGTCCAAGAGACGGTCGAACAGGCTCAAGATCGTGCCCGGCGAGGATTCCGCATCCTCAAGCTAAAGGGCGGCCTGGACCCCGAAGAGGACGTGCGCCGGGTGCGGGCGGTCCACCGAGCACTACCTGAACTGACCCTGCGGTTGGACGCGGACCAGGGATACACGGTCCAAGAGGCGCTGGATGTGACTCGCGTACTAAAGGACAGACTGGAGATGCTCGAACAGCCCACCCCTGCCGCCGATTTAGAGGCCCTGCGCCAGGTCACTGAGCACAGCTCCGTGCCCATCCTGGCCGACGAAAGCCTGATGGGACCCCCTTCGGCCCTGGAGATCGCCAACCGTCACGCGGCTCACGGTATGAGCCTCAAACTAGCTACCTGTGGCGGGCTTGGCTGTGCCCGCCAGGTGGACGCCATCGCCCGCGCCGCTCACATGGACACTATGGTAGGCTGCATTAACGAACCAGCCTTGTTGATCGCTGCCGGGCTCGGCATGGCGCTGAGCAGCCCCAACGTTCGCTACGGCGACCTGGACGGCCACTTCGACCTGATCGACGATCCTACCGTGCCGGGTTTCCTCGTCGAAGAAGGCTGGCTGATCGCCACCGATGTACCGGGCCTGGGCTGCACCGTCGAATTGTGAAACCCTAAGGGCGAACGCCCTTAGGGCCTTAACCGAGGTGCATGGTGACAAAAAAGAGAATCTTCAACCTGGGGCGAAAACTGATCGGTATAACTATCTTGTCGGCGTGGCTGGTGGCCATCATTTGGCTAGTCAAGCCGGTTGCGACGCTTTACAGCCTGGAGCAGGTGGATAGCTACCCCCTCTATACGATGCACTACTACGGCTCGTACGAGCAAGCTTTATCTAGCGCCGAAGCCCTCGAGCAATTGATAAGCGTGGCGCCATCGACCTCCAACCAGACGGAGGCGCAGCCCGCGTGGGCTTGCTCACTCTTCGCCGCGTTTGGCGAGGCCGACCATCAGCTCTATGGCCGCAACTTTGACTGGCAGTTCAGCCCGGCAGTGCTTGTGTTCACCAACCCGCCCGATGGCTTCGCTTCGGTCTCGATGGTAGATATCGCTTACCTGGGTTTTTGGGGCCGGAAAGTGGGCGCACTGACCGATCGCCCCCTGGTGGAGCGGGGCTCGCTTCTGCTGGCACCCTTGCTCCCGTTCGACGGTATGAACGAGCACGGACTGGCCGTCGGTATGGCGGCTGTGCCGCCGGGCGGGATGCGGCCCGACCCGAACAAAAAGACCGTCGACTCGCTGAGAGTCATCCGCGAGATGCTTGACCACGCTCGTAACGTGGACGAAGCGGTTGACATTATGGGTAGCTACAACATCAATATAGGAAGCGGCCCGCCCATCCATTACCTGATCGCCGACGCGTCGGGACGTGCGGTCCTGGTGGAGTTCTACCAGGGGGAGATGCACGTCATCCCCAATGAAACAACCTGGCACCTGGCGACCAACTTCCTGCGCGCCGCGGCCGGTGACTCCCCACAGGGGAAATGCTGGCGCTACGACACCATCTACGAGCGGCTCACTGAGTGCGGGGGGCGGATCACCACGCAGGAGGCTATGGATTTACTGGCGGATGTCTCCCAGGCAGGCACCCAGTGGTCGGTCGTTTACGAGATGAGCAGCGGCAAGGTCAACGTGGCCATGGGGCGAGCGTACGAGCAGATCCATACCTTCAGCAGCCAGTAGTCGGCTTTGCTTCCGTGTTGATCCAATCACTATTCCGATGCTTCGCCGGGCCAGGCCACACACTCTTCGAAGATGTGGATCGCCGAGTTAAGCCCGATGCCGAAGCGCCGCGCTCCAAGGCGATACATCTCCATCACCGTGTCCAGGTCGCGGATGCCGCCCGCGGCCTTGATGGCGATGGCGTCTCCCACACAGGATTTGATCAGGGCTACGTTTTCGAGCGTGGCGCCGGTTGGCGCCCAGCCGGTGCTCGTCTTCACGAAGGAGGCCCCGGCCTGGATACACAGTTCGCAGCCCACCCGGATCTGGTCATGTGAGAGGTAGTGGCACTCCAGAATCACCTTGACCGGCGCGTCGCCGGCCACATCCACCACGCCCTGGATGTCATCCAGCACGCGCTGATAACGCCCCGAACGCAGCAAGCCAACGTTGATGACCATATCCAGCTCGCTGCATCCCATCCCCAGCAGTTCTTGGGCTTCAGCCACCTTGGTAGCTGTCGTATTGCCGCCCGATGGAAACCCGACCGCTCCGACGATATGGACGTCCGCTTCGTCAGCCAGCAGATCGCGAAGCAACGGGGTGTGACCCGGCAGCGTGCACACGCATATGGGCCGATATTTCTTTGCGGTGTCCGCCAGCGCCCTGACTTCGGCTTCATCGCTGTCGGCGCGGACGGCGGTGAGGTCGATCATGCTGGCCAGGTCTTGGATAGTGAGTTGCATGCCCTCTCCCCCTGCGTGAAACGTGATGCGTGATGCGTGACTTGGCAGGCGGTGCGAGCCCCCCTCCCCGGCCCTCCTCCCAGCAGGGGGAGGGTGTCACGTTTGCGGCCTCCCCCAATTAGAGGGAAGGAGCCCTCTCCCCGGCCCTCCTTCCAACAGGGGGAGAGTGTCACATCTGCGGGTGGCGGACGGCTTCAGCGACGGTCGCCAGGCGATCGAATAGTTCGGTGTTTATGTCAATGTGGAGCACCTGCGCGATGACCTGCGTCCAGCCGTGCAGGAAATACAGCCATCCGTCTTCGACGGTGACGTTCCGCGCTTCCCGCTGAGCCAGCGCCTGGTGCATAAAATCCAGCTCCCCCCGGTAGTTCAGTTCCCAGGCGATGCTGCCCACCGGAAAGAGGCCGGCGTCGGTCACCGGGGAGCCGGGGCGATCCTTGCCCATGCCGGTGGCGTTGATCACAATGCTGCCCTCCGGCATGTCTGCCATGATCTCATCGTTACGTTGCGGGTCTTGATTGTGGATATACTCAAAGACGATGTCCGTATCCAGACCCTCAACCATCCCACGCAGGCTTTCGAGGCGAGGCGTCGAGCGGTTGACAACCACGAAGCGCGCGGGGCGGTCGCCAGGTTTATCCTTGTTGATGAGATGTAGGGCAATGGCCACCGCCGACCCGCCAGCGCCGAAACACAGAATCTCTCCGCCGGTGCGAGCGAAGTAATCATCGCCCAGCACGGCGTCCAGGCTCAGGCCGGAAGTAATCGGGTCTTTGGCGTGGCCCTCCAGTGCCCGGTCCTGCTTTGAGATGCTGGACACCTCGCCACAAATCTGGGCGTAGGGGTCGAGATAGTCAAACATATCGCGGGCCGCATCGAGCAAATCGATTTTGTGTGTGGTGACCAGGGCACCCAACGAAAGGGGGTCATACTTGATCTGTGCAACGCTATGGCGATAGGCCTCCGTCTCGGCGTGCGGTTTGAGATCGACTCCTTCAATCACAACGTCCGGGCGACCGAGTTCCTTTGCCCACAACGGGAAGACCTTCATGATCGAAGATTTGGTGGTTGTGACGCCGATGAAGTAGAAGGTGGGAACAGTCTTGGTATCAATATCGTATCGGGTCATCATTATCGCAGATCCACCATCACCGCTCCCCTGGCGCACGCCAGTGCGGATTATCAAGAATCTGGGGCCGATCGTCCTTCCGAAGCACCAGTTTGCGGAACCCCTGTTCCTCAATCGTGCCGTAATCGTGTCCGGCGTTTCCAGGGTAAACAAAGAAGGTCACCAGATCTTCGTTTTGGCCGGTATTGACAGAGCGGTGTGCCCAGCGCGGGGGAACGTAGAGCACCCGGCCTGGTTGTAACTCCTCGACAGCCCAATCCCCTTCCGGCATTTCCATGACCATCACCCCCTGGCCCGCCAGGCAGTAATATATCTCGGCTGTCTCCAATTCGGCGTGGAAGTGCCCTTTGGTCATAAAATACTCTTCCCCCACCAGCCCGGGGTGCACGATGGAGATACCGTGCAGCAGCTCGCCAGCCACCTCAGGCCGCTTAAGCTCGTAAACCTCGTAGAGCAGTACATCTTCTTGGGCAAGCATAGCATTGTAGGCACGTTGATCGGCAAACTGGCCCGCCATCGCCGACAATCTGCGGGTGATGTGGTTGTCATAGGTGGTTGGAATTCCCCCAGGGGTTGATATGCCGAAGGTAAATGGTTTATCCTGCATATGCAAGTCTCCTTGTCGGTTGAAGACCTTTTATGTGGGCGTCCACTCTTTTATGTGGGCGTCCACTCTTTTATGTGGGCGTCCACCCTTCATCCAATACTTCGCTGAGATAGACCGGTCGCTCCTCGAAAAACGAGCGCGTACCAGCCAGGGCACCGGCCACGGCCCAACGCCCATCCTCGCCGCCCACCCTGGGCGGCGTACCAGTCTGGATGCAACTGATGAAATGCTCCATCTCGCGGATGTAGCCCCAGGCGAAACGCTCCGGCCAGGTGCGGAAGATGGGAGTGATCAAGCCTTGTTCGCGATCGGTGCACACCACCACCGCTTGCCCCTGCATCTCACCGATCTGCATAATTCCAAGCTCGCCGACGATCTCCACGCGGGCATCGTACCCGTAGTCGCAGGGACACACACCTGAAATGCTGCCCAGACCACCGTTCTCAAAACGTATGTTGACCAGCGCGTTGTCGTAGAAGTTCGGGGGCGTGACACCCCGCGCCTCGCCCTTGAAGTTGGCTACTTCCGTATAGACACGCTGTGGGTCGGACTCCATCAGCCAGCGTGTACAGTCCCAGTCGTGACTGTTGACTTCGGCCAGCAGGCCGTTGGATTTCTTCAGATCGAGGGCCCAGGGCGGCGGCAACCCGGGTCCGTGCGACAATGATTTGATCATCATCGGGCGACCGATCTCCCCGGCCTGGATGCGCTCGAATGCCGCCACAAATTCAGGGGCGAAGCGACGCATAAAGCCTATTTGCAGCAGCACACCGTTACGCTCGGCCGCCCCGATAATCTCATCACACTCAGCAATGGTGAGGGCCATCGGCTTTTCGAGGAATACGTGCTTTCCCGCCTCTGCCGCCACGACTGCCAACGACCTATGGGTGAAGGTCGGCGTCGTGACGACCACCGCATCAAACTCAATGCCGTCGAGAGCAGCTTCCAATGTCTCAAAACGGGCGTCTACCCCGAATCGGTCACCCGTATCCTGAAGAGCCTCAGGGTAGGCATCAACGACGCCCACCACGCTGGCAGCCGGTGCGTGATTGACCAGGGAACTGGCGTGCACCTTGCCTGCCCGACCTGCGCCAACCAGGCATACTCGTATTGGGACAGACATTCGTTTTACTCCTCCTGGGGTGGTGATGGGATCTGGGATAGGCGTTGGAAAAGTGGATTCATATCTGAAATCAGCGCCGCATATAGATCGGCCAAGGGCTTATAAAACTCGTGGTACTCGGGGTGGGGTTCGACGCGGCTGGTGGGATGCACAAACCCCCTGGCGGTGGCTTTTAGATCTGTGAAAACACCTACCGCATAACCGGCGACGATGGCCGCACCCAGCACCGCAAATTCCTCACGACTCAACTGGACGTAGGGAATGCCCAGCACGTCGGCCTTGATCTGGTTCCACAGCTTGCTAACGGCTCCGCCACCAATAACCCGCGCCTCGCTGAACTCCAGATCGGGCAGCAGGGCCTTCTCGATCCCCAGGTAGAGGGCATATTCGTAGGCCACCGCCTCCAGCATAGCCCGGTAGAGATGGGGCTTGGTGTGGCCCCAGTTAAATCCCACCCACAACCCCCGCAGGTCGGGCTCGCTGGGGCAAACCCGCCCGCCCAGGTGGGGCAGGAAGAGGAGCGAGTCCGCCCCGACCGGAACCTGTGCCGCCATCTGGTCCAACAGGGCGTAGACGTCGCGCCCCTCTGCTTTCGCCTGGGCCTGTTCCTCGCGGGCCAGCTCGTCGCGGAACCAGCGCAGGTTCAGCCCCCCACCGTTAATATAGGCCAAAGCATACCACAGATCGGGCGGCACCAAGCGAGCGGTGAACAACGTCTTGTTCACAGTATCCGGGACGTAGCGATCGACGCAGATGGCAAAGACGGAAGCCGTCCCGGCCACGTCGAACACCGTGCCGGGCTCCACCATAGCGGCGCCCAGCATGCCGGCCGCCTGGTCGCCGCAGCCGGCCGCAATAGGTGTTCCCTCACACAAGCCGCAGTCGGCCGCCGCCGCTGCCGTCAGCTTGCCGATGATGTCCCAGGGCTCGACGATGCGGGGCAGCTTGTCCACGGGGACGTCGAAGAGACCGCACAGCTCCGGGTCCCACACTGACCGGGCGATATCGCCAAAAGAGGAGAAGTTAAGGTGCGTGTAATCGACGTAGGCCTCATCCCCCGTGAGCCCGGCCATGCGACCCGCCACGTACGCCACCGGTACCACGAATTTGCTGATTCTTTCGAAAACTTCGGGCCGCTCGTGTTTCCACCAAAGAATCTTGGGCCCGTGGCAATAAGTGGGCGGCCCCCCGCTGGTCTGGACGATTTGCTCCGCGTGAGGCCTCATCTTCTCGATGTAGGGTTTGCAGCGCGTGTCCAGCCACGAATCGTAGGGAGTGGGCGTGCCCCACTCATCATCCACTGTCCCGATGCCGGACATTTGCCCGTCGAAGGCCAGGGCAGCTATGTCAGCCGGGTCGATGCTGCTCTTCTCCACGCATTCCTGGATGGTGCGCACTGAGGATCCGTACAAATCGTCGGGATCCTGCTCGACCCAGCCGGGCCGCGGATAGTGCAGGATGGACTCCTCATACGCGCTGGCCAGCAGGTTCCCCTGCGCGTCGAAGACGGCGGCCTTGGTGCCCATAGTCCCGATGTCGACGCCGATGAGGTACGGCTTATTCATGATGGCTTCTCCTTTGCAACAAATGAATTCAACGGCTAAGGAAGCGCCCAAGAATAACTTCCTGTTTTCAGGCCAAGATTCCGGGTGAAACCCTTCAGAATGTGCAAAGTTATTTTTGGACGCGGCCCAATCAACGCATCTCCTGGCCGCCCGTGATATTGATTGCCTGCCCTGTCATATAACTCGCCTGGTCCGAGCACAGGAAGACGACCACGCTCCCGATTTCCTCCAGGGTGACCTCGCGGCCGAGAGGCACCTTCGAGTTGTAATAGTCTCGCACCTGATCCTCGTCCATATTAAGCTTCCTGGCATAGGCTTTCTTGAGCACGTTATCCCACATAGGGGTATACACCTGGCCGGGACAGATGGCGTTTACGTTAACGCCATAGGGCGCCAGCTCCAGGGCCAGACTCTGCGTGAAGCCGATGACGCCGAACTTGGACGCGCAGTAGGCCGTCAGCCACAGACCGCCTTGCTTGCCCGACTTGGAGCTGACGTTGACGATCTTGCCGTATCTTTGCGCCATCATGAGCGGCGCCACCGCTTTGGAGCACAGAAACATAGACCTGAGGTTGACGCGCATGGTGCGGTCCCACATCTCTTCGCTCAGGTCGGTAATGAACGCCGGGGTGCACACGCCGGCATTGTTGACGAGGATGTGAACAGCCCCAAACTCCTCCACAACTCGATCGATCATGGCCTGCACGGCCTCAGCCTGGCTGACGTCGGCCTGCACCGCCAGGGAGCGCCGGCCAAGGGCCGCTACGTCGGCGGCGGTGGCCTCGGCCGCGCCGGATACAACGTCATTGATCGCCACGTCGGCACCCGCGTGGGCCAGGGAGAGTGCAATGCCACGCCCGATCCCCTGGCCGGCGCCGGTCACCAGCGCCACTCGTCCTGTCAATCGATCTCCCAACTCATCAATCCCCTGATATAAACATGAGTGGTCCCTTTTGTAAAAGCCAAGAAACCGGGTTTTTTGTCATCTGACCATAGGGTTTGGCACGTTGCAAGGTGCTTTTTCATAGTTGCGGTTGCACACTGAAGTTCAAAAACCCGGTTTCTTACAAGTTGTCTAAACTCAAGATGCAAACCTTACACAAGAAAGAAGAACCGCCCATGTATTCCCATTGTACCACACTTTACGTCGTTCTGGATATCGGCAAGGATGTCCATTGGCTGGGAGCTTACGCGGGCTCTGGTGACAACACTACCTCAAGCGCGGGCCTCGGACAGCGGGAAGCGGTGCGTGGTCAGCGCTGACGGGCGCAGCCGGCCGACGGCCAGGGAACTCCTGATCGACAGGCAATCCACGGGGACGAGGGAAATACGCCAAAGACGGCGATTTCTTGGTATTGGACGAATCAGGAGACCCCTCCCCTGTATGAAGCTTAAGAATTTATTTGGGTAATCGTTTGACCCGATGGAGGCCCGAGGCTAAAGCCGTCGGGCTGAAAGAGCAAAGCCCTTCGGGCTGTATAAGTTGGGCAAACCTAGCCCTGACGGGGGCTTCGCCCTTTCAGCGCGGGGGTTCAGCGCCGCGCCGAGACTGGGGTTCCCCAATTAATTCTTAAGCGTCATTTAGGGGAGGGGTGGGGGCGCTTTTCCACGTTTCGTTTTACTTCAAGATGGACATCCCGCCATCGATGCTGATCGCCTGGCCGGTACACCAGTCGGTATCGGGCGAGGCCAGGTAGGCCACAGCGGCGGCGATGTCTTGGGGGCGTCCGACCCGGCCCAGCGGCGCAGACTCGGCCAGCGTACGGATGTCTGCTTCATCAGGGAAAATGCCAGTGAGCATGTCGGTGTGTGTTGGCCCGGGGCAGACGGCGTTCACCCGAATGTGATCGGGGGCCAACTCGATCGCCATGGCCCGCGTGAGCGCGATCACCGCACCTTTGGAGGCGCTGTAGGCCGCATGGCCCGGTTCTCCCACCACGCCGGCCTTCGACGCGGTGTGGACAATCACCCCACCGCCTACCTCCCTCATATGTCGCACCACCGTCTGCGACGGCAACACGACTCCCAGCACGTTGACGCGATACATGCGCTCCCAGAGATCCTCCGGCTCTTCGCAGAATGGCCTCATGTCGTGTATCCCCGCGTTGTTGGCCAACACATGGATACGGTCTACACGTTTAAGGACGGTCTCGACCAAACGCTCGACGTCTGCACGGGAAGTGACGTCCGTGCGAACGAACTCCGCTCGGCCTCCCTTCTCGGAAATCGCGCGGCTTGTCGCCAGACCACCTTCCTCGTTGAGGTCGGCGATCACGACGTGAGCGCCCTCGTCGGCCAGCCTTTCGACAATCGCGCGCCCAATGCCGCGACTGCCGCCGGTTACAATGGCAACTTGGTCGGTCAAACGTTGGATCATAGCGTCACTCTCCTTGCAATGTCTATAGTGGATCCTACTTGATGAACTTGATCCTTCTCCTGTCTATCGTGGCAATGCTCATGACCAGGGCGATTATGCCGAAAGTTACCATCTGGATGTCGCGGCCGACGCCCAGCATTAACATCCCGGCTTGAATCCATGTAATAATAATCACCCCCAGCAAGGTTCTGTGCGGGCCCCCCACACCACCGGTGAGGGCTGTGCCACCCGCCACCACGCTGGCGAAAAGCGGTATGGCCGCATCAGCTCCCAACTGTATGGAGCCGCCCCCCCAGTTCGCCATGTATAACACCCCCGCCAGCCCGGCCAAAAAGCCACTCAGCATAAAGACGTAAATTCTATACCGCGCCACATTGATGCCCGAGAGCCCGGCGCTGGTCGGGTTTCCTCCCACCGCGTAAATGCGTCTTCCAAAGGGCGTGACCAGGGCTATGAACGTACTTAAAATCCAAATGCCCATCGCCCAATAGAATATCGATGGCAATCCGGCTATGAAGGTCGTGGCCAGGCCCCTGAAGGTCTCATTATCCATGATGAGGAGGAATCCTTTGGAAAGGTAGAGCGCTATGCCCTCGACGACGACGGAAACCCCGAGCGTCGCCATGAAAGAGGGGACTTTGAACCTAGCGACCAATAGCCCGTTGATGAGGCCGAACCCCACGCCTACCAGCAAAGCTAGAGGAACCACCCACAGCCCGAGTTGGTCCACGTATAATACGCTTAGCAGGGCTGCCAGCTTGAGTATGCTTATCACTGAAAAGTCAAAAGAGCCCGTCATGATGACAAAAGTCAAACCGCAGGCGGCTATCAAGAAGTATGACATAGCATAGACCAGCGTGATGATCCCATTATAACTCAGGAAAGTTGGATTGATCACCTGAAATACGGCTATGATCACGATGGCGAGGATTACCGGCCCGACTGTGGTCAGGTTGCCCCGAAGCCACTCGCGGGCCGGAGGCTGGCTGGCTATCGTCTGTTCACCTTTCACGTGACCGTTACCCCCTTCAAGCCCCTGGTACTCATGACGATGGATACAATCAGCAGTAGCCCCAAAAGGAGTTGTATCGCCACGGGATGCAACCACGAAAGCACCAATCCCCGGTTGACCACGGTAAACGTCAACGCGCCCAATATCGTCCTTTGCGGCCCACCGCTGCCCCCCATGAGCGACGTTCCGCCCAGGACTATAGCCAGCAGCGGCCAGACCATGGTGTTTAGATTGAGCTCGATTGGCGCCCCGCCCCCCATGTGTTGGAACAGGATCATCGATCCTATGCCCGTAAAGAGGCCGCTTAACGTAAAAGCCAGGATCTTGTACCTGTCCACGTTGATTCCGGCTAATCCAGCCCCTTCTTCATTGGACCCAATGGCGTACAGATAGGTGCCGATCTTGGTGGATTTCATGATGAATACCGCGGCGGCCATAATCGGGATAGACCATAGAAAGGCCGTGGGAATTCTGGGTATCAAGGACGCGGTGATAAACTCGAATCCGCTCACAGTTCTGGAGTATCCTCCTGAGAGGTAGGCTGTCAAGCCCACGTAGGTTACCAGGACACTTAAGGTGAGTATGAAGGAGGGTATTTTGGCCTTGACTTGTAAGACGCCAATCAGGAACCCGGTCGCTAACCCCAATACCACGAAGACCAGAATTGAGATCAGCCCCAGGATGGGCACGAGCAGCCACACCAGGATACTGCCCAGCATCCAAATCCCAACGTAAGACAAATCCAGCGAGCCAATCACCACCACGAGCGAAGGGCCAAGCGCAAATAAGGTGAGTGTTACGAACTGTCTCAGAATCGTCGAGACATTTAAGGGCGTTAGAAATCTATCCGGGTACAGAACTGAGAACAGCACAAAGAAGAAAACTAACGCCAGGATGACCGGGTGAGTCTTTAGAGCCGGAATGACGGCTGAAGGGATCAGCCTCTTTCTGTCCAGGGTCGTCATGCCGTCGTCACCTCTTCAAACTCTTCAGGGCTAAGCACTCTTTGCATTCTTCCCTCCTTTATGTACACGATCTGGTCGCACAACGCGGAGTACTCTTTAGGATCGTCGCTGACGAGGATCATCGAGATGCCGCTTTTCTTCATCCCCAAAATAGTCTCGTAAATATCCTCCCTGGCTCCCACGTCGATGCCGATGGTTGGGTCCTCGAGCAAAAGTATGGCGGGGCTTCTCTCAACCCACTTCCCCACCGAAACCTTCTGCTTATTACCGCCGCTCAGCGAGTAACAATCCGTGTTGGCACTCGGCGCCCTTATTCGCAGCTCCTTCATGACCCTTTCCGCCATCTTCTTCTCGGCGTTGAAACTGATCACCGGGAGAGGCTTTCTTACTGCTTTCTCAATGTTAACCAGCGAGATGTTCTTCGCGATCGGCCAGTTGAGGAATAGCTCTTTCCCGGTCTCGCCCGAGAAATATCCGATACCCTTGCCTAACCTGGCGGGCGGCAGTTCGTCGGCTTTGACTTCGTGACCCTGGACTATAAGACTCCCCTCCCCAAAGCTAATCAGGCCGGCGATGGTTCTTATGATCTCGCTTTTACCGGATCCGGCCGGGCCAAAGATGCCGAAGCACTCGCCCTTGTGCAGGTCGAAGGAGATATCGTAATAGCAGCCAGGCATGGTCAAATTCTTAGCTGCCAAAACTACTTCCTCGCTTACCACTCTCTCAACTTCTGGTTTGTAGATAGTTTCCGAGAATTCCCGGCCGACTATGGCCTTGAACAGATCTTCCTCGGTTATCTTTTCCTGGGACAGGTCGTAGTGGGCCACCAGCTTGCCATCACGCAACACGTGTACTCTGTCGGTGAATTCCATCACTTCGGGGATGATGTGTGACACGAAGATGAACGAAGCATTTTTCTTCATCTCCAACAAGTCGTTGAATAACTCCCGGCGTTCCTCAATGGTTAACGGCGCGGTGGGCTCGTCGAGAATAATGATTGATGTTGCGTGATCATCTCCCTGCGCCAATCTTACACTCAGAATCGCTCTCACAATCTCGACCATCTTCTGGGTGGAAAGCGGCAGTTCATGCATAAAGCTCTCGACGTCGCACTTTACGTGAAGCTCCTCCAAAATCTCCCGCGTGTCCTTCTTCATTCTATCTGTCTGCAACCTCGAGAATTTTACATACTTTTCCTCGTGGCCCAGGAGGAGGAATTGATAGACCTTCAAGAGGGGAATGACCCCGTGTTCCTGGTAAACGGTTGAGATGCCCCTGGTGGCCGCCTCTTTTGGATTCTTGGGGAAGGGGATTTGGCTTCCCCCAT
Source organism: Anaerolineae bacterium (assembly GCA_034412795.1). Classification (GTDB taxonomy): domain Bacteria; phylum Chloroflexota; class Anaerolineae; order 4572-78; family NAK82; genus JAUVPY01. The sequence goes on from DAOUMD010000133.1 coordinate 34,650, forward strand.
AATACAATTCCCCCTTATCCGGAGTATAAACACCTACCAAAATCTTCATCAGCGTGGATTTGCCCGCTCCGTTTTCCCCGACCACGCCGACTATTTCATTTGGGTGGACGGTTATACTCACGTCATCCAGAGCGCGCACGACTCCGTCGAAGGTTTTGGAAACACCCTTTACCTCCAATAACGAAGTATCTGTTGGCATCCCCATGCTAATCCCTCCCTACGCACTATCTTAAAATAAAAGGTGATAAGGCCGCGTCCAAGAATAACTTTGTGCATTTTGAAAGATTTCACTCGGAAATTTGGCCTGAGAATGGTAAGTTATTTCTGGACGCTTCCTAAGGCAACAAGTCAACGGGTAACGGGTTACTTGTTACCCGTTGACTCATTCCTTTTTGCCTCGCTGCCTCAGCGTCGTCTCAGCCCGCGCCGCCTGCTCTTACTGCCGGGACAACAGGACGTGGTAGCTCTGTATCTTTATCTATGTCCAAAGAGGCTCTGTCTTTATCTCTGGCGGGAGCTGGTATTCCTCTGCTTGCTCCCACGTGTCGGCCCAACTGAAGTCGAGGAAGTGCTCGTGCAGAGCGGCAACGTGTGCCCTGAGGGCGTCCAGGCTTCCGAACTTTTCGAGCGTACCTGGGAAGTAGTAGTCGTGCTGGCCCAGGTAGGTGCCCCCGCCGGCGTGCCGGTCGTAGGTCAGGCCCAACTCCTCGCACTTGGATAGGGAGAGGAGCCTGAAGTCGTAGGGGTACTCCGGCGGCGTCGCCTCCATTTGGCTCAAGATCTGCTCCATGTTCTCCTCGAGGGGGCCTAGCTTGAAGCTGGGGTTGTCCGTGATGCCTGACGCCTCGGCCAGCGCCTCGATCTCCTCGGTTTGACCGTAACAGTCGATCCGACCGGCTTGAATCGTCTCATCCGGGAGCGGGTACCATGCTCCCACGCACATGTCGTAGAGCATGGGGACCATCCTTCCCCCGAAGTAGGGGATGGCGAACCCGGCGGTAACCAGGAAGTTTCCTTTGAGTATCTCTTCCGCCGTGGTCAATTCCATATCTCGCGAAGCCGTGAAGGGGCCGATATTCAGGCCGCGGTCTTCCATGGCCCTCAAAGCGCCCGTGGTCTGCGAGTCGTTCGCGCCCCAGAAACCCTCGTAATCGGTGCGGACCGCCAGCGACGCCTCGGCAGCCGCTCGCCCGCCCTCAAAACCCCACTCGCCATATTGGTGGCCCAGCAATTCCATCTCGGGATAGTTCTTCCAGGCCTGATAGACGCCCAGATTTATGTAGACGGTCGAGACAGTGGCGGCCGTTTTGGACGCCTGGTGGTGGAGCAACTTGGTCTTCCCGTTCTGCTTCATCTTCTCCATCAACAACATCAAGGGCAGGAACGTCTGCTCGTCCGACAGAGGCGTATTATCTACCACCCAATATGGCCCCAGGTCGCCTGGGAACAAGTCCCCAGTATAACCGAAGCTCGTTGCCAGGAACACCTTGTTCTCGTTGCAGATATCTGTTATCTGAGGCATGACCGACATGTCGGGAACGTTAAAGACTAACGCCTTGGCGCCGGCCGCTATCATGCTCTCAGTGTTCTCGATCCACGCAGCAGGGGAGTCGGCCACGACGCCTAAGAACTCCACGCCGAGCTGTTTGCAAGCTTGCTCATGAGCCTGGTAGTACATGATGGCGTATTCCTGGGCGAGATGCCAGGTGATGTGGCCTATCGCGAACTTATCTCCAGGCTCAGCGTTCTGGTATTGCTGGGCTAGTTTGGTCCTCTCGTCGGCAACCGCCGCCTCGGTCGGCGCTTCGGCCGGCGCCTCGGCAGCCGGCGCTTCGGTTGGCGCTGCAACTGGCGGGGGTGCCGGGACACACGCGGCGGCAACCAGTCCTGCGCCGGTCAGTGCTGCGCCGCGAACGAATTCACGTCGGGTCAAACCTTTGCCTTTCATTTTTTCCTCCTGTTGTTTCCGAGTATTGGAAAATAGGTCAATTTCTTCGCACCTGTTTTTTCCCTACTTTGGCATAAAACGATTCTTCTCCTTTCCGTTTGATATTAAACGGATTGCCCTCAATCAAAACCGGGCCATCCGCGCGCCGCGTGATCGCGTTTTCCGGGCGAGTTCTCTATATGCATTTCAGGAGGAGTTCAAAGTCAACGCACAAGGTCAGGGTAAATGGGTGTTTTCAAACTAGCAAAGTATGAGGTCTACGTAGTCTGATTTGCACCAAAATCGAGTAAATATCGGAGGATACCACAATGATGAACATTCTTTGCCTGAGGATGTATGTCGTTGTGGATGACGTTTGCGGACAGCCGGCTTTTCTCTTCAAAGGGCCGGGCCCGCCCAGGCGCAGCGATAACGAACTGATCACGATGGCCGTGGCCGGCGAGGGCCGGGGCCGGGGTGTTGAAACAGAGATAGTGGGTGAATGGCGAGCGCATCGTGACTTACTCCTACGTGCTCCATTACACGGTCGTCGCAGTCGTCAACCAGTCGCCTAACTCGTGGTGTTTTCTGTGGTCTTACTTCTAATGACGCGCCAATGATGGCGCGCCACCATTGGCGCCCCAAGTGTTCCTACTTCGCCATGCATGAAGGGATGCTGTCATTACAGGGAAGCAGGTTCATTTTACCACAGTTGCCCGGTTTGTCAAGACTCAATTCTGCGAATTCGCAAGCGGCCATGTCCCATGACGGCCAAAATCGTATATAATGCGGGCATGGCTCATTTTGGGTAGCGCTGCACTAAATCGTGGTGGACCTAGAAACTCGGTTTTTCCAAGGTGAAGAACCATATTACTTAAAGTTTGGAGCAAGGTTTTAGTGCTTTTGGTAGCGAAATGCTGAAAAAAACCGAGTTTCTCATTTTCCCCACGGTTTACTGTGGTGCTACCTCATTTTGCCAAGAGAACTGGTAAACAATTTAGGGCTAAGATCCTTAGCACGCTTTGCCAGACAAATTTGTAAAACGTAAGGCGTAAAGCGTAATGATTCTGGGCGCATGCGCCTGGCAAATGTGCCTTCAAGTAATCTACCGAAATAAATTACACGGAGACACGGGCTTCCAGGCTTCATAGCAACACCAGAACCGTGCAGATAATTTCGCTGGATTACTCACGCATCACGTTTTACGTTTTACGTGAGAGGGATTAGCGTGCGCAAATATGGGTGGATGACGATGGTTCTCGTCGCGCTGGCGACCCTGCTCCCGGCATGCGGCACACCCCATGAAGCCGTGGACCTGGACGGGAGCGAGTGGGTTCTCGCCTCACTGAACGGCGAAACTCCCCTGCACGACACCCAGATCACCCTGGCGTTCGAGGATGGCGTGGCCGGTGGTTTCGGGGGCTGCAATGCCTATGGTGGCCCATATACCAGCGACGGGGACGCCCTGTCGATCGACGAGATGGCCAGCACCGCGCAAGACTGCCTGGAGCCCGAGGGTGTCATGAGGCAGGAATCGGCCTACCTGGATACGCTGTGGACCGTGGTCTCCTACCGGGTTGCTGACGAGCGCCTGGAGTTGCTGGATGAGGCCAGGCAGGTGAGGCTGATCTATGCCCGGCAGGAGGTTTTTGAGGGCGATCCCGGCGACCTGGCAGGCACGGCCTGGCGGCTGGTCACGCTGGATGGTAGCCCGTTTGGCGAGGATATGACGTATAGCATCACCTTCGAGGGCGACCGATACAGCGGATTGGCCGGGTGCCGTCATTTCGAGGGGGACTACCGGGCCGGAGACGGCGAGATAGGGTTTCTCAGCACGTTTATGCTTGAAGATGAATGCCCGAATGCCGACGAGGCCTATTACGTATGGGAAGGGCGGTTCACGGATAGCCTCACCTGGGCGAGGCACTGGCGCATGCGTGACGGGCAACTTGAGATTCACACCGCGGGGGGAGGCGTGCTGGTATTTGAGGCGGTCAGGTAGACGGCCTCTCATCGCGCTCGGAGATGTCTCGTAAAGTCTGGCTTGCTCCCATAGCACAACAACGAATTGAGAAAATAACGAATTTTTGACGTAGCTATGGACGATTACTATAACCCGGAAGAAGATCAAACCACAGACCGGCCGTCCAGCACCCAGGACGAGGAAGCATCCTGGGAAGAGGAAGGGCGGCGCGGGCCGGGGTTGGTCCTGATCCTGGTCACGCTGCTGGTCGTGCTGGCCATGCTGGCCACGCTAATCGGGCCGATGCTGCGCGCCGGACCGCGCCGCCCCCCCACGCCCACCCCGACGCCGGCCTATTTCCAGACGGCGTGATGCGTAGTGCGTACTGCGTAGTGCGTAGTGCGTATCGTTTCCAGATGGCGTGAGGTGTCAGACGACGCATCATACGACGAGGCAACCCAACCACTCCGATGCCGGTAGGTGACGATGGCTGAGCGTCAAGCGGAACAGACGCACCCTTGTCAGCCTGGTCTAGCTATGCTACAATTATCAACAGTTGTGTTTAAAACACAAGTGTTGATAGAGGTGAGCAATGCCCAAGTTCGTGGATCGAGAGACCGAACTGGCGGATCTGAGTCGTTTAGCGGCGCGGCCGGGAGGCCAATTTGTCATCGTGTATGGACGGCGGCGGGTGGGCAAGACCACGTTGCTGCTGCATTGGGCGCAAAACAGCGGTCTGCCCTACGTTTATTGGGTAGCCAGCCGCAACACGGCCGCCAACCTGCGGCAGGGCCTGACCGAAGCATTGTGGCAATACGAGCACCCCGGTCAGTCCATTTCGGGTGGCGAGTATCTGCCCGAGGCCCGTTCCTGGCGGGAAGTGTTCCGGTATGCGGTCCGGGTAGCCGCCGGACGTCGTCTCGTCCTCATCTTGGACGAATTGCCTTACGCCGTCGAAGCCGACAGCGCGCTGCCCTCGGAGCTGCAAAATGCCTGGGATCACGACCTCAAAGGGACTGACCTGATCCTGATCGTGGCCGGCTCGCACGTGGGTATGATGGTCAAGATACAGGAATACCAGGCACCGCTGTACGGACGTTTCACCGCGCGCCTGCCAGTGGAGCCGCTGCCCTTTTCCGCCCTGCTCGAGTTTCTGCCCGGTTACGACCTGACGCAGCGCGTGGCCGCGTACGCCATCCTGGGCGGCATCCCAGCCTACCTGGAGCGCTTTGACAGTCAAAAGACGATTGCGGCCAACGTGCAAGAGGAGATCTTGCTGGACACCGGCATGTTCCGCATCGAGCCCTTTTATCTGCTGAGCGACGAGGTGCGCGAGCCGCGCAACTATATGGCGGTGCTTCAGGCCATCGGGGGCGGCAACCACACGCTGGAGACGATCACGCTGGCCGCCGGGTTGGGCACCAAACAACACGCCAGCACCTATCTCAGCCGCCTGCAAGACCTGCGCCTGGTGGTCCGCGAGACGCCAGCCACCGTCCGGGAGGATCGGCGCACCACCCAGGGGCGCTATTACCTGCAGGACGCCTACCACCGTTTTTACTTCCGCTTCATCGCTCCCCACCAGACGTTACTGGAACAGAAGCTCACCCCACGCTTGTGGGAGATCATCAACGACCAAATGCGGGCTTTTGTGGGAATGACCGCCTTCGAGGAGCTATGCCGCGAATGGGCGCTGCGCCAGGCACTCCAGGGCCAGCTTCCCTTTATGCCCGACCGGGTAGGCAGCTACTGGGCCAAGGATGCCCAAGTTGACGTGGTGGCCATCCGCTGGGACGAGAAGCAGATTCTGTTGGGCGAGGCCAAGTGGGGCACCGACCCGGTGCGGCGCAAGGTGCTGACCGGCCTGATGGAGAAAGCTCCGCGTGTCGTGCCGGATGACGATGACGGCTGGACCATCCATTACGCGCTGTTTGCCCGGGCGGGCTTCACCGAGGCAACCCAGGCACTGGCCACCGAAACTGGTGTGCGTTTGATAGACCTGGATGAATTGGGACGCGGTTTGGAAAAGACTTAATCGGTATGTCCCACCCCCCTGAAGCCCCCACTCTAACGAAGTTCTAACCCTTTTCTTGCGAATTCCCTGCCTTGTGGTGATACACTTTGAGGGGGCCGGCTATTCGGCCGCGTCCTTAATCGTATTAGTGCGACGGCACCCCAGAAAGGCATCACAATGACAAGCCAAGTTGAAACAGTGAGGCAAACTGCCAGGCAGTTCTGCCTGGAGTTCGTCAAGTCTCCCTATCTATGCTATACCGAACACGGGCAGCACGCGCTCTTCCATACGCGGCTTTACAACGCCCTGCCCCCCAGCCAACGATACACGACCTGGCAGAACCACAAAGTGTGTGTGATCCAAAAGGAATACCCCACCGCAAGGCTTCTGGACAAACCGCAAAGGCAACACTGGGATATCGCCGTGATAAAAACCCCGCCGGAAAGCATCGCCAGCGGCAGGGCCGCAGCGTACGATTATCTCAGGCTGGCCGCCGTAGTTGAATTCGGACTGAACGAAGGCATAAAACACCTGAAAGACGACATCGAAAGACTCAGCCACGCCGACGCCAACGTAGACCAGGGTTTGGTTATCCATCTGCATCGCCTGTCCAAATCTGGCGTCAAGATGTCCGAACGAGATTGGTCCACTGCCTCGAAGAGGATCGTTGCCAAAGAGAGCGTGGCCCAGATAGCGGCGGGAAAGCCCGTCGAGGTTTATTACGGCATGTACGACAGCACCGGCGAATACCCATCGGGCGTGTGGCTTATAAGAGATGGGACCATAACGCCGGTGCCGGAGTAGCGGAGGACTTCACCACCTGGTTTGACCAGATGCTCCGTGTGTCCCCGTTCCCACGCCGTCTGCAAGTTCAGGAGGGAATCATGGCACTCAAGCATCCGAAATACGTCGATAGCGTGCGAAAGTTGATCTACTGGCAGTACGCCAACCTTATTGCCAAGGCTGCCGGATTTGAGGGCAACTACGGGTTTGTGATCTCCCGCTACAAGAAGCTGCTCTCGGGAGAGATGCAATGGTCATCTTCAGTCCGGGACTATCAGAAAGAGCTGGAAAAAGGGAGAGTATGCGCCTATTGCGGGGCAACCGACAAACTGAGCACAGACCACATCGTCCCCGCATCACGGGCAGGCGTCGACCCCCGGGTCGCCAGACTGCTCGACTCCTCGGATAACTGCGTGTGTGCGTGCCGGACGTGCAATTCCAGCAAGGGGGATCGCGATGTCTTCGAGTGGTACGGTCACGAGCGGATTGATGACATCCCCAAGCTGGTGCTTTCCAAATTCCTGAAACTGGCCTACGACATCCACGAGACGCAGGGCACCCTTGATTTGAAGGACCCCAATATGGATGGCGTCCTGGACATCTACGATCTGGGTATAGTCATTACCCATTTAATCGGCAGGCTATCCGAGAGCTCCGCCAGGAGTGCCAGTTTGTGAGGTAGAGCAACTTTCTTTCAGAACACGCCACCTTTGCCCACCTGATCGAGGCCTAGCCTGCTGCGGCGCAGATTTTATGACAAGAGGAGCGCACAATCATGGATGAAGACACATCCCGGCGTTTGGCAAAGACGTGCATGCGTTCCTCCTCCTGGTGCCTGTGCTTGCTATAAGGTGAACGCATTTTGGCCGTCGCGTCAACCAGAGTGCGTTACACCTGGCCCAACCTGAATAATAACCTTGACCGTATTGTACCTACGGCCTACGCATCCTGACAAGCCGAGACGTAGATGTCTTACCTCCCGGCTTGTTGGATGTGCTTGATGACCTGGGGGTGGCGGTTGATGACCTCGCTCATAGTCTCGAGGGTGGCCCGGTGGAACCCGTGCCGTATCTCCTGGTAGCCCTGGATCTCGACGGGGGCCAGCCATAGCTGGGTGAGCAGATCGACGTAGTAGCGGATGCGCACCAGCAGGGCGTATTGAGCTGAAATGGTGTCCATCAACTCAAAGCCGATGACGTCCGGCAGGTCACCGCCGACCATGGCCGTCTCCCAGGCGGTGGTGCTGATGTAAAAGCTTTGTCCCCAGGGCGTGCTGAGATAGGTTGGCCTGGCCGCTTGCACGGTATGATAATTGTCGCGCAGCTCGCTCGTCAGCGAGCGCAGGATCACGTGGGCCCGGCGCTGCCTGTTACGTCGCTCGTTGCGCCGGTTGGTTGCCAGCGCTGCCAGTGTGCCCACGAAGATGCCTATCAGGCTGGCGATGGTCTCGGCAACCAGTCTGCTCGGGAAGTCAACAGGAAGTTGCATGGGCAGGCACCTCACACGTGCGGTTTCGGTGCTACCAGCATAACATATCCAGCTTGCAGAAAAGTTGCAGCCTGGGATGGGCTCCGCCCACGCCGCCCTTGCCCGCGCACTTCAGCCCGATTCTGCAGGCGCTGGCGCAGCCAAGCTAAGAAGCTGCCGGGGGTGTCGATAAGCACGGACACCTGCGACACGCGCGGGTCGCCAGATTGCTCGACTCCTCGGATAATTGCGTGTGTGCGTGCAGGACGTGCAATTCCAGCAAGGGGGATCGCGATGTCTTCGAGTGGTACGGTCACGAGCGGATTGATGACATCCCCAAGCTGGTGCTTTCCAAATTCCTGAAACTGGCCTATGACATCCACGAGACGCAGGGCACCTTTGATTTGAAGGACCCCAACGTGGATGGCGTCCTCGACATCTACGATCTCAGCATAGTCACTACCCATTTAATCGGCAGGCTATCCGAGAGCTCCGCCAGGAGTGCCAGGTTGTGAGGTAGAGCAACGTTTCTTGAGAACTCGCCGCCCGTCCCTACCGGCCAGGCCCTGGCCCGGCAAGCACGACGGTCCGGTCTGCGTGTTACCCCGAAGGTCTACCCCTCGCGGCCCAATGACCAGTTTACAGGGTTTCTGTTAGACCTGACCGTCTAGAAAGGCATGTACGACAGGTGCATCCTGATTGTTCAGAGTTCACCACTGCTGACGGAATAGAGAAAGAAGTCACACCGGCTGAGGTATCAGCCTAGTCGCGCGAAGACACCTTCCCCCCCGCTGATCATAACTCAAGCGAACTATGGCATTGTCAAGGTATATGCCCTATGAATTCGGGGCGTTTTTGCCACCCAGGTTAAGAACGCGGATTGGCAGGATGTAACGGATTTGTATTCTTTACCTGCATCGTGATTCACCACTGGCTCGCAAGAATCCGTTACATCCTGCCAATCCGTGTTCTAAGGCGAGGGCGAATGGCGATAGAACAATCGTACAAGTACATAATTCTGGGGCTATGTCAAACTATCAACAGTTGTATTTTAAACACATTTGTTGATTGAGACCGGCTATGCGCCCGTTCTGCCGCAGGCCCGCCGGTGAAGCCATCGTCCCTTCACGCTCTAATTGAATCTCTGCGTAAGCGTACCATCTTCGAGCCGTGTAGCCCCCACTCCAACGAAGTTCTAACCCTTTTCTTGCAGATTCCTAGCCTTGCCGTGATACACTTTGATAGGATTGGCGTAACTACTCAGCCTGATGGTATAATCGGCGGATGTATATCCGCAAATACCCGTTACTGTATCCTTTACCTACATCGTGACCCAGACTCTTTACAGACATCGTAGCCAACCAGATAAATCGGTTTTCCAGTTAGGGGTGCGGTTAGTCCAAGCATCCTCCCACTCAGATGACATTTGGGGCTGTATATCCTACATTTTATGGCTTCAACGCCCCACCGGTTTTTGTTTCTCGGCTACGATGTCTGTCCAG
>DAOUMD010000134.1:0-21242 GCA_034412795.1 Anaerolineae bacterium
TTTGAGAGCATCGAAGCCTTACAAACCGCCCTCAACGAGTACCTGGTCTATTACAATCACTATCGCTTGCACCGCAGTTTGGGCTGGCAAGCACCTGTCACCCGTTTCACGGGTCGCGCCATCCGCATACGTGGCTTGGCGGGTATCTTGGGCTTGGAACCTATGGCGGCCAACCCGAAATGGGGACCATCTTTCTGCGACTCGCCCATTCCTATCACACCAGCCACTACTCTTAACCGCCACGCCTTGGCCCTGGCGGTGACCTAGAAATGGCAATATCAACATGTGTGTAGACTCAACATACTCCTTTTCTTAATTTAAGAATTCAATTTGTTCTGGTGTCACGCCCCAGAATTCTTTGAATTCATGCTCCCATCCGCAATGACAATTTTCAGAGACAATCACATCCTTAGTAATTATACCTCTTTGACCTGCTGGTGGATATCTTTTCACCTTTTTTCCATCTTTAAGCTCATATTCTAATCCTTGACAAAATGGGCATTTCGGAATGACGCCTTCTATCATCCGGTCTAACTCAAATGCTCTTCTTGTAAAACGTGAGAGAATTTCGGCGTCTAAAATGTCGTGTTCTGGCTGATAGGTTGATGTATGAAAATTATGATATGCGTTATCTCTAAAAAAAGTCAGAGGAATGTAGGTTTTACTTCCTATTAAGGCAAAATTCGATTCAAAGTATGCGTATACTTCTGGATGCTCTAATTTTAGCTCAATATTTCTCTGGAAAATCTTCCTTATCATTTCGTTTTTGAGTTGATTGATCCAAGTTATCAAATAGTCAGGGTCATCAATTTCCATTTTAGCAATTCTGAATATTTCCCGTTTGAGTTCTAATATATCTTTAAGTCGACCAAATAAATCAAGGTTTGAAAGATTATGTCTGTTTTTAAACTCCTTTGCTGCCCTGTATAACTTTGCAAACCTCCAAGTTGGATGTAAGTAAGAGTAATCAGCATTTTTTTCTTTGTAGTTGAAATAGGCTGAACCATCTAAGGCCCAATCAATAATTAATGGGGTTAAATAGAGTAAACCATCAGCGACAGCAATAAGCGAAAGTATATCGTAGTCCTCTCGAATTTTTGGTTGGTCACTCCCGTCTCCCAAAACCAATCTATTGGCAAAATTAGTCCCATAAAAAGATGCGACGAATCTATATGCCAACATAGTAGCTTGGGATTCTAATAGCATAGTCGTTGTAATTGGGACTTGATCAAACTCCTTTATATTGGAGTCTAGAGATGAGATTCTGGGATTGAAAGGTTCTATGAAGATTTCTTTTACTTCCTTTTTTAAGCTTTCACAATAGTGCTGTGCGAAATCTTCATTACCTAAATACAAGCTATAAATGATGTTGCAGAGATGACATAAATCGAATATCTCTCTCGCTTCTTCACCTTCAGAATTTGCAAGCCAGTTCAGTAAAGGAATTTTTGGCGGCCAATTATTACTTTCGCCTTTAATTTCTTGTAGGTATCCAAGTATTGACCGTGTTATATTATGAAAGAAATCTACCTGATGCATACATTGTAAAAGAGTGGTATGCTGCAATAAATGAACAAACTCGTGCACGAAATTTGCAACATACAGAATGCTTTGCATTTCAAAGTGCCAATCTATTTTCTTGCCGAAATTCTCCCAGTTTTCTAAACTCTGTTCTGGATTTGCATCGGGCATGTGTTTAAAGAGGGATTTGGGGTCTGGAGCATATAGTCTTATTGATATTGCAGATAAGCTAAAATCACCTCTAATTCCAGAGAAAAAGTCAATCATAATGGATTTCCTACAACTGAATTCGTTTTGGCAATTGTTATCGCGCTAACAATTAGTATCCCGAATACCTTCCGCCAATAGCTCTTCGGCCTATTGTCCTGAATGGGACATGTATGCCGAAAATCTTCTGCCTAATTACCCACAGCAGGGCATTATACGGAAACGCCTTGAGGATGAAATGCCGAAAAGGCACTACCGAAGACTCAAATAGCAGACAATTCCAAAAAAACGTCTGGACCCGACGAATGCACACATCTTTGGAGAAATCATAAACGCCGCCTGTTTGACCAGGCGGCGTACTTGTGCCAGGGAATAGAGTCGAAGTTGGTGATTTGGCATTAGGAGGCGAGGTGTTCTCTGGTTAGGACACCCCCTGGGCCTAGGGAATCCTTCCAAGTCCATTATATCAGATTAGCGAAAGAAGCGCAAGGGTTTTTTGTGAGGGATTCTTACGATTCCTGTATTGGTCAGCGACACTTTGGACACTTGGCGGACCCTTCTGGAGGCTGTTCTTGAGTTAACTTGCCTAGATTATCAAGCGATTCTGGCCTGAAATCGAGCTTCCGGGAAAGCCTTGGTTGCTTACAATGTTGTTGACCATTACAGATTCTTACGATTCCTCTGCTACAGCGAGAACCCACCGTGTCACGCGAGGTCCGGGCGCCCCTCGGTTTGTGCCTAGCCCGCCAATTCCAGCCGGACGGTTAGCACGAAGTCCCGCTCCAGTGGAGTGAATCCGTTTGGTTGTTTGTGTCCACTACTCCACCAAGATTTTCAAGGATGATAAGTGGGCGGTGCACTACTACGCTCGCATCGAAGGCCACGAGCTAGTCACTCGCCGCGACCTGATCCCCTCCGAGCCGGACCATCCGAGGGCTGGGCAGTGGTATTATGCACTCCAACTCGGCCCCTTGGAGCACAAGCTGCCCCCCATCGTCAGCCATCGCTGGCGGCGGGTGACCTTCATCGTCACCAGCGGCGACCGCTTTATGAACGCGCACGAGATCAATGACCTCTTCGAGCAGGAAAGCCCAGCCGGTCAGTTGTACGTGAGACTGAGGGAACTGGGCATAACGGTGGAGCGCGAGTGGTGGATCGATGAAGAAGGGAGCACCTACGTAGTAGACTTAGCCCTGCCCGTCAAGGATGGCTGGCTGCCGGTCACCTTTGGGGACCGGCCTAGCCCAGCACGTGGTCTGCGTTTCGATGCTGGGGCCGAACCTGATTTCTGGGTACGGGAGATAAAGGCCTGGCTACAAGCCTCTTGAGCGGTGCACAGGTTGAGGAGTAAAACCCAACGCATCCGGTGTGCTGCGTCAAGGGATATCTGGGTTTTATTCCGTTCGGCCTGTGAGACGCTGCAGGGGTTTGTATTCAAAATCTGGACGCTCCAAGAAAGGAAAACAGAGAAAATCAAAGGCTTTCCCGGCTAGGCTCAAAATATGATACGCACAAACATCTTGAGGTCGAATAATCGGCAGTGAATCCTCTGGCTCTTTCTTGTATCCGTCGTAGTCCGAAGTAATATCCTTCATGCAGGGGGAATGAGTATGAGCATGTATCATAATCTTATTCTTCCGTGGTCGATAACCTGTTTCCTTCTTCTCTTTCTCCTCCCAATACTTAAATACCTTACAAGCATTTTCTATAGTACTTGTATGGTGCCCACAAGGCCGCTTATTCTTATCTGTGCCTTTGGTAACTAATCTTTCAAACTCTTTTAGAGCATCACCGCGTCTTTTCCCCTCAAAAAGTGCGTTTACGGCCGTCAGCCAATACCCAGCCCCACACCAATAATCATTATTGAACCGATCAAAAGTATGACCATGCTCATAGAAAATATCGGCCCTTCTTGAACGCTCTGGGCTTCCGACTCTCCAGGTCTCTACGTCTATGTCAATGGGACAGACCCAAACAAGGTCTAACGGGGAAAGATCTGAGAGAACAAGAAAATTGTCGTGGTTGCCTCGGAACCAGCGTATTTGCTGGATTTTTTCGAAGAGTTTTTCAAAGCTCTCGCCATCTTGGTCGTGGTGTTTCTTGAGAATCTCAGACGCCAGTTTTGCTGCCTTTCTATATATGTCTCCTTCTAGGTCGCCACGGCTTATGTACAGACTGCTCACTACTTCATCGTTCTTCTGAAGTATCCTTACTTGTTCTGCGAACTCCGAGTCCATCGGTAGCTCTCCAAGCTTGCGAAGGAGAATCACCTTCAGCTTTGCTATTGCTTTATCATTTGTCCCTAAAATACCGAGCCATTCCAATTTCAAAAGTGATCTTAGAACCATCTCTTTGAGCTGATCTAAATCCCTATAGATAACATCTTTATCGTAATTCTTGAGCAGTATGCCATACAAAAGTAAGATGAAATGCGTCTCCCACATTTCGTACGTGTCTCCAAGAACAATTACTTCAGTAGTGAAACTTTTGCCGCCCACCCGCTGGAATTCTATGATACTCTGTAAAAAGAAACCAAAGTCAGTTTCCATAGACCGACGTTGATTAAGTTGTATGAGCTTTGGTATGCGTTTATTAGGGTCCCATTTGTTTTCGTAATAGGTAACAAAGTTGTCAAGATAGGTGTCCTTGAAATAGTGTAGGTGAAGATCGGGAATTAGGATGATGAGCCTATTCCGTTCGTCCAAAAGGGACGTCTCAGGAAAAGGTATCAATTTAAGAATATGATAACCTCGATTCCTAATATCACTCTTGGGGGAGAAGTCAGGCCAGTATTTCTTGATCATCATGATCGTCAGGAATTCATCGATCAGGCTGCCCCGAAAATCGTATTTTTCGTTACGCACCTTACCGCTTATGGGAAACTTACGCCACGTACCGTCGGAGAAATAAGTACAGAGCGCAATCGCGTTATGTTGCAACAGACCAAAGGTCATCTTGGGCCGCTCTTTTTCCAGGCTTCCCCAATGGCCCACGTCCATGTAAATGCATCTAGGTCCCATCAGCTTAGGTCCTCTCTCAGTCAGGCCTCCGCTCTCACTTGTCCTGAATTATGCTGTTGGCATCCCCTCGTCAAACGCGATATCCAACGCACTCGTCGGCGTGTATTCGTACCACGTCCCGATCAGCGAGGCCTCGGCCCAACTGGTGATATCGGCGTCTTCGCCCTCGCCGCCCGGTTGTTCGTCTACGCCGTAGGAGGCCAAGTCGTACTCACCATAGACACCTGGGTAACTGTACACCCACGGGTTCCCCCAACCATCCACCACTGGAACACTTGCAGGTGTGTCCGCATAAGGCTTGATCGCGTCGATCCAAGTCTTGGAGTTTGGATCATCTGGGTCTTCTAAGGGCGGTGGGTATGAATCTCCATTGGCCTCTCGGTATTCCTCCAGTAACTCCATCAGTATTTGCATGTCTTCCCAGGTCTTTCTTTGCACTGGGTGGAGCAGCGGCCGGAAATTCTTGACTGGATTAGCGGGTGGAATGCCGGGGTAGTTGGTCTTGGCGTAGTTCTCGAACTCTTGGCCAATGCTCAGGTAAGGCTCTGACGGAATTGCATCAAGGTCCCCTTTTTCAATGAATGCTAAAAAAGCTTCCTCAAAGCCTGGTCGGATCGTCAGCACCACCCGGGCGCTGCCGGCTTTCAAGAACGCTCGATGCATTGGATCGGGATGGTCCAGGTATTTCTTGAACTCCCAGCGGGTGGGATGGCACCAGAAGTAGGGGTAGAGAAAGTAAAGCATATTCTCCCACTCGATGGCATGATGCAGGAACTTGATGATCTTGCCGTGCTGATACACCGTTTTTTGGATTTCCTCGTTCCAGACCAGCCCGCTCTCCAAATCATAGAGAGCCTCTTCGATATCCAGCTCATCCTCATCATCCTCACCTTCCAAGGGTATATCTTCTGGGAAGAACTCAAAATCTTTTATTCCAATCCAGCGCAGTACCCCTTTCATCACTTCTTCCCGCTCTTTCTTGCGCAGACTGAGGGCATCTTGGGCGCCCAACTCCTCCTCTAGCCGGGCTAATCTATCTTTAAGAAACTGCCGACACTTCAGATAGTTGCCTTCCGCAGCTTCCTGTATCTTACCCCATACCCGCTGCTGCCAAGTTCGCCTGGCCAACTGCTTGATCTGAAGCTGAAGATCGATTGAGACCCACGTGTCATTCCATCTCAATGTGCGGAAGGCCAGCTTGAGCGTTCCAGACCGTCCTACCCACTTTTCAGGCGTCGCTATTCTGTACACAACGAGCATGTCGGGCCATGGGTCATCTGGATCCAAACCGTTTAGTTTTCTCAGTCTGGCTAGCTCCTCTTCCACATTTTCTTTTTTTTCGGCTTCCTCAAGCGCTAGCTTTTTTGTACTCCTTCTAAATAGTATAGTTCCGCCGGTAAGGTCAATGACGTTGAGACTGGCATCCTTCAGAGGATTACCATCCCCATCAAACCTTGGGCTTCCGCCATAACGACACGACGCTTCTTGAATTTCATATTCGGGTGATACCTCAAAAGAAACTTCTTTGATTTCTGCCCTATCTGTTTGCTGGCCCATATCTACCCAACTGACGCTACGGGGTAGTGGACTTTCGTCTGGCTCGTCCTCCTCAGACAAAATAGCGCCATACTTGGCAGCCCAACCCAGATAGTCCATTTCTTCGGAGTCATCTTCAATCTCAGTGGCCGGAAGAAGCTGCTCAGGTTTTAAATTGAAACCTGGCCAAATAGTGACGTTATCAGCAGTAATAGGGCTTTCTATGCCTAACTCCAGTGCGGCCTTGATTTGCTGGATTTCCCGAAGCCGTGACTCGAGACCGGCCCCGGGTTCTGGAATATTAAAATCCCAAGTCAATCGAATCCCATACCGGTACAGGTCAACTTTCCACTTGCGGATAAGCTGGTAGTAGTCGACCCGGGTAGCTCGATCCGGGAAGGGGTTCTTAATCTTGCGTACTGATTGGTCTTCCGTCTCGTAGGCCGAGGCCACTTTAAAACTCATTTTGTGCTCTTTTTTGGCTCTGGACGAGGCTTTGTGGGTGACCTCCTTCGTCTGATTGCGTGATGACTTCTCCGACTTGCTGGCTGAGTCTGACACGTTATGGCTGAGGGATGACGAGAAATTCACACCACAAGAGCCGCCGCTGGCCGTTACGCTGGTGTTGAAGGCGCTTGAGTGTTGGGTTTGAGACTCCACGGCTCGAGCCAGTTCCGATTTCTCTGCCACTCCTTCCTCGCTAAACTCCTCAAGATAGTCGGTAACAATCTGCTCAAACTCTTCGGAGGTGTGGGACCACTCCCGGTGGGTAATGTTGACCTCTTCGCCTGGCGAAAGAGGCACTGTATAGACCAGTTCCCCACGCTCAATACCGGCCGGCGAAAAGCCAACCCGTTCCAGATGCAGATAGCCGACAGGTTCGATGCCCATAAAATGATCGAAGCTATCTGCCAGGTCACGCAGACGATCGATCTGGCGAGCAGCCAAAACCTTGAATTGGGCCGGCCCAATGGCCTCCATTCTCAGCGATAGGCTTCTGCCCAGCGCCAGTGTCTTGCGCGCGCTCTCCGCTTCAATGTCATTCTTGAGCGCCCATCTTGTTAGCGCCCTGACACTTCCTCGTCCTGGAGCAGTGGAAGCAGCTTCGGTACCCGTGCCAGTAGTAAGCAAGTTGGCTTGGGTGGATTGCTCCAGAATTACTTTATGTGCCTCTGCCACTGTGTTCAACATCTCTTGCCGGTGTTCAATCAGGTCCTTTGCCACCTGAGCCAAGGTGTTCGCATCAACATCAGCCAGGTGTTTGGCGCTGCGCAAGACGTCGATCCGCCCTGTTTGAGCAATCTCCCTTGAAATGACCTCGATAGCCTGGGTAGCCCGGTCCCTCTCTGCCGCATCACCAGCTCCCGGTTCTTCTTCCGTTTCGTAGCGCGCGGCTAGCTCTTCAAGTTCCTCTTGTGATGGCTTAAGGTGGGCTATGAAAGCGCTTTTTTCCAAACCCCGGCCTGATGTTGGCAGAGGCTGATCGGGATCAGGGGCTTTGGGCGTGTAGGTCGCCTGTAGAATGTTACGCGTGGTCACTTGCTCATCGGATTCAGTTTCCTCCCCGTTATCCGGCGTGGAAGCAAGCTGATCTTGTATGGCCGCCACCGTATCTTTCAAGTCCTCAAGCTCGGGGTTCTGGATCGTGCCCGGAACCGTCAGGTCTTCGGTTCGGGTCAGACCGCCAACATCAAGGTTGGCTTGTGGATCGCGGATGCCAATCCCAACATTGCCGCCGAGATAGGCGTCGCCATCCTCTCCCTCCAGGAGAATCCGCTCGTTGCCATCCTCGTCTCTGAGAATGACTCTACTGTGCCTGTCGTGACCCCCCGCATCGATACTCCCCTCACCCGTAATGGTGATGATAGTATTGTCAAGATTCTCAGGATCTTGAACCTTCAGTATAGACAGAGTGCTCTTCTCGTCTGGCATTTTGCTTGCCTCCTTCTCTTTGCCGAGCCATCCTCGAACGTTGGCCAGGCCCTCGCAGAACGGCCTGGTCACTCATTAGCAAACAATTCCAAAATCTACTAGGGCCCGAAGACTGCATAACTCTTGGGGAAATCAAAACGCCGCCTGTTTGACCAGGCGGCGTAATTGTGCCATGGAATGGAGTCGAAGTCGGTGATTTGGGATTAGGAGTCGAGGTGTTCTCCGGTTGGGAAAGCCCCCTGGACATAGGGAACTCTCACAAATTTATTATATCATATTAGCTTCAGAGACGCAAGTGTTTTTTTGTGAGGAATTTATACAATTTCCCTGGTTCAGCGAGAACCCGCCGTGTCGGGCGAGGTCTGGGCGCCCCTCGGTTTTTGCCTAGCCGGCCAATTCCAGCCGGACGGTTAGCACGAAGTCCCGCTCCAGTGGAGTGAATCCGTTTGGTTGTTTGTGTCCACTACTCCACCAAGACCTTCGGCGAGAATCGGTGGGCCATCCACTACTACGCCCCATCCAAGGCCACGAACTGGTCACCCGTCGCGACCTGATCCCCTCCGAGCCCGAGCACCCCCGCGCGGGGCAGTGGTATTACAAGTTGCAGCTCGGTCCCCTGGAGCATAAGCTGCCGCCCATCGTCGCCCATCGCTGGCGACGGATCACCTTTATCGTCACCAGCGGCGACCGTTTTATGCAGGTACACGAAATTAACGATCTCTACGAGCAGGAAAGCCCGGCCGGTCAGCTTTACGCGCGACTGAAGGAACTGGGCATTGCCGTAGAAAGGGAGTGGTGGATTGACGAAGAGGGGACTGCCTATAGCGCTACCAGGCCATTCATGTACAATGATTTGTGGGATGGCCCGTTGGGGTGGAATTATCATCAACAAGGCCAACGTGGATCAAAACCCCAACAGCGCGATGAATGACCGGCCAGTGAAACTGGCGCGAGGGTTTGACCCCACCACGCGCCCTCGCCCCGTAGTACCTGCCTCGACTACGCCCCCAAGAAAAAAACTTGGCTCATCTAGCAAACGTCCCACCCCCGTTCACAGACCGCCCATAATATATCATCGAAGGGGCGAGTTGTCATCAATCTAAAGTGTTATTGACAATTTGAGGATTTCCCTGTAAATTTCTTTTATCTTGTAAAATACTGAGTTACTAAAATATTTATTATATAAAATAATCAGCAGAGGGATAAAGGAGAGGCCCATCATGAAGAAAAAACCATCTCTAGATCCGACGCACGATATATTATTCCGGCTTATGAAACGGTTTCCTCCTCTGAAAATAAAGCCCGGTGTCATTACCGGGTTGACCCGGAGTGAATATGAATTATTAGCAACTTTGATGCTCAACCTTGATGACGAGAAAACAGCCTTTTCCGTTACAGAAATAAGCAACCTGTTACAAATTACACCGTCCGGTGTAACCCATCTGATCAACTCATTGGAAGAGGCGGGATATGTAGAACGCCTGCCGGCCCCCCATGACCGGCGCATCGTCCTGGTCGGATTGACAGATAAAGGAACTAAAGCG
The DNA here is from genome assembly GCA_034412795.1 of Anaerolineae bacterium. Lineage (GTDB taxonomy): Bacteria > Chloroflexota > Anaerolineae > 4572-78 > NAK82 > JAUVPY01. The sequence continues at coordinate 9,761 of DAOUMD010000134.1, forward strand.
GCTGAGGCTCTTATCACGAATGTTCAGGAACAACTGACAGCTCTGTTCGATCATTTGGGCGAAGACGATAGCCAGACATTTATTCGCTTGATATCCCGGGCGATCGACTTTTTTGAGTCACAATTTGAAAGGTGATCCTGTTGGCAGGTCAGGCAAGCATGGCCGGTAAAAATCAAAACAGCATCATCCAAATGCAAAACGTGGTTAAAACATACCTCACCGGTGAGGTTCCTTTTGTGGCTCTCGATCATGTCAACCTTGATATCCAGCAGGGCGAATTCCTGGGGATTACGGGGAAATCCGGCGCGGGCAAAACTACCCTGCTCAATATGATCTCCGGGGTGAGCAAGGTGACCTCCGGGACTATTTTGTTTCATGGGGTGAACAACCAATCACCCACCCCCGCTATCCCGATCCAGACCCTGAATGAAGATAAACTAGCCTTGTGGCGCGGTGAAAACCTGGGGATTATTTACCAATCTTTCGAGCTAATGCCGACCCTCAGCCTGGTAGAGAACGTTATGCTGCCGCCTGACTTTTCAGGCGCGTACCACCCTATCGTCAGTAAAAAAAGGGCGCTCGAATTGTTGGAGTTGGTTGAGATCGCCGATCATGCCTACAAAATTCCGGCGCATATCTCCGGCGGACAGAAACAGCGTGTCGCCATTGCCCGGGCTCTGGTGAATGATCCTCATCTGATCATCGCCGATGAACCGACCGGCAACCTGGACAGTGTTACGGCCGATACCATCCTGGGAATTTTTGAGAAATTGGTTGACCAGGGCAAAACGATCGTTATGGTCACCCATGATGAAAGTTTCGTTCCTCGTTTTTCCCGCCGTTTACAGATTGTGGATGGTGTCGTCAGTAGCCCGGCAGAAAATGGCTCTGGTTCGACCGGCCAGCCGGCAACATCCTCAGCCCCGGCTTCTGAGCAAGAGCGAGTCTCTCCTGATACGGCCAAAACCCGTATTGAGATTAATGCCACGCCGACGGTGCATCACCAGAAAACACCCGCCATCATTTTGCGTAACGTGGAGAAGGTTTATGAAAACGCAGCGGGGAAATTCGTGGCGCTGAAATCCATAAACCTGCAATTGAATTACGGGCAGTTTATCTCCATTGTGGGAAAATCGGGCTGTGGAAAATCTACCCTGCTGAATATGATCACGGGCATAGACCATCCTACCGCCGGGGAAGTGATCATTGGCAACAAGCCTATCTACCAGATGAGTGAAAGCCAGCGGGCCTTGTGGCGCGGGCAGAACATGGGGGTGGTGTTCCAGTTTTTCCAGCTTCTGCCCACCCTGACCCTGCTGGAAAACACCATGCTGCCGATGGATTACTGCAACATTCACCCCTTTTCTGAGCGCCCCGAGCGGGCCATGGCCTTGCTTGAGATGGTTGGGCTGGCAGATCAAGCCTACAAACGGCCCGTGGCCGTCTCCAGCGGGCAGCAGCAGAGCGCCGCCATCGCCCGTGCCCTGGCCACCGATCCCCCCCTTATCCTGGCGGATGAGCCTACCGGCAACCTCGATTCACGCGCGGCTGACAATATTCTTAACCTGTTTGAAAATCTGGCGAAACGCGGGAAAACGGTTTTGATTGTCACCCATGACCCTTCGATCACTCAAAGAACGGATCAAACCATCATCCTGTCCGATGGCGAGATCATTGACAAAACTGTGGCCCGCGCGCTACCCTTCCTGTCGCACCCGCAAATGTTGGCGGCTACCAGGCACGCTCAGAAACAGCAGGTTTTGCCGGGGGTGACAATTCTCCGGGAAGGGGAACCGGTCGAACATTTTTTTATGATTGTATCTGGAGAAGTGGACATTATCGTCACTAATGAGCAGTCTAAAGAAATACGGCTGGCGCGCTTTGGCCCCGGGCAATTCTTTGGCGAAATCTCATTGATCATGGGCGGTCATGCCACGGCCCATGTGCGTGCCGCGGGCCGTGGCGCAGAGTTGGCGCTATTGCCCAAAGAATTATTCTACCAACTCATTGACGAGTCTCCCTTAGCCCGTCAAACCATTCATGAGGTGGCGACCACCCGCCTCGCTGAAAACGTAAGCAGAAGGAAGACCGACCGGTGAACACCGCTGTCAAACCAAACTTGCTAAAACCGCGTTGGCGCAAAGTATTCTTTGACTTGTGGGGTGACAAAACCCGCACCGGGCTGGTGGTCGCTTCCATTGCCGCCGGGGTCTTTGCCATTGGCATGATCATCAGCGCATTCGTCATTCTGAAGGAAGATATCAGCCGCAGTTATGCTGCCGTCAATCCGTCCAATATTGATGTGTGGACCGACCCATTTGATAAAGACCTGGTTCGAGCCATCGAAAAGGTGCCCGGTGTGAAGGACGTGGAAGGACGTCGCATTGTCGACATCCGGGCCAGGCGAGGCGATGAAGATTGGCAGAATCTAACTCTGGTTGGTATCTCAGATTTTGCGAGTCCTATCAGTCTTCGAACGCCAATTGAAGGCACTCAATTCCCGGGCAAAGACGAAGTCGTGATCAGCCAGGATATGATGCACATCACCGGGTTTCATCCCGGCGACAAGATCGAAATCGAACTCCCCGATGGTTCGAGCCACACCCTGACCGTAGCCGGGCTGGTTGCCGATCAGACAACGTCCAAACCCGATCCAAACGCGATGGGTTATGCGTTTATAACCATGAAAACACTGAGGTCATTGGGGCAGGCAGACTACTTTAGCCGGCTCTATGTCACGGTAGAGGGCGACGGAAGTCAGCCTGAAATCATCGCCAACGTTGCCGCCAAGGTTAAAGATAAGGTAGAGCGGAGCCAGGAAGTCTCTCGGCTGGAGGAACACCTTTCCAATGAACATCCAATGGCGGACATAGTTTTTGCTGTTCTGGGCGTACTTGGGGCATTAGGTGTCTTGATCACCGTGCTGAGCAGTTCACTCATTATCAATACGCTCAATGCTCTACTGGCTCAGCAGTTGCGCCAGATTGGGGTGATGAAGTTGGTTGGAGCGCGCAGCACCCAAATTATGGGGATGTACTTGACGCTGATCATGGCCTATGGCTTGATCGCCCTGGTTTTGGCCCTGCCCCTTGGGGCAATCGCCGGCTATGGCCTGGCCTGGTTTATCGCCTATTTGATTGGCGCTGTACTGCAAGGGTTCCGGGTCATCCCTTTGGCCGTTGTGGTCCAAATCCTGGTTGCCACCCTGATCCCATTAGGCGCGGGTTTTTTCCCGGTCAACCGTGGCGCCAAAACCAGTGTTCTGCGGGCAATCAGTAATTATCGCCCCGGCAATCAATCTACCCCAAGCCGCTTTAACCACAGCCCCAGATGGATCAGATGGATCTCCCGCCCGCTCCTGCTTTCATTGCGAAATACGTTTCGCAAGCAAGGCCGCCTGCTCTTGACCCTCTTTACGCTCACGGTGGCCGGAGCCGTTTTTATCGCGGTGTTCAATGTGCGCGATTCGGTGGACAATCTGGCAGATCAACTGCTGCAACACTTTATGGGGGATGTGACCGTGGACCTCAGCCGACCTTACCGGGTCAGCAGGATTGAACAAATCCTGCTAGAGATACCGGGCGTTAACGGCGTGGAAGGCTGGGCTGCCACCACCGGCGAAGTTTGGGACGAGAATGACAATCTGGTGACCAATCTCTCTATTGTTGGACCGCCCCAGGATACGCGGTTGCTTGACCTGAAATTGGCGGCTGGTCGTTGGCTCTTGCCCAATGAGGAAAGGGCGATTGTGGTGTCCGATACTATTTATAGTTTTTATCCCGACCTTAAACCGGGTGACAGTTTGAGAATCAAACTCCCAGACCGCCGCGTGGAACAATGGCAAGTGGTGGGGATATTCCCATTTTTGGCTCTGTTTGGGGACCCCATGGCTTATGCAAATTTTGAATTTATTGCGGAGAGAAACCATCTGTCCAACCAGGCCACTTCGTACCGTATCATTACCGAAGCTCACGATGCCGCTTCTCAACAAGTGCTGACCCGCCGCATTGATCGTTATCTAACTGACAAGAATTTCGCACTTCAACGTGTTCAATCTGGACATTTCTTGCAAGAGAGGGCGACATTGACCATCGATGTTGTGATCATCTTTTTATTGATTATGGCCATCTTGACCGCATTTGTCGGCAGCATGGGTTTGACCGGTGCAATGAGCATCAATGTGTTGGAGCGGACCCGAGAAATCGGCGTTATGAGAGCCATTGGGGCAGTGGATGTGGCTATCATGCGGTCAGTCATTATAGAAGCGCTGGTCATTGGCTTGATCAGTTGGATTTTGGCGATAGGCTTATCGTTTCCCATCGGTTACCTGCTGCTCAAGATTATCGGAGAATCATTACTGGATACACCCATAGCCCTGAGTTTCACCCTGCTGGGCATCCTGCTTTGGCTGGCGATTGTCATGATCCTTTCGGTTTTTGCCAGCATTATGCCAGCCCGCAATGCGGCCAGGCTAACCATCAACGAGGTGTTGGCCTATGAATAGTGATTTATTCTTTGACGTATTGCGAGACTGTAAGTTAGGCAGCGACCGCACCAAGGCTACGCCCCATTGCAGAGGGATCTGCCAGCTTGGTGAGCCGGAGGAGGATATCAGAAGGAGCATGAGAAGTGTCTCATTCTACCGCTTTCTCGTATCCCCACTGAGTAACCAAATCAACCATCCGCCCTAGCGCAATAAACGGGGCGCTTCACAGCCCCCTGTTTCGCTCAGCGTCTGGCCTAGTCATTCAGTCAAGGTATACCTCCTCGGTCGTTGGTCTCCACCTTGACCTCAGTCCGCAACTTTGGTGTGACCCTAATACGCAATTTTCCCTTGACCTGTACCTATGATGTACTTTGATGAAGAAAAAGGGGAAATTCGAAGCCAACAAGTTCATTTTTGTGATATAATAGGACAGAAGGGTAAGGCTGCTAATGTATCCATGCCCTTTGATGGAAAGATGCTGCACTTTACTTGCTAACTTCGAAGTCTGCTCCTTTTCTGTGGGGATAAGATCACTTATCCGAGGAGGTTATATTGGCGTGTTTCGGGTGCTTTTTTGAGGACTTTGGAAATATTAGCTTTCAGACGGAATCAGGGGTGAGGTTTCACACTTCAAAGTCAATCTTCCCAGTTCAAGCTTCTCTATGAATAATAGATGGTGTACCGCCGAATACTTGCAGGTTAGTCTACATTGCTATAGGTTCAATTGGCGTTTTCCGATGAAGTGAGACGCCGCATGTGCTCCTGTCTGTGGAGGACAAACCGATGAGGAACATGTTGAGAGCCCTCGCAAGACCTGAGAACATTCCCCTTGTCCTTGCTGTCGTTGTCTCGTTAGGCATTCTTCTCTTTCAGATTATTCAACCGATTCCTGCCATTATACCCAGTGCAAATCTCTCTGTTCTCGCTGTGCTAGCTTTTGCGATGTTAGCAGAACGGGTTGGGTACTTTGAGCGGTTTGAACACGCCTTGGGAGAGATCGGGAAAGGAGGGAAGACCTGCTTGAAAGTTCCCGTTGACTGGGCACCTTTCGAACAGTATGTGGAAGCGGCGGAGGATATCTCTGTGAGTGGTGGGTCGTTGGCTCAACTTGTACCACGATACAAGTGGCTCTTTGAGCAGAAGGCAATGTCCGGATGCAAGCTTAGATTCATCCTGCTTGATCCCAACAGTGCCGCGTTGCCAGCTGTGGCAAAATGGGCTGGAGCCCCTGTCGATAGATTCAAGAGGGAAATCGAGACTTCGATTTCATATCTGGGGGAGATTGCAGCCGCTGGCCATGACATTGAAATAAGATTGAACAAAAGCGTTCCTGCTCCAACAATGATGATGTTCGACGCCTCAAAACTGCGAGGGAGGATACGAGTGGATCTCAACCTGTACCAGAGCCCCCCGGCGCGTCGTCTCTTCTTTGAACTCACGCGTGCACCATACGACATAGAAGAGGAAAGTTGGTACCAGACCTTCCTTGCCCAATATGAAAAACTCTGGTCTGAATCTGAACCCATATGAGTCAGCCCACGACTCCGGCTAGCGTGGGATAGGCAGCCCTTGCTTCGCGTTCGCCCAAATCGGGGAGCAATCAGTAATGGCAACATATAATGAAAGCGCAGGTAAACAAATCATAAGTAGCTTGACAATGTCATATTCACTCAAAGAGGATTGACAAATCCCCGTTGTGAGCGTCAAACCTACGCGAAACACCAGGATCTGGCGATCCCTGGCGAACAAGCTGTGAAACATAACATTGTCAAAGTAGGCACCCGAATGAGCGTTTCGCTCATTCCTGGCTAGGGAGGGATGATCAAGTATAGCATTTGGAGCATTGCAAGGCTGATAAGAGACTACTATAGAGATGCAGCTTCTGTCTAACTGCCTGAATCGTCGCACAAAGATTATTGTCGGGCTAACCGTTATGTTAGGACCCTTCATGGAACCATTCGTCAGGATTATTGATATGGCGATCGCTGAGCCCTTCCCGTTTCGCTTTGCTTGGGTCGTAAGGGCCACTGAATCCGCAGCGTTTCCTGATCCTGTCACTATATTCTTGTCGTAGCGACCAAGAGTGGATATCCTAGTATGGCTAACGGAGGTACCAGATGCACGAAACCGAGTCGAAAAGATTCGAACGCGACGTTGAGAATCTTCTGAACTTGGCTGGGTACTACGTTCAACCTGAAATGATAGTTGGTCACAAGAAGGTTGATCTGTATGCAGAGATATTTGAGTTTGGAAAACGCCGTCGCTACGCTGTTGAGTGTAAGAACTGGAATAGAGTTATGACCTTGAATGACGTCAAAATGATTGACGTTGACTATGGAAAGTTATATGATCGGAATCTTGTGGACATGGTCCTCATCATCACAAAGTCCGGTCTCGCACCGGCTGCCCAGACCTATGTGAGCGAGGCGAGGAATCTCGCGCATATGACCTTAAACGATTTGCAGGGCTCGGTGATGAATTTCAACGTGTACCTCGATTCACTCATGAACGAATATGAGGAGGACGGTCTGCACCGCTACTACGTCCCGGCCCAGGTATGGGATCCTAATGGCAATTACCGTGTGGATCTGTACGAACTAGTAGATTCTTGGCTGCAGGACGATACACTCGCCCCAATAGCACTTCTTGGTGGCTATGGATCTGGCAAAACGACTTTTGCACGACACATAGCGTACCGTTCTGCAAAGCACTACAAGAAGCATCACATAGGGAGAATACCGATATTAATTCAGCTCGGTGAGCTATGCACCGAGCAGACAATCGATGGTCTATTGGGTCGCCTGTTCGCAAGTCGTTACCTGGTTAGAGGATATAGTTTTGGCCTCTTCCAGGAGTTGAACCGATCTGCTTCGTTTCTGGTGATTCTTGATGGTTTCGATGAGATGAAGCACTCAATGACCTCAGATGTCTTTCGTTTCACATTTAGAGAGCTACTCAAGATCGTAACACCTAAGTCCAAGGTTATCCTATCAGGTCGGCCCTCCGCGTTTCTCAACGATGCAGAGCGGCTCGAGTTCTTGCATGCTTTGGTTAGACGCCGCGGACAACAGATCGTCATTAAAGGTAGGCCTCAATTCCAAGAGATAAACCTTGCCCCCTTTGATAAAGAACAGATAGGTACCTTCATTGACAGATATCAACAGTATCTCCTGCTTGAAAAAGGGTATAGCGATGAGGAGATCCCAACCCATGCGGATTTTTTCCAGTCTGAGGCACTCGTGGAAATCGCAAGTCGACCAGTTCAACTTCAGATGCTATTTGAGGTACTACCATTCTACAGAGGGAATCTTTCCGACCTTACGGTGCGGGAGCTTTTCTTTCACTTCGTTGACATGCTCGTGGACCGCGAGGCCCAAAAGCCGGCACGCAAGAGGTTCTCAGCTAAGCGCAGGCGAGATTTTATTCGTGCCCTCGCTTTCTACATGTGGTTGGAAAATGCTCCGAAGCTTTCGATTGAGGAAATCCCGATAGAAGAGTTCTGCACGACGCGTGAGGTCGATGCATTTGCTGAGCTTGATGACGTGCGCCGTGACTTGACAACTGGGGCATTCCTGGAGGTGCGGTACCCCGAGCAGGTTTTCTTTCCGCATCGGTCACTCCAAGAGTATCTCCTATCTGAGTTCTTGCTAGGTTATTTCAGAGGAGAGGAGGAATGCCGACATTTTGCTGAGACGGTCCACGAAGGCATTACCTTGCGTTTTATTGACGAGAGAATCTCTCCAGAAGTTGTCGACTTTATGGTCGCGTCAATAGGGGACAAGGATCGGATCGATTTCATTGAACATTTACAGGACACCCACTCAGCTCTCACATTGAAAACTCTCACGCTGTGGACATCATCGCCTGCCATCACGACGGCTCTGCAAAGTCGTGCCGAGAAAGGTGAGATGTGGCCTTTTGCTCTCCTCGTTGTTGGTTGTGTCGAAACTGACTGGTTGACTCATCCCGGAGAACGGATCGATCTCTATAGGACAGCGGTCAATCTGCTTTCCTCCGACAATCGGAAGGATAGGGTTTACATCTACCAAGCGTTTTATATTGCGTGGATACTGCTTTCAGCTGAGAATGAGCACACGGTTCGCGACAAGTGGATGTCTGCGTGCTTAGCAGCACTACTCCGTTTTCGACACGATGTATGGGAAAAGGCAAGAAAGCGATCCGTTCCCACGCGTCCCTCTTTTGTCAGGGAACTTCTGCGCGGCTTACACTTCGATCCGGAATCTAACAGGGTGAGGTTGGTCGGTCTGTATGAGATCCTTGTGCGAAGCTCAAGCCCCATCGGACTTTCCTCTTGGTACGGAGATCGCGCAACAATGGGAGTACAGCTAGTGCCCGAGTTCTCGGCTGAGGAAGATCTCGCACGGCTTCTAGAACAAAAGAACCTTTCATAATTCGTTTACAGTCTTTTTGGCGACCGAAAAGATCGATTCTGAGCATGATTCTGTGCTAGGGTCGGGCTTTCTAGCGCATTGCTCGTACCCCGACTGGGGGAATCGGGTCCAAACTCGGGTCAAAACTGGCCTTCCGGTCTCCAAAGTGCTCTATAGGACACTCAGAAAAGTACCCCACCGATAATTGTTTGGCCTCGCGTCCTCGCATTTGGCGGCTGGCGAAGCCAGTCTAAGACAGTCAAATGCACTAAGCTTGAATTGTGAAAGGGTCTCAGACAATAATAGAGGAAGAAGGAACAGTACAGTGATTTGGAGAGCCATTTACATCCACAGCCATTGAGTTGTCGCGTTAGCTTGATAGTGAGGGGTTGTTGCACGGGTACTCGGCCGATCGTTGGGTCAATGACTTGCGTCAAGCGTGTGCTAACCGCGAAGTGGAGTTGGAGTGCGTTCCAACAAGGCATTATAGCCACTACCCCGAGCCGGTCGCCACGCTAGATAGTTTTGTTCAGTCGCAGGAATGTCTGGATGCAAGGCTGTGTTGAGAAAGCGTCATTCAGTTTTGTTGCTAGTCGAGACGCAAATAGTCGCACGAGATAAATTGTCGGGCTACTCAGGCATTGAGTAGATTGGGGTCCGCCCCAATCACTTTGGGGGCGGACCGGCGCTGAATAGATCACAGATAATAACCTTTAGTATTTCAGGTAAAAGTGGTTTCGCGAGGAGGAGGGAGGCTGTACATGCAGACAGAACTTCAACTAGATGACAAACGTACAGGTCTCAAACTTCAATTCGATGCCCTCTTAGCAGAATATAACATGCTAAGAGATCAGGTTGCTCGCTTTAGACAAATGCAAGGGCAGCTAGATAGTCTGGCTTTGACTGCGCTTGGCCTCTCAATCCCACTAATCTTGGTCATCCTGGAACGGAGCGCAGATTCTATTGGAGCCGTCTTGCTTCTGCCAACGCTTTTCTTCGCCATCGCCTTTACCCAGCTAAGGCATGAAAGACAGATTAACCTAGATGCTATCTTTGTGCATTCCAGCGTACGGCCCAAGGTTAACAGTGTACTGTCGCAAGTTTCGGCGAGCGAGGTATCCGTTTTCGAATTCGAGAGTTACTTATCAAAACATTTCTTCCCACCCAACCTCCTTGTGCAGTGGGTAGTCACGACCAGCAGAGGGGGCATCAGTATAGCTATTGGCATTGGATTAGTTGTGGTTTGTTTATATCTTCAACTAAGGGACCTGGAAAAAATAAAACATCCCAAGCCTTCACTCTAATCAAGCGGGGCAAGGGGGAATAGTAACGAACCATTTCTCCAGTCCGGGCAAACGCTCGATCATATCTTCGTAGAACTTCATTGCCTTTTTTGTCAGCTTGACGCCGGTTTGATAAGTGCCCTTTACCAACTGAACCACGGGATGAATGCCTTTGTAAGTCATGGTTCTTGCCAGGCCCAATGCTTTTTCAACGGATTCGAGTAATTCGCCGTTCCAGTGATTTTCCAAGACACCCCACACGCGCTCAATAGGATTGTACTTGCTGTGGTAAGGTGGATAGTAGGCCAATTGGAGGGTGATGTTGTGTTGGTGAGCAAACTCGACCATGCGTTTGATGAACTGAGTGCGATGACTGTTGTTTTCCGGGCCACAATCCAGGTTGACGGCTAATGTGTGAGGTTTGAAACGTTCATGGAGAGTTGGCCAAAGCCTCTCCAGAGCGTCAAGCATGAAATCAGCGGTTACTTTGCTCTGCGTAAAGAACAGAAAGGTCTCAGCGTAAGCCGGCAGGAAAATGCCAAAGGGGGTGAGAATGGTTTCCGGGTCGAAGTCGTGGTCGGCGCCTACCACGCCGTGGCGGCTTTTGCCACCTCGGGAAAAGGGACCTATCTTGATAGACGCTTTAGCATCCATGGAGATGCGCAAGACGCCTGGTTCGGCATCAGCGGCTTGATTGACCTGATACACTTGCTCGAAAATGGCATCCGTCTCCGCGATTTTCTTGATGGGTCTGCTTTTGGCTACCTTTTGAGGGCGAAAGTCCAGATCATTGAGCTTGGTGCAGATGGTACGTGGGGTCGGTAGCAGCGCATCCGCATAGCCCTTGTCATCGACTAACCGCTGCCGGACCTCTTTGACCGTCAACGGGGTGTACAACTGAGTAGTTTTGAAGGTGGGATCGGCTTGGCTGGTGGGTTCGACAATGGCCTGAATGTCTTCGAGTAGGTGAGGCAGATGCGCTTCTGCTCTCTTGCGCCCTCTGGTCGAGAAGTTGTCAGCTGTCGGGCCATTCTCTAACTCATATTGGCCTTTCCGAATGGTCCCTCGATTCCATCCCAACTCACGTTCAGCCCGACGTTGTCCACCCTTTCCCAGGGCTTTGACAACCTTGGCCATAAACATACGGCGCGAGTTGCTTTTCAAGTTGTCGGCGGCGTATTTCAATGCCTCAAGCATATCATCAACCAAGACTAAGGCACTCATTAGATATGTCTCCTGGATCAAACGTTTGGATTGATGATACCAGAAGATTTCTCATATGCCATGCCTGAACTGAATATGTTCGCAAAGTTCAACCTTGG
>DAOUMD010000135.1:0-23539 GCA_034412795.1 Anaerolineae bacterium
AAAGAGTACGTGATCACCCGGCCCGATACGCCCCAGTCATGGAGCAATTATCTGGGTTCTACCGAGTATGGGGCCATCATCACCAACAACGCCGGGGGCTATGGTTTCTACCAATCGGGCGCGCGCGGGCGTTTCATGCGCCTGCGTTTCAACAGTGTCCCGACGGACCAGCCAGGACGTTACTTCTACCTGCACGACCGTGATAATGGCGATTACTGGTCGGCCTCCTGGCAGCCGGTGGGCAAACCGCTCGACCAGTATCAGGCTACCTGCCGACACGGAACGGCGTATACCATTTTCGAATCGCGCTATGCGGGGATCGCTACCCAGGCCACTTACTTCGTCCCCCTGGGACAGACCTTTGAGTACTGGCGACTGAAAGTCACTAACCAGAGCGACCGCCCGCGCCAGATATCGGTCTTTACGTTCTGCGAATTCACCAACCAGTGGGACACCTATCAGGACCGGGTCAATCTGCAATATTCGCTCTTCATCGTGCGCGGTGAACTGACCGGCGGGCTGCTGCGGATCGCGATTCAGGATAACCTGACCCCCGATTCAGAGGGGTTCTTCGTCCACGACATCGCCCGCCACGCCTGGATGGCGCTGGTTGGTGCGTCGCTGGATGGGTATGACACCAGCCGTGATGCTTTCCTCGGCCCATATAGGGGCTACCACAATCCGCTGGTGGTGGAGAAGGGCCAGGGCACCAACAGCAACGCCTACGGCGATAACGCCTGCGGCAGCCTGCAAACTAACTTGACGCTCCAGCCGGGTGAGAGCCGCGAAGTGCTCGTCATGTTGGGGATCGGTGATGCCCGCTCGGTGGGCAAACGCACGGTGACTGAGTTTGGCTCGCCGGAACGGGCCGAAGTCGAGCTGCAAACACTTCGAGACAACTGGCATGCCAAGCTGGGCAGTCTGGTGGTGGAAACGCCGGACGAAGAGCTGAACCACACGGTCAACGTGTGGGGGCTCTACAACTGCCTGATCACCTTCGCCTGGTCCCGGGCCGCCAGCCTGGTCTACAACGGCGAGCGCGACGGACTGGGGTTCCGCGACTCGGTGCAGGACATTCTCGGGGTGGTTGCTGCTATCCCCGAAGAAGCCCGGGCGCGCCTGGAATTGCTGCTCACCGGCCAGTTGTCCAACGGTGGGGCCATGCCTGTCGTCAAGCCGTTCGAGCATCGTCCCGGCCACGAAAAAGCTCCAGACCTGGAAGAGTATCGCTCTGACGACTGCCTGTGGTTCTTCAACGCCGTCCCGGCCTACGTGGGCGAAACCGGTGACCTGGATTTCTACAACAAGGTGCTGCCCTATGCCGATCAGGGCGAAGCCACCGTCTTCGGTCACCTACGCCGCGCCCTGGAATTTAACCTGGAACGCACCGGCAAGAACGGTCTGCCCTGTGGCCTGTCTGCTGACTGGAATGATTGCCTGCAACTCGGCTACTACGGAGAAAGCCTGTTCGTCGCCTTCCAGGTACGGCTGGGCTTGACGATCTACGCCGAGATCGCCGAGCAGTTGGGCAAACCCGGGGAAGCCGCCTGGGCGCTTGACCAACGCAAAACCCTGGATGCCAGCATCCAGGCCTGCGCATGGGACGGGGATTGGTTCATCTGGGCCATCGGCGAGGATGGCACGGTTTATGGTACGCAAGAATACGAGGAAGGACAGGTCTACCTGAACACCCAAATCTGGTCGGTAATCAGCGGCGCAGCCACGCCCGAACAGGCATCCCGCTGCATGGAAACCGTCCTGGAGCGCCTGGCCACGCCGTACGGGCTGATGCTTTCCGCTCCCCCTTTTGTCAAGACGCCGATCGATGTGATGCGCGCTGTGGTTTTTAACCCCGGCATCAAGGAGAACGCCGGCATCTTCAACCACACCCAGGGTTGGGGGGTGATGGCCGAGTGCATGCTGGGTAATGGCGACCGGGCCTACGAATATTACCGGGCCTCCATGCCGGCTGCCTACAATGACCGTGCCGAAATCCGCCAGATTGAGCCTTATGTGCAGGGGCAGACGACTTACTCGATCTATTCGCCCCGTCCCGGAAATACGCGCACTTCGTGGTTGACCGGCGCGGCAGCCTGGGCCTACTTCAGCGCCACCCAGTACATCCTGGGGCTGCGGCCCGAACTGGACGGCCTGCGCATTGACCCGTGCATCCCCAGCACCTGGAAGGGATTCAAGGCCACGCGCCGTTTCCGCAGCCGGACGATCCATATCGAGGTCAAGAACCCGGACGGTGTCTGCCGTGGCGTCAAGTCTCTGACTCTGAATGGCGAGAAGCTAACCGGCAACCTGGTCCCAGTGGACAGGATCGAGGGGAAGGACCAAGTAGAAGTCGTGTTGGGATAGAAAGGGGATAACGCTTCCCAATAACAAGCCTATAGGGCTCGTCCCACCTGAGGGGTCCATCGCCTCAGGCTACGTGCTTCTCTACAGCGAAACACGCCACAAAATGATCACTTCCCGCCTCCAACAGCGTGGGCCTATGCCCGTCACAACCCAGATCTTTGTCCGCGAGTGGGCACCTCGCGTAATAGACACAGCCGCTGGTGAGCTCTGACTGCTTGGCTTTCAGTTCCACCTCTACCTTTTCCCATTCCTTGTCCAGGCGTGGTACGCAAGCCATGAGCATTTTTGTGTATGGATGCAGTGGATTGTCAAATATTCTTCCTGTCGAGCCCATCTCCGCGACACATCCTCTATAGAGAATGACGGCCTTTTCGCTTATGTAGTAACCCAGCGCGAGATCGTGCGTTATGAAAAGGATAGATAGACCACGAGATTTGAGGTCTGCCAGCAGGTTGAGAACGTCGATGCGTGTGGATGCATCGAGCATGCTTATGATCTCATCTGCGACAAGAAACTGAATGTCTAGCAACAGTGCACGGGCTATAAGAAGACGTTGAAGCTGCCCGCCACTGAGCTGGTGGGGAAATTTATCCAAGACTTGACCAGGGTTCAGACCGACAGCCTTCAATGAGCCGTTTACCTTGTTTTGCCATTCCGGGCCTTTGACCTCCCGAAAAAACTCGTCTTTTAGGATACTAAAAACCCGATTAGCTTTGAAGATCGGGTTATACGAGCTAAATGGGTCTTGAAAAACACCCTGTACTTTCCGATAATAATCTTTAAGTTCGCCTTTTTTGATGGTAGAAATGTCAACTCCGTTGACCGTAATCGCACCCGAGCTTACCGGGGTGAGACACAAAATCATCTTCCCGATTGTACTTTTGCCGCTTCCACTTTCACCAATTAATGAGACAACCTCTCCATCTTCAACATCGAAGCTGACGTCACTTACTGCCTGGAGCTCTTTCCCCCCGAAGGTTCCAACCTTATAGACTTTCGATACTTTGTCGAGCTTAAGCATTCGTTTCGAACTCCTTCCAGCAGGCAACGAAGTGGTCTTTCTCGATTTCAATGAACGGGGGCTCGTCCAGGCATTTATCAAAGGCGACGGGGCATCGTTCCCTGAAGCGACAGCCAGTAGGCGGATCGAGTAGCAGCGGGGGATTTCCGGGGATGCCGGTCAGCCTTTTCTCGGAATATTTCACTCCGACTTCCGGTAATGATGAAATCAACAGTTTTGTATACGGATGCCGAGGGGAGTTCAGGATCACATCGTAAGCGGCTTTTTCAGCCATTTTTCCAGCGTACATCACCATGATGCTATCTGCGATTTGGTAAAGTATCGAAATATCATGGGTGATAACGATCATGCTTTTCACAAATTCCCTGTTTCGAAATTCGACAAGCATCTCTGCGACAGCTTTTTGTGTGGAAACGTCAAGGGCCGAGGTGATCTCGTCAGCGATGAGCAATGAAGGATTCAGCAAGGTAGATATAACCATCACCATACGTTGCTTCATACCGCCCGAAAGCTCTATAGGATACATATCCAGGACATCGTGTGATAATTGCACCAGATCGAGTCTTCGCTTTAACTCAGGCAGAGCGGCTTTGTAGCCAACCTTCCGAGATTCGAGAAGTTCTGAGGCCATTATTCCTATTTTTCGGGTCGGATTCATGGCACTCATAGAATACTGCGGTATGATAGAAACCTTTTTGAACCTGAAGGGATTCATTTTTTCCGTGTCCCAGAGGGGTAGCTCTTCGTCGTCGAGTTCCACACGACCCTCGACATATCTCATTGGGGGCACGAGGAGAACCAAGCTCTTGCCAAGCGTTGTCTTTCCGCAGCCCGATTCACCGGCCAGGCCCATGATTTCCCCATCCGCGACGCTGAATGTAGCGCCCTCCAGTGCCTGGACATCACCGCTCAGGGTTTGATAATAGACTGTTAGGTTATCTACTTTTAGACTCACGCTTTCACATCTCCCTGAGTTTGGGGTTGAAGACTTCGTCCAGTCCAACGTTCGTGACGTACAGCGCGCCAACGATGGCCGTGATCGCAAGCCCCGGTGGAACGAACCACCACCAGATACCCAGAAGCAGAGCGCCCCAAAGGACCGCGTTGTTCATCATAAGACCAAGTGAAATCGCATCCGTTGGACCGAGCCCGATGAAATCCAGCGTGGCAGCGATGAGGACTGCCCCTCCAAACTGAAGGATGAAGACCAGTAACAGATAGGACATCATGTTGGGCGCGATCTCTGTGAAGATGATCCTTCGATCCTTCATCCCACTCAACTTGGCTAGATCGACGAACTCCCTGGAACGCAGGGAAAACGTCTGTGCTCGGATGGCTCTGGCCGCCCAGGGCCAGGCCGTGAGCCCGATAAAGATGCTTTCTGCAAGGATACCCCGGACTTCAAGATAGGCTACTATGATGAGAAGAACAGCCAGCGTTGGAATAACCAGGACAATGTTGGTGAGCGTATTGAGTATTTCATCAACGATACCACCACGATAACCGGCAGTGAAACCAACCAGGATTCCTAAAAGAGTTCCAAGTCCTCCGCCGATAATTCCCACCATGAAGGATGCTTTCAGGCCGTGTACAAACTGGGTAAAAACGTCCTGTCCGAATGTGGTGGTCCCGAACCAGAATTCGGAGGATGGGGGGTCGGCAGGTGGCCCTATGTAATCCATAGGTGCGTAGTCCGTAAGCAGCGGGCCAACAAGTGTAAGAACTACGAAAACAAGAAGGACGGCTAAGCCAACCTTCAGTTTGTTGTTTCTCAGCGCAAAGTAGAGAATTTCGTTTTTCTTCAGGGTCATCATGCCGATTCACCTTGCATCCCGGTGCGCGTTCTCGGATCAATGAGCACATAAGCGATATCGATGGCAAAATTGGCGATCAACACACCGAGGATGATGAAAAGGAAGCATCCCTGGAGAAGGAAAAAATCCCTGGTGTTAATGGCTTGAAGAATCAGGTACCCGATTCCGGGGTATGAGAACACGACTTCTGTGACCAGAGCGCCCGCAACGATGACGCCAAGATCAAGCGCCAGCCCGGTGAGTTGGGGAAGGATGGCGTTATTGAAAGCGTATTTTCTGACCAGTTTTCTTGGCGCTCCAAGAGCTTCGAGGTAGTGAGAATAATCGGATTCGAGTTCGTAAATGATCATGTTCCTCATTCCAATCGACCACCCGCCAAACTTGACCAGGAAGAGGGAAGCGAAAGGTAGGAACCAGTGCTGCAGAACGCTCCAGATAAAGGCCCATGAGAATGTGGGCGTCATGGCGTAGCTGTACCCGCCCGAGATCGGAAAAATACCCGCAACGATTCCCAATGACCAGGCCAGCACCATCGCCAGCCACATGTAGGGAGTCGCCGTCAGGATGTAGCCGAGCGGCAATACCGTGTTGTCCAGCCGTTTGGAGCGCGCTGCGAAAGCGCCGAACCAGTTTCCCGCAAACCAGCTCAACAGGATGGCCGGAAGCAGAAGAAGGATATCAAAGGGCACGGCTCTCATGATGACTTTTGTTACCGGCAGCGGAAACACATACACACTGATCCCCAGGTCGCCGTGTAAAAGGGCCTTCCAGAAATTCAGGTACTGTTGCCAGAGGGGTACATCCAATCCAAAGATTTGTGTGTAATAATCGTGCATCAACTCAGTCGCCCCAGCAAACGAACCGGCCCTGGCCATCAATACGTCAACAGGGTTGCCTGGCATAAAACGCGGAATCATCCAATCGATGGTCACCGCAATGAAAAATGTGAGGATGTAAATGAGGAGCTTTCTTCCAAAATACCGTCTCACATCGCCTCCTTGTTGGAAGGATGGAAAGATGGAAGGATGGAAGACCAGACGTCAATCTTCCAGTCTTCCAACCTTCCAGTCTTTCAGCCTTCTAGTTATTAGTCAGCCGCCACCGGCTCCAGGTCCGTGAGCATGCGGATGGACGTCATGTTCCAATAACCACGCCAGGTACAAGGCGTCCAGTGGGGAGCGCCCTCTTCGGACGATGGCCAGTTGGTCCAGTACGTATTGTTGTACTGGGCCCACATACCGTTGTACCACAACGGAATCAGAGGCATATCGGTGAGATAGATCCTCTGGAGCTCGGAGATGATTGCCTTCATGCCCTCCACGTCATCGACCGGGGTCTGGTCAAGCTGGTCTGTCAGATCGAAGACCTCCTGGTTGTCATAGCGACCATAGTTGCCGTCCTGCATCGTCGCAATATCCTCGATGGGGTTGCGGCCCATCCAGAGATAGTATCTCCACGGAGTGTTGGCGATCTGCGCGTCGTTGGCGATCATCATGTCATACGTAGCATCGTTGCGCTGAGATACATACTCCGGGTAGTCCGGGAAATTGGATTCAGCGTTGATGCCTACGGCTTGCAGGCCATTGACAATGACCCTGTTCGACTCCATCCAGTCCGTCCAGCCAGCCGGATTGTTGATTTTCAGCTCGATCGTGGAGCCATCGGGCGCTTCGACGAATCCGTCGCCATCGGTGTCAGCGTATCCGGCCTCGGCGAGAATCGCTTTGGCTTCATCTGGATCGTAGCTGAAGCCCAGTTCATCCACCACGTCCTGGTCGACGTACTTCTCCCAGTTCGGCAGCAGACCGGTCGGGTTGGCGGGCAGGACCATGCCGCCATAGACCACGTTGACAATTTGGCTTACGTCAATAGCATAGGCCACCGCCCTGCGGAAGGCCGGGTCATCCATCGGCTTTTTGGTGAGGTTCAAGAGCAGCCAGGCCGTGTTGGCGGAGAGATGGTACGGGGCACCCGGATAGTACGTCTGAACGCCGTAACCACCTTCGACGAGCTTGGAGATGCCTGGCAGGAAGTTGTTGTTCAGATCGAATTGGCCCTGGAGGACCATACCGAGCGCGACGTTGTTGTTGCCACTGTTGACGATGTCGATAACCCACTTGGGTTTGGGATCCAGGCCCAGCGCCTCTGTGGCCCACCAGCCGTCTCTCTTTGCCCAGACCACTTTGCTCTGATCAAGGGTTTCAGCCACGTAGGGCCCCGTGCATTCGGGATCCTCGTTGAGTCCGGAGGTGATATCCTCCACAGTTTTGCCTTCCCAGCGGCTCTTTGAAACGATCGGTGTCGAGTACAGGTAGTATGACCATCCCTGGTACAGGGCCTGGTCGAAGTTGAAGTTCACCGTGTAATCATCCACCTGTTCGACGCTGCCCAGGAATTTCCACACCGGGCTGATGCTAACCGGCGCGTCTTTGGCAATATCAAAGGTGGCTTTCACATCAGCAGCCGTGAACGGTTCGCCGTCAGACCAATTGACGCCCTGTCGGACCTTCACTTGATAGACGTTGTCGCTCGTCCACTCGCCGCTTTCTGCGAGCCAGGGTGTAAATTCATCGGCCAGCGGGTCGTAGATGAACAGCGGTTCATAGCAGAGCCCAAAAGTTCCCATGGCGTAGTTCCCTAGGTTCCAGGGATTAAAGCCTGTTGGCGGGCCCCACTGGGTTCCGCCCGTGTAGAAGGTTTCGCTGCGTTCGTAAGTAACCGCTGTAGGCTCTTCGCCGGGTTCGGGCGTGACCTCGACGATGACCTCTTTTTCGACCTCGACCACCTCGGTGACGATCTTCTCGACCTCCACCTCCTTGGTGACGACTTTCTCGACCACTTGCGGGGTCGGTGCCGGGACGCAGGCAGCCGAGATGGCTAACAGCAAAGCCAGAACAAGTAACATTCGGACATGCTTACTCACGGTAAATTCCCTCCTTTGTTTGTGCATATGGATGATATTTTGGGGTTGAGCCGACCACACGTTGGCAGTTTACTGCATATGGTATCCTCCTTCCTTTGTATATATTTGAGCTACAGGGGTCGTTTCACCACGAAGGCCTTGAAAAACGCAACACCACGGGCAGACGCTGTGCATCAGATTTCTGAATTCGCCTTAACGTATTCAACCAGATCATCTGCCTGGGTGTATGCAAGGCACGTGACGGTATCGGCACCTCCATAATAAATCGTTATGCGACCTGTGGGGGCATCAACCAGCGCAGCGCAAGGAAATACCACGTTGGGAGTATCCCCAACGCATTCGTATAGTTCTTGAGGAGAGAGAAGGTAGGGTGCTGCCCGATAAAGGACTTTCCACGGCTCTTCGATGTCCAGCAATGCGGCACCCATACTATATACGTAGCCGTTGCAGGACGTCAGGACGCCGTGGTAGATCAACAACCAACCTTCTGTCGTTTCGATGGGTGTCGGGCCAGCACCGATCTTGGTACTCTGCCAGCTCCATTCTACTGTTGGTCCCATCACGTGACGGTGGCGTCCCCAGTGGCACATATCGGGGCTTTCGCTGTAGAAAATGTCGCCGAAAGGTGTGTGTCCCGTGTCGCTGGGACGGCTCAGCATGGCATACTTGCCGTTGATCTTTCTGGGGAACAGGACACCATTCCGGTTATAAGGCAGGAAAGCGTTTTCTAATTGATAAAAGACCTCAAAGTCGTAGGTATAGCCCACACCGATGGTGGGGCCGTGATAGCCGTTGCACCAGGTGACGTAATACCGGTCTTCGATCCAGCAGACACGAGGGTCGTAGTGATGTTCGAAGGGCTTGAACTCGCGGACGTCGGTGACGAATTCAATAGACCCTTCCGCGATTTCCCAATCTATGCCATCCTTGCTCTTTCCGCTGTGAACCCGCATTTCGCGTTTCTTGTTATCCACGCGGAAGACGCCGGCGAACCGGCCCTCAAATGGGACGACGGCACTGTTGAAGATACTGTTCGAGCTGGGGATCAAATCCCGAGGGATGATGGGATTTTGGCTTGAGCGCCACACCACATCGCGACAATCTTTTGGTTTCTCCTCCCAGGGGATGTTGGGCAAAGCTGGTCCCACGATGGTTGGGGATGGGTTTATGTTTGCCAAGAGTTTTGCCTTTCTCTTTGTACCGCCCAGAGCTTCCAGGAAGGTCTCTCCGACAAGCTGCTAGATTCGCCGTTTTGGCTCGAAAATGGTAAAATCTACGTAGGCCAGTGTATAGAGTCCCCACACGCGAAGCGCATGAGGAGACTCTATACACAATGTCCGCCTAGGGGGATACCGCTCACCGCCAAGTCAGCCGGTATCTCCCCTTTTTTATTACTATTGGGATCGTGGTTGCTGCGTTGTATCTACTTTGACATTGTCAAGCTACTCAGGTACCGAATGCCATACTATTAATCAACCGGGGACTGAGTCGGGCTAGATTGTCCGAACTGAAGAACGTTCGACCAGGTGCGGACGGATAACGGCCGTCACCGGGCTGGACTCTGGGTATTCGATGCGATTGACAAGCAACTGTACGGCAAGCCTGCCCATGCTGACTTTGTCGACGTGCATAGTGGTCAAGGGAGGCGAGACACAATCTGCCAGATCGATATCGTCGAAGCCCACCAAAGACAGATCACCAGGGATATGAAGCCCGAGTTCCTTTGCTGCTTCCACGACTGTGATTGCAACCTCGTCATTGGCACTGAATACCGCTGTGATCTGGGGATTGCCTTGCAACAGATTGGTCGTTGCCTGAAGGATTTCCTTCTCGTTTATGATATGACAATCCGCGAAATATAGGTCAGAAATGTCATTATCCTGCAACGCCTGGATGTAGCCCCGCCGGCGTTCTTGAATGCTCGGATAAGCCTGTGGGTGGCCGGCGACGAGGCCGATGTGCCGGTGACCACGCTGGATCAGGTGTGTGACGGCCTGGTAGGCGCCATTAAAGTTGTCCGATACAATGGCATCGTAATGATTGGAAGCAGAATAGGCGTCAACTAACACAATGGGTGACAAATGGCGCTCGACAACCTGCGCCAGTGTCTCGTCTAAAAACGCTCCCACGAGGAGGAGCCCATCAGCCGTGTCTTCCTCAATCAGTATACGGGGCAGTTCGAGAGGATAACTATCTTGATTAACAGGCAAAGTCGCATACAGCAAATTGATCTGTTGCTGACGGCAAGTCGCTTCGATTCCTGCAATGACGTGCGAGTAAAACTGATTGGCTTGCGGGATGCGATCTGGTTCTGCCTTGAGAATCAAACCAATGGTCGCCAGGCTTAGCTTATACTTTGCGTTTGAATTGGTGGGAATGTAACCGAGGTCCTTGGCAACATCAAGAACTCGCTGCCGTGTGTTAGGGCCAACTCCTGGCTTATCCCGCAGCACAAGGGATACGGTAGACAGAGAGACACCACTCCGCTCAGCAATTTCGGCCATCGTGACCCGGCTACGTGGGGGCATATGTGTTTCTTCGAGGTAACTAAAACATTTTACTAGAACTCTAGTAAAAATATCGTACCATATTTTAGTTCTTTTGTCAAGCATATGACGCGGGGTGGGTCTGTCCCAGATTTTAGGACAGACGGGGGGGATTTCGGGGGGTATCCCCCCGTTCCCCCCTGTGCTCCCAAAATTTGGGACGCACCCACGCGGGGTACGTTCGGATTTGGGGGCAGATTTAGAGGCCCGCATCCTGAGCCCGACTTCGGCGAGCTCAGTCGAGCCGTCGAAGCATGCACATTTGCACAGATTCGACACAAAAGCCGCATCCTTCGATAAGATCAGGATACCAGTTTCGGGGTCGAACATAGATGCAACCTCCCAGAAGTGGCTCGATATCCGTCAAACCTCCAGACGGGGAGTACACGATGACCGAATGACAAGCTCAGTGCTCAGGACAATGCGTCGCGGGGGTTCGGGACCGTTAGTCAAAATATCAATCAACGTTTCGACCACTTGGGCGCCGACGCGCCGAATCGGCTGCCGGATGGTGGTTAGCGGTGGGTCGGAGAGACCCGCCGTGGGCAGATCATCGAAGCCAACCACGGCCACGTCATCCGGTACCGACAAAGCCCCATCGCGCAGCGCCCTCAGTGCGCCAAAGGACATCGTGTCTGAAGCAACGAAGATGGCATCCGGCTGATGCAAGATCAACCGTTGCGTGGCCGTATAGCCACCCGCCACAGTAAAATCGCCTTCAACGATCAAGGCCTCGTCGATGGAGCGACCCCGGTCATTGAGGGCATCCAGGTACCCCTGGCGGCGATCAAGGCCGACTGTCGTGTTCAGGGGCCCGGTGATAGTGGCAATACGCTCACGGCCCGATCGGATCAAATGGCCGGTGGCCGTATAGGCGCCGACTACGTTGTCAGCATCTACAAAGCTGACGTCGTCCAGCAAGTCATTAGGGCGACCCACCATCACAAATGGCACCTGGTTGTCGAGCAATTTGGGAATGAGTGGATCGTTTATCTGCGACCCGGTGACGATCACCCCGTCAACCAACTGGTTGCGCAGCACTCGGGGATAGAGTTTTCGTTCGTCGTCTTCGGTGTGAAACAGAAACAGGGACAACGTGTAATCATTGACGTTACAGGCCTGAGTGATGCCCTGCATCAGGCGAGGATAATACGGGTCGGTGAAGAGGGAATGTACTGCGCGGGGGATGACCAAGCCGATGATGCCAGAACGCCGGGAGGCCAATGAGCGGGCGGCCGGATCGGGATGGTAGCCGGTCTCGGCGATGACCTCCTGGACTCGCTCGCGCACCTCGGGCTTCACGCTGGGGTGATCGTTGATCACGCGCGAGACAGTAGAGCGTGATACGCCCGCCAGATCGGCAATTTGTTCCAAAGTCAGCTTGGCCATTGCAAGATCATCCTTGCTTTTTGAGAGCGAACCCAAGTCTAGTCGAATATCTCCGATAATTCTACAAATAAATGCACAGAATTAACACATATTCACCTATCGATTTGGGAGCGCTCCCAAACTAAATGTATAATATCACAACTTGATGTGTTTGTCAAGAGAATTTGTAATGGGATAGATAAGGGGATTGAGCGTAATAGAGAGCTATGATATACTGTTGGAACCATACAGGCTGTGGGAGCCTAAAGAGATGAACCGGCTGGTACATTCGGGCTTACGCATTACGGGAGTGGTCGGATTGTTATTAGCGCTGGGCGGAAAACCAGCGCAGCCAGTCGAGACCACGCCATTCCAGGCAATAGATTACCCAGTTTGTAAAGATAATACCTCCTCAGCTACACCGCCCCCACCATCCGAGTTGCCTTATCACACTTATCTGCCTGTCGTGCTGCGTGGAGAAGACCCTGAGTTGCCCGACTGCACCGTCTATTGCGGTCTTCTCTTAGAGGACGACCCCTACCGGCCGGATGGCTACCATACTTACTTCGCCGACGAATTCGACTGTAACGAGCTGCTGGACTACTGGACGGTGCAGGAGCAAATGACACCGGCCAGCTATACGCCGCCAGCCACGGGTGTTGTGAAAGTAGATAACGGCCGGCTCAGGGTGGCGGTGCCAGGATCCGACGTCTCTTTTCCCTACCTGTATGTGATTGACGACAGCGCCACCACCTATGATGTGCCGTACACCATCCAGCGGGTCGATTGGCTACCGGAAGCGGGAGATTTCCGAGTCGCGATGCGAATTCGCTTCAACGCCGAATCGATAGGCGAGCATCGGATCTCCATTTATGCCGATGGGCACACACCCAGTTGGGGTGGGCCGCTCTTTTACGCCGGTACCGATTATGGAAGTAAGAAGGCGTGGCGTGGACTGATTGTCGGCGCCGACCGAGGCAATAGCTTTGTGGACCTGGGCGAGCGCGGCTACGCGGACCCGTATACCAGTTGGGTGGTTGTCACCATTGATTACAGTGGTGATATCTTCACCTTGTCCGTGGATTCAAAGCCGGTCATCACCCACTCACTAAGCTCGTTCAAAGGATATCCTCAGGCTGCGACGCGGCCGGACTCGCTCTACATTGGCTCGTTGGCACGGCTGGAGTCGCCGGTCGCCTGGACAGACGTGGAAGTTGACTGGATTCGGGTCTATGCGCCCGACTCAACACCGCCGGCGGTCCGGGGCATTCTGGATGCATCCGTTGAAGAGCCACCCACCCCTACCGACTCACCGACCCCCTATTCTTCAGCCCTACCCCCCGGCCCTTTCGCCAATACACCCTACTGGAATGAGGACTTCGAGGGGGCAGCTATGCCCGAATACTGGCAACTGATACAGAACCCCGACCCGGCCCATTCCTGGACGGCTGTCGAGAGCAGCTATGCCGCTATTTTGAATGACGGTCTTGCCACAGGTGTGCCGGTATGGGCGATCTTCGACGACATATTGCCAGTCGACATGTTATCAGCCTGGGAAGGGGCAGGCGAGAGCCCGCTGGACTACCTGCGCCGGCGAGGTGGCTCCCCATTCTTTCCCGGAGCAGGCGAGATGAGCGCGACGGCGCAATACCCCCGCGTTGACTGGCGTCCCAATCAGGGCAACGTGCGCTTCGCGTGGCGCGGCCGCCAGACGGCCAACGGCTATGGCGTGGAGATCAGCAACTCCGGGCACGTCCCATACTTCACCGGTGCCATCTTTTACCTTCTGCAAGACACGACCAGCGATGAAGACAGTGGCCAGTTCATTTATCCTGGCTGCCAGGAGCAGTACTTCTGGCGACTCCACCGCCTGCCTGGCTACGCCGTTCCCCACGAAGGCTGGACGCTGGTGACGGCAGACTACATCAACGGCACCGTCCACCTCTACATAGACGGGCAGGAGATCGGTTGGTGGCCGGAAAGCGATTGCTCACTAAACTGGTACCTGAAAGGGGAAAACGCCACGTCGCCCGACGTGCTGTTCTTTGGCAATCCAGCTATCGGCGGGGCCGGCCCGTGGAGCGAGGTGTCCGTAGACTGGTTTGCCACCTTTACCGGGCTATAAGCTGGTACCGGTAGCACTGCATTTAATCGTGGCGGGGTCTTGTGTTGTGAATGAGAATTAAGGAATGGTGTGAAACCTATTGAAAACGAGGGGTAAATGTGATATAATAGACATGACAAAGCCCATCGCATACTGAGAAACCTTTCCCGACTAGACAATACCATCCCCCAAACTACGCCACCAACCGCGATTTTCCACAGCATACATGCCACCTCGTCGAACGGGCAGCATTTATCTTTCTCTTAGCCGAAGCCTTGTAAGGAGTCGTTAATCCGACTTTTTCGTCCTCCGGTAAGTTCCTTCTTTAGGCTAATGCACTATTTGGATAGTCACCCGCTTGGGTGTTGGCGAAGAAGAATTACCAGGGAGACACGGAGTCCACTGAGTTTTTTATGTGATTTTCTCCGTGTTCTCCGTGCCTCAGTGGTTCAAAGTAAGCTCCACGCCTGTAGCAACACTCAACAGGGGGGCTACCACTATTTGGAGGTAGCAACATGTCCAACCAGACAAGCGAGGAAAAGGGCGCTAAGTGGTGGTTGACGAAGGTAATAGTCCCTCTCTTTGGAAGCGGAGGGGTTGTTGCTATTTTAGTTGCTGTATTAACCAGGATTCCCCCTCCGCAAACCGCATCATTGCCCTCCCCGACCTTTACCGTTACTGCCACTCCACATACACCGACAACCGTACTCGTAACGCCGAAAGATACACCGATGACACCAACATTGACTCCGACATCGATCCCCACGCCGCTAGTGTGCAGCGGGCGTGTAATCGACGCTTCTACAGGCAATACTATTGAAGGAGCTAAAGTGGCTCTCGATCTTCCAGGCGTACCCTCTTTTATATACACGGACAATGAAGGCATCTATAGGTTCACCCTTCCCGCTGACATCAAACAGCTATCCAGTCGGGTCTGGGTAACGGCTGAGGGATACGAGAGGTACAATCGCCTGGTCTCTGTTTCACCTGCTGAGACTGACCTTGAAGATATCCGCCTCACGCCATTTTCACCCACACCTACGCCGACCAGCACGCCTGCGTTCACGCCTACTCCAAGCAAGACTGGGACAGCCACAACCGCACCGACATCGACGTTGACCAACACTCCAACAATAGCCCCGACCGCCTGTCCTTATGAACCTGAGGATATCTTTTACAACATTTGGGAAGAACATAAGAGCCGCCTCGGGTGTGCCCACACGATAAGTGCCATCGGCGGTAAATACGTCGAGCAACCATTTGAGAGAGGACATATGTTCTATTCAGAAGCTGGTCGATTATACCTTGTGACCGTAGGCGAGGATAGCGGGACCTGGCAACGCTTCTCAGAGGCTGAAATTCAACAGAAAAGAGAGCAGATACCTCTAGCAAATTGCCCCGCCGTGATGGGCCGGCCCAGGGACGGGTCGGGCTTTGAGGCAATATGGTGCACTGACTTGGAACTTCGAACAAGTATCGGTGTGGCCACCGATCATGAAAGAGAATTCTATAATGTGGACCTTCATCAGGCATTTGAGGGTGGGATTATTCTCCGCGATAGTGACGGGTTCACCAATGAAATGGCATATATTCTTTTCTCAAATAACATGTCGTTTGTCAGAGAACCATATTGATGTCCTCGCTCTGTTTCGAGAGAGTCTTCTAACTCTCGGGAGGCACCGCGCACCGCTCGACAGCGGCCAGCACCTCCTTGAGGATTGGCCTGCGCGTGTAGGGCAGCACCTCCCCCACCGAGGCCGCCTCCCCCCTTCGGCCACGTTGGCGCTCTGGTAGACCAGCAGGATCAAGTCCTCCCGCCCCGCCTGGCGCACCTTGGCCAACTTGCGCCGCAGGTACTCGGGTGCCAGAAGCCGACGATCTCCAGATGCTGACCATCCGCCTCGTGCTGTCCGTCCTGGCCTGCTGGCGCGGGCCAGGACGGGCTGCCATGCGGGCCAGGGGATTGTGTAGCCAGTAACAGCAACAGCGCAAGCTGCCTGACACCAGACCCCGCCCGGCACGGCGGTTGCCAACTTACGCGGCGGTGTTTCTTGTTGGGGCTGAAACTTCGTGAATCTTCATAAAAATCTATTGAAAACAGGAGGCAAGTGTGATATATTAGAGATGACAGAACTCCCTTGGCTTTTAGGTGCAACGCACTTTAGTTGTGGATGGAGCGCAATCTAGTCAGGGCAAGTATTTGAAATAGCGCGAATCAAGTGCGTTGCATCATATGGTCGAGTAGTTACGATAAAGGAAGTAAGTTGTGGATCAACATGGCCTAACACAATACGAGCGTCAGGCTCTGGCCGCAATCAAGCAATGGAAAGCCCCCACAGAAAATCCTCTGACTTGGGTAGGCCTAATGATCAACAGACCGTTCAATTGGGTGGGTGATGTAGTGTTCGAGAATCCAGTGGGCGAAGTGGGGGCAACGGCAATTCAAGGAATCATAGACTTGCTGAACGAGGGAGCTTGTTGGACAGTCCGAACCGACGCGATCTACGCCCAATTTCGCGCCAAGGGGTACGAGTTTGTCACCTCACCTGAAGACATTCATCAACTGAGATTAAACGAGGTTGACCAGGTTGTCGGGCATCTCAATGCAAAATACAAAGCCCTGACCGCCAGTGAGGGTGCTGCTACAGGGACACTAGGGTGGCTTGGAATTGTTGCTGATATACCCGCTCTTCTGGGCCTCAATCTAAGGGCCATAGGCGAATACTGCACCTATTATGGCTTCAATTTAGGATCACAGGCTGAACGGATGTTTGCGCTGCAAATTCTTATGCTTACGTCGAGCTCCACCGACGCATCAAAGCAAGTGGCATTGATGAATCTCAGTCAGCTTGCCTCCGACATAGCAGAAAAGAAAACGTGGAAAGGACTTGAGAAACAAGTAGTCGTTAGAGGGATGCGGAAAGTTGCCAAGGCGCTTGGCATTAGATTGGCTAAAGCCAAGTTGGGGCAAATTGTCCCGGTGATGGGGGCATTGGTAGGCGGGGGATACAACGCCTATTACACATCCAAAACGACGGAGGCCGCCCATAACTTATACCGGGAGAGATTCTTACTTGCAAAGTGTGGTACATCCATTTTGGAAGTCGAAAACCGTGATGGGGAAGTAGCATTATGACAGGCGACAACAGACTCTTTGTATTGCTCGCCCTATTCCAGGTCGGCTTGTTGGTACTGGGGCTGTTGGCCATCGCAGGCGTGGTGATTATCGGTAGCATCGAACGAGCCCAGCGGGCAGCCGTCCTTACCCTGACGCCCACGTTGCCCCTCATCGCCCAGGCAACGCCGACGTTCACGCCTGCTGCCACGCCCTCGCCGACCAACACGTTGCAGCCTGCCGCCACGTATACCAAAGTGGTGCAAGATACCCCCCCTCCTACGGGAGATGAGACGGCCACGCCCACACCGCGCCCCCGTGAGAACCCTCTAGCCGCTGTCGAAAAAAATGATAACAAGATACACCTATCACTGGAGAACAGGATCAGTTTAGGCGATCTAACGCTTCATTATCCAGACCAGTTAGAGATGGGTGAGAGTGGTGTTGTTATTCTTGTGCTGGCAGTGAAGCCGGAGCTTGCCTCGCTACCCCCTGTGGCTATCCCGAGTCCCTCTATCAAAGGACGTATCGAGTATCCCGAATCAGGTCTGAAATACTCTGATACCATAGACCTTTTCCCAGTCGTGCGTGCAAATCTATCTGCTCCCGGTTTTGAGGTTTATAGGCAGAGCCAGGCAGAGCAACACATCTTGGCTGTTCCTGAGATACCAACTATTTGGAGCTGGATCTTGGTTCCCAGGAAACCCGGGCACCAGACCATCACCTTACGTATCAGTGTGCCTTTTCGTTTCACCGATGCTTCTGATCCAAGCAGTTACGAAGATCTCTTTGCATCGAAATTCATAGTTCGCGACATCTATGTCACAACTCCGACACCCACACCTAATTAATACTAATAACGACGGCCCTCAATCCTCCCCCGGGTGGGGGGAGTTAGAGGGGGGTGAAATCGGCACTCATACAACCAAGTAGACTTTATGCCTCGGCCGGTAGCACCGCACAGCGCTCGACGGCGGCCAGCACCTCTTTGAGCACCGGCTTGCGCGTGAACGTGAGCACCTCCCCCGCTGAGGCGGCCTCAAACTCCCCCTCGGCCAGGTTGGCGCTCTGGTAGACCAATAGGATCAGGTCTTTCCGCCCCGCCTGGCGCACCTTGGCCAACTTGCGCCGCAGGTATTGCGGATGCCAGAAGCCGACGATCTCCAGCAAGGCGCGCCGCCCGTCTTTGCGATGGGTGAAGGAGAAATCGGGGATCATCACCGCGTCCCCCACCAAGATCAGCTCATCCTCGCGGGCCAGCTCCCACTTGCGCTTCGCGCCGCCGTACTTGGCCTCGAACTCGGCGGCGAAGTCGGCCTCAAGGCGGCTGTCAAACGCGCCAGACGACTTGAAGTGGCTGCGCAGCTCGGTCCGGTCATCCAACGTGTAGAGCAACGGCTCCCGGCCCGGCACGCCCGGCGGCTGCACGTCGGCCTCCATCCGCCAACTCGCGCAAAGTAACAGGGCGGGCAGGAACTTGGCAAACTGCACGCCGTAACGGATGGTGGACTTGACGAAGGGTGAAATGGGTCCGTACAGGGTGATGTGGTAACCGCCTGCCCCCCCTCTAGCTCCCCCCCAATGGGGGGGAGAGAGCGCGGGTGCGGCGGTTGCGGGCGGGGATGGAGCGGCTCCTCCCCGATGGGGGGGAGGGAATTTGAGCCTCCCCCCTGAGGGGGGAGGTTGGAGGGGGGTGATGGTGTACATCAGCTTAAACAGCTTGATGTATTTGAACAGGTCCTTGTAGCCATCACCCACCACCAGGCGCACTTCGCGCGCCCAATATAAGATGCCCCGCGCCACCTCCAGGTTGTAGCGGGCGATGAGATCGCCGGGTGCCAGAGGCTCCCCGGCGTCAACCAGAATCTGCTCCTCGGCCAGGTCGGCAAAGAGCGCAGTCTCCACTCCCTCAGAGGTCAGACCGTAATGCGCCGCCGTCTCGGCCAACGCTCCCTGGCGCGTGGTCGGGCTGAACAGGTCCGGCTTGCTCGTCACCGGCCCACGCCGGAACACATCCGCACGCAGGTCGGTTGGATCGGCAGGCGGCTGGCTGTCAAATTTACAACGTGCCTCGATCACGGCTGCCAGCCCGCGGATGACGGGATAGTCCAGGCTGTCCCCCTCGTAGTCGCGCAGTGCCTCGGCCAGCGCCCCCCGGCTGCGTCCCACCTGACGCCGAAAAAGCTCCGCCAGCTCACCCGCCATGGCCAGATAACGATAGTCCGCCGGCAGCCGGCGCGGCCGCACCTGCCCCTCACGGATTTCCAATCGCGGGCGAATGAGTTCTGATTTGAGCAATGGTTAGCTCCTTAAGCACTGGAAGGCTGGAAGGTTGGAAGACTGGTAGATTGGGAAACTGGGAAATTGGTAGATTGGTAAATTGGGAGACTGGTAGATTGGGAACTGCCTGCCAATTCACCAACGATCCAACCATCCAGCCCTCCAACCTTCCAGCCTTCCAACCTTCCCGTTTCCCAATTTATCAACTTACCAATCTACCAATTCGTGGATTCTTCCTCCCCCACCAAAGTATACACCCAACGCCCTGGGTGCCAATAAGGTGAGACAACTCTGCTCAGGGAGTTAGTGTAGAATAGAGAGCTGAGGTCCTGGCCGGTCAGGTGGGTGGTGAACATGAAGCATGTCATCCTGAGTGACGTCAGGAGCGAAGGATCTCATTTTCCTTTGTGAGACGAGATTCTTCGCCTATGGCTACTAAGAAACAGGCACGTTACATGTCATTCTGAGGCGAAGCCGAAGGATCTCGTTCTTGCACTCAAGGACGACTTACATCGCAGGATCGAGATCCTTCACTGCGTTCAGGATGACGTGTCATTCGGATGACGTGTCATTCGGATGACGTGTCATTCGATGACATGCTCATGCCCCACCTGTTTCTTGCACAATGAGTGACGCCGCGGCGTCGTGGCGAAGCTCAGAATGACATGACCTCTTTTGGCAGTCTGTATTGCTCATCTACCCCACTAATCTGCGTAGAGCTTTAATGCTCAGTCCTTACTTGTAGATTGCCAAACCACCTTCAACGCAGAGCTATGAGTACGGGTCGTCCCTCGCCTGCGAAACTTGAGCTTCTCGAAGACCTCCCCCGTCGTGTGGGCCGGACGCAATAATGGCCGACGCCGGGCGACGTAGCCATTCTTCAGGCAGTAATTGTGGGTGACAAAGGTGCCTGCGTGACACAAGATGAATTCCAGCACTTGATACAGTTTGCTGGGATGGCGGGTCAGGTGTTTGAACGAATCGACGAAGAAAAGCTCGATCAGGCCATCTCGAACCGCTCCCAAGACACGGCCCAGCGGATAGTCGATGTCCGGATTCATCCCACTCATAACGACCTCGGTGAAGCGTGGTGACAAGTCTGACTCGGCGGGCAATGCCAATTCAGGCGGCGGGGCGCTGACCGGGTCGAAGGAGGCTTCGAGCCCTTTCAGCCCGGCCAGGTGCGATAAGACGTTCCAGGCGGTTGGATATTGAGCCGGCAAGTTCCCAAAGACGTCGTTTTGGGGTGGCGACAGGCATTCCGAGAGAGCCGCCAGGTCTATTTGGGAGAAGTAACGCATGGCCCCGCCGGTGATGGCCGGCATGTCCACATCGGCCAGGGTGTGGCGCAAACCGGGCGTGGCGGGCACGTCGGCGTTCAAGTCGCCGACCAGGCTGTTGCGGACGGCGATCACCACCAGGGCCCGGATCTCCAGCTCAACAGACGCCGGTTGGTAAAACCAGGCTTCCTCGATGCCGGTTTGCAGCACCGGGCGCCGGAAGACTTCGTCGTTCCAGCGGCTCAGCACCGAGGTCAGACGATCCCGGACGTCATCGAGGAGAGGGGCGACTTGCGCGGCGGATAGCCCTTTGCCTTTCAACTGGGGAGCGAGTCGCCCTTCCAGGTAACGGGTCAGGTCAGCTTCGTTCATATTAGGCTCCACGTCAAGTAGCACCTCACTAAACTGTAGTAGCCCTGTCGCGCGGCGTTGAAACGCCTCGCTGGCACATAAAATCTGTCAAAAACAGATTGCGACACGCAGTTTTAGTGCGTTTCGAACGCACTTTTCATTCCAGCCGATGATTTCAATCATTGGCCCCAGGCGATCCACGGTAAAATGTGGTGCTACCCCACTCCGGGATGTTGACATTTTTTCCAAAATATGGTAATATATCGTCAATCGATATAAACTATCGACAGACGATATAAATCTGGTTTAGATGATGCACTTGTCACACCGGAAGTGGATGGGATCAAACAATGCCAGATTTAGAACATAATCCAGAAAACCACCCCCCCCTTACCCCGGCGGTGTTTCACATCCTGTTGGCACTGACCGGCTCCGCAAAACACGGTTATGCCATCATGCGGGAAGTGGAAGAGACCAGCCAGGGTCGCATGCTCTTGGGTCCTGGTACCCTGTACGGCGCCATCAAACGGTTGCTCAAGGCAGGACTGATTGCCGAAATCGACGAACGCCCCGACCCCGCACTCGATGATTCTCGCCGCCGATATTATGAACTAACAGGCCTTGGCCGGAAAGTTCTGGCGGCCGAAGCTGAGCGACTGGCTCATCTGGTCGAGGTAGCTCGTCGTAAAGAGCTGCTGGGTGCCGCGACTGCAAAGCAAGGGGCAGACCTATGACTTTAGCTGAACACATCTATCGGATGCTGTTACGGCTGTACCCGACGAAGCACCGTCAGGCATACGAACAGCCAATGCTTCAACATGCCCGTGACCTGGGCCTTGCTGCCCGGCAGCGAGGACGCCGGCATGTCGCCAGGCTGTGTTTGCGCCTTTTGAAAGACGGGATAGTCAACGCCGCTATCGAGCATATGGAGGTGATTAAGATGGCGCATAATCGATACAAACCGCTTCCATGGTTAAGCGTCATATTGGCCGCTTTTCCCGGTCTGCTGGTTGCGCTCTCCCGGCGGCATGCAGCTCTGCTGGACCCGCTGTTGCCAATCCTTGGGTACTTTTATCTGGGGCTGCTGGTGCTTGCAGTACCGCTCATCTGGTGGCAAAGACGACGGTTCCCGGTGTGGGCGCTGTTGCCTGCCGGCGCGCTGATATGGTTCTTGACCTACATGGCAGGAATGGAGTTGTCGCGGCAGGTGAATTCGCTCCACATCCTTGACCTGGGGTGGACACGAATCGAGACAGGGACAACGCTTCTAAATATTGTGCTGGCTGCAGCGATATTTGTGGCTCTGTTACGCGGTCAGCGTGTACCCGGTTCTATCTGGCTAGTTGTGGGCATTATGGTGGTTGGTAATGTTCTTCTGGCGATTCTTTACAGTCTTGATAGATATGGTGATGCTCGGCTGTTTCCTGGCACGTTACAGTACTTTACGATGTCCGGGATTGGACCGGTAGAGGGTCTGATGTTGGTTGCAGTAGGCTTGTTGGCAGCACGGCAGCACGGTGGTCTGGCGATACTGGTTGTCGTCGGTGGCTACAGCTATATGTGCCTCGACAGCGATTACTTGTTCGGATATCCTTTTCGCGAATGGACGGGGTTATCGGCGTACCTCGTGACAGTTACAGTTTTGTTTCTGGTGGTGGTGCCCGTTGCCTTACTGCGTGCCAAGACCCGTCTGGGGCGTGCCTTTGCGGTGTTCGTACCAGTGGTGGCATTCCATGTGGCCCGGCTTACCATTCCCTTACTTGTGATCCAACAGTCACTTAAGGGGCGACCGGGCGATGTCATATACTCCATCAACATCCTGCTCAGCTTTATTCTGGCCTGGCTATTGTACAACCACGTCGGCGAGGCATCGTGCGATGCAGAGCCTGGGAAGGTTGGTTGGGTGGTTGGGTTGGTTGGTTAGTTAGTTGGTTGGTTGGTTGGTTAGTTGGTTGGGCTGTGCGGCGAGGGAACCGAGTCCGCCACCAGCGATTTGTTAGCCCAGTGTATCCCGACTGTATCATTCACAGATCTGACAGCACAGCAGATGCCTCGTGGACTATAGGTTTCCCATGGTTAAATAAAGCAAATTCTATGGGGAACTCAAGCAGTCTGCGTGCGTCCCTTCTTGTCTGATCAGTATCCAAATTGAATTCCTCTGGAATGCCAATCGTCAGCCCTTTCTTTTCATTGTTACGAATCACATCACCAAAGAACATTATTCGTCGTTCGTCTTGATACAAAGCAACGCTTCCCGGAGTATGCCCCGGACAATTGATAACTTGCAGACCTCCAAGCTCTACGATAACCTCTCCGTCCTTTAGCACAACGTCAATTGCCTTGATCTTGCATCCAAGTCTCAGCATAGCCTTT
>DAOUMD010000136.1:0-20248 GCA_034412795.1 Anaerolineae bacterium
GTCAAAAAATAGCAGCGTTATCAGACGAACGTCCCTATATGTAGGGCAGGCTCGTAGCCTGCCGCCCCCAAATGGCGGGTTACGAACCCGCCCTACATACCGACCACGATTAAACGCAGTGCTACCCCAGGCCGACCAGTCGCAGAAAATACTGTTCGAGATCTTCCTGTTCTACTTGGAGCATCGTCGGCGCCTGACCAGCATTAACGAGTAGCCTGGCGATATCATCCGGACGTTCGACTGCCATCGTGTCCTTTACTTCGATTACGCCATTAGATGCACTCACAGCAGCGATTCCGGCATTGCGCAGCGCAGTACGGGCCGCCTGCATGTCTCGCGACCGTATCAGGAGCCGGCGTCGCCGGTTGCGTTCGAGTTCATCGATATCAAGTTCTTGCAATAATCGCCCTTGATGAATGATGCCGATACGGTGAGCCAGACGCGATACTTCGCCCAGGATATGGCTCGACATAAACACAGTAACGCCCTGTTTTTGTGCCAGGTCAATGAGCAGGTTGCGGATTTCAACAATCCCGGCCGGGTCCAATCCGTTGGCCGGCTCATCAAGGATGATGAGTTCGGGATTGTGCATTAGGGCCTTGGCGAGCCCCAGACGCTGCGCATTTCCGTGCGATAAGGTGCCGGCACACCGATCAGCATAAGCGGTCAAACCCAGCCGTTCGATGGCGAGATCTACGGCTTTTGGCGGGACGCCAGGACGCAGACGGCGCATGGCTTCCAGATTCTCGCGCACCGAAAGCTCCGGATAGGCGTCCGCTGTCTCGACCAGATATCCGACACAATCCCACGGCTTTACCCCGCCAACGCGAATTCTTGTTCCCAGCACGTGCGCTTCGCCAGAAGTCGGTTTGACCATGCCTAACAACATGCGGATGGTCGTCGTCTTGCCGGCGCCGTTCAGGCCGAGGAATGCATAGATTTCGCCTCTGGTGACACACAATGATAAAGCGTCTACGGCGGTTACATCACCATATCGTTTTACAAGAGCATTTGTTGAAATGGCCGAGTTCATGTTGTGATCCTCTATGTTCCAGAGAATTCATCCAGGCGTCAACAGGCGACGCAGTGTATCGGCGCTGCGGGTGGCCGCCTGTTCTCGATCTGATGGTGAAAGCTCTGACCAGCGGGCCAGGAGCCAACGGTCATGCGCGTCGTCTACCGCTATTACCAGCGACAGCAACAGATCTTCGGGCAAATCGTTTCGGATGACGCCTAATTCGCGGCCGTGCTGCAATAGCTGTACCAACAAGAATTGAGCCTGCTCCCACAGGTCGGCCAGCGGTCCCCGGGCCAGCATCTCTGCCGACAACGAGCCACCCGCTTTAGCAAGTCCGAACACCCACGGCCGTTCCGCATAACTGGTGAACTGGCGCCGGTAAAGGGCCGCAATCTGATCCCAAAAGTTTTGAGCCGTGAACTGGGCTGGATCGTACAGCGAGTCGCCCAGCAACTCCTGGCTATAGTGTAGGATAGTCGTCGCGTATAGGTCGGCCTTATCGTCAAAATAATAGTAGGCGGCTCCTTTGCTGATGCCGGCATCGTCCAGAATCCTGTTCAGCGATGCGGCCTCATAACCATGGGCGGCAAATTCTTTGGCCGCTGCTTCCAGGATGCGTTCTCGTTTTTCTGCTGGTAACTTGCTAAATCGCGGCCGTGGCATAAACCCTCCTTTAGACCACTGGTTTAAACCAGCAGTTTAAACCAGGCGGTCTAAATTATAATACAGCCCAAGCTATTTGTCAAACTTGACAGAGTATCTATGCTACAGATGTATTCAGCGCTAAAGAGAGGCCTCTCTTGCAGCGGGATGGTATGTTGTCACAAACTGATGGGGTGAGAGTAATGCAGCATCTCTTTCAAGATGCCCGACGCTAACTGGAAGCGCCTTTGGGCAATCGGGATGTCGCATATCGCCCCTCCCGCTTGAAGAACACGCTCAACAATACGCCGGAGACAATCAGCACCGCCCAATTGATGAGGATGGCTGCGACTTCAAATCTGTAACCCAGGTCCTTTCCATAAAGCAGCGAAAGGATAACCAGAGATCCCGCTACCAAGACAAAACTTATTATGAATAGCCAGCGTATGGCACGCTCGATTCTCCTGCGCCCGTCGAATACCATAGCCGAGAAAAGGAAGGCCACGCTCATCATCAAGTATCCCAGGTCTTCAAAAGCGATGAAGATTCCGTGAGGATTATATTGCGAGAAGAGAGAAAGCCCCTCTGTTTCCCCCTTTAGAAGTGCTGGTTTCAATACGGCGAGCTGAATAAAGTAATCAATGGCGAGCACCATTGCTGAGATCAAAGCAAAGGACAATGCGATCTGACCGAATACCTTCTTCTCATCGGACGCGCTGGCGTGAATGCAGGCCACAAGCACAACAAATATCAGGGCGAAGAGAAACGCTGGACACATCCAGAGATAGTCTCGGGGGGCGAAAACGGCCGCATCGGTGTAAGGATAGGTTATGCAGGAACTCTGGCAAATTGGGTGGCTTGTTACCCTAAGCCGAGGGGAGACCAAAATAGCTTATCTCAGATATTCTATATTCATAGCTGGCTGCAAAGCAACACCTGGTTTTGCCAACAACTCAACAAATCGGCTGCCTTTTGTGGGATGAAATAGATTCGCTGAAGCACTACTCCTGATAACCCAAGCAGTATCAAATCCTTTCTCTGTACCGGCTACTGCCAGAACTTTCTCATTCTCTGGTATTACATCGGCATCAACCGCCATCAAGACACATTCCAAACAAACCAACGTCCCCGTAGAAATTAACTCTAAGGTCTTGGCTATGAGGTCAAGGGCCGTTGCGTGTTGCAGATGCAGTCTGATGGAAAAACTTGGCCCAAAGAAGGGAATCGTCCCTTGTACTATCTTCACCTTTAACTCATCCAGTTTCTTCCTATTCTCCGGCGTAATATTCATCGCCACTTTTGTTAATCCCTGCCTGGACCATTCATCTCGTATCTTGGCTAGTTCAGGTATCTCGTTAAAGGGCCCCTCATCCATCTTCTCCACTTCCCAACTCATCCCCTGCGGGCAGGTGACACAGACTATCTCTTTACCTTTGATCTGTTCCGCAATATTGACTGCGCTATCACCTGACAACGAAGCCACAACAATGTATTTGTAATTGGCTGAAGCTTCCTTGACTATATTAATCACCTCATCGGTATTGATCGGGCCCGGTCTCTCAAATACTCTCACGTTACTTCCTCCTCTTGCCATAACATGTTCTTTGTCTCTTTTTTTACCCAAACTGATTTTATTTACGAAACAGTTTCACAGCTCCAACAGTGTCAAGCAGACCCTGTCACGATCAGCACGCCACGGTCATCACGGGCCCACAACACAGCCTGTATGGCATGTTCATCCGTGCGCACGGTCGTACCACCGCCGTCCGAGCCCACTTTGTACAGCCCGAACGCCTCCGGTGCTTCCCATCGAGCAGCGCTTGTCGCCATAAAATCGAAGCTCTCCACCGCTGCGGCTTCGCGCGTGATCTGCTGCTGCGTTTTGCCGTCGCGCGCCAGATACCAGATTTGGCCTTCTCGCAGAAAATAGACAGGCGCGGGAAGTTCAAAGTCGGCCTCAGGCTGCGGTGTCACAGGGTACGACAGGGAGGGAGACGGGGCAGGTGTTTCCACGCAAGCCGCCAGTACCGATGTTGTCAGGCACATCGTGCCAAAAGCCAGCAGACCAAATGGTGTTTTTTTCAACCCACTTCCTCCATTTTCTCTATTATACCTGTCGAATATTTGTGTCGGTGTTGTACCCTCGCTCACCAAAGGGTTGAAATTCCTCTAGCCAGATCTGCTCAAGCAGCGTCAATTCATCGCTTAGGTTGAAGTTCGGATCATTCTTGACCTTCACAACTTCCAGAATTTCGAAGACGAACTTATCTGAACCATATTCATTCCATTCCTGTTGAAGCACTTTGTTACGATGCCCTCCAATTGTTAGCATGAACTTGTGACGGTTCAACGGTCCTTCAAGGTCCAGACTGCTTCCAAGCAGCACTTTGCCGTTCACGGTATTCTTCACCTGGAAGACGCCAGCCGGTTTCTCCCTTTCTTTGTATTCCCTCTTGATATCCTTTTTTGATTTCATCTTCGTTGTCCTTGTTCTTCTTCCACTTTTTTAATAGACGCTGCCGCCCAACGAAAAAGATCAGCGGCGAGCGTTTTTTTTAGATATTTCAATAACACCCGGCGCAGCGGGCAACCCGGCTTACCCCAACACCGCCCGCACCTTCTGTAATAGACTGTGGACGGTAAACGGTTTCTGCAAAAAAGGTGTCCCTTCATCCAACACGCCGTGATAGGTAATAACGTCATCGGTATAGCCGGACATATACAACACCTTCAGATCAGGTCGATCTACGACCAATTGCTGGAATAACTCCCGGCCATTCATGGCAGGCATTACCATATCGGTTAGCAACAGGTGGATGATGCCCTGGTAAGCGGAAGCTAACTCCAGCCCCTTGGTGGGGTCGTCAGCTTCCATCACCCGGTAGCCGTACAGCCGAAGCACGCTGTCCACCAGTTGACGCACCGAGGCTTCATCCTCAACCACCAAAATCGTCTCGGTTCCCTCTAAAGATCCAACTGCCGGAACATCCGGCAGGGCGGTTGGGGTTAGCGTTTCGGCTACAGGTAGATAGATTTTAAATGTTGTACCCTGACCCGGTTCGCTGTAGACCCAAATGTTGCCGTCGTGCTGCTTAACAATGCCAAACACGGTAGAAAGCCCCAACCCGGTGCCATGTCTCTGAGTCTTGGTGGTAAAGAACGGCTCAAAGATACGCTGCCGGGTGGCGGCATCCATGCCGTGTCCGGTATCGCTTACGATCAGCAGTACATGCGGTCCCGGCTGTGCCTCCACGTGACTGGTCACATAAGCCTCATCCAGCACCACATGAGCCGTTTCGATGGTCAACCGGCCACCATTGGGCATAGCATCGCGGGCGTTGACGACCAGGTTCAATAAAACCTGCTCAAGTTGCCCCCTATCGGCTTTGATAGCAGGCAGACCAGCAACCAGGTGTGTTTCCAAAATAATAGTTTCCCCTATTAGCCGCTGGAGCATTTTCTCAAACTCAACAATCACCTGATTGAGATCAACTATTGTCATTTCCAACACTTGCCGGCGGCTAAAAGCCAGAATTTGTCGGGTTAAACTTGTCGCGCGTGCCCCTGCCTCTTTAATTTGCTCAAAGTGGGTATAAAGTTCACTGTCCGGCGGAGCTGCCATCATCCCTAATTCCGCATATCCTACAATGGGTACCAGCAGATTATTAAAGTCATGGGCAATGCCGCCGGCTAATTGACCAATGGAATCCATCTTTTGCGCCTGGTAAAACTGCTCGGCCAATTTTTGATTTTCGGCTTCCAACGCTTTGCGGGGGGTAACATCCTGCTTAATGGCAATGAAGTGGCTAATCTCGCCTCGTGGATTTCGCACCGGGGTGATGGTTTCTTCCTCGGGGTAGAGACTACCGTCTTTGCGCCGGTTGACGATTTCGCCGCGCCAAACCTGCCCGGCCAGAATCGTATCCCACAGATTCTTGTAAAACGCCTGATCGTGTTGACCCGACTTGACTAATTCTCGTAGGTTTTTGCCGATGGCTTCTGCGGCGGTATAGCCTGTCAGGTCGCAAAAAGCGGGGTTGACCCACTGAATTAGACCCGCCCGATCCGTAATGAGAATGGCGTTGGCGGCGGCATTGAGGGCGGCGCTTTGCAGGCGCAGGCGGCCCTCGGCTAGCTTGCGCTCGGTGATGTCACGCACAATCGCCCACATGCCGGATGGTTGTCCTTTGGCGTCGCGCAGTAAAAAAGTCCGTAACTCAACCGGAAACACAGTTCCATCTTTCCTGATATATTCTTTCTCGTAAACATCCGAGTACCCGAACGGCAGTATTCGTGTCTCTACAATCTCCTGTTCAAACTTGTGCCAGCGCTGAGGCGTAATATCACTGTAACGTAGCTTAAAAACCTCTTCTTTGGAATAGCCGAGCATGGTCAAATAGGAAGGATTGACATCCTCAATTTCGCCCGACATTTTGACCTGGACAAAGCAGTCCATCATGCTTTGGTGCAGTCGGCGGTAGCGTTCCTCGCTCTCCCGCAACGCCTCCTCCGCTTGCTGGCGCTCAGCTTCCAGCCGTTTTTTTTCAAGCACGGCCTGGATGGTATGCGGCAGGCGCTGAATATGTTTAGGGGTCTTGATAACATAATCTGCTGCGCCACGCTTCATGGCTTCTGCGGCAATCTCTTCGGAGCCGGTACCGGTCACGATGATAACGGGCAGATGCGGGTCTGTGGCGCGAACCGCTTCGAGAACCTGCAAACCTTCAAAGCCGAGGATATTGAAATCGCTCAGGACGAGATCAAAAGCGCCTTGAGCGAGCGTAGTTTCAAAGTCTGCACGCGAAGCGGCCTCGACAAGTTCAAAGCCACCATGTTCTTTCTCCAACGCATCCCGCACCAGTTCACGGTCAAGGGGGTAATCATCTACATAAAGAATGCGAATGAGTTGGTTCATGCTTCGCTCTCCGGAGGCGCCACATTCAACGACAGCCAGTATCCTTCAATCTGTCGCACAACGCCCAAAAATCCATCAAATGAGACCGGCTTGACGAGGTAACTGTTCGCGCCATAATCGTAAGATAGGGCGCGGTCGCCTTCTTCTTTCGACGAAGTGAGAATGACAACGGGCAGACGTTTGAGAATGGGGGTTGATTTGATTTGCCGCAGGACTTCAAACCCGTCAATACCGGGCAGTTTCAAATCAAGCAAAACCAGGCTCGGTAGTGGGTATGTATCTCTGTCGACATACTGGCCGTGCCCAAAGAGATAGTCCAGCGCCTCCTGTCCACTGGAAGCAACGTGGATGGTATTGAGCAGCTTTGCCTCGCGGAAGGCATCGAGTGTCAACTCTACGTCCATGCGATTGTCTTCGATGAGCAGGATATGGGCAAGTTCACTCATTTTCAACTTCCTCCTTTGGCAGACGAACGAAAAATGTACTGCCCTCACCTACTTTTGATTCAACCCAAACACTCCCCCCAAGCAATTCAACGGATTTTCTGACTGTTGCCAGACCAATACCGGTACCGGGGTATTCTTCTTCGGAGTGTAGACGTTGGAACATATTAAAAATCTTTTCCTGGTATTCAAGCGGAATGCCGATGCCGTTATCACTCACTTCGACGACGACATTATTGCCGTCGCAGTGAGACGTTACACTGACCAGTGAGGGTACATCGGGTTTACGGTATTTGAAGGCATTTTCCAGTAAGTTTGTGAATATCTGGTTCAATAAAGTATGATCACCGACGACTACGGGCAAATCTTCACTAATATGAAGTGTGCCATCAATTTCGGCAAGACGACTCTGCATATTTCCGCCGATTTCATTTACAAGGCTGGCAAGTGAAACAGACGACCGACGTACACCCGTCCGTCCGAGACGGGCATAGGTGAGCAAATCGTCAATTAAATGTCCCATACGTTCGCTGGCCTGGACTATATTATCCACATAGTGCCGGCCTTCTTCGTTCAGGTTGGCGCGGTGACGGCGGGCAATGATCGCGGAAAAACCGCTGATGGCGCGCAGCGGGGCACGCAGGTCGTGAGAAACCGAGTACGAAAATGATTCAAGTTCTTTATTGGCGGCCTGAAGTTGCGCAGTGCGTTCCTGAACGCGTAGTTCCAGTTCGGCGTTGAGTTTGTGAATTTCATCTTCGGCCTGCTTTCGCTTGGTGATGTCGACAATCGTGCCTACATACCCGATGATCTGATTCTCGGAATTCATTTCCGGCACCGCCTGTCCCATCACCCAGGCAATCGTTCCATCCGGGCGGACAAAACGATAATCCGAAAAAGACGATTTATGAAGTCGGGTTGACTCCTGCCAACCCTTGTTTAGTTTTTCTTTATCGTCTGGATGAACAGCGTCAAGCCAGCCATATCCCAGCGCTTGATCAACAGATAACCCGGTGATAGCACACCATTTGGGGTTAACATAGGTGGTATCGCCATTTGGATTGGTCTGAAATATCCCAACGGGGGAAATCCTGGCCAGGGTTTGATAGCGTTGTTCGCTCTCTTGCAGTTCCGTATTGACCTGATTCAGATACTTTGTCCTGGCCTCTACCTGTTGGCGAAGTAGCAAAATCATTCCAGCCGCGATAACCAATAATCCCAGGATGCCGCCTATTACCCAGAAAATGTACTGCGGCACATGATAAGTTGGCTCCGTTTTAGTCCAGCCGTCAACTATCGTGTAATACGCAGAATCGGGTTCCTTATGCCATTTGCTCAGATAACGGTCTATGGTTTCAAGGAGATTGGCATTGCGCCCCTCAGCAGTTGCATAGTACAGTGCGACCGGGTTAAAATCAAACGTTGTCTTTAACAGCCCGTACTCCTGATAAGAATAGTCTCCGAACAAATGGTTGGCAATAGCCGCATCGGCTGAACCATCTTCCGCCAGAGCAAAAGCTTGTTCAAACGAATCAGCAGGAACAATTGTCACCTTATATCCGAATCCGTTCATTAATTGTTTGAATACTGTTTGTTGGATGGAACCTTTAAGCACTGCAACCCGTTTGCCATCCACTTCGGAGATTTTTGTTATTGGTGTATACGGGGATGCATACACCCTTGACCAGCTTTCGATAACCGGCGTTTCGTGGAAATCATACTTCACATCCCGTTCCGGTGAATAAGCGACATCCGGCATCAGGTCAATTTGTCCATCTTCAAGGGCACGCAGGCAGGCAGCCCATTCACACGACACATAAACCAGAGTCCATCCCTCCTGTGCGGCGATTTCATCCAGAAGCTCAATAAACATGCCCGAGGCTCGGCCGTTCTCGTCCATGAATATCTTGGGCTCGTTCTGGTAGACACCGACACGCACTGTAGGGGATTGGCCGTTGACCGCGCCAGGTGAAAAAGCAAGCATCAAGAACATGGCGGCGCACAAGTTGCATGCCCAGGCGTGGCGGCCTCCTGCGCACCTGCGAATTACCCCGGCGGCGGCCTGGAACAGCGAAACAAGCCAGTCCCCGACAATCAATATCCAGCGCACCAGCCAGTGTTTCAGACAGCGGTCACTCTCTGTGACATGAACACCCGATTTTAGGTTCATTCCCTCTCCTTTGAGACCGGCAAATAGACCGTAAAGATACTGTCTTTGCCCGGATCGCTCTCGACCTCGATCCTGCCGCCATTGGTCCCGGTCAGTAACGTAGGGCGAAACCCAACACCACCCGGGCGCTATTCACTCCCTATCGCGCTCGCAAACACCCTCTCCTCGCCTGCCCCCCAATCCCACGCGTAAACTCTCCGGCGCACATCTCGATGAAAGCTGGAATATGGCCAATCCCTCGGTGCCTTGACTAACCCGTGTTTCACCGGGTTGTAATGGTCGCAGTGCCGGGTAACGCCACGATTTGTTACATGTCGCCCCCCCAACGCAGCATTTGAGACCCTGTGACCGGCAGCGTTATGGCAGGGCCGCCGTCCACCGGCAACCACACCAGCGTATCT
The DNA here is from genome assembly GCA_034412795.1 of Anaerolineae bacterium. Classification (GTDB taxonomy): domain Bacteria; phylum Chloroflexota; class Anaerolineae; order 4572-78; family NAK82; genus JAUVPY01. Next base: position 9,590 of record DAOUMD010000136.1, read on the forward strand.
GCCGCCATCTCGCCCGATGCAGACCCTGTCACGATGAGCACGCCACGGCCATCACGGGCCCACAACGCAGCCTGTATGGCATGTTCATCCGTGCGCAGTGCGGTCGTACCACCGCCGTCCGAGCCCACTTTGTACAGCCCGAACGCATCCGGTGCTTCCCCTCGATCAGCGCTTGTCGCCATAAAAACGTATACCTCGTTCTGGCTGGCGACATGGGGATACGCGTAGAAGTAAGCGGTGCGGGCCGGCACATCCTGCCCGATGAAGGTGCATTGCCCTTCAGCAACGGTGCACCGGCTCAGAGCCTCGCTTCCACCATAGGATGGATTCCCCAAATAGAAGACCTGGCTATCACCCTGCCAGGCGAAGGTGCAGGAAACCCACTCCCCCACAGTCGACAAGTAACCGGAGAGCGTCTTGACGGCAACCTTTTGGTTATAGACGCTGTGCAGCGGATAGCTGTAGAACACCACTAAAAGATGCTGACCATCCGGAGACCAGGAGATCACGGAGGCAATCACCAGCCGCTCGGTTGCCTCACCCTGCTCTGGGATGAAGCCGTTGGGATGGACAGTCTGCACCTCCCCACTCGACACCGCCATCACGTTGAGGCCATTTTGGACGTAGGCGATGCGCTCCCCATCGGGCGACCATGTCGGCGTGCCAATTTTGCCGATGATGTGGTCTCTGGCGTTCAGCCCAGCCAGTTCGTCCTCCACAGGCGGCAGCGCAGGCCCCGACAGCAGCACTTGACGATACTCACCCAGCGCATCGGTGTGAATCAAGGTATTGTGGGTGACGTAAACCAGCGCACCGTCCACAGGCGAAACATCGAAGCTCTCCACGGCTGCGGCTTCGCGCGTGATCTGCTGCTGCGTTTTGCCATCGCGCGCCAGATACCAGATTTGGCCTTCTCGCAGGAAATAGACAGGCGCGGGGAGTTCAAAGTCGGCCTCAGGCTGCGGTGTCACGGTGTGCGACGCGGATGGAGAAGGTGTGGGTGCCTCCACGCAAGCCACCAGTACCGACGTTGTCAGGCACATCGTGCCAAAAGCCATCAGACCAAACGGTGTTTTTTTCAACCCACTTCCTCCATTTTCTCTACACCTAAATACCGCTCGATCACGCGCCCGGCGTTGGCTACTCCGTTTTCAGCACACCACAATCCCTTGACGCGTTGGCTGCGCCCAATGCCCGCACATCAGGCGATTGCGGGTTAGCGAAAATACCACCAATCACCAGAATGATTGTTGCCCGACCAACTTTCAATAAAGGCCAAGATTAGCAATTCGCCTGCATTGCCTTTGTTAGCTTGCGCTTGACTTTTATAAATGAGTAGTCAAAGTGTTGACGTGGGCCAACGCTGCCGAAACTGTCACAGGTATGTTATAACCACCTCCGTGGACCGACAAAATCGGACATCCTGCCTTCCTAGCCATTTCCAAAACATAAATAGTCAGCATCTCAAAATCTTCATTCTCCCACTCTTGAATATCTCGACCACAATCTTCCTGATGAGCATCATAACCAGAAAATATCAACACTATATCTGGAACCCACGGTAAATTCTCCAACTTCGATTGAAATTCTGGTAGACTTTGCTCGGCTCTATAGTACTTCCCCTCCATTCCCAACTGGGTCCAAAATTCGTCATCAAAAGTCTTGTTCAGTATTGGGATATTACACTGCCCCACTTTCTCAGCCGCAGTTGTGGTTCCCTGCCGTAAAACCCTTTGGGATGACATATACAGATCAATCGCACTATGAATGCTAATGCAATAAACCGCTCTATCATTAGCAAAGATCGATTGGGTTCCATCCCCGTGATGGTGATCCCAATCGATAATGAGAACTTTTTCAAATCCCCGCTCTTGAGCATAACGGGCTGTAACCGCCAAAGGATTAAGCATACAGTACCCATGACTCCAATCAGGATGAGCGTGATGTCCTCCCATACTGAAACAGTAAGCTCGTTCCAAAGAGCCAACTTTCATTTGGTTTACAGCTTCAAACATTCCGCCCAAGGCGTATTGATAGCCAGGAATGCCATATTCTAACCCGGTACATTCAATACTCAGTTTGGGGAACTCTGTAACCTCTTCATCTCGTGCCATTTGTTGTAGCTTGTCAAGGTACAGTTGATTATGAACGCTATAGAATTCGCTGAAATCAGCTTGAGTTGGTGGGATGGAGGGATAATCGGCTAAAGCATCGACCAAACGTGTACGAATTGCATCAAAGTGGGGTAGAGACTGGCCGATAAACTTGATTTGGTCAACCGGTTTAGAGGTAGAGAACACGTGGGGATGAAGGTAAGTAGCAAATTTTGGCATATTGATTCTCGTTGAGTAACTACTCAGACCAGTCGCTGATCGTTACGGTTATTCAACCGTAACGGGTATTTGCGGATATACATCCGCCGAGTATGGGTTGCAGATACATATCTGCAACCATCAGGCTGAGTAGTTACCTCATTGAATTCTAAAGTTTATCAACCATCCAGCAAGCTAACGGCGCGGCGGATGAGCCGCGCGAAGCGGAGGCACGTAGCACCGGCACGAGAATTTTGACTCACGGGCAGAAAGGAACACGGACTTTATTTGGCCTATTCGTTTTTGTCCGTGTTCTTTTCCGTCCGTGAATCGATGATCTCGCTTGCGTACGGCCTGGCTGCGCTATGTTTCACCTCTGCCATTGTAAATAAGGTGCATTGCCCTTGCCAATTGCTCGGGGTCTCGACGTTGCCTTTGTTCTGCCATGACAGCTAATACTATCCTATTCTTTCGATTTTGAATGTTACAGGTCTTATGCCATCAGTACAGGAACCAATAACTATTCCATCTTCCTTATACCAAGGATAAAAGGTTCCACCATTCCACAATGTATGAACCATATAAAAAATGTCTTGCCATGCCCACGGACAAAAACCTTTTGGCTTATCAAATTCTTCAATGATGAACTCTCGTCCTACTCTAAAATACGGACATGGTTCGATTTGGTTGCCACAGTACTCTAACGCCAATTCATTGTTAACAATAACGCTCAAGACCTCTATTTTAAGCTTTTTCACTCACTCCTCCTTCAAGCGTGATTGCGCCATCGCGTTAGGACGGCCAGTTACCCAACAGCCCCCGCACAGATCCAACCACCCACGGTCAACCAACCGCATCCATTGATCCACGGCCCCCATTCCCCCTAGCCGGTCATCCCCTCGCGGCCCAACGGCTGGGCTTCAGTAGTTAGCGCGAACTTCACAAAAACAGGCCGCTTGATTAGACCCATTTACCACCAAAGGCGCCTTAGCGTGATGCGGAGCGCCCATCCGCTGCAAGCCGTGTCGGGCGGTACGTTCAGTTGAAAGGCCTTGTTTCATAAAGGCAATAAATCTTTAGCAAGAAAGTCAATCTCTGTTTTAGAATATCCGGGATCCCATTGCTGGCCTGGAAACCAGTTGCCTTTGAGTCCAGGAAACCCGCCCCACTGGAAACAGGCCCGAATGTATGGCACGAACCACGTCCCCGTCCAATAATTGTCTGAGTCGATTAGGGGAGCATCAAATGCCGCATTGGGAACAAGCATATCCACACCACCGCCGCCACTTTGCCCCGCCTTATTGATGGCACTCAATCCAATCTCCAAACCAAATGGCGGTGGCATACTGGCCTCCATCTCGGCTTCTTCTTCGTCACTGTCAGCCCGATTCAGGTAAAAGGATACGAGTTCTCGGCGCAGCCCAGTCATTGTCCAAACAACCATTGGATCACCATAACACTTCAGCCGGTCTGAACCACCCCAATCATAATCATGACATTGGCTCAATTTGGGATGTGCGCCCATGAAGTTTACCGACCCGACTATCTCACACCACATACGGATGCTGAGTGGAAATGGGCCATAGCGCTGTTCCAATACATCGAGAGCAGACAACTGCTTCGCATCTGGTAGAACCCATACCCGATCCGGTTCGACAAATCGATAGTCGATTGTTTTCAGACGCTCAATCAACAAGCCAACATTGTGCCTGGCCCGTGTCATCATTTCCCGAGCCACAGCCAGAGCGTCAGTATATAACGGCTCATTACGAAGAGTTGGTCCGAGACCAACCAGTTCTGCCCAAACCGCTAGGTGCTCTCCTTCTAGATAACGTTCTAGGTAGGTCTGCATCTGGATTCTCCGTATGACAGTTGTTGCGACATACCAGCCGCCCAACGGGGCGGTGGATGAGGCACCAGGCCGACGGCTGGTGGCGCGAGCGACGGCTCCATCCGCCCGGTGCGACCTGTTCGCCCGAAACCGGCGTAAACCGGAGGATGGGCGGTAAGGTCAAATACCTTAACAACTGGGTGTCCCTATAGGTCAGATGATAGCACGTTTTGGGCAAACATCAACCCCTATCCCCTTGGTGCAGCAGTGACAGCACCCTCCCCCGGCATGCCGTTGGTCATCAATTCCTGCGGCAGGCTCAGGATAGGCGTCAGAAGCGGGAGAGCTCTCTCGGAAAACGCCGCTCGCATCTGGGGATGCTCACTCCGCCAAAGAGCAGCGAGGAGCGAGGCATCCCCAGATACCGAAGCGTCGCTACCCTTTGGAGGACTTTCCGAGAAATCTCGGGAGGGAAAGAGGGTAAGTGAAATCACACGTCAAATGGACACACGGATTAATCTGATCATCTCCAGTATACCACCGAACTCTCGAGGCGGAAACGGTGTATAATTTAGTAGCAGAAGCCACACGAGAGGGACAGTAGGATATGGACTTGATACGTCGTAGCCAAGCTGGCGACAAAGGGGCTTTTTCTGATCTCTTCCACAAATACAAGAACTTGGTTTACAAGACAGCTTATTTGATGCTGGACAACGCCGATGATGCTGAAGATGTGCTCCAGGAAGTTTTCATGCAGGTGCACAAGTCCTTATCCACTTTTCAACCCTCGAAAGGGGCTTTCACCACTTGGTTATATCGCATCACGGTTAATCATTGTCTCAATCGGCGACGCAAACGACGTCTCTTTGTACTTTCGTTTGATGAAGTCTCTCCCGTATTACTGACCGAGCATACGCCATTACTCGAAAGCCAGTCGGAAGAAGAAGAAGCAACCCAGCAGGCATTGGGCCAGTTAAGTGAAAAGCTGCGGACGGTTGTGATTCTTCGCTACTACTGGGAATTGTCATACGCAGAGATAGCTCAAATCCTGGACGCCCCAGTGGGCACAGTCAAATCACGGCTTAACTTGGCTCTTAAAACTCTGCATAAGAAACTAGAAACAGCAACGGAAAATGATCCAGCCACAAGAGCCTTTCACCTAAAGAGGATAACAAAATGAAATGCCAAGAAGTGAATGAACTGCTTGTCGTCTATTTGGATGACGAGGTCACCCCTTCTGAACGAACACTGATCCAGGCACACTTGGCCGGGTGTGACTTCTGTCAAAAGAAACTGGCCGCTCTGTCGGCAACGCAGGACCGTGTCAGCCGGTCTCTTCAAGTCAGGGCTGCCCAGGCAGCCCCCTCGCCGCAGGCCTGGAGCCGCCTGCGGGCGAGGCTGGCGGGGGAAGCGCGCCCCTCGTCGTCGTGGCTCCCCACGTGGCTTCAACGTCTGTCGCCACATATTGGCCACATCAGCCAAATCCTTACAGGAGGTTTAACGATGAAAAAGGGACTCGCCTTGGCCACCCTCGCGGCCCTGATCTTCGCTATAAGCACAATTATCTTTGTCCCGCCCGTTCGGGCGCAGGTGGTGGATACCGTTCAGCACATCGCCCTGGGGGCGCATTCGTGGGCTGAGCAGGTCATATTCCAGAGCATGGGCGAATCACAGCCCTTACCATCCGACACATGGAAAATCCGTACCGAGATCGGCAGCTTCTGCGGCAACGCGCCTCCTGGCATAGATCCCACTGTGCATTCACTGACCAGCTTTGAAGAGGCGCAGGCAACAACAGACTTTCACCTCAGAGCACCAGCCGACCTACCCGAGGGCTATGCCTTGCGCGAAATCAAACTGGCACCGATCGGTGGGACACACTGGACTTTTCTGCTCTACGGTGGCCCTGATCACGACATCATTATCGCCCAGATGCCAGGGGGGCCGCAGCCCAACGATGAACCCAACGTGATGGTGAGTGTAGGAATCGGCCTCATCACCGATGGCACACTGGAGGAGGTAGACTTTGACGGGCATCCGGCGGTGTGGACGGACGACCACAGCCTGATGTGGGAAACTGATGGCATCAGTTATGTGGCAGGTGGGCTTGACCTCGACCTTGAACAGACCCTGCAAATTGCTCGCTCGCTCCGCTGAGAAGGCACACTATATAGGCTCCAGGGAGGAGAAAAGCTTATCACGGATTGAAACATCGCAACCACAAAGCTGATACAACCAGCAATTGTGAGCAGTTGTTTTGAGTTTGGCATCATCCCTCCGCACGCCGCTTGATGCCGCGAAGCATCCGGGCTTCCATAAGGTAGTGGCCGAAACCGGCTGCAGCCAGCATAAGTGGTTTCGGAGTGCGCTCCAATACGGCATAGATACGCTCGATCAGGATGGGGCCACGGGATGAGGCGGAGGGCGCTTGTGTGGAAGCAGGCCAGCGCGGTGAAATGCGTCCCCGCACGATCAGTCGAGTGCAGCCTTGATCCACCGGCTGTAATAGGAACTCCCAGCTCACCTGGATGCCACCACTCGCATCGGGCACAGTCAGGACTAGATGACGCGGGACCTCGACCTCGGCCACGCGGAACACGTCCGTCGCCCCAGGGATTGCAGGCAGGACATCGCCGGGCGCGATCTGCTGGTACTCCGCCAGGATGGACTCGGCGCTTGGATGACCACCGTTGTCGATACGGTCGTAGCTATACCAGCCGGCACGGCCGCCGCCCATCTGCGCCAGCCAGGGCCACACGCTTTCGGGCGGTGCGTAGATAGTGACAGCGTGGGTCACAGTGCCGATCGGGTCCGACACGAGGGAATCGGCAGGCATGGCCCGACGTTGCTCTTGTTTCGAAGCCAGACAGGTCTCGATACACATTTTCTAAAGCTGTTTTGTAAGAAAGTAGCGTTGATACCCAGGAGGAAAATCTTGTAGCTCGCCAAAAACCCGATAGCCATGTTGTTTATAGAAGTCTGGCGCCTGAAAACTGAATGTGTCCAAATATGCATTCTTTGCACCACGTTGCCGCGCTTCCTGTTCTGCAATCGTCAAAAGGCGATGCCCATATCCGCGACCACGAAGCTCTTCTTTTACCCACAATAGATCAAGATAAAACCACTCCCAATATGTTTCACCTATCACACCTCCTACAATTTCTTGGTCAGACGCGTGAAGAACGAAACATAGGCGTTGAAACTTACCATCACCTGCTTGTTGTTTGTTGTAATTGCTAATGCCTTGTCCAATTATGCCCCATGCAGATTGTTCAGGCTTATCAACGTAGACGATGTGATATTCTTCATCCATATGATTTTATTCAATTCCTTTCTTATAAATATAGATTTATTCTACTGTCCTGTCACAATTGCTTTTGCCGCCCAACGGCGCGGCGGATGAGGCGCCAGGCCGACGGCTGGCGGCGCGAAGCGTTCCGCGCTTAATGGCCATTTTCAGGCGGCGCACGACGAATCCTACAACAAAAAGTGATGTTCTTCATAAGACATCACTTCGCCAGCAAATACGCCCTAATTTCGCTGATCGTTACGGTTATTCAACCGTAATGGGTATTTGCGGATATACATCCGCCGATTATGGGTTGCAGATACATATCTGCAACCATCAGGCTGAGTAGTTTGACAATGTCAAAGTAGTTACCTTCAAGGTTTCAATGATAACCATTTCCTTGAAACCTAAAGCCTGCGGTATCCTGCGCGAATGATTATGATCACTAAACACCCGATACATTGGCACCACTTCGTTCTTGATACACCATTCACACAATGCTGAGACCACGGCTTTCCCAAGTCCCCGGCTCCGGTAGTTTGGATGTATCAACACCCCAATATCTGCGATGATCTCATCCCAATACCGATGACTCGCATACGCCACCAGTTGCTCTTCATCGAACATCCCATAGATGACCGGGTCCGGGTCATCAACATATATTTCCGCTTCATCCAAATCCTCTTCAGTACACGCATCATACAAACCTAGCAGATATGTATTGTCATTTTCTGGATACAATCGACGCGTAGTGAAATCGCCCGCAGCGCTAAAAAACTTGAAATCCTTCGCATCCAAGTAGCAATCCAGAAGTGTACTCTCTATCTCGACCCGGTATCTTGCCCCGACCAATGACTGAAGTTCGTTCACTGTAAGCGAAACAGAATTTCTGTCATAACCGTCCGGTAACCCCATTTGCTTTGCCAGGGAGGGGGCCATCCGTACGACACTGATTTTGTCAATGTGATAGACATATATTTTTCTGGTGCCGGCAAGTTCCTCCTCTTTGATAACCAATGTGCCTGAGTGAACAAAATCCTCACGAGTACAACTGAACCGTTTGGCCCAATACCCATACACTACTTGCTCTAATTCGTTGCCTGTTTTCATCACATTCCTATCACGATAAAAAGTTATCAAGTTCTTCTTAACCGCCTAACGGCGCGGTGGATGAGGCGCCAGGCCGACGCGACGACTGGCGGCGCCAGGCCCAACGGCTGGCGGCGCGAAGCGGAGGCGCACAGCGACGAGACGCGAGTGCCGCCTCCATCCGCTGCTAGCCTACAGCTCGCTGACGCTCGCCTGCGGCTAACGCCTCGGCGTGTGCCGCCCGCCTGTAGGGAAACATTTACCGCAGACTGACCCACGCATAAGGCCTTCTATTTTTAGACGACGCAAGCCATTCATCCTTATTACCCGTATCTGTTTTCTAACGGGCATTCGCCCGTACCCCTCTCATTTTCTTCTCTTTATTTCACTTAGACGACCCTCAAAATAATCACATATTGAGCCTAAATCTTCACGCTGTCTTTCCGTTCTTGCATGATTCGATTCTGCGGCAACGTATCCGGTCAAGTCTTCCAGTTCATCAAGTGTCAGTGAAAGTTCAACAACTTCTTCCTTATCCTGTTCATAGATTGTGGCTGATTCCAAGTATTTTTTACATACCCTAGAAATAAGATAATTCCTACTCAGGATATTGTATTCATATGCTGTTAACTCAACGATGTGTTTGTCGGTATTCATACATCCATCCCTCATTAGGGTGCATCAGAAGGGTCAACTTTTTACTTACTGCGCAGGAGGTATCAGGAACCGGATTCCTGGGTTTCATAGTTCGTTACTCATTTTCGATAACTCGTGCTACGCTTCCTCCGCATTTTACACAATTTCCAGTCAAAACCAAGTTCCCTTCCTCTACATCACCTCTGAAATCTGTAATTGTCGTCACACTGGAACAGTGTGAACACCATACGTTATTTATAACAGGACTTTTCCTTGTCTGCCAAAGCGCTCTGTGTGTTGCACCGCCTTCACAATGTCTTTCAGCGGATATTCAGCTTCAATGGGTGGAGCTATTTCGCCTCTGGCCATCAGTCCGAGTAGCTCAGTTGAGACGGCGCGCCGCCTTTCGACCGGGACATTGCGGAACCAATCACTCAACCAAAAGCCACGCACGGTTGAACACCGGAAAATCATCTGGCCTCCATCAATCGGTATTGGTTTGCCCGAGAGTAGTCCGTACGAAAGCATCACACCGTGCCAACTGAGAGAGCGTGCTGTGTCTGCGCCGGTTTGGCCGCCCACTGCGTCAATTGCGGCCGGTACGCCTGCTCTATCGGTAATCGCCATAACACGCTCTACCAAATCCTCATCAGCCGTGCAGACGACTTCATCCGCGCCAAGTGCTTTCAATTCCTTCGCTTGCTCGCGACGCCGCACAACGTTGATAGTCTTGAAACCGCGCAGCTTTGCAATTTGCAACACAACCCGGCCGAGCGTCGAGCCAGCCGCCGTTTGCAACAACCACTGGCCGGGCTCAAGCCTTAACTCTTCTGTGGTCATAACCCAGGCCGTGAGCGGATTGACTGCAAACTGCGCTGCAATTGTGTCACTGAGCGTGTCAGGAACAGGAATCAGTTGGTCAGCCTTGACGATAAGGTACTCCTGCCACGTGCCCGGTGTGGCGAGCGGGATCACGCGCTGTCCACCCTGCCAGCCCTGCACATTGGGACCAACCGATTCGATCGTACCCGCTCCTTCTATTCCCGGCGTGGCTGGGAGTGCCGGCAGTGAACCATAAATGCCGCGCACCGTAAGCAAATCCGACGGATGAATCGGCCGCGCCCGCATCCGCACGAAGGACTTCACCGTTTCCGGGCGCCGGCTTCGGCCGTTCTTCAACGCGCAGAACGTCGGCCGGTTCACCAAATTTATCAAATCGTACGCTCAACATAGAGTGCCTCCTTCGTGGATGGAACTGTAGCTGCCCAACGCCGCGGCGGATGAGGCGCCAGGCCGACGGCCCCATCCGCTTGTTAGCCCAGTGTGTCCCAACTGTATCATTCACAGATCTGACAGCACAGCAGATGCCTCGTGGAACGCTTCCCGGAGTATGCCCCGGACAATTGATAACTTGCAGACCTCCAAGCTCTACGATAACCTCTCCGTCCTTTAGCACAACGTCAATTGCCTTGATCTTGCATCCAAGTCTCAGCATAGCCTTT
>DAOUMD010000137.1:0-24780 GCA_034412795.1 Anaerolineae bacterium
CCGCCCATATTACCCTGTTGAGACACGAAAACACGGCGAAATGCAGCGTGTAGGCCAGACGCAATGGGGCTGAATGGGGCAGATACTACTTTCTCGCGGTCCAGATTGGATAAATGCGTTTGCCCTACTTCTCATCCGGCCACAGCATAGATAAAAAAGCCCGACCAGTGGCCAGGCCTGAAGAATTGTGTAAAGGCGTAAAACGTAAAATGCTTGCGCTTTCAGCGACTCACGTTTACGTTTTACGCCTTTACGTTTTACGAATTACGCAGTACTCAGTACGCAGTACGCAGTAGATCAGGAATTGGAAGCAGTTTCGGCGATTGGTTCCGCATTGTAGGGAGAGACTGGCAAGACCACCGTAAAGCGACTGCCTTTGCCAACGACGCTCTCGACCCAAATGCGTCCGTTATGCAGCTCGACCATGCTCTTGACAATCGAAAGCCCCAGTCCCATACCCTCGTAGCGTCGGGTGAGGGTGGGCTCAACCTGATAGAAACGGGTGAAGATGCGATCGAGATCTCGCTCCGGGATGCCGACACCCGTGTCCATCACGGCAATCCATATTTCCTCGCCCTTTCGCTCAGCGGAGACCTGCACTCGCCCCTGAGGCGAGGTAAACTTTACAGCATTTGACAACAGGTTGGCTAATACCAGATATAGCTTTTGTCGATCAGCGTCAATTTTGAGTGGATCGTCAGGTAGTTCCAGACGTACCATCTGCTGTTTGGCCCTGGCTAGCTGGTTAAACTCGCCGGTCACCTCGCTGATGAGTTCTGTCATGGAGAAGATATCACGTTCGAGCTGGATTTCGCCCGTTTCGACGTGCCGCAGGTTGACCATGTCATCAATTATGGACCGCAGACGCAGCGCACTCTGCAACACAGCGCTGAGCTGTTCGCCTGCCTCACCGCTGACTTCCTCTCGCAAGAAGGAAGCATAGCCCAAGATCACGGCCAAAGGCGTCCGCAATTCGTGAGAGGCAATGCTCACAAAGTCGCTCTTAAGTCGATCGAGTTCAGCCAATTCGTCGTAGGCACGCTGCAACTCATCCAACAGACGCGCGTTTTCGATGGCGATTGCTGCTTGAGCGGCCAAGGTGCTGGCAATCTGGATGTCGTCTTGGCTAAACCCCTGTTCGTCGATCTTGTTCAGAAGCTCCATAACACCGATGATTTGGTCTTTGACCTTGAGGGGAACGCCGAGAATGGAGCGTGTATCAAAATCTATCGTCATGTCAACCTGGGAATGCCAGCGCGGATCATTCTTGGCATCACGGATGAGCAGAGGCTTGCCTTTACGTACAATCCAACCGGCAATGCTGTTGTCCAAAGGCACGGTCACGTCCCGTAATCCTTCTGAGCCGTGGCCGACTGAGTGAGAGAAGGTCAACTCTCCAGTCCGTTTGTCGAGCAACATAATGGAACATGCTTCAGTGTGGGTGAGCTCGGTGGCTGATTGGATGATAATGCGCAACAGTGGCTCAAGGCTGAGTGTGGAGTTGAGAATCTGGCTCACCTTTACGATGCGTTCCAGATAGGCGATACGCCGCTCAAGACCGGCGATTCTCTGCCCCAGCAATTCATCTCGTGAGTCCATGTGGCAAAATTCCTATCCTGGCCCAATCTACGCAGCCAATGATAAACCGTGCTGATTATACCACGAAAATCAGCCGTTTGTCTATGCAAATACCCCCTACATATGGACTATAAAGGAGTAAATCCCCCGAGTGTAACCAATTTGTAACCATAAATACTGACGAATTGTGATATAGTAGTGAGTGCAAGTTTCAAAGAATTAGGTAGCACTAATATACGGATCTCGCACAGGAACCCGATAGCAATGGTATCCAAAAAGAATAAACCTCCGGCCAAGTACCTCGAAGGATGGCTGAGTGAGCATCAGGATTCGGTCTTGCAGCGATGGCTTGATGAGGGGACGGCCAATGCCCAGGTTAGTCATTTTCCCAGCAACGGGATAGATATGGACAGTCTGGGTCGTACTCTGCTTCGCGCTCTCACCGACGGCTCTGCAGTCGAAGAGCTTGTCGATACTTACTCAACGTCCCCGACAAACGCATCGGAGTTCGGCCTGTCCACCTGGTACACTCTTTTGCAGGCTATGCGACAAAGCGTTGTCACCGAGCTGCAAGCCAACACTGCCGGCGACCGAGCCTTTGAGTTGCTGCTGAGTGCGGATGACGCATTCAGCGAGCTGATCGTTCGACTCAACCGCTCATTTGAGCAGCAACTAGACCGTCTGGCCAGTGAGCGCGATCACTACAGGTCGCTGTACATGGTGACCCACGAAATCGCGACCAGCCTGGAATTAGACATCGTTGTACGCAGTGCTTTGAATGGAGCATTAAAAACTACAGGCGCCGACGTGGGTGTGCTCTTGGTTCTCGACCGTGAATCGGGGCGGCTCTTCTCCTGGGCTAGCGTTGAATGGGAGGTGGGTCCCATCCTACCGGAGACCCTGCCTAGCGACTGGACGCAAGGCTGGCGCGACGAGCCTATCCCTCCGATTGGGGACATCACTGCCCTACCTGCGGCCGAATGGCAGAATATCTTACAAGTGCCATCAACTGTCTCAGGAATGATCATCGCTCCCATCGTAACCAATGGCGAGTTTTACGGTTTGCTGGCGCTTGGCTCACAGCAGGCAGATCACTTCACGGCTGAGGACGTGACCGTCGTCAGAGCAATCACCACCCAGGTGGCTGGTGTCGGCGAGAATGCGGAGATCTATCGGCTCATCAACAGCCAAGCCCAGCAGTTAGGAGGTATGCTGCGCCACCAACAGGAGGAGGCCAGCAAGAGCCAAGCTATCTTGGAATCGATCGCTGACGGTGTCGTAGTGAACAACCCCCAGGGAAGAGTTATTCTGCTCAATCCGGCAGCCGAGCGAATCCTTAACACACCTCGTGACAATTTGATAAACGTCGACATCCGTCACCTGATCGAAGCTTTCGATGCTCCAGGTAGTACCGCTGCCCTGGCAGCCATCGAGATCATGCTCACTCAGGCGAGCGCCCCCTCAGAGATTGAAGTCTCCAGCTCGACGTTGGAGATGGACAATCGAGTTATCAATGCCCATATGGCCCCGGTCATCGCCCGTCACGACGAGTTCTTAGGGGTTGTAACCATCCTCCGAGACATTTCCAAAGAAGTGGAAGCTGATCGGGCCAAGAGCGAGTTCATCTCTACTGTATCTCACGAATTACGCACCCCGATGACGGCTATCAAAGGTTACACAGACCTACTCTCCGGCGGCGCGGTTGGACCATTGAACGAAAACCAAAAGCATTTCTTGGGCGTCATCAAGAACAACACCGACCGCCTGATCGCACTCATCAACGATCTGCTCGACATCTCACGCATCGAAACAGGTCGCGTCCGATTCGAACCAGCCCTAGTCAAGGTGGGTGAAATCATAGCTGACGTAGTTGAGGCAATGGCGGCACGTGCCCAGGAATGTGGGTTGAATCTCGCCTACGAGGTAGACGCTGGGCTTCCTGAAGTTATGGGAGACCGAGGTCGACTGTATCAGGTTCTGACCAACCTGGTAGGCAACGCGATCAATTACACGCCACAAGGGAGTGTAACGGTCGAAGCAACCATCGCCGGGACAGCAGTTCAGGTAAGTGTGCACGACACCGGCGTTGGGATTGCCCCAGAAGATATCAGTAATGTCTTCGACCGCTTTTATCGCGCCGACGATCCAGTCGTCCAGGAAGCCAGTGGCACGGGCTTAGGGCTACCCATCGTCAAAATGTTTGTGGAGATGCACGGCGGCCGGGTCTGGGTGGATTCGGAAAAAGGCAAGGGCAGTGTTTTCACTTTCATTCTGCCGATATCCGGCGCCGAATTAGAGCCCGAGGAAACGAAGCCATTACCGGCACCGCCGCCGCCGATTACGGCGAAAACCGTCTTGGTCGTGGACGATGACCCGGACATCGCCCAGTTGGTGCGAATGCAATTGGAGAGCAACGGCTATCGGGTGCTAACTGCAAGTCGGGGACATAAAGCTTTGGAGATGGTAAGAGGAGACAAGGTCGACCTGATTGTGCTCGACCGGATTCTACCCGACATGGATGGGCTGGACATACTTGACGAACTGAAAGGCGACTCCTCGTATGCCATGATCCCGATCATCATGCTGACTATCGTCGAAGATGACGGAGAGGCCATGGCACGTGGCGCCAGCGCCTACCTGATTAAACCCGTCAACGAGCAATTGCTGCTCGAACAGGTAGATATGGTGTCAACTCGTGAGGGACGGGTGTTGATCGTTGAAGATGACCCGGACACAACCGATGTTCTCACCCGCGCACTGCGTCGTGTGGGTTTTGCCACTGAAACTGCCAGCGATGGTTATGAGGCGCTGGCGGCCGCCCGTCGGGTACGGCCCAACGTTATAATCATGGACTTGCGTCTACCCGGTATGGACGGCTATGAAGCGCTCAGCCATCTAAAACGAAATATCACTACTGGCACGATTCCGATCATCGCCATCTCGGCACATGTGACAAATCCCGTGGCAGAACGCGAAAGATTGCTCATGCTGGGCGCTACCGAGTTTCTACTCAAACCCTTAGCTATTGAGGATTTGATCACGACGGTAGATCGCGCCATGGAACTGGGTCGTGTCAACAACCTCACGAACACCAAAATCAGCTAGGCAACCAGAGTGAAAGTCCGCTCATCCGTCAGGCATTCAGCAATGGCCGCCGACAGGTCAAAATCACCCAGCGTAGCTCCCTGTCTCAAATGCATAAAGAATTCCACGTTACCGGCCGGCCCGGTGATGGGCGAACGGATCAGCCCGTGCACAGCCAATCCATGGGCCATCGCATAGCCGGCCACTCTCTCCAAAACTTGACTGTGCACCGCTGGATCACGCACCACGCCCTTCTTACCCACTTGCTCACGCCTGGCTTCAAATTGCGGCTTGACCAATGGGATGACGTCAGCATCAGCAGCGAGCCAGCCGACGATTGCGGGAAACAGCAGTTTGAGCGAGATAAACGACGCGTCAAGGGTAACCATCTCTGCTGGCTCAGGCAACGCCTCCAGGTAACGGGCATTGGTTCTCTCCATAACGACCACCCGTTGATCTTGGCGCAGCTTCCACGCCAATTGGCCATACCCTACATCAATGGCATACACGCGGGCAGCACCCCGTTGGAGCAAACAATCTGTGAAACCGCCAGTAGATGCGCCGACGTCGGCGCAGATGGCGTCCTGGACAGATACGCCGAATGCATCGAGGGCAGCCGCCAGCTTAAGGCCTCCTCGACTCACATAAGGCAATTGCTGGCGCACTGTCACCTGAACATCGGCCGGCACTTTTGCGCCTGGTTTGGGAGCAGGCTGCCCATTCACAAAAACCTGCCCGGCCAGTATCAAAGCCTGTGCTTGACTGCGACTTTCAGCCAACCTGTGGTGAACCAGCAGGTGGTCGAGCCGGATCTTGTCGGTCATAAGGCAAGGATAATCTCAACCGGGGCCGGTGTCAAACTGCGGGGGGCTGTCTGAATTTCAGGATAAGAGCCCAAAGGAATTCGAAAACCCTTGGCGTCCACCAGAATCTGGGACGCACCTGACTGCATGGAAAATTTGCGACTTCCATCTTTTGTATATATCATGCCACTTTGAGATTTTACCCCAGGAGTTATTTGTGCTAATTGCTTTAATCAAAACATTGCGACCTGCGCAGTGGACGAAAAATGGTGTCATCTTCGTGCCATTGGTCTTCGACGAAAAGCTCTTTCAAATCCAGCCTCTCACTCGGACGATAATTGGCTTTGTGATGCTGTGCCTTATTTCAGGGACAGTGTACCTAATAAATGACCTGGCAGATATTGAGAAGGACCGGCAACACCCCACCAAGCGCTACCGCCCTTTACCTTCCGGCCAGCTATCTAAATCAGTTGCCATTGTAGCTGCCATCCTGATACCGGCCATTGTGTTGCCGCTGAGCTTTCTTCTCGACATAGCCTTTGGGCTGATTCTCACTGGATATCTGGTACTGCAAATTGCATATTCATTTCGGTTAAAAAATGTAGTCATCATAGATGTAATGGTAATAGCCGCTGGCTTTGTGCTTCGCGTGGCCGCTGGCGTTCCGCTTGTAGACGCCGAACGCTTCTCTCCCTGGCTCTATCTATTTACTACTCTTTTGGCCCTCTTCCTGGCCCTTGGAAAACGCCGACAGGAGATCGCGCTACTAAAGAGTCAAGCCAGTAATACCAGAGCAGTTCTCGATCACTACAGCCTGCCATTTGTGGACGAAATGACGGCGGTAGTCACTGCCGGCACGTTGATGACCTACGCCCTGTACACCTTCTCCGCGCCTAACCTACCAGAGAATCACACGATGATGTTAACCGTTCCCTTCCTCATTTATGGCATCTTCCGCTACTTATATGTGATCCACATCCAAGGCGACGGTGGCGCGCCAGACGAAGTGCTGCTGACGGATCGGCCTTTGCAGGCGACAGTAGGTCTATTCGGACTGGCGGTAGTGGTGATCTTATATCTGGCGTGAAGGAAAGGAAAACTCTCCCAAAGCATCAATGGCTTGAGGAGAGCTAACTAAGGATTGGGAATAAAATAACTTCCTCAAATTCAAGCGAAATACTAGCCTGATTCAGTCGGCCAATGGGTAAGTTATTAAATCCTTAGTCCTAAGGGAGGATTCGGATTTGGTTTCATCTGGTCGCCGGCAGGCGCTCTTTGCCGGTCTGGTGTTTAATGAAGAAAATCAACCAACCGAGGTGGTTTACATCGGTGACAGGCCCCATTATGTTATCCTCGATGCCGGCTTTCGGAGGCATGTGGAGTCCGAGCACGTAGACCGCCAAGTACTCCATTGGCTTCAGGAGCAGTTCTTCGCCAATAAAGAATTGATAACTGAAGGCATTATGGAAATGATGGGCAAAGATGACCTTTTCACCAAAGCGATGATAGACGCTTCGATGCAGAATATGGACCAGGTCATCGAACATGGCATACCCGAGGACACCCGCACCTGGCTAGGGATGTTTGGCTTTCGCATCATCGTTGACATCCACGGCGACGTGGTTCGCACCGAACTCCCCGCGCAAGAAGCGCCCGACGAGTTCTAAAAGCCTCTCGAGCGCTTCAAACGAGGTGCAACGAAACTTCTTTTTATGATTAGCGCTTGGTGTATTGCGGTGCCTTGCGAGCTCGCTTCAAGCCTGGCTTCTTGCGCTCTTTGGCCCGGGCATCGCGTGTAAGCAAACCGAATTGGCGCAAGGTCGATCGATATTCTGGATCAGCCTTGAGCAAGGCTCGAGCAATGCCGAGACGAATGGCTCCAGCCTGCCCGGTAATACCGCCCCCCTTCACGAGGACAGTCACAGTGAAACGCCCAGTGTTGTTGGTAGCCACCAAAGGTTCGCTCACGTGCCTCAGATCCCAATCGCGAGAAAAGTATTCATCTACTGGCCGATTGTTTACCAGAATTGAACCATCACCGCCAGGGTGCAATCGCACCCGAGCAGAAGCCGTCTTTCGCCGTCCAAGACCCTCGTAGTACTGGGTATCTGCCATAGTATCTCTTACCCCCTCAGCCTATAATTCCACTGACTTGGGCTGCTGCGCCGCGTGTGGGTGATCGGGCCCAGCATAAACCTTAAGCTTCTTAAACATTTTGCGGCCCAGCCGATTCTTGGGCAACATGCCACGCACTGCCGACTCGATGACCCGTTCCGGATGAGTCTGCAACCGTCGGCGCAGAGTAACCTGCTTTAACCCACCCGGATAGCCGCTGTGACGGTAATATATTTTCTGGTCAAGCTTCTGACCCGTCACATTGATTTTGTCAGCATTGACGACAATCACGTAGTCTCCACAATCCACATGCGGTGTGTAGATGGGTTTGTGCTTGCCACGCAGTAGCGTAGCGATGCGAGTCGCCAAGCGTCCCAGAGTCTGGCCATCCGCATCAACCACAAACCACTCGCGCTCGACTTCATATGGTTTAGCTGAAAAAGTCTTCACGTTCTTGTAACTCCCAAAAGTAGTGATGAGCAACGAGAATCGAATGTCAACTCATCTACGTTTTCTTCTCAATTACTTAGTTACTCGCTGCTCTTGTCTGTATACTCCACCTTTACCAAGCACAGACCACAAGGTGGAGCTGGCGGACCTGCTGCTGCTCGATCCTTAGTTTCCAGAAGGGCCGCGATTTCATCAGGAGCTTGCACTCCTAATCCCACACGTACCAGGGTACCGACGACGTTACGCACCATCCGATACAAAAAGGCGTTGGCCCTGATCTCAAAGATTAGAAGCTCCCCTTCTATATCCCTAGGGTGCTCGACAAACCACTCGGCCTGCATTACGTGGCGAACCGTGCTCTCACCCTGGGTCGGTTTGCCGAAAGCAGCAAAGTCGTGACTTCCTACAAGCGACTGGCTCGCCTCCCCCATCGCCTCCACGTTGAGAGGTTCTGCTACGTGAAACGCATTACGCGCCCACAAGGGCGAGCGAATCGGTTTATTAAGGATCGTGTAGCGATACTGACGCCATTTGGCATCGAAGCGCGGGTGAAAAGCAGGGTATGATATCGTCAAATGCCTGATGGCAATGTCCCGTGGCAGAACCGCGTTTAGCGCCCGGTGCAATTCGTGATCAGTGTGTCGCCAAGAAACATCGAAGGCAATCACCTGCCCGCTGGCATGGACACCAGCATCGGTCCGACCGGCTCCCAGCACCCGAACTTGCTTCTGGGTAATGCGTTCAATGGCCTTTTCTAGCTCACCCTGGACGGTGCGTCCCCGCGCCTGGATCTGAAAACCTAAAAAATCAGTACCGTCGTACTCAATCTTTGCCCGGTATCGAAGTTCCATCGACGGAAGGGAGTAGCGAGTAAGGGCTAGAACCTAAGGGAGAGACGTCTTTGGTCACCTTAACCCCTTGCTTCCAACCCCGCACTTCGTGCTATCTACTCGACCAGTGAGATTAGTACCACCGGCGCAGCATCGCCCTTTCGTGGGCCGAGCTTATAAATACGGATATACCCTCCTTCACGATCTTCGTAGCGCTCTGCAAGCTCATCGAAGAGCTTCTGCAAGATCTCCGGGTCTTGCACGTCACGGGCGGCCAATCGCCGCGCATGCAGGTCACCACGCCTGGCAAGGGTAATCAAGCGCTCGGCCTGAGGGCGAATTGCCTTGGCCTTGGCTTCAGTAGTACGAATCTGCTCGTGTCGAAAGAGATCTGTCACCAGATTGCGAAATAGGGCCTTGCGATGAGCAGAACTGCGCCCCAGTTTTTTACCCGCTACTCTATGTCTCATCGTCCAGTTTCCTCATAAGCTTCGATTTATGCTGCGAAAAGGATTTCTCTCAGGCAGCCAGTTCTATCTCTGCCGACGACTCATCCGTCGCCAAGCCATGAGAGATGCGCTCCAACTCATCGAGGAAGCCTTTTTCGCGAAGCTTTTCCATCAGTTCGTCAAGCGATTTCTGGCCAAAGTTACGAATAGCCAGAATCTCTTCCTCGCCCTTCTGTAACTTTTCCAGGATCTCGCCCACTTGAGTGATGCCCGCACGCTTCAAGCAATTGTAGGCACGCACCGTCAGTTCAAGCTCTTCAATGGGCGTCTCATACATACGGGCGGGGATGCCGCCCTCTTCTTCTTCCTCGACCTCTGGTTCTTCCTCTGCGACGCCAGAAATGAGCGTGAAGTGCTGTACCAGAATACGTGCCGCCTCACTCAGTGCATCGTGGGGCGATATGGTCCCATCGGTGCTCACTTCGAGCACCAGACGGTCATAGTCGGTCACCTGACCAATCCGTGCGCGCTCGACGGTATAGCTTGCGCGACGAACGGGGCTGAAAATGGCATCAACCGGGATCTCGCCGATGGGTAACTTACCCCGCTCTTCGCCTGGCGAATAGCCACGACCCGGCTCAACAACCAGCTCGATATCCAGCTCTGCCTCTGGCGAATCGGCTACAAATAGAGACAAATCAGGATTAACAATCTCTACGTTGGGTGGGCATTCCAAGTCACCTGCCGTGAGGATACCCTCACCCTTGATCTCAGCTCGCAGCCGTACCGATTCGTTGTTGAAGAGCCTGACGCGCAGTTGCTTGATATTAAGAATAAGAGCCGTCATATCCTCACGCACGTGCGGGATATCGGAGAATTCGTGATGTATCCCGCTCACGCGAAGCGATGTCACGGCAGCGCCAGGCAACGAAGCCAGCAGCACACGACGCAGGGCATTGCCCAGCGTGATACCATATCCACTTTCGAGTGGACCTATGCTAAAGCGCCCATAATTCTGAGCACTTGCCTCAGTTTCAACCTTGGGCAAGACAAGATTCATTTCCGACAAAGCAACACCCCCTGTAGACATTCAGAATCCCGACCTCAAAGCTGTTTTTCACATCGTGCTCCGATCTTATGTCGAAATACAGGCAAGGTGAGGGACTACCGGCTGTAATACTCAACAATCAACTGCTCATTAAGAGATACATCAATATCATCGCGGGAGGGTAGGTCAACAACCTTACCCGTGAGGTTAGTTGGATCTAGACTCAGCCAAGCCGGAATCCGATCGTCGTCCAATATCTGAGACACCTCTTTGAAATACATGTTACCCCGACTGAATTCTCGAACCGCGATGATATCCCCCGGCTTGACCAGATAAGAAGGGATGTTGGTCTTGCGGCCATTGACATCAAAATGGCCGTGTCGTACAAGTTGGCGAGCCTGTGCCCGTGAGCTAGCAAACCCCAAGCGATAGACTACGTTGTCGAGTCGGCTTTCGAGCAAAATGAGCAGATTTACGCCAGTGAGCCCTTTCTGTCGCTGAGCCTCACGGAAGTAACGACGGAACTGACGTTCATAAACGCCATAGATGCGACGCGCCTTTTGTTTGGCTCGAAGCTGTAAGGAATAATCAGATTCCTTACGCCGATATTGAGCCTGCCGCCCGTGCATACCAGGCGCGTAAGAACGTCGCTCGAAAGCACACTTGGGTGAGAAACACCGCTCACCTTTTAGGAATAGCTTTTCGCCCTCGCGACGACATAGTTTGCATACCGGACCGTTATAGCGTGCCAAGTTATCCTCCTGCTTGATCTTTGTAATCATTAATCTAGAGGTTTACAGGCCTGGCAGAGCCCTTCATCCCTCTAATGCAATTTTTCTGAACAGCGATCTACTTTACGCAACGAACCGCTTAATGGTTAGGACGATTACACCCGTCGCTTCTTGGGTGGGCGGCATCCATTATGGGGAATCGGGGTAACATCAGTGATGGAACGCACCTTGAAGCCCGCACCCTGTAACGACCGGATGGCTGCCTCACGGCCTGGACCGGGTCCCTTTACAAAGACGTCAACTTCTCGCACCCCGTGATCCTGTGCGTTTTTGGCTACCTGCTGCGCCGCAAGCTGGGCGGCATAAGGTGTACTCTTGCGGGACCCCTTAAAGCCAACCGTACCGGCACTCGACCAAGTGATTGTATTACCTTGCTGGTCAGTAATTGTGATGATGGTATTATTAAAAGTGGCGTGGATGTAAGCACGTGCATACGGTACGTTCTTACGCTCTCTGCGCCCACCACTTCTTCTGCCCTTGGTTTTTGCCATAAATACCTCCTCAATACTGCAAAGTGGGAAGCTGCATACCAAGATCGTAACGATATGTCAGACCCAATACGCAATATGCGATAGACAGAGTAATTACTTCTTGGCGCGTGCCCGTCTGCGGCCAGGGACCGTCTTGCGCGCGCCTCGCTTGGTTCGGGCATTGGTGCGAGTTCGCTGACCACGCACCGGCAAGTTACGGCGATGCCGAAGGCCGCGATAACATTGAATCTCCTGCAAGCGCTTGATGTTCATCTGGATCTCGCGTCGCAGGTCACCCTCGACTTGATAGTTCCTATCAATCACCTCGCGCAGCCGGGCAACTTCATCCTCCGCCAGATCTTTCACTCGGGTATCTGGATTCACCTCGGATTGTTGGAGAATATCCTGACTGCTTCTAAGTCCAATGCCATAAATGTAAGTCAGCGCGATTTCAACACGCTTGTCTCGCGGTAAGTCAACCCCTGCAATACGCGCCATATGTAAGCCTCCTTATTCCTGATACGCGCCTAACCCTGACGCTGCTTATGCTTGGGATTGGTGCAGATAACCCGCACAACCCCCCGCCGCTTTATGATCTTGCATTTTTCGCAACGTCGTTTTACGGACGGTTTCACTTTCATTTTATGGTAGCCTCCCGTTACCTTTGCTCCAGGTCACAAGCGAGTGAGAATTTCGGGTTCTCCATCGGTGATGGCAATCGTATGTTCAAAATGAGCCGAACGCTTTCCGTCGGCGGTAACTACGGTCCAACCATCATCCAACACTCGGGTGCGCCAGTCACCAGCCACAACCATGGGCTCCAGAGCGATGGTCATCCCCGACATCATCGGATAATTCTTAGGCCGATGGCCGCGCGGTGCCAGATAATTGGGCAAGTCGGGCTTCTCGTGCATATTGCGACCAATACCATGTCCCTGGTACTCCCGCAACACATTATAACCTCGTTGCTCGACATATGACTGAATGGCACGGATGACGCTCCACAAACGGTTGCTTGTTTGTGCCTTGGCAATGCCAGCCATCAATGCGCCTTCGGTGGTCTCTAACAGGCGATGAGTTTCCTCATCCACCTCACCGACGGTCAAAGTTATGGCTGCATCACCATAAAATCCTTTGTAAACGGCTCCCACGTCTACGCTTAGGATATCCCCTTCTTTAAGTACCCGATGAGAGCTGGGGATGCCATGCACGATCTCTTCGTTGATCGAGGCACAGATCGAGGCTGGAAAATCATTCTGCCCCTGATGTGGATATCCCTTAAAGGCCGGAATCGCCTGGTGTTGGGCAATGATCTCCTCAGCTATAGCATCAAGTTTAGCAGTTGAGACACCTGGCTGGGCCTCTTCACGCATTGCAGCCAGAACTTTGGCAACAATGCGACCCGCCTGCCGCATTAGTGCTAGCTCTTCCTTCGATTTCCTCTCTATCTTCACGGTCAACCAACAATTCAAAGCATTCGGATGGCCAGCACTTATTGGAAAGTGCCAGTTAATCCAATGCTTATTTTATAAACCCTTCGTAATGACGCATCAGAAGCTGAGCCTCAAGCTGCTTCATGGTATCGAGCACAACACCAACGACGATGAGCAAACCGGTACTGGTGATGAGCAGCGACTGAGTCTGTCCCCCCGTACGCTCCAAACCAGGAAGTAGCTGCACCAGCCAGGGCAAGATAGCCACCAACCCCAGGAAGACTGCACCGACCAAGGTGATACGCTGAAGCACCCGGTTGAGATATTCTTCAGTGCGTTTGCCCGGTCGCAAGCCAGGGATGAAACCACCCTGGCGTTGCAGCGATTCGGCTAGATTCTGCTGCCGGAAAATGACATCAGTGTAGAAGTAGGTAAATCCGATGACCATCAGGAAATACATGATCCAATAAAGCCAGGCATCGTTGGCTGGTCGCAGGTTTTCGTAGATACCGTTAGCCACACTCTGCAAGATACCCGTCCCCGTCGGGTTGTAAAAGTAGCTGGCTATGGTACTGGGGAAGATCATGATTGACTGGGCAAAGATGAGCGGGATCATACCCGCGCTATTGACGCGCAACGGAATATGCGCACTCTGCCCACCATAGACTCGAGTTCCTCGCACACGCTTACCGTATTGAACCGGTATACGGCGCTGCCCCTCCTGCACGAAGACGATTACAGCCACAGTAGCCGCTGTAATCAGGGTAAAAATCAACAACCCAACGTAGTCCTGACTTAACACAAAGCCACCCACATTCTGCGGCAACCGAGCGACGATGCCACCAAAGATAATCAGCGATATGCCGTTACCGATGCCTTGCTCGGTGATCAGCTCGCCTAGCCATACGGCAAAGACGGTACCGGCGGTCATAGTAACAATGGTAGCGACGGTGCCTAATGGATCGACGCTAAAACCGAAATGGGGGAGCACATTAGTCCCACTGACTGACCGCTGGATGAAGACGGCCTGACCGTAGGCCTGAAGCGCGGCCAAAGGCACCATCAGCCAGTGGGTATATTGGTTCAATTTTTCCCGGCCGCCGGGCTCCCTGGCAATCCCCTCAAGCTGAGGAACGATCGGTGTGAGCAACTGAATGATGATGGAGGCGGTAATGTAAGGATACACTCCCATTGCCATCACCGAGAAATTCGACAAAGCGCCTCCCGAAAGCAAGTCCAGGAAGCCGATCAACTGGCTTCCAGCCTGACCACTTTCCAAAAAACCGCGCAGGGCTTCCTGATCTACGCCGGGCACCGGCACGTGAGCGGCGGCGCGATAGACGAACAGAATGAAAAAGGTGAAAAAGATCTTTTGGCGTAAATCGGGGAGACTCAGTGCGTTCCTAACAGCCTGGATCATTCGGAATCCTCCCAGCACAGTCAGTCATCTCTAGTTCTCTAACGGTAGCACCACAACCGTGCCACCCGCCGCCTCGATTTTGGCGCGTGCACTGTTCGAAAAGCGATGTGCCTTCACTGTAAGCTCTCTATCCAGATCACCACGCGCTAGAATCACCACCGGCTTGTTGGCCGACTTGATGATACCTGCCTCATTCAGTGTCTCCGGCGATACTTCCGCCCCACTTTCAAACTTATCCAGGCGATCTAGATTAACCTCAGCGTACTCAACACGCCATATGTTAGTAAAGCCACGCTTAAAGGGAAGCCGGCGAACCAGCGGCAACTGCCCACCTTCGAAATAGGGCCCCTTGCCCCCACCAGAGCGAGCGCCCTGCCCTTTGGTGCCACGACCGGCGGTCTTACCCTGCCCCGCGGCCATCCCTCGGCCCACACGCTTCCTTCGCTTTTGGCTGCCAGGGGCCGGCTGTAAATCATGCAACTTCATTTCTCCACCTCTTGCACCTCAACCAGGTGCCCAACCTTGTTAACCATCCCCCGGATCACTGGCGTATCTTCGTGTTCGACCGAATGGCCCAGGCGGCGCAAGCCCAGAGCCCGAATGGTACCCTTCTGCCGTTTCGAGTAGCCGATACTACTCTTGACCCAAGTAACACGCAGTGTTTTGTCCTTTTTCTTAGCCATCTTCCCTACTCCAGAACGGTTGAACGCGATCGACAGGCAAACCACGTCGATTGGCAATTTCAACTGGGTCCTGCAATTCGTTCAGGGCGTGGACGGTAGCCTTGACTACATTCAATATGTTGGCACTACCGAGGCTCTTGGTGAGAATATCGCGAATGCCAGCAGCTTCGACCACGGCACGTACACCACCACCCGCGATCACCCCCGTGCCCGGCGCAGCCGGTTTCATAAAGACCTTGGCTGCGCTATACCGAGAAGTCACTTCGTGGGGAATCGTGGTCCCAGACAGCGGGATAAGGCGCATGTTACGTCGTGCCTTTTCAGCTCCCTTGCGGATGGCATCCGGCACTTCACGGGCTTTGCCCACCCCAACACCAACACTGCCGTGGTTATCTCCGACTACAACAACCGCCCGGAAGCTGAAGCGTCGACCACCTTTTACGACCTTTGCCGTGCGTGCGATGTGAACCACACGCTCATCAAGCTCTTCGACCTCTTCGAATTTCTGTTCCCGATCCGCCATATTTCCTCCGATAATCGGCCGTCAATTAGAATTGCAGCCCCCCCTCGCGAGCCGCATCGGCCAGCTTCTTGACCCGTCCGTGATACTTGTATCCACCCCGGTCAAATACGATCTGGCTGATGCCAGCCTCCGCAGCCTGCTTGGCCAAGGCCTTGCCAACCTCAGCCGCCTGTTCGGTTTTGGTCTTGCCCGCCAGACTCTTGCCCAGTGACGGATCGAGTGAAGATACCGCCAACAGGGTACACCCCTGGCTGTCATCTATAAGCTGCACATAGATGTGATTGAGACTGCGACGGACATTCAGACGAGGACGCTCTGATGTTCCCGCCAACCGCTTACGCACACGTGCATGGCGACGATTACGTGCCATTTCTTTCTTGTTAGGCTTCCCCATAATATTACTTCTCCACGCGTTTTGGGTAGCAAACTACTGAACCTTGCCAGCTTTGCCGGCTTTGCGGCGTACGTATTCGCCTTCGTAGCGAATCCCCTTGCCCTTATAAGGCTCCGGCGGGCGCACTCGACGAATACGAGCCGCCATTTCACCCACCATTTCCTTGTCAACGCCCGACACGTTAATCGCACGATACCCCTTTTCAACCTCGAAAGAGATACCGTCTGGTGGTTCAATCACGACCGGATGGGAATACCCTACGTTCAACACCAAATTCTTGCCTTGTAGCTCGGCACGATAGCCCACTCCCTGAATTTCCAGACGGCGGACAAATCCCTCGCTCACACCTATGACCATATTGTTTAACAGCGCTCGTGTAAGGCCATGAAGCGCACGATGTCGACGATGGTCAGTCGGCCGCTGAACGACGATGTTGTTGTCCTCCATCGCGATCTGCATATCAGGGTCAAAGGTGCGCAAAAGCTCGCCCTTGGGACCTTTCACCCGCACAGTATTCTTTTGAACATTAACCGTTACCCCTTGAGGGACGGTTATCGGCAAGCGTCCTATACGAGACATATTCAACCTCCGCATCAAACCTCTAATCTCAAATTGTCAATCGCCTGACCTTTTTTGGCCCCAAAAGCCGTTCACGGAGATTAGGCCGTGTTGACATTTTGTCCTCCGAGACTCCAGCGAAGAGTTTTGATGATGTCTCTCTGGTGCTAATCCAAATGCCAACACTACTTAGAGATTCAAGACTTACTACCATACATAACAGAGCACTTCGCCGCCTACATGCTGGCGCCGTGCTTGCTGAGCAGTCATAACCCCTTTAGGTGTGGAGACAATAGCGACTCCGAGACCGCTCCGCACCCAGGGCAAATCGCTCCGACCGGAGTACACACGGCGTCCCGGCTTACTCACTCGCTTCAGCCCGGTTATAACGGACTCCGGCCGTTGTTTGGTCTTGGTATACTTCAGACTAATTCGTAATATCGGCTGGGGCTTGGCCAGAATCACATCATAGTCTTCAATAAAGCCCTCGTCCTTCAAGATACGGGCAATCGCCTCGCGCATCTTAGAGGTAGGCATCACCACCTGCCGATGCTGAACCATAGTAGCGTTCCGAATACGTGTAAGCATATCGGCAATCGGGTCAGTAACGCTCATAGGTTTTTTCTCCTGCCTGCATTACCAGCTAGATTTAACGACGCCGGGGATGAGCCCTTGGTTTGCCAATTCACGGAAGCATATGCGACACAAGCCAAAACGCCGCATATATCCGCGAGGGCGACCACAACGACGGCATCGATTACGCACCCGCACTGCGTACTTGCGTTTCTTTTCGCGCTCAATCATTGATTTTTTAGCCACGGCTACTCCCTTGCCTTCTACCTATACTCGTTCAGGACAGAAACCCACGTTTCTGTAGCTACCGGCAGATCAAAAACAGGGATTTTTATCCTCAACAGGTACAGTTCTTGTGCAAAATACATTCCCGAAAACGCATCGGGGGACTCAGCTACAGAGTTTCACACCCGAAACTATCTAATTCCGTTTGAACGGCATCCCAAGCAACGCCAACAACTGCCGCGCCTCATCATCAGTCTGGGCGGTGGTGACGATAGTGATGCCCATTCCGCGGATTCTATCAATCTGGTCGTAATTAATCTCGGGCCATATCAATTGCTCAGTAAGGCCAATCGCGTAGTTTCCGCGGCCATCGAAGCTATCAGGTGATATGCCACGGAAGTCGCGCTGGCGCGCCAGGGCGACATTCATCAGTCGGTCCAAAAAATCGAACATCCGGTTTCCACGGATAGTTACTTTGACACCGATAGGATTGCCCTCGCGCAACTTGAAGCTGGCGATAGATTTCTTAGCACGAGTGATGATAGGTTTCTGCCCGGTAATCGTCATCAGGTCTTGTGAGATAGCATCCAACGCCTTGGCATTTTGCAGTGCCTCGCCAGCACCTACGTTGACGACCACTTTTTGCAGACGCGGAACCTGCATTATGTTCTCATAGCCAAACTCTTCTACGAGAGCTGGCACGACTTCTGTTCGGTAACGCTCTTTTAGTCTGGGCACGCTAGACATCTTTCGCCCCCCGAATTTGCTTAGTCAATATTCTCGCCACAACGCTTGCACATCCGAACTTTAATCCCATCAACGGAGGTAATGCCCACACGAGTCCATTCGTCGCAGTGGGAACAAACCAACGCCACGTCCGAGATGTGAATTGGAGCCTCGAGTTCGATAATACCAGTTTGAGTGCGGGTTTGGCTGATGGGTCGCTGATGCTTCTTAATAATGTTGCGACCGCCGACAATCACCCGGTCCTTACTGGGATCACGCTCAACGCGGTGACGTTTCCGATCTACCTTCCAACCTCGCACCACGTCACGCACCGTACCACGTTGGCCGCGCTCATCACCAGAGATGATCTCTACGGTATCGCCTCGCTTTATCTTCATCATAATTCCCAACTCCTCAAAATCACTCACAACACTTCAGGGGCCAGCGAGACAATTTTCATAAAGCCTTTTTCGCGCAGCTCGCGTGCCACAGGTCCGAAGATGCGAGTGCCTCTCGGATTCTTGGAAGCGGTGTCAAGGATGACGGCCGCATTCTCGTCAAACTTGATCAAAGAGCCATCGCTGCGCCCATACTCTTTGGCCGTACGAACGACTACTGCTCGAACAATATCGCCCTTCTTCACAGACCCATGAGGAGCGGCCTGCTTTACGCTAGCCACAATCACATCGCCCACTGACGCATAACGCCGCATGGAGCCACCCAGCACCCGAATGCATAAGATCTCTTTGGCACCAGTGTTGTCGGCCACCTTAAGCCGAGACTCTTGTTGAATCATCGCAATAACTCCTAGGTGAGATAACGGTTGGGCAGCTAAAGCTCGGACCGCCTCAGAATATCCGTCACTACCCACCGCTTATCTTTGCTAATCGGGCGTGACTCAATCACACGCACCAAGTCGCCAACGCCGCACGTGTTGCCTTCATCGTGGGCCTTGTATCGCTTGTGATGTCGGATCACTTTGCCGTAGAGCGGATGCCGTGTACGACGTTCCACTCTGACAACCACTGTCTTGTCCATCTTGTTGCTGACCACCCGTCCGACCAGCACTTTGCGTTGTTCTCTTGCCATGTCAAAATACCCTCATCTGGCCTCAGAGCAGTGCTTGAGGCTCCTCAGATTCATCCTTCGCTCGTCGCGACCTCGGCTGCTAGCTCACGCTCACGCAAGATAGTCTTAATGCGCGCGATGTCTCGCTTTAGTTCGGTAAGCCGGTTAAAATTCTCCAATTGGCCAATTGTGAACTGAGCCCGTAGGTTGAAGAACTCTTCTTCTACATCATCCAGCCGAGCCTTGATTTCGTCGGTTGATAGGGTACGGATTTCCTGAGCATTCACGAGCTACCCCTCCTCGCTACCAGCGCGCATCACAAACTGCGTCTTGATGG
Organism: Anaerolineae bacterium; assembly: GCA_034412795.1. Taxonomy (GTDB): domain Bacteria; phylum Chloroflexota; class Anaerolineae; order 4572-78; family NAK82; genus JAUVPY01. Next base: position 19,559 of record DAOUMD010000137.1, read on the forward strand.
GCAACTTATGAGAGGCCAGGCGCAGCGCTTCGCGAGCTGCCTCTTCCGGCACACCAGCAATCTCAAAAATGATACGCCCCGGCTTGACCACCGCGACCCAGTGGTCCACATTCCCTTTACCACTTCCCATACGTGTCTCGGCCGGCTTGACTGTCACAGGTTTATCAGGAAAGACCCGAATCCAGAGCTTACCACCACGCTTGACATAGCGGACGACAGCGCGGCGAGCCGCCTCGATCTGTCGACTGGTCATCCAGCACGGCTCCAAGGCCTGTAGACCATATTCGCCGAAAGCAATTTGAGAGCCGCGCCCTGCCTTCCCCTTCAGGCGGCCGCGCATCTGCTTGCGATATTTTACACGCTTTGGCATCAACATAGTTACAATCTCCCACTTGCAAGAGTCAGCGAGCCAATAAGCCAACAGCTCAATACAGCCAATAATACAGTCGAGTCAACACTTCAATTCAAATCTGTTAATTTCCAGATATACGCTGACTCGCTAAGGAAGCGTCCAGAAATAACTTTCACTTTCGGGCCAAAATTCTGAGCGAAATCTTTCACAATGCGCAAAGTTATTCTTGGACGCGGCCTAATAGGCCAATGCCGCCTCATCTTCAGTCTCAGGCAAAATCTCGCCTTTGTAAATCCACACCTTCACGCCGATGCGACCAAACGTCGTAAGGGACTCAGCATGAGCATAGTCAATATCGGCCCGCAGTGTATGACGAGGTATACGTCCTTCGCGCTGTGTCTCACGCCGGGCCATTTCAGCTCCAGACAGTCGACCGCCACAAGCGATCATAATACCCTCAGCCCCAGACCGCATTGCACGCCGAATGGCCTGCTTCATAGCACGCTTGTGCGAAATGCGTCGCTCAAGCTGTTGAGCGATGCTCTCGGCCACCAGATACGCATCCAGATCCGGGTTTTCGATCTCCTGGACGTCTACGTGGACCTTCTTGTTGGTCAACTCTTCCAGTTTTCGGCGCAGCGCATTCACATTTGCGCCCTTACGGCCGATGATAATACCCGGCTTGGCGGTCCAAATTCGCACTGTCACCTGCTTGGCTGCCGGCAAACGTTCAATCTCCACTGAAGAAACACTGGCGCGCTCGTTCTCTTTTAGTATCAAGTTACGAATCGCCAAGTCCTCAGCCAAAAGATCGGAATACACATCACCTTCGGCATACCAGCGCGCCTTATGATCTTTAATGATGCCCAATCGAAATCCGGTGGGATGTACTTTACGCCCCAAGGCAAACCTCCTAAGCCTACTCTTCTTCTACTTCTTCCAAGACTACTCTGATATGTGATGTCCGTCTGAGAATGGGCTTGAAGCGCCCTCGCGCACCGAAACGCCGCCAGGGACGCATCGGCCCAGAATTAGCGACGATCTCAGCGATGAACAGATCCTCTCTCGAAAGGCCGAAATTCTCTTCCGCATTGGCAACGGCACTCTTGATGGTCTTGGCAACGGGCCTGGCCGCAGCTTGCGGCATCAACTGTAGTACTTCCAACGCTTCATCTGCGTACATACCACGTACGACATTTACCACCCGTCGTGCCTTGATAGGTGAGCCAGGGATGTATTTGCTCTCTGCGTGCACCTGAAAACCCGCCATCTCTTCCTATTCCCTCCTAGCCTTGCTGCCCCTTTCTCTGGCAATGTGTCCACGGAAGAAGCGGGTAGGGGCAAACTCACCCAGCTTGTGGTTAACCATACTCTCCTGGACATAAATTGGCACATGTTGGCGACCGTTATGCACAGCGATCGTATGGCCCACCATCTCCGGCGAGATGGTGGAAGATCGGGCCCAAGTCTTGACGACACGCTTGTCGCCCGAGGCATTCATAGCCTGAATCTTCTTTAGCAATTTAGGATCTACCCACGGGCCTTTTCTGACCGATCGAGTCATCGCTGGTACCTCCTCAACCTTTTCGTCACGGACCTAACAAATTGAACAGATTAGACTGGCTGTGTGTTTGGTCCACCGATTTATCCTAGCGTCGCTTCTTAGCTCGTCTACGTACAATATATTTGTCGCTTAGCTTTGACCGCCTTGTCTTGTATCCCAAGGTAGGCTTGCCCCACGGAGTCTTGGGACCGGGCATCCCAATAGGTGCACGTCCCTCACCACCGCCGTGCGGGTGAGAAGCCGGGTCCATCGCCGAGCCGCGCACCGACGGACGACGGCCCTGCCAACGCTTACGACCCGCCTTACCCAGCGAGATGTTGCCGTGATCTACATTCCCCACCTGCCCAATCGTCGCCATGCAGTTCTGGTTAATCATTCGTACTTCACCGCTAGGCAGGCGAACCTGGGCATAAGGGCCTTCCTTGGCCATCAACTGAGCCGAAGTGCCGGCCGACCGGACCAATTGCCCACCCCGGCCTGGTTGCAGCTCGATGTTGTGGATCAGAGTACCTAATGGGATACGATAGATGGGCATCGCGTTCCCCACCCTAAACTCTGCATCAGGGCCCGACGAAATAACGTCGTCCACCACCAGCCCCATGGGGGCGATGACGTACCGCTTTTCGCCGTCGGCATACACCAACAAGGCAATGCGTGCCGACCGGTTAGGGTCGTATTCAATTGAAGCAACCCGAGCCGGCACACCGAACTTATCTCGTTTGAAATCTATCACCCGGTAACGACGCTTGTGACCGCCGCCGCGCCGTCGGACCGTGATCTTACCCCGGAAGTTGCGCCCGGCTCTCTTCTTGAGCGGCCTCAGCAGGCTCTTTTCGGGGGTTGTCTGCGTAATCTCTTCAAAAGTCGAAACCGTCATCCCTCGCCGGCCGGGCGAAGTCGGTTTGTAACTCTTAATAGGCATAATGGCTTCTCCGCTTCTCGCCTATTCTTGATGGCAAAATTATCTTACAGTTCTAGACTAGACGCCTTCAAATATCTCTATGCGTTGATCTGGTGCGATAGTCACGATAGCTTTCTTCCAGGCAGGGCTTCGCTTCACACGCTTTCGCCCCCAACGGCCATACTTGGGAGCCATGTTAATCACACGCACCCCGAGCACGTCTACGTTGAAGATGTGCTCAATCGCTTCCCGAATCTGAGTCTTGTTGGCACGACGATCCACTTTAAAAGTGTACTGATTATAGCCAGTCGCAATGTTGCTCTTCTCGGTGATTATGGGGCGCTTTATCACCTGATACGGGCTTATCTCTCCCATAGCTCACCTCATCCCAAAATCTCTTCCACCACTGCCAAAGCATCGGTGGGTATAATCACATAGTCATATTTGAGCAAATCTCGTACGTTCAGGTAGTTCGCTCGCAAAGTTATCACGTCGGGCAAATTGCTGGCTGACCGCTCGATGTTCTCATTTCGGTCGGGCAACAGAATGACAGCACTGGCCTCAACATTCAAGTTTCGTAACGTGTCAACCATTGCACGGGTCTTCGGCGCTTCAAAATCAATGGCATCCAACACAACGATGCGCTCTTCAGCAGCCTTAACCGACAACGCTGAGCGCAAGGCAAGCCGACGCATTTTGCGCGGCATCTTTTTGGTGTATTGACGGGGTCGGGGCCCATGCGCCACGCCACCACCTACGAAGATAGGCGCGTTGCGACTGCCGTGACGAGCACGACCAGTTCCCTTTTGTCGATACCATTTAGACTTGGTGCGCACCACTTCTCCCCGAGACTTGGTTTTGTGTGTCCCCAGGCGTCGATTCGCCAATTGCCGCACCAGGGCCTGATGCATCACCGACCCATTTGGCTCAATGCCAAAGATGTCGTCACGCAAATCCACTTCGCCAACTCTTTCACCTGCGATGTTCTTAACTTCTACCTGCATCGCTTATCTCCGCCCCTTCGAAACACTGGTTTTGCGAGCCCCGCGGATGATAAGAAGCCCGCCACGCGCACCTGGCACTGCCCCTTTCACCGCAATCAGATTCCGTTCCGGGTCTACCAATACCACTTCAAGATTGTGAACTGTGACCCGCTCGCCGCCCATTCGGCCCGCCATACGCAGCCCTTTAAATACGCGCCCAGGAGTAGAGCCAGAGCTAATCGCACCTGGCGCTCGCCAGCGGTCAGATTGACCGTGTGTTTTGGGACCACCCCCAAAGCCATGACGCTTGACAACACCAGCAAAGCCACGTCCCTTGGAGGTGCCAGACACGTCTACCCAATCACCCGCCTCAAAGAGGCTGACATCGAGTTGTTGACCTTCGCTCAGGTCATCGTGATCATTCACTCGAAACTCGCGCAAGTAACGTAAGGGCGGAATATCGTTTTTGGCCAGATGACCAAGCTGCGCCTTGCTGGCACGACTCGGCCGGATCTCTTCAAAGCCAAGTTGCACCGCAGTGTAGCCATCACGATCCAGCGTTTTCTTCTGTGTTACATAACAAGGCCCAGCTTCGATGACAGTCACGGGGACAACTTCACCCCGCTCATCAAAGATCTGGGTCATGCCAAGTTTCTTCCCAAGAAGTCCGTTCATTGTCTTATGGGGGACGAGGACTGCCGGCCATTCCTTGCCGGTAGCTACCTATCTAGCCTACCGGGCAACCGCATCATCCTCAATCCCCTCCTCCCTTTCCTTTTAAACCGAAGGGTAGAAAACAGTGATCAGAAATCAGGATCGTCGCAAGAATAGCAACGAAGGATGAGAGGCCAAGCATAAGAATGCAAGCATCTCGATTCCTCGATCACCAATCTATTTTATCTCTACGTCAACGCCAGCGGGTAAGTTTAGCCGCACCAGGGCATCAATTGTCTTTGAGCTGGGCTCTACGACATCAATGAGACGCTTGTGAGTGCGGATCTCAAACTGCTCTCGCGAATCCTTGTCTATGAAAGGCGAGCGAATAACGGTGAACTTCTCGATCTTGGTCGGCAAAGGCACCGGTCCCACCACAATCGCTCCCGTACGTTCGGCTGTGTCAACGATCTGTCGAACCGACTGATCCAAGACACGATGATCATAAGCTTTCAACCGGATACGTATTTTCTGCTTAGCCATACCACCCCCTTGCAACAGCAAATTGGTCGGTTGGTTCACCCACTGGTTGGCGAGTCAGGCATTAGTGGTCAGGACTATCTCACCAACTATACGAACCCACTACTGGATGATCTTGGTGATGACGCCGGCTCCCACGGTGCGACCGCCCTCACGGATGGCGAACCGACTTCCGGCCTCCAGCGCCACCGGCACGATCAACTCCACCTCCAGGTTCACTTTGTCCCC
>DAOUMD010000138.1:0-29032 GCA_034412795.1 Anaerolineae bacterium
GTCATCCGAATGACACGTCATCCTGAGCGCAGCGAAGGATCTCGTTTCCCTTTGCGATGCGAGATTCTTCGCCTGCGGCTCAGAATGACATGCTTATCAGTTGTTTCTTAGTAGCCATAGGCGAAGAATCTCGTCTTACAAGGGAAAATGAGATCCTTCGCTCCTGACGTCACTCAGGATGACATGCCCTAGACATGGCGTTACATCCCACTATTTTGCGTAGACCCGATTAATTCTGGACAATCACTTAGTGGAAGAATAGCCTTGATAAGACAGGTCGTCGGCATCACCAGTATCGTTGTTTTGGTTGTTGTGATTGTGGCTTGTTCGATCCCGGCGGCATTCACACCCTATGCCCCTAATGAAATCAATTTCGAAGAGAAACTAATGGAGCCCAACCGGAGGCACCCTATGGGCACCGACGAAATGGGCAGGGACTTGTTTGCCAGAGTACTGTATGGCGGCCGGGTGACCATCTGGTCCTCCTTGATCATTGCTGGCGGATCCATCCTGATCGCCACGTTATGGGCGGCTATATCAGCCTACGCGGGAGGCATGGTAGACGAGATCATGACCCGGGTGGTGGATACGCTGATGAATATCCCCAGTCTGCTATCTATTCTGCTTTTGGTCAGCATCTTGGAGCCTGGAATGCTGAGCTTGGTCATCTCGCTGACGTTGATTAAATGGGCGGGCTATTCGCGAGTAATCCGTGGCCAGGTGTATACGTTGTTAAATGCCGAATTTCTTCTGGCAGCCCATGCCATCGGGGCTGATTCTCTTCATATTCTCAGGAAACACATCATCCCTAACATCTGGTTTCTGGTCATCACACTGTTCGGCCTTAACCTCGGCAGCAGTATCTTGAGTATCTCCAGCCTGAGTTTCCTGGGCTTCGGCGTGCAACTGCCTCATCCCGAATGGGGGGCTATGATCAACTACGCCAGGCCATTTTTGCAGACCAAGCCCTATTTGATGCTCTTTCCCGGCATGGCCATCATCTTCACCATTCTTGCTACCAACCTGGCAGTGAATTATCTTGATCGTAGAAACCAGAAAGGGCTGGTGAGTTACTTATGAGCAGTTCGCTATACGAGAAACGCGTACCAAGCGCCTTGCAGGCGTGGCGCGAGCAGGTGGCCGCCTGCCGCCGGGAGCGCGAAGAAGAGGACCATCAGCTTTGGCAGCGATTGGGCGGCTGGTACGATGCCTGGGTTCAGCACAATGACTATGTGGACCAGGTGTTGCCCCGTCTGTTACGGCATTTGAGTTCCACGGCACGGGTCCTGGAGATCGGCCCCGGCAGCGGCGGATTCACGCTGCAGCTCGCCCCGGCCGTGCAGGAGATCGTGGCCGTGGAGCCCGCACCCAGAATGCAGAACGTACTGACCTGCAACCTGGCCGAGGCAGGCATCACCAATGTGCGCATGGTTCCCCGGCGTATCGAGGAGGCCCTGGAGGAAATGGAAGGGGCTTTCGATCTGGCGCTGGCTTCCCATTCATTGTACAATGTGGCATCTATCGAAGCTGTGCTGCGTGGACTGGTGTGCCTGGCCCGCCATGTCGTTATCCTGATTGGCACCGGGGAGCAGCGAGCATGGTATCAGGACCTACACCGGCGCTTCAAGGGCAAGGAGCGAGTAGCTTCGCCACATTTTGGATGCCTTTATCCGGTGCTGTTGGCGATGGGCATCTACGCCGATGTGGAGGTAGTCTGGACCAGCGCCAATTATGTCTACGATAGCGAACAGGCCCTGGTCGATTGGTGGCTGGGGCATTTTCATCTGGACGAGACATATCGTGCCGCGTTGGGCGCCGAGTTGCTCCAGGTTGCCCGGTGGCGGGGAGATCAGATCGGCATCTACGACCGCCGCCGCACGGCGCTGGTTTGGATTGATCGGGAGCGTAGCCTGTTTGAAACCAATGATTCAACATTATGTCAGGAGGTTCACTATGATATGTGATCGGTGTGGGGAGCACATCCCGGCCGGAGAAGAGTCGGAGCATTTTGGGCAGACGCTTTGCGAGGAATGTTATATGCAGGCCCTGTCGCCCGCCCGCGCCTGCGATCCATGGGCTGTGCGCAGCGCCCAATCACTGTCCCAATTGGATGAGGGCTATTCCCATCTGAGCGGAACACAGGCAGCAATTTTGCAGATGTTAAAGGAGACCGGCGGGGCAGAGCCGGAGCTTATCGCCGAGCGGCTTGAGCTGAAATTGTCCGAACTTGAAAGAGAGGTCGCCACGCTGCGTCATATGGAGAAGGTGCGGGGCGAATTGAGAGAGGGCAAGAAGATCTTGCGCTTATGGTAACCCAAGCGCAGTGAGTGGGCAAGGGTGGGCAAGGAGCATCAAATGTCCTGTGAACAAGTCTTTTTGGAACAACTCCGCGAGCGCGGATTCCGGCTTACCCCGCAACGCGAGATGGTCTTGTCGGTTATGCACCAGTTAGATGACTTTTCGACGGCCGAAGAAATCTATGCTCGAGTGCAGGACTTCAGTTCCGCTGTCGATATCTCGACCATCTATCGCACCCTGGAACTGCTTCACGAATTTCATCTGGTGGCTTCAATTGATCTGGGAGATGGCCAGCGTCGATATCAGTTGTTAGGAGTTCACGGCCAGCATCTTCATCTGGTCTGTCGCTCGTGTGGCAAGATCATTGGAGTTGACTTGGGGGCAGTTGAACCTCTCATAAATCAATTGAAAGAGCAGTACGGCTTCTTGGTGGATGCAAATGATCTTGCTATGCCGGGTCTGTGCCTGACCTGCTCAACAACTATCGCCGCGACTGGCCGAAAGTCTTGACAATCGATTCTCAAGAATTCGAAGTGTTGAAGGAGCACACACCCGATTTGGCGTTCATGGCGTTTTAGATATAATTGAGATATATTCTCAATACAGAGATCAAAGATGTCGGAGCTGACTGGTTTAGCCGAAAAACTCAAGCGCGCTGGCCATAAATTGACTGCCCCACGCCAGGCTGTGGTACAGGTGCTGGAACAGGAAGGTGAGCATCTCAGCCCCAACGAAATCCTGGCGCAGGGCAGGACAATCTATCCCAAGCTCGGCCGGGCTACCGTCTACCGCACGCTAGATCTGCTTACCGACCTGGGCCTCATTCGCCCCATCTATCTGCACGATGCCAGCCATCGTTACGTGACCGCCCAGGGGGGACATCACCACCTGGTGTGCACCGACTGCGGGATTGCCTTTGAGTTCGAGCAGTGCGAAGCAGATCAGCTTGCAGTGACGCTGGCCGAGCGATTTGGCTTTGAGATTCACAGCCATCTGCTGGAATTCTATGGCCTTTGTCATACCTGCAAACAAGATCAGCTATCTTGATTCCCTTCAGTTGTGTCCCGGTTGAGGTGGGTCCCGTGGGTGTTTCTAAAGAATCTGGCATAGTCCTTTTTTGGGGACTCTAATGAGATAATATCTCAATTGGAATCTTTTTTTGCTAAAGAATGAGATAAAATCTCAATAAGCAACATTATTAGCTGTATAAAAGGAGGATGATCAAAATGTTTCACACAAAGCTGTTTTGGTTGTTAACCTGGTTGGCGGTTTTCGCCTGGGTGATCTCGGCCTGTGTACCGTCCCAGGCTCCTCAGCCAACCGCCGAGGCCGCTGAGCTGACCGCCGTCGAGGCACACGAAGCCGAACATACACATGAGGACGAGGCCGAGCACGAACACGAACACGAAGACGAGGCGGAGATGGCGGAATTGGAACCCGTTTCGCTCGGACCCGGTGAGAAGCTCCAAGTTGTCGCCACCACCAATATCGTCGCACATGTCGTCTCTCAAGTGGGAGGTGATGCCATCCATCTGACCGGGCTATTGCCAATCGGTGTTGATCCGCATACCTACGTCGCCACGCCGCAAGATGTGGCCGCTGTGACTGACGCTCACATCATCTTTGCCAACGGCGCTGACCTGGAGGCCGATTTCCTGCCTGAGCTGACTCAGGACGTCGAGGCCCCGGTAATTCACGTCTCCCACGGCATTGAGTTCCGGAAATTTGGCGAAACGCACGAACAGGAACACGAAGGCGAGGAGCACGATCACGAAGCCGAAGACCATCACCACCACGAGGGGATTGATCCCCATACCTGGACCACACCTGCCAACGTGCTTGTCTTTGTGCATAACGTCGAACACGCCCTGAGTGCCCTTGATCCGGCCAACGCCCCAAGCTACGCGGCCAATGCTGAGGCCTACGAAGCCGGGTTGGAGGCACTGGACGAATGGGTCAAGGCGCAGATTGAGACCATCCCTGCCGAGAACCGGGAGTTGATCACCGACCATACCGTCTTTGGTTATTACGCTGATCGCTATGGCTTGGAGCAAATCGGCGCGGTCATCCCTGCCTTCAGTACAGCGGCCGAGCCTTCAGCCCAGGAACTGGCCGCCTTGGAAGACGCCATTCGAGAGTACGGTGTCAAGGCTGTGTTTGTGGGTACAACGGTTAACCCGGCGCTGTCCGAGCAGGTGGCGGGGGACACCGGCGTCCAGTTGGTCACCCTCTATACCGGCTCGCTGGGACCTGAAGGCAGCGACGTCGAGACCTACATCGCCTACACCTGTTACAACACGGTGGCCATCGTCGAGGCCTTGGGTGGCACGGTGGACGTGGCCGGCTCGCCCTGCGAATAGGTCGGTTAGCTTGGGAGTGAGTGATGGTGCCAGATCTTGTATCCCTACAAACGAATATGGCGAGTATGAAGACTATCAAGGCTGGGATAGGAGCCTTCGTGTGAGCCTGCCTCCCTCTCCCAAACTTGGGAGAGGGAGGGTGATGGCCTGCCCGGCCAGCGAGTCAAATGCGGAGGAACATCTTCTATTATGGCAACCCTTGTGCATAGGTCGCATACGCCCCATCCGGGACTCACGAGTATCTTGGTCGAAGAGCTAACAGTGCAGTATAATGGCATCCCAGCGCTTGACGCAGTGAGCTTTGAGCTGGACCGGGGGGAGCGGGTAGCGATAGTAGGACCCAACGGTGCGGGCAAAAGCACCCTTTTCAAAGTGATCGCCGGTGTGCTGCGTCCTACGCGGGGTCGGGTCAGTCTCTTTGGTACCGGACCCGAGAGGCACATTTGCGTGGCTTACGTGCCACAACGCAGCCAGATAGATCTGAGGTTCCCCGTGAATGTGCAGGATGTGGTCATGATGAGCCGCATTGGCCAATTTGGGGTGCTGTGCTGGCCTGGCCGGGGCGACCGCAACTTGGTGGGGGAATCTCTGGAACTGGTCGATATGTCCAGCCTGGCTGACCGGCATATCAGTGAGCTGTCGGGCGGGCAATTGCAGCGGGTGTTGCTGGCCCGTGCGCTGGCCCAGGAGGCAGAGATCTTGTTGCTTGACGAGCCCCTGACTGGCCTGGATATGACCTCTCAGGAGCGAATCCTTTCCATCTTGGACGAGATGCGACGGCGTGAGGTGACAGTGCTGGTTGCCACCCATAATCTGAATCAGGCGGCCGAACGCTTCGACCAGGTAATGCTGCTCAACGGCCGTTTGCTGGGATTGGGGCAGCCGGTACGGGTCTTCACGCCTGAGCGATTGATGCAGGCTTACGGTGGTTACCTGCGACTGATTCAAAGCGATCAGGGGTAATGGCCGTGGTCTGCATCTGCTGGGGAGAGCGGTGCGTAAATGAATGGTTTGCTTGACCTTTTTGTGACGCCATTAGCCTACGCGTTTATGGTACGTGGGTTGATGGCTGCAATAGTCGTGGGGGTCGTGTGTGCGACGATAGGCACCTACGTGGTGCTGCGTGGAATGGCCTTCTTTGGTGATGCCCTGGCCCATGCCATCTTGCCCGGCGTAGCAGTCGGCTACTTGATCGGTGGCGGCGCTCAGGGTCCCCTTTTTTGGGGGGCTATGTTTACTTCTATCTTAGCCTCCCTGGGCATTGGTACCCTGAGCAGGGGGCGACAACTCAAAGAGGACACGGCCATCGGCGTCGTCTTCGCTGGTATGTTCGCATTGGGCATTGCCCTCATCTCTACCGTGCGTAGCTATACTGTAGACCTGACGCACTTCCTATTTGGCGACGTGTTAGGTGTGTCGCAGGGTGATTTGCTGTTGACGGCTGGACTTGGCGGGCTTGTGGTCCTTGCCATACTGGCCTTTTACAAAGAGTTTATGGTCCTCTCATTCGACCCGGTGTTAGCCGCAACTATGCGTCTACCCGCCGGTCTCCTACATTACTTGTTGCTGCTGTTGATCGCTGTCACCATCGTCGTTTCCTTGCAGACGGTGGGTATCGCCCTGATGGTAGCCATGTTGGTCACCCCGGCAGCCACAGCCTACTTGCTCACTCATCGCCTGTCAGTTATGATGTTGATTGGGGCCAGCGTAGGCGCCCTCTCGGCCGTCATAGGTTTGTATCTTTCGTTCTACATGAATATTGCTTCGGGAGCGGCGATTGTGTTGGTGTGTACCACTTTTTTCATCCTGGCCTTTCTTTTTGCACCGGGCAAGGGTGCTCTGTGGGCACACCTCCGCAATCGCGGTGCTTGATCCTGTCAAGACCAAACTTGACTCCCGGTAGCGACCATTCTATACTCGTTGTGGACCAGATCCGTATAGAATAGCCCTTGCGTCCTGCGCTCCAGCCCATGACCAACTTTGAACATTATCTGGTGTTAGGCGGTATATAGATAGTATGAGTATGGAGATGAATTAGGAAACGAGGATAGGGTTGACTATGGCTAAGTGGTGGCGTGTTAGAGAAGGTTGGGGGGTGCTACTTCTGTCATTGAGCCTGGCGTTGGTTGTCAGTACCGGGATTGCCGGCGCAGGCTGGACCGAAGGGCTGAAGGTGCTTCTAATCGCCGGCCTGGGGGCATTCATCATCGGACTGATGATTGCCAAGAGTATCTTGCCGGCCTGGATAGCGCATATATTCAGCCTGATTATCGGCTTCGCCTGGTCATTTTGGCTGGCGACGAGGCTATTCCCCGAGTCTTGGTCCTGGGAGTTCCGTTGGGCCTGGTTATGGTGGTACCTGTATCGATGGACCCTTGCTCTCTTCGGAGGCGGCGTAAGCGATTACAACCTGGTCTTTGTGCTACAAATGGCGCTGATTGTCTGGTTAGTCACATACCTGAGCGTGTGGTTAATCTTCCGAAAGCACAATGTGTGGCTGGCCATCGTCCCTGGCGGCGCTTTGCTGCTGGTCAACATGGTTTACGCGCCCAATGACATCACGATTTATTTGGTAGTCTATCTAGCCCTGGCTTTGCTGCTTGTCATTCGCTTTAACCTGTTTACCCAGGAGCAGGTCTGGCGGCGCGAGCGGGTTCATTTTAATGCGGATGAGATCGGTTTTGACTTTCTACGGGCCGGGGCTCTATTTACTGTGTTGATTCTCACCCTGGCCTGGATTACGCCTGGCGCACTTGCTGCCCATGAAACCGAGATCTTTGATGTCCTTCGTGGTCCCTGGCACGACGTGCAAGCCGAGTGGAGTCGCCTGTTCGCCTCGCTTAACTATCGGCCCTCGGCTGGCGTGGACTTCTATGGTAAGGAAATGAGCTTGGGGGGGCCGCGCGAGTTGGCAGAACTCCCGGTGCTGGAGGTATTAGCCCCGCCCAACGCACGCTATTGGCGGGCCGTTGTCTTCGACCAGTTCAACGGCCGGGGCTGGGAGAATACCGACGATACGCTTGTCCCGTTCGGCGCTGACTATGAGGTAATACCCATGGTCGATTACCAGGCCCGGCAGGTGATTACCAGCACCGTCACCTTAGTGGGTCCGAGTATGTATATGTTGCCCATGGCGGCCCAGCCACTGTGGGTTGACCAACCGACGCGGGCGAACATCAGCTATGTGAGTGTCCCACGTGACGGGTCCAGAAGCCTTGCGGACGAAGGCCGCGTCGACCAGCGGGTCGACACTATCTCCTTCGCGCGCAGCCGCGTTCCTCTTGATGCTGGCGACACTTATGAAGTCACCTCCCTTCTGACGCAAGCCCCGGTGAGTTGGCTACAAAGGGCCGGAACCAGTTATCCGACGTGGGTGACCGACCGCTACTTACAACTGCCCGAGGGTGTACCCGACCGGGTCAAACAACTGGCTGACGAGATCACGATCTCCTTCGACACCCCTTACGATAAGGCAATCGCCATCGAAAGCTTCCTACGCAGTGAGATCGAATACAACGAGAAAATCGAAGCGCCTCCGCCTGATCGTGATCCGGTGGATTATATTCTTTTCGATCTGAAACAAGGCTACTGCGACTATTACGCGACATCAATGGCAGTTATGCTTCGTTCCGTGGGCATCCCGGCCCGTATCGTGTCAGGTTATGCCCAGGGCCACTACGACCCGGACAGACAGGCCTACGTAGTGCTGCTACAGGACGCCCATACCTGGGTCGAGGTCTATTTCCCCCGTTATGGTTGGGTTGAGTTTGAACCGACCGCCGCACAGCCGGTCATCGTCCGTCCGGCCGATCCGGAGGACATCGCCTTGTCTGACCAAGACTCTAGTGGGATTCCAGAGTTTGGATCTGACTTGGACCGAATGGACCGTATGGAAGAACTGCTGGACGAAGGGATACCGCCCGACACGGGGAGTGTCAGCTCTTCCTTGTGGACCCGTCTGACCCCGACCAAGCCCGGCTCTTGGGTGTTTGGAGGCCTGATGTTGATAGTATTGGCAGGGATCACTGTCTGGACGATGCGTAACCGGCAGACTATGCGACTGAGTAGCGTGGGGTCAGTCTACCACAACATGGTGCGCTTGGCTGGCTGGGCCGGCGCTAGCATACACATCTCGCAGACACCCTATGAACACGCCGAAGCACTGGGAGAGGTAGTGCCCGATGGAGAAAGACCGGCGCAACGCATCGCCGGAGTCTATGTCCGCGAACGATATGGGCACAAAGCCCCCAAGGACCGCGAACAGGCAACGGTCAACCAAGACTGGCGCGAGTTGCGCCCCAGGCTGGTACGCCAGACCATCCTGCGCCACGTCTTCAGGCGAGCCCGCTAGATTCCTGGTACATCTCAGCGTAAATAGGTCCATAGTTATTTGCTCGCCAGGGATTGGCAAATCCCGGCCTTTTGCCCCCAATATCGAAGATTTGGCAAAATCGAGGATTTTGGCAATCTCCTTGGAGCAAAACTAACTATAAGCTCATTTCCGCCTTGGTGTACTAGCCCAAGGGTCGTTGCAATAGCCAGTTAACTCCCCAGTTGAGGATGGCCATTACCAGCGCGCCGATGAGCGCCGAGAGTAGGTTCCTGATCTCGAAGCCCCTCACGATCTTCGCGGCTGCGTACAGGATGATGGCGTAGATAATCCAACTGATTAGCCATGAGAGCAGGAACAGCGTGATGAGGTTCAGTGGCAGCGCCAGCACCCTGAGGATTGTGCCCAGAATGAAGTTGAGCACGGCAATGACCAGGGCGGCCACGAGGGCGATGCCAAAGCTTCCCACCTTGATACCGATGTTCAGTCGATCAAGAATCAGTAGGATCACGGCTGAGATTAGCCACCATATGATGACGCTTAGGATCCAATTCACGATGTTGTCCTCCCTTCTTGAAAGCAGACTGTTTGATGGGCGACAATCTGCATTCAGTCAAGCCGTTCGTCCTTGTTGAGCGCCTCATCATTGTACAGCCTATAGCGGTGCTTGTCCAGTCGTCGCAGCGTGTGGATCTGGCCAACATCAGGTAAGTTGTTGGCTGCGCTCGCTCTGCTTGCTGTCGGCTACTTTGTGAACCCCATCCCATTTATGGTATACTCCTCCTCATGAATGAGGAACGTCCCTCCCTACGTCTGTTGCCAGCCCTTGGGGCGTTGGCACTCACGCTGTTGGCTTTCGGCTTGCGCCTGCACCGGCTTGATTTTCAGCCGCTGTGGGGCGACGAAGGTTGGAGCTTTTATTTTGCCTCAATGAGCTTGGGCGAGATGATCCGCCTTACTGCGGAAGACATTCATCCCCCTCTCTATTACGTCTTGTTAGGCGGTTGGCTGCGGCTGGTCGAGGGCACTCCCGAAATGACCCGTTTTTTGTCAATCCTGTTCGGAACCGCCCTGGTGCCAGTGGCTTACCGGCTGGCTCGTCGCCTATATGACCGGGTTGCCGGCCTGGCAACGGCCGGCGTGGTGGCAGTTGCACCTTTTGCCATCTACTACTCCCAAGAAGTGCGTATGTATGGGTTGGTGACGCTGTTAGGGCTCGCGTCGGTCTACTTTTTTGTTGAGCTGATGGAGGTTGGTAGGGAGCCGAGTGCAGACGGCAGACTGCAGGCGGCGCAGGATAAGAGGGCAAAAGAATACGCGCTGGGGTACGTGCTGACGACGACGATGGCGCTTTACACAATGTACTACGCCGTCTTCATCCCTCTCTTCCAGCTTGTTTACTTTTTGGCTACCGGTCGTGGCCGAAAGCTCAAGGCCGTCATTGCTCATCCGTTTATTCGCTCCCTATCCGTTGCCGTTCTCCTCTACTTGCCCTGGGTGATTTATGTTGGAGCCAAGCTCGCCACCTACGTGCAAGGCAAGCGGGTGGCCGAAGATTACATCCCGCTTGGCCTCTTGCATTTCGTCGCCTCTCACGTGATTGCCTTCAGCGTCGGTCATCTGTCTGACGCCACTCGTGTTTTGGCCTGGACAACCCTCTTGTTCTTGCCCCTCGCTCTCTTAGGTCTGTTCTATCGCTCACCACGTACCGCGCACCATGCATCACGCATCACGCACCACGCATTACTCGTCGCTCTGTATCTTCTCCTCCCGCTCTTACTGGGCTACCTCATCAACCTCGTCTACCCCTTCACCCCTCGCTACTTCGAACGCACGCTGATGCTGGTCGCTCCTGCCTGGTGGCTGCTCCTGGGCACAGGGCTGGCCTGGCTTTGGAGACGTAGCCGGTTCGCCTTGGTTGGCGTGGCGGCCACGGTGCTACTGGTCCAAATGGTGATGTTGTTAGATTTTTACAACATTCCTCGCTACCAAGACGAAGACTACCGCCCTCTGCTGGCCTACGTACGCGCTCACAGCAGCCCCGACGATGTGTTCCTGGCCAGCTATCAGTGGCAGGTGGGCTATTATCACGCCTACCTACCTCCGCCGCGCCCGGTCCTACACGAGGTGCCAGGCTGGGGCGAAATCTGGGCTGAGGATACGACCCGTATGCACACTGACCTGGATGTCCTGATTAGCCGTCATCCGCGTCTCTGGTTCCCTGCTTACCAGTCGCTCGGGCGGCTGTGGGAAGCGAAGGTGGAAGCTTACCTGAACCGGACTGCCTTTCCCGCCCAGGTGGATTGGAGCCTTCCCAGTACTAAGCTTCTCCTCTATGCCCAGGGGGACCAATTAGCTCCGGCTGATGCCCCTTTTAACTTTGCCAACCGGTTGCTGGTGGAGAGAGTCGAAGTAGGCAACGCGCCGGTCGAGGCGGGGCGAGGTGTGCTACCGATAACCTTGATGTGGCGCAAATTGAATAGCTTGGGTAGCGACCACCGCGTCGCGCTGCGTCTGACCGACGCCGACGGACGGACCTGGGCCAGTCGAGATAGCTTGCCCCAGGGAGGGGATGCATCCTTCACCGACTTGACGGCCGGCGAGAGTTTGATCGATCGTCATGGGCTGCTGGCCCCTGCCGGCACCCCGCCCGGCGATTACCAACTTCGGCTTGGCGTGTACGACCAGGCCGACGATCACCCGCTGGATGTGCTCGATGATCAAGATCAACCTCAGGGGATAGAAGCCGTATTGGCCACGATACGTGTCGTCTCGCCGGACATGCCCCTCTCCCCCGACACACTGCCGGTTCAGTTTCCGAAGCCGTCCGACTTCGATGGGCGGGTGCGGCTGCTGGGCTACAGTCTGGGTAACGGGCCTTTCCAGGCCGGCGAACCGCTGACCTTCAGCTTGTTCTGGCAAGCCCTGGCCAGTGTAGACGAGCCGTACGTCGTCTTTGCCCAATTGCAGGATGAGACGGGCCAGCCGGTAGCCCTCAGCGAGACGCCGCCTATTTACCCCAGTGATCGTTGGACCTCCGGGGCCCTGTTGCGTGATCCGCACAATATCCCTCTGCCCGCCACATTGTCACCTGGAACCTACCGTCTGGCTGTTGGTCTGTTGCGTCCCGATGGGTCACGTCTGCCGGTAGCGGGGGGTGATGGCCAAGTCGTGTTGACCAGCGTAGAGACGACTCAACGCATTCACGACTCCGCACCGCCTTCACCTCAATATGTGCTCGACGCGCGCTTTGGCGGTCGTGCTCGTCTGGTGGGCTATGACTTGCGTGGGGGGACGGACGCACACTCTGGAGAGTCGCTGACCCTGGTTCTCTATTGGGAGGCTCTGGAGACGTTTGACCGGTCTTACACCGTTTTTGCGCATCTCGTGGATGCAGATGATCACATATTCGGCCAGCGCGACCAGGTGCCTGGAGACGGGGATTTTCCCACCACCAGTTGGGTCCCCGGCGAGTATTTGACGGATGCATATGCCATCCCCGTCAACCTTGACACGCCTGCCGGTGAATACCAGATTGAGATCGGGTTTTACGACCCGCTGGACGGCACACGACTGCCCGTTACCGATGCTGATGACCAGCCTCTCGGCGACCGTTTGCTGTTGGAGGAGACTCGGATAAGCGTCGGTGAGTAACAATGTGGGATTAAGACTGAATATACCCATGATGGAACCTTTGTGGCAACTCCGCCGTCTGATATAATGAAAAGGTGAGATACGGCACTATCTATCCGACGTACCTTCTCAATCCAACCAATTACCCTTAAGACAGCGCATAATCGAAAGGAGATCCTCATGAAAAAGCGGGACCTGATGATTCGAATACCGGTATTGATCGTCACTTTGGTAGCTTTGCTGGTCGCAGGCACACTCTCTCTGGCAGCTTTGGAGTCGGCGCAACGCCCAGTAGTGCTCAGCCAGCGCTACGAGCACCAGCCATCAACTGGACCAGGTCTGACCTCCGTTGCCCAGGCTCAAGAGTCGGGCACGGAGCTGACCGTCTATAATCAGGATATCGCTTTGGTACGTGATACACGCTCGTTCGATCTGGAGCAGGGCGTAAACGAGGTACGCTTCTCTGATGTTGCCTCGCAGATCGACCCTACCAGTGTCCACTTCCGTTCTCTGACCGACCCTGAAGGTACGACCGTCCTGGAACAAAACTACGAGTACGACATTGTCGGTACCCGAAAGCTGATGCAGAAGTACGTGGACCGAGAGATTGACCTGGTAACCCAAGATGGGAGTGAGTATCAGGGTACGCTTCTATCTGGGGCTGACGACGTCATCCTGCAAGATGCGAATGGCGGCGTGACCGTGGTGCGCCTGGATCAAGTCCAGCAATTTAGCTTCCCCGAACTGCCGGAAGGTCTCATTACCAGGCCAACCCTTGTCTGGCTACTGGCCGCCGGTCAGAGCGGGGACCAAGACGTGGAAGTGACTTATATGACGAGTGGCATCAACTGGCAGGCCGATTACGTGGTTCAACTTAACGAAGACGATACAGCCCTGGATCTCAACGGCTGGATCACCCTGAATAACCAAAGTGGGGCAACCTACAGCGACGCAAAGCTTAAGCTCGTCGCCGGTGATGTGAACGTCGTCCGCCAGGCCAAGGCCGTCGTTGCCCGGGACATGGTCCTTGAGGCAGAGGCTTCCGCCGCCGCACCGGCGGTGGAAGAGCGTGAACTCTTTGAGTATCACCTGTACGACGTACAGCGACCGGTCACCGTCCGTGACAACCAGACCAAGCAAATCGAGTTCACCAGCGCTGCCGACGTGCCGGCTGAGAAGTTCTTTGTCTATGACGGCGCATCAGGATTGGGCTTCTACGGCTACGCCATCTCCGATCCTGGCTACGGGACCTACTCCAACCCGGACGTGAACATCTACTTGCAGATCGAGAACGAGGAGGAGAGCGGCTTGGGCATCCCGCTGCCGGCCGGTCGGGTGCGCGTGTACAAGGCCGACGTGGATGGCAGTTTGCAGTTTGTCGGCGAAGACCAGATCGACCACACCCCCAAAGACGAGTCAGTGCGTCTGCTGTTAGGTAATGCCTTTGACATCGTCGGCGAGCGGCGCCAGACAGATTTTCAGCAATTGGGGCGTGACGTCATTGAGGAGAGCTTTGAGATCGTCGTACGCAATCACAAAGACGAGGATGTGGAAGTACGCGTGTTGGAGCATCTCTTCCGCTGGAGCGAATGGGAGATCGTGCAGGAGAGCGCCGATCACACCAAACTGGATCAAGGCACGGTTGAATGGCGCCTGCCGGTGCCCGCTGACGGCGAGACGACTCTCAGCTACACGGTGCGGTATCAGTTCTAGTGTTCTAGAAGGTCAATGAACCGTTCCAAGAAGATATAAGAGATCAGAGGAGGGTGCGCCTTACGCCCTCCTCTGGTTTTTGAGAGATGCCGACCTCTAGTTCTCCGGTGTAAGCAGCTCATTGAATGACGTCGGCCGTGAAGAGCCAGTACTCAATTGGAACATCTGCGCCGTTGCGTAGACGAATATAGTAAGTCTCGCCGTCGATCAGCCAGCCGCTCCACAGCAATTCACCCGTATTGGGATCATCATCGCGCGAGACGACAGCCCCAGCGCCGATGTTGCGTAACTGATCGGTGTTTCCACGCTCCCAAGTGTGAAGCTGGTCGGCGGGGAAGATCTCGAAGCCCACTCGATGGATTCGGTGACTATTGTCGGGGGTGAAGATGAGCGTAAATGTGTGGGGCTCAAATGCGTCATCGTCAAAGTCGTCGTACACCACGGTGTACCACGTCTCTTGCCCCGCTTTTAGCTGTCCCTTCTCCAAGTCAGGGGCCAGCGTCAATGGGCGACTGGGGTCATCCCCAACATGTACGTCGAGGGCAGGCGGCAAAGCGCTGCTCTCCTCCAATTCTGTGCCGATGACATTATCGGTAAACAGCCAGTAGTCAATGGTGACGTCGGCGTCGTTGAAGATCTGGATGTAGTACATGTCGTTATCCACAACCCAGCCACCCCACAGCCGCTCGCCAGTCATAGGATTGCCGTCTCGCGAAACGATGCCTCCCGCTCCCAGATTTTGCATCTGGCTGGCGTCTTCCCAATACCAGCGAGTTATCTGCTCGGCCGGGAAGACCTGGAAACCGACGTGATGGATGCGTTGTCCGTTGTCAGGGGTGAAGAAAAGTGTGAGATCCAGATACCGCCGAAACGCGCCGTCGGTTCCGCCTTGTACGAATTTATACCACCGGGCTTCTCCAGTCGCCAGCATACCAACGTTTGTCCCATCTTGGAGAGGAGCTGCTGAGAAAGGATTGCGACCGTTTTCCGAATCAGCGACCGCTCCCAATACCAGCACGTGAACGACGATTGCAATGACACTAATGAGGACAAGACTACCTGTGCCAATTGCCGTCTTTTTCACTGGCTTGCCTCCTTTTGTGGAGACTACTGCAACATGGTTTCATCCGATGGCAGGGCGATCAGGATGAGCCGATGGGTGGCTCCCGGGTTGGCGCAAGTGACTAAAGTCAGCCTTTCATCTCGAGTCGAGGCGATCCACGACGCATTTAGAATACGCTCTTCTAGTGGAACATCTTCTTCCTTCACCAGAAACTTGTGGATGGCAACGTAGTGGTGAAGCTGGTCGCCGGAAAAGACTGATATCTGGTCGCCGATGTCGACGTGTTCCAGGTAGCGAAATACGGCGGCGTTGATATCGCTGTGACCGTTCAACACCGTGTTGCCCAGTTGACCCAGTTTGGCTGATTTGTTATGCCAGCCCACCGAGTTGTCCGCTGTATTCCACTGCCCGTAGACGCCGCCGTCGATCACCAGGGGCGTCTGGCCAACCGGGACAATCGGGCTGTCCAGAGCAATGGCCGGAATCATCAGTCGCGTGGGCGTGCCAGCCGGAACATCCCATATTTCGGACGATGCAGTTGCAAGATCAATGCTTATCTCAGATGCCAGGGGAAGCAAGGGCTCCGTGTCGGGTCCATCCGATACGTCCGAGGAGGGTGATGGTGCTGGTTCGTGTTGGGCGTTGATCTCGGCGGAGCCTTCCGTAACCCGGGGTGGATCGTTGGCTGGGCCTAATTCGGCAGCAATTACATCATCGGTGAAGAGCCAATAGTCAATGGTGACGTCGGTGCTGTTATAAACCTGAATGTAATAAGTGTCGTCGCTCACAGTCCAACCACTCCAAAGTAATTCCCCGGTGACCGGGTTACCATCACGCGAGACCACACCACCTGCGCCCAGGTTGGGGCCGTGATCTCCACTGCTCCAATACCAGTCTGTTATCTGGTCAGCGGAGAAGATTTGGAAGTTGACGTGATGGGTGCGGACGCCGTCATCGGGGGTGAAAAAGAGAGTCAAGTTTGCCTGTCTCTGATAAGCGCCGTCCAAACCGGGAGCAATCTCATACCATCGGCTCTCCCCAGGGGCCAGCACGCCGGTGTTTCTGTCTTCGTTGAGGGGCAGCGCCGTGAAGGGGCTCAGACCCCTTTCCATGTCGGCGATTGCCTTTGGAGTTGCCAGGCGTATGGCAATCCCTATTCCGGCTATCAAGAAGAGTCCACCTATGCCGACTAGCACTTTCTTCATCTCCAGTTGACCTTCCTTCCAAATGCCAGATTCCGTGCGGTCTGTTGCACGCCAACAAAAAAACCCTCTCCAACCCAGCAGCTAAATAAGAATATCCCATAACATAGATAGGGTTGAAGAGGGCGATGCAGCGCAGTTTCTCTCGCCATAGGCGTCGGTAAATAGAGATAGAAACTTCGGCAAGAACACTGCGCCGACATGACTGGCTTCCTCGGTATTATAAGCTGTGTTAAAGAGCGGCTGAGGTCCCAGCGACTTCAGGTAGATCGGATGAATAAAATGAATAAAAAAGAACCGCCACGTCCCCTAGTATAGCACAAGAATCGGGGTATGGCGGTTACAAATTGGTTACGATTGTAGTGTCTACGGCAGTTCGATCTCCTCCAATGGCACCGCGTTGTCTTCAAAGATTGAGGCGTCGGGGCCGGTGGCGACCAGTCGCCTGAGGTTAAAATCGTACATGCCGGCCACCACGCGATATGTTCCGGGTGGCAGGTTAAGTGGCAGTTCGATAAGATGTGTATCTGCGTAAACGTGGCCTGGGACCCACGTATGAGTGGGGGTGGCACCGTCGGCCGGACTGCTGTCATGGCCGGCGACTAAGTTACCTTCGCCGTCAAGCACTTGGGTGAAGACCGTGTAGCTCTGACTGGGAGACCGAGCTGCCCACCAGTACAAAGTGACTTGCAACTGGTCCCACGCCGGTCGCTCAATCGTGTAGCCAATGAGGTTTACGCCGCTGGTCAGGCGGGCCATAGGTGGTAGTGGGGAAATCCCGCCTGGTATGCGAGGGGCAAATAACTGCAATTCCCCTCCCTCTCCAAATTCATAGGTCAGCAACGAGTTCCCCCACGCGTCGAGTGCGCCCTGTACGCGGTCAGCGGCTTCACCACTAGTGACCACCCAAACCTTATCGCTATCGGTGACCAGGCCCGCCACGGTCGGGGCGGCCTCGTAGAGACGATCTCCTCCGGCCAGGCGCACGCTGTAATCTCCGGCCAGGTAAGGCTTGGCGCGCCGCAGGAAATCTTGGTCGCTCACCAAGAGCACTTCGGTCTCGGCCTGGGCTTGCTCTGTGCTCAGATAGCCAACAAGCACGGCGGATGGGTCCTCGTTCAAACGACGTTTGGCATAAGCGTTGCCTGTGGCCGGGATAACTACGACTAGCCCCACTCCAATTACCAGCGCAAGCGCGGCCGGGGCATAGCGTCGCAGCAGGGTCAGCCATCGCAACTTCAGCCCCCACAAGACCCAGCCAAATTCCACCAGCAACATCCCCAGCACAAACCAACGGGCTAGCACCACTGCTGCCAGCAGCCAGGAGGCCTCGGGGACCAGTACGAAATAGACGGGCTGTTCCAGCACGTTGAGCAGGGTCAGCAACAGGCTATACGTCACCCCGCGCGCGTTGGGCATGAGCAAGATGACAAAGGGCAGGAGATAGACCAGAAATTGCGGGCTATACCCCTTGGAGTAGAGCAGGAAGAGCGTCACCGTAAGCCCAGTCAGGGCTACGACATTTCGCGGCTGTCGGTAATCTGACGGGCGTGTCCATAGGAATAAATAGAGCACGCCAAACCCTAACGTGATCAGCCACCAAGGCAGAGTGCTGTCGTGGACGGCAAACGCGGTCTCAGCCGGGTTCAGCCGGTCTCCGCCTACGATGCCATAACCAAAGTAGCCCTCAAGAACGGCCCATACTGTCTCCCAAGACGAGCGTCCGGCGACGGCCCGAGCCGCCGTCCACAACCATGTGGGCTGGATCAACAAAAAAGGCAGCAGCAGGGCCAGGATAGTCAGGGCTGTTGTTACCAGGTATAGCAAGCCGTCGCGCAGCCCGGCGCGCCAATCTTCAGCCACGTCCCACAACTGGCGCAACGCGACGGGCACAAAGATAATGGGCGTCATCTTAACTACGAACCCTACGCCTACCGAGATCGCTGAACTGAGCAATCGCCCCCGCAGAACAAATTCCAGAGCCAGAAGCATAAAGAAAAGGGCGATCGCATCGAAGAATCCCAACATGGCGTAGATGGGTACGAAGAGGAGCGCGTAGAGCACGACGACATGTGTTGCGTATTGGGTGTTGCGTACTGCGTACTTCGTATTTCGTAGATCGTCTTGGTTCTCTGGTTCTTCGCCTTTGGTGGTTTGCTGCCCACTGTCGGTCGATGGCTTGGCTGCGTCAGAGGGTTCGTCCACGCCGGGGGGCACTTCCCCGCCGTTGAGCGCCGTATGCACGCGGCCCGCGATGCGATACAACAGCACGAAGTTGCCAGTCTCGAACAGGACGAATACTGTACCCAGGATGAGAACGAACCACAACCGGTTGTCGGTCCAGGGAGGGAAAAGCAAGCTCAGTTGATAGGCGCCCACCGCCAGCCACGGAACGAGGGGGGGCCACTCAAGCCAGTAGTGCAGGAAGGGGTAAAGGCCATAATCCGAGAGGGCGGCGATACCTAGGTAGGTATCAAAGTCGGACCAATCGCGGATAAAGCCGCCTGGCCTGAGCAACAGCAAGGTCAGCAGGCGAAAGGCGACGAACAGCGCCACCAGGGTGAGGAAGCCTGGGTGCCAGGAGGTCGAGGCTGGAGGCGACGTTTCTTCGCTTTTGGTATCCGTCGCCGGGGGCAGTGACCCTGAAGCCGGGGATTGCTCTTCATCCTCCAACGGGTCGGACATCGAGTTCTCCGTCATATTCTCCCTCCTGTGGGATACTTGGAAGCGTCCAGAAATAACTTTCTATTTTCAGGCCAAAATTCCGAGTGAAATATTTCAAAATGCACAAAGTTATTCTTGGACGCGGTCTTGTTATCAATTCCCCATCGACTTACTAGCTGGGTAGACTACTGCAATTGTCCCATCCACAGCTTAATGCGCAATTTGAGGATAGCTGTGGTGTACTGGGTGAAAATGCTAAGAAACTGCGTCTTGCTGTGACCGTGCATACGCAGCCGATAGAAGACAGGGACTTCCAACATGCACCATCCCCGCCGCCAACCGACCATCAGTAACCGGATGAAGTAGTCGCCATATCCGTAGAAAATCCGATCCAGGTTCAGTTCCAACAGCTTGTGGCGATAGATGGCGAAAAAACCGCTGAGGTTATCCCAAACCTGGGTACGGAATAATAGGCGTAGGCCGAGATTGTAAATGAAACTAAAGACGTAACGCGTCGAGTCTTCCATTCCGCCGCGCATCACGAAGCGCGAGCCAATGACCACGTCGTAATACTCCAGGAATTTGATGAGCTGCGGGATCATAGCCGGGTCGTGATTGAAGTCGGTGTCCATAAAGACGAGCACTTCTCCGTCCGAGTGCTCGGCCCCGTAACGCAGGGCGGTAGCCAGGCCACGTTCCTGCGTGCGGATGTGTAACTTCACCCGTGGGTCGTCGCTGAAGGCGGCACGCACCACATCGGCGGTACCGTCAGGGCTGTTATCGTCCACGACAATCACTTCGTAGTCAAATCCCTCCGGCTCAAGGCAACGGTGAATGGCCTGCACCAGCTCAACGATGTTGTCTTTCTCATTATAGGTGGGCAAGATAATAGAAGTCTTGGCAGTGGGTGGTAGATGATGGTTGTTATGCTGAACCATTAGCTCTCAACACGAAACTCGAAACTCGGAACTCGAAACTCTCACATATACCGCATCAATTCAAAAATGGTGCCATAGTCGCCGCCACGCTGTCGAAAGCGGCGCTGATCGGCGGGGCCGGGCCACGAGAAATAGGTGGCCTGGCTGTTATCTTGTGGGATGCGAGGCGGATCACCCGCTTTGATGAGTTCTACGCCTCTAATCAGCATTTCGGCCCCGATCTGAGCACTTTTGTATTGCAGCGAGCTCATTGTATCGTCAGGCTGGACCGGGAGAACTTCCTGTACCAGAATATCGCCCGTATCGAATCTCTCGTCCACCCAGTGTAGGGTTACGCCTGTCTTTTCGTCGCCGTTGGCAAAGACCCAGAAGTAGGGAAAGAGACCTCGATTGCGCGGCAGTAGCGCCGGATGAATATTCAGACAGCCCAATTGCGGCGTGTGGATCAACTCACGTTTGATAAGTTGATTGAGGTAGATGGAGATCACCAGGTCGGGTTGCCAGCCCTGGATGAGGGCCATCGTCTCAGCGTTGTTGACGTCTTTAGAGCCGACGACGGGTATGCTGTAACGTGTTTTGATCTCGCGCAGAGAGGGTACTTTGAGTGGCCGACCCAGGAGCCGGAAGGAAATAGCCATCGCCCGTGACTGGAACATCTCCAGCCCCTTTCGCCCCACAAAGCGCAGGCCGGTCCGACGTAGCAGAAACCACAATGCGCCTGGCAGCGATTTGCGATAGACGAGGCAGTCGGAGCGGACGATGCCCACTACCTCGCCTGGCCGAGCTTGAATCAGGTGGTGAGTCATATAGTTGGCGTAGAGGCTTTCGTAAGTGAGGATGACGATGCGCACGCTCTATCCCCCTGGCCGACTCATCTCGGCCAGTTCGTCGCATACCTGGTCTACCTGCTCAGGTGTCAGGGTGGCTCCCGAAGGTAGGTTAAGACCTTTACGACCTATCTCCTCGGCGACCGGGAAGCGCTGGCCCACATAATACATAGGCAAGGTATGAACAGGATAAAAGGCAGGTCGCGTGTCAATACCGCGCTGGCGTAGACGATCCATCAGCGTGTCTCGATCCAGTCCGTATTCCTCTTCCACAAGTACAGTGTACATCCAATAGACGTTCTCTGCCCATTGGGCGCAAGGGGGGAGGCGGAGCCCAGGGACTTCTGACAGCCGTCGCCCGTAATGGGCGGCATTTCGGATCCGAACGGCGATGAGATCTTCAATACGCTCCAGTTGGGCCACACCCAGTGCAGCCTGGAGGTTGGTCATTCGATAATTATAGCCGATCTCGGGGTGCCAGTATGGATTCTCCTTGTGTCGCGCCTGGTTCTCCAGGAAGAAGCAACGCTCGGCCAACGCGGAGTCGTCGGTGAGGATCATCCCCCCTTCGCCGGTGGTGATGATCTTGTTGCCAAAGAAGCTGAAGATGGCCACGTCGCTCAGCGAGCCTGCCCGGCGGCCCTTGTAACGCGCCCCATGAGCCTCGGCAGCGTCCTCGATGAGCGCCAGGTCGTGTTGCTCGGCCAGGGCCCTCAGGGAGTCCATGTCGGCCGGGTGCCCGTAGAGATGGACGGCGATGATGGCCCGCGTGCGTGGCGTGATGGCTCGCGCGACCGCCTCCGGGGCAATGTTCCAGGTGTGCGATTCGGAGTCGACAAGGATCGGCGTCGCGCCAGCGTACGTCACGGCGTTGGCCGTCGCCACGAAGGTGAGGGTGGGCAGGATCACCTCGTTGCCGGCCCCGATCCCCAGCGCAGCCAGTGCCAGGTGCAAGGCGACCGTCCCATTGTGCGTCGCCACGCCATGGCGGACGCCACAGAAGGCAGCAAACTCTTGCTCAAAGCGTTTTACGTATTGGCCTAGTGACGATACCCAACCGCTGCGGACGCAGTCAGTTACGTATTCCAGCTCTTTGCCCTCAAAGGAGGGCTCGGCAATTGGTATCATGAGCAAACCTGGGAATCAGCGAATCGGCAAAAACCTGCACTGTACGCTCGTCCTGGTCCGCGCGGGCCTGTGCCGTCCGGTCCGTGATGGTGAAGGACAGGTGTCAGCAAGTCAGCAATTGGCGCATCAGCAGCATAGGTGAGGCAAGTAGCTGGTTTCATCACAAATAAAGGAGAGAGATGATACTCTCTCCCGCATATTGTGAACAGATAAACAGATTATAGCGACGATACTCCAGGTTGGCAAGTGGGTGAGGCTATGGCAAAAGAAAGAATGAGGACTTGCTGAAAATGTCGCGCGGCAGCCCACGTGGCACGGCCGGGGCATTTGATAAGGGACGGCTCAGCTCGCAGGCTTTGTCACACGGGCTGAGGTACCTGTTAGATTCGGTTTGCTGAGGCAATAGCTACTCAATTCCCACACCACCGCTGCCGGTGTCCTCGTCGTCACCCGCGCCGTTTAGCTCAAGACGCAGTTGGGCGGGCTTAGCCTGCTGCCCAAGGTCGGTATAGCTGGGGCTTACTTGTACCAAGGCTACTGTCCACGAATAAATACCGCTGCGACCCCTAACTCCGGCTGCCCTTTCTATGTTTGTGTTCAAACGGTATTTTTTCCCATCAATGTTCTGAATGTTGCCACTTTGGTTATCGAGCAGCGCATCGTGCGCTCCGGCCTGGGGTTCGCCCTCGCGCCAGACGCGTACCTCAAATCCAAGACCTGGCGGCATGCTGCCTGACCATTCCCATACAAAGTCGGTTGGCCCGTAAGTCGGGTCGTCCAGAGATGAAGGTTCAAGCAGTGTAAATGTGCCTGAGGGTACTGGGGGGCTAAGTTGCGCAGCCGAAGTGGGGGCAGCGGTGGGAGTTGGGGGTGTGGGAGTGAGGATTGGAGTAGACGTCGCGGTAGGGACGGTGGTGGGTTTTGATGTGGGGGTAGCGGTGGGCTCAACTGTGGCGGTAGCTGCAGGCGTCACTTCAGGCGTTAATACCTCGCGCCCCACTTCGCGCGTAGCGGTGGGCTCAACTGTGGGAGTAGCTGTAGGCGCCACTTCAGGCGTTAATACTTCGCGTCCCACTTCGCGCGTAGCGGTGGGCTCGACTGTGGGGGTAGCTGTAGGCGCGGCAGTAGGCGTGGATGTAGAGGGCACAGATGTCTCCGTTGGGGTGGGAGTGGGTGGCACAGAGGTAGGTGAGGGTGTAGGGGTTGGGGTATGTGCCTCGGTTATCCACTGTTGCTGCGAAAAAGAGAAACTGGCGAAGCCGACCAGTAGAATAATGAGTAATGCCGCGACGACCGCAACGCGGAGTGTCCAATTGACCGGCATATTTGCCTTGATCCACGCTGAGTCGAATGCCGACCGATACACCTCGTTGCGTACCTTCAAGGTGCCGCTTTCGCCGCGTACCAGACCTATTAGTTTCAGCCGATTCTGAGCAAATGAGCGCTCGTCCTCCGGAACCTTCTTCCCTTTGTACACTCGACGGTAACAAGACAGCAACTGTTTACGTCTTGTACTCGTCCTGATGCTATCTCTCACAAATTGGAGGTTAGATTCTATACCCGCCTCTGGTGAAAGGAACACCCTTTTCACCAACCTGTCGACCCATTCATCCGTGCAATCTACGTCCTGCGCATTAGCTACTGCCATGCATAACTTCTGGGTCAGATAGGGATGACCATTGCTCCAGTAAAAGATATGAGAAAACACTGTCCCTGCATCATCCAGACAGGCGGCCGGCAGACCATGTTGAAGTACCTGGGCCTCTTCGCGGCTGAATTCGTGCAGGTCAATGTTATGACAGTCTCTAAAGGGGAAGTGGCCGTGGTTTCTGATTAAGTCATCGCGGATGGCCGAGCCGAGGAGGACGAGAGTCAGCCGATGCCAGACGGGGTCGGTTTCGCGGGCCTGGTACAGAAATCGGATGGCGGTCAGGAGACTATCAAGAATATCCGAGTTGAGCGTGGTGTCTATCCCATCCAGGAAGATGGCGACTGGCCCCTCAGACTTGTTCAGTACTTCATCACGCAGGAAGTTAACAATGCCTTGAGTTGGGTCAGAATAAGCTTGTGCTACCCACCACCAGGTGACCGGATCTACTGACAGCTTTAGCTGATACTTCAAGCGCATGGTCAAATACTGAAATGACTGCACAACGCTTGAATCTGCACTCAATGTGGCTAAGTCAGCCGTGATTGTCCTGAACCCACGCTGCTCCAATCTTCTGGCAGTTCGGAACATCAGGCTCGACTTGCCCATATGATGCGGAGCAAAGACACAACAGATCTTCCCGGCCAAGACTGAGTCGAACAATTCATCGTCTGCTGTTCGCTGAACATAAGAAAGTGAATCAGGGGGTAATGCACCGCCCGTGAAGAAAGGATCTGCGGACGCTACGTCTCTACTCATAATCGCTTTACCTGCAGAAGACCCTTGTCGTTACAGGTCCGCTGCCATAGGTTTTCGTGAACAAGCCTTCACCACAAGTACTGGTCACACGGATTTGATATGTTCCAGGTGCGAGGGTGCCACAAAACTGCGTGGTATTATTCGGCACCACGCAGCTCACTGGCGTGCCGAGGACTACAAAGGTTATATTATCACCGGTGTTGTCGTTGAAAACAGATAGCTCAGTAGGCTGTGGCTTGAGGAGGATGGGCAAGAAGATTTTATTTCTCTCAACCAGGGTTTCTTCGGTGGCTGAGTTGTCGCTCTCGTTAGGGTCGGACTCGTGACCGGAGGCGCTTGCGGTGTTACTCAGCACCACCCCGTCTTCCAGAGAGGTATCCACCGTCACAGCAATGGCAAGCATCATTTGGCCGTTGACAGACAGGGCACCAAGCGTGCAGGTAACGTTCTGGCCCAAGGCCGAGCATTCGGGGCTGGAGCCGGCAGCGTTGAAGGTCAACCCCAAGGGCAAGGCGTCTGTAACTGTTACCCCGGAGGCAAGCGAATGGCCGTTGTTGGTGACTGTAATGGTATACGCAAACGACGTACCAGCCACTACCGGGTCAACCGAGGCGCTTTTCGCAATTTGGAGGTCGGCTTGCCGGTTGACGGTCGTTCCCTCTTGGGCCGAGTCGTTGTCTGCGATTGGGTCGCTCTCATTACCTGAGACACTGGCCGTATTCGTCAGGGTCGCTCCATCCGCCAGCGCCGCATCCGCCGACACCGCTATGGTGAGTATAACCTCATCGCTGGCCAACAGGTTTCCGATGTCACAAGTGACGTTCTGGTCCAGGGCCGAGCATTCAGGGCTTGAACCGGTAGTGTCGAAGGTCAACCCCAAGGGCAAGGCGTCTGTAACTGTTACGCCGGAGGCAACCGAAGGGCCGTTGTTGGTGACTGTAATGGTATACGCAAACGACGTACCAGCCACTACCGGGTCAGCCGAGGCGCTTTTTGTGACCTGGAGGTCGGTCTGCCGGTTGACGGTCGTTTCTTCTTGGGCCGAGTCGTTGTCTGTGATTGGGTCGCTCTCATTACCTGAGACACTGGCCGTATTCGTCAGGGTCGCTCCATCCGCCAGCGCCGCGTCCGCCGACACCGCTATGGTGAGTATGACCTCATCGCCGGCCAACAGGTCTCTGATGTCACAAGTGACGTTCTGGTCCAAGGCCGAGCATTCAGGGCTTGAACCGGCAGTGTCGAAGGTCAACCCCAAGGGCAAGGCGTCTGTAACTGTTACGCCGGAGGCAACCGAAGGGCCGTTGTTGGTGACTGTAATGGCATACGTAAACGATGTACCAGCTACCGCCGGGTCAACCGAGGCGCTTTTCGCAATTTGGAGATCAGCAGCCGTGGTGACTGTGGTGGTAATGGTATCACTGTTGTTTATCCCGTCAGTAGGGGTGACCCAGGCAGTGTTGCTGAGGATAGTGCCGCTTGCAACATCGGTGACGGTGACCCACAGGGTACAGCTAATCGTCTGTCCGATTTCGATCTCGGTCACGTCCCAGGTCACGACTCCTGAGCTGTGGGAGCCACCATTGCTGGCCCCGGCAAAGCGCACTTCGCTGTCCAGCACGTCGGTGATCACAACTCCTGTGGCATTAGCATCATCACTGTTGACGACCACAATGGTATAGGTGAGTACTTGACCGGCATTAACTGGATTGGGATCAGCGCTTTTGGTAATTGTGAGAACGGGGCTTTCCTGCAGCAAAGGTCCTTTACGAGGCAGGGAGGGGGGTAGGGCCAATCCCGGCCCGCTTGACATTGGGGAGATACTCTCCAGGTCAAGGGAAGATTCAGTTTCGTACAGGGTAGTCACCCACGTGGCTGCCGTGGCTGGTGCGGCCTGAGACAGGGTGATTAGAGCTGCCACCAGGACTAACGAACAGCTAATTATCAGAGCCAAGTTAAAGAGCTTGCAGCGGTCCATCTTCTTTCTCCCTTTTCTGATGGACTCAATACCCGAGGAGAAGAGGCCCAGTCGGCTAGTTGTAGGAATGGTAACACATAAATATATGAACCTGGTCGGAGAATAGTTAGAAAAGAATTAGAGGGTCAAGCCGGGGACTTACTCACTCGCCTACCTTCAGCCGCGTCAATTCCAGCGCGTCACCGATGACGTTACCCGACTCGTCACGTAATGGCAGGCGCGGGCCGTCGGGGGCCAGGTAGAGCCCAACCAGTACCCGGTAGGTCCCTGGTGGTGCGTCGCTGGCCAGGGGTACCGAGATGGGGTCCATCACTACTTCGCCAGCCACCCAGCCGGTGGTGGGCTGTTTGCTTCGCTCTCCGGGTTCCTTGTCCCACTGGCCGTGGATAACCCCGTCCGGGCCGACCAGGTGCACAAAGACGGTGTACGATTCGCGCATGTCTGAGGTCAGGCTACCCCAGAGTAGGGTGAGAGGCAGCGTATCACCGGGGGACAGGCGGGGCGTCGCCAGGTCATAGCCCAGCAGTTGGACCTTGTCGTCAAAATTGGCGTTGGTAGCATACGCCATAGGCGGTGGCTCAAATAGGCGGTTTTCCTTTTCCACGACTCGCACGCCGGGCAACGTGATGCTATCGACCGCGGGCAGGGGACCACGCCGGGCCGGCAGACGTGTACCATCACTTCGCTCCCACGCCAGGCGCACACGCAGAGTGTCTTCGCCGGGCGGCGCGTCGGCAGGCAGTACCAGGGCTACCTGATCGCGCACCAATTGGCCGTCGGCCCAGGTGCTGGTCGGTGCTCGCCCGTCGGTTGGGACGTGGCGCCAATCGCGCCACACCTTGCCCTGCTCATCCACCAACTCTACCACCAACGTGTAGTCCGCGCTGGGGGGATGCTTCGCCTGCCACAAGAACTCTGCTGCAAAGCCCTTGCCTTGCCCGGCTCGGGTCACACTGTAATCGTAACCCACCAGCCCGATTTCTCTTCCGAAATCGATACCGCGCAGCGGCTTGTATTCGGCCCACGGGTCCAGAGGCCCCGACGGATAGGCCGGAGTCACCTTTACCGGACCCAGATCCTGAGTGAGGTGGCCATCGCTAAGAGGCCAGCCTCCGGCGTGTGGCTGGAAGGGAGCTAGCTGCAGACGGTACTCGCCTGGCAGCAGGCCGGCTGGCAATTTGAAACGATGATGGCTGAGCAGTACTTGTCCCGGGGACAACGAATCGGCGGGTAGCCAGCCACTGACCAATGCGTCGTCGGTTTGGGCGGCGATGGTCCCATCGGCTTCCACCAGCCGTAACGAGACGTGGGTATCGACGGGCAGTTGGGCGGTCGTCTGCCAGACCAGGGACACAGGTAAGATTCCGCCCGATGGCGCTCGATCCTGAGCGCCCATTTTCAGCAATCGAACCCGGTCATCGAAAACGGAATCGTCGGGTGCTTCCGGCAGATTGGGTAATAACGCCAGCGGATCGGCATCGCGCGGGGCGAGCCGCACCATCCGCCCCCACGGCAGCAGTTGGTAGCGAGTTTCAACACCGTCTGCCCAACCTTGCAGCGGGCCGGCAATGTATAGAGGGTGTCCCGCTCCCAGCCATTCCAAAACCACCTCTTCGCTGGGGGGATACAGTCCGTACAGGTCAGGACGACTTCCCTCAACGTGCTGCATATACCAGAACGACGTCAGGTCACCCCAGTGAGCCAACACCCCAGCGCCTGACTCCATTGGATGTGCCAGTACATCGGCCCAGTATTGGTAGGCTGACGTATCCCATTTGTCAGTCAGCCAATCTACGTTGCTCCGTGCCTGCTGCACAGGCAGCCAGACCACGATCCCAACCAGCACCAGCGTCAGGAAAGCGGAGAACATGGAGTAAACAGCCTGATTCTTGATGCCTGATGCCTGATGCCTGATCCCTGATATGAATCGCAGCCCGCCCGCGACCGCCGCCCCGCAGAAGATGGCCCATATCAGGCTCGATGGTAGCAGAAAGGCTGATTGCTCACCTTGACCATAAGTCAGCACGAAGGGAATGAGCGTCGCGACCACCAGCAAAAGGGGCCAGAAACGGCGTGGCCGCCAGACAGCAAAATAGATCGCTCCCACGATTCCCAAAGCTGTGCCCCACGAGGTAAAATCATCTCGTACTAGCGGCCAGTAGGTGGCGATCAGTTGGTGTGGCACCTGTCCCCAATTGGTCACCACGCCGCCGGTGAAATCAGCCGCCGTGAAATATCTAACCAATCCTCCCAACCCAGAATGGTAAAAATCGGACACCAATCCCCGGGCCACGGCGACGGGAACTGTGAGGCCGGTCAGTGTTCCTCCACGAGCCAACAGTCGCTCAGCGCGTAGGGGGACGTATAGGTAGAGAAAGAGAGGTAAGATGATGATGGGTAGTAAGTAAAACGTGAAACGTGAAACGTAAAACGTAAAACGTAAAACGTGAATTGTGAAACGTGGAGCTTGGGGTGTGGGGCGGGGGGTGTGGGG